>NZ_JH636044.1:1475372-1682325 GCF_000159855.2 Bacteroides sp. 3_2_5 | reverse complement strand
CTCCGGCATGGAGCACTGCCAATGCCGTTGCACTATAAGTATAGGCAGGAACAATCACTTCATCGCCCTCCTTCACTCCCAGCCAACGCAACATCATAATAGCTCCTGATGTCCAGGAATTGACACAAAGCACTTCTTTTGCTCCTGAGAAAGATTTAATTTCTTCCTCCAAAGCCTTCACTTTCGGACCGGATGTGATCCAACCGGAACGTAACGAATCAACGACTTCGTTGATGACCGCCTCGTCAATATAAGGTGGTGAAAAAGGTATTTTCATGAGTTTATGTTTTATAAGAAAAGTAAAATCAACGTACTGTTTTATAGATTATGTCAAGAATAGATTTAGGCATTAATTTGGCCATAGCATATAGCAATGCATAACAATCTTCCTTCCATCCGAACCCTAACATTCTATTAACACGATGACGTAAAGTATAAATAGATTTTGCATGTTTCCACCCCCGCCTTCTTTCAAAGAAGTTTGAATCCAATCTAAACTTAAACAGATATTCGGGTACATTGGCAAATTTACATCCACTTTTAAAACCTTTAGCCCACATCATAGTATCTTCTCCAAAGTAGGTGTCTTCGGGATATAAACCAGCTTTCTCAAAATATGAACGTCGAAACATCACAGTAGGATGAATCATACAATCCCGCTTTTTAAACAGTTCCAAACATTCTTCATGAGTTATCGGCATTTTTTTTCGAAAATATTCTTTTCCGTCATCATCAATTTCTATTGCCCAGGTACCAAGGCAATCAATATCCGGATGTGAATTCATAAATGCGATCTGCTTCACAAAACGTTCCGGCATGGAAATATCATCAGCATCCATACGAGCAATATAGGTACAATCCTCCTTTTTTAGAACAGTATTCAACAACTCATTCAACGAATAAGCCAAGCCTAAATTCCTTTCTCTCGTACTAATATGGACATGATTTGTTGATAAATTAGCTACATAGGAAGCTACGTCACTCTTTATAGGACCGTCACAAATTGCATATAAATAAAAAGGAGTATATATCTGATTAAGTAAACTTTCTATCGCTTCTTGAACTTTCAATAAAGTATCTTTCGCATACAAGGACATAATAACATATAGCATAGATATAATTTATATAATATCTTTTTTAAATCTATTAAACTTCAAATCATAAATAGAATACACTACAATCATAAAAGATGGGATAACGCCCACGACACAAGACAATATAATATTAAGTATATCCTTCTTTTCAAAAGAAGTCCATGAAATATTTTTTTGAGCAAAAGAAATAGCTGTACCATATCTTTTCTCTTTTAAGTAATTATATATAATTTCTTTCCATTGTACTCGATAGATATCAGCTTGCTTTTGCCCATCCAACATTTCTATGTCAGTGACAAACGTTTGTAGCAATTTCTTTTTTACTTCCAACAAAACATCAGTACGAGGTGTATTTCTTATTCCATCAGCACAAATTACTACACCCACATAAGGAAGAATCTCTATGTGATAAAATCTAAATAAACGGATCAAGAATTCCCAATCTTGGTGGCGCTTAAAAGAAACATCAAACAACCCCACCTTATTCAATACTTCTCTTTTAATCATTAAAGTAGAACCTGCGGCATAATCAATCTGTGCAGATAATAATTCATAACATGAATCAAAGCAGCCTACATTTTTACTCACTTTATATATCTTCTTCTTATATTTTTTTACATAATTACAGCAAGCACCACCACAATCCACATTTGAATTCCGCAAGAAAAGTATGGCTTCCTTTACTCGATCTTTAAAAAAATAATCATCATCATCAAGAAAAGCGATATACTCTCCTACAGAGTTTTGAATTCCTGTATTACGAGCAGCAGATCCACTCTGATTTATTTTATGTTTTATATATTTAACTCTAGGATCATCAGCATACCTTTCCATATATTGGATTGTTTCCAAGCGATATTTATCACCATCAGAATTATCATCAACAACAATCACCTCTATATTACTATAGCTTTGCTCAAGTACACTATCTATAGCTCGCCCCAACATATTGGGACGTTTATAAGTCGGAATAATAACGCTAACCAATCCAGAAACCATATTATTCTTACAGTCGTCCATCAACAATTGCTCTATCTAAAAAACACTTTACATCAAAAACAACAGAAATATCATTACCAAGTGCTTTTATATCAATTGTTTTAAACTCATTATGTCCAACCGCCAATATGATAGCATCGTATTTTTTTTCATTAACATTATCAATCATACGAATGCCATACTCTTCATACACTTTTTCTGCATTTGCCCAAGGATCATAAACGGAAATATTTTTAGTATACTCTAACAAAGTTGAATATATATCAACAACTTTTGTGTTGCGTATATCAGGGCAATTCTCTTTGAAAGTAATACCAAGTAGCAATATATTAGAATCTTTCACCAATACTCCCTTTTTATTCATCAACTTGATTACTTGATTAGCAACATAATCGCCCATACCATCATTTAATCGCCGGGCTGAAGACATTATTCTTGGTAAGACCCCATACACTTGTGCTTTTTGTATCAAATAATATGGATCAACGCTAATACAATGTCCACCAACTAATCCTGGTCTCAATTTTATAAAATTCCATTTTGACGAAGCAGCCTCAATCACATCATTGGTATCAATATCCATTGCATTAAATATTTTCGCTAATTCATTCATAAATGCAATATTAACATCACGTTGAGAGTTCTCTATGATTTTAGATGCTTCAGCAACTCTGATAGAAGGAGCTTTGTGTGTTCCATTTATCAAAACAGAATTATATACTTTATCTACTATGTCAGCAATTTCTGGAGTAGATCCGGATGTCACCTTCTTTATTTTTTCAACAGTATGTTCTTTGTCACCTGGATTTATTCTTTCTGGTGAATAGCCAGCAAAAAAATCGAGATTAAATTTTAATCCAGACACACGTTCTACAACAGGTAAACATTCTTCTTCAGTAACCCCCGGATACACAGTCGATTCATAAACAACTATGTCACCCTTTGAAATTACTTTTCCCACAGTTTCACTAGCTGATATCAACGGTGTTAAATCAGGGCGATTATTTCTATCGACCGGTGTTGGTACAGCTATTACATAAAAATTACAATCACGTATATCTTCCAAGTTAGAAGTGCATTTAAAACCACTATCTAAAGCTGCTTGTAACAAAACATCAGTAACTTCTAAAGTAGTATCATGCCCCCCCATTAAAGATTCTACTCGTTTCTGATTCATATCAAAACCTATTGTTTGATATTTTGTTGAAAATAAGCGAGCCAAAGGCAGACCTACATATCCAAGGCCAATAACAGCAATCTTCATAATATGATATTTATTTAAATAAGTTGAAATTCATAGAATAAGGAACCAAATCATACAAATGCCCATTAAAACAAATGGTACGGACAAGGTATAATAACAGCACTAAATGAAGGCTGAAATACATACCAATACGCATATGGACATTCTTTATAGATGATATAACGGCTGGAACCAATATGATATACACAAAGAAGAAATAACTATTCATTCGGAGAGTCATTTGAATAAGTACTCCATTAGATTGAAGTAACACTACTAATAATGACAAAAAACAAAAAAGATTCATATTCTCCATTATAAGCTTACTTTTAAAAGAATTAAGCTTATTCCAAAAGATGATGAATAAGATTGAAATGCCCGCAAAAATATAAGTGAATGAGCTTATATGAGTTTCTCGATCTCTTGTCAAATACACAATATATGGAGTATAGGAAATAAGTTTATCTATAGCCAAGCTACCCGCAATAGTCAACAAAAACGCAAGTAATTTGCCTTTTATAGATATAGTCTTATTTAATATATAATATAAAGGAATAAAAACTAAAATCGATTCATGAAAGAAGAATCCTCCCAACAAAAGAGAAACGATATACTTAAATATTTTTTTTTGTTCAATATACTTTAATGCAACAATAAAAACAGCGATTGCTAAGTATTGCCTCATCCCATTAAAGGTTGCAATATAAAACGGAGAGATACAATAATAAATAAAAACTGAAATCCAAACACTGTAATTATATCGTTTAATAATATTATATACCAGTATTTGCATGACAACAGCCATTATAAAAAACATGAATTGATAGCTAGCCCCGATGTATCGCAAAAAATCTAGAATCAAGTTAAATCCTAATTCTCGACTTCCATACCCTTCTTCAAGATTATATATTTTCACATAATTAACATAATCTACTCCTACATAATACCTAAACCCAGAGAAAATGGAAAAAAGAATAAATACACAAATTAGAAAAAATCGATTTTTAGTGACACTTCCTAAAGAGCAAAAGATTAGTAAGAAAAAATATATAAGAAAATAAGGAAACATCGACCTTTACCGCAAACCTTTTATATAGTAATAAAACAAAAAAAGAGAAACTATACCTGACAAAATAAATGTAGCGCACAAACCATAAACAATTGCTATAGCACCCCAATATTGATAAAATATAAGTGAGAAAATAATATATAAAAAGCAAAAAGCATAAGTATTATATCCATTCCACTTTGCTTTTCCAACAGCGAGTAATATATTTCCTAATGGATTCCGAAAAATATATGTAACAAATGTTGCAACCATAAACATCTTATACATATATACACAATCATTATATTGTGCCCCAAATAGATTCTCTACCACAAAATCCCCATATATAATCAATAATAAAAAGACTACAAATGAAATAGGAATTACCACTTTCAGATAGTTATAATAATATCGCTTTAAACAATTACTATCCATATAGTTCCTAGATAAATAGCTAAAATCAGAGATCATCAAAATTCCAGGTAGAGTTAAAAGATTAAAAGGTATTATAGTGGCAACCCTAAAACTTGCTATACTGTGTTCCGGTTCATTCAATATACCTAAAAGTAAAGGAGCAATAGAAAAGATAATCTGGTTAGCAATTGCACTTACACTCGTATGTATTCCATATCCCCAATATTCTTTTTTAGATATTTCAATCTGATTACTAAATTGTATATAAGATATTTTTTTCCTAAATAAAAAGAAAGTCAATAATGGTGCTAATATAAGAGCAGTGATATAGCCATAGTTCTTAAAAAATAATGTCAAACAAACCGTCAGTAATAATAATATAACAGAATTGTACACGTTTAGTTTAGAATACGTTCTATTTAAATTTACAATTCGGAAATAACTACGCATTGTTTCTAACATATAAAAGCTATACAATCCTAGACACATATAAATAACTAGAGGTTGCGCATTCTTCATTCCTTCAGGTAGAAAGCAAGAATAAACTACTATAATAGCAACAACAACCGAAGTATACTTGATTCCGATCCTTTGGGTATAATAATAATACTGTTTTTTTTTCAAGAATGAGTTTACAATTGAACCAAATCTTAACAACGAATAATTTCCTCCAAATCCTGCAATAACGATTGCTATAGCATATATAGACAATACGTAAGATAATATTCCGTAGTCCTCTTTAGTAAGTAATTGCACGACGATAATAGAAAGTAGTGCCGCACTTATCTTTACCAAAGCTGTAGAGAAAAAGACAGAAAAACCTCCTCTCTTGATAAAACCTGAAATAAAATCTGAATTAATTCTTTTCATTCAAAAAATCCAATTTATAAAAAGGGCTCTCAGAACAATATAACTGATCAGAATAAAGATTCTGTGCTATTTTTATATACTTAGAATTTATATTTGACATTGCATAATACATCTCTGCATACCAAGCTCTTTGTAAATCACTAGATTGAATATAATTCAACAGGTATTTGTTACTTTCAACAAATTCAATAGCTCGTTCTAATCTATCCTCTATTTCATTATAGTTTAAAATACTTGCAGTTAGTATCTCTGTTTCCCTATTTTTTTTGTAGAGACTCAGCAATCGAGCAAAATCAACAATATTAACTAATTGATAATCTATATGCCTATTTAAAACAGATAAATCCCTAGAAATAAATCCATTATTAAAAAAGACAGTAGGAAACACAAATTTAAAAATTATAGGATGAACAATTTTCTCATATACGCAATCAATCCAAAAAGAATTATGTTGTTCTTTCAAAAATAAATTCAAACAATAATTATCTATTTCCTGTAATTTATTCATTATTTTTCCTTTATTAGTTAATCCTAAAAGTTGATTTATGGAAATAAGACCTTTGTTTATCCAATAGTCTAAATCAAAGTTAAGAAGATATTCTTTCCTATAGAATTTTAGTAATAGAAGTGTATTCAAAGAGTCGATATGAGTATTCAAGGTTAAAGTATTCCTCCAACTCTTACCTGCCACTTTTGATCTAATATGCGAAAAGGGGGTTTTTCCACCATACTCACTTGAATCATGACAAAACCAAATACCTTCTTTCCATTCAAAAAAGTATTTAAATTGTTCATTCGCTATGATTCTGATATTTTTATCTGTATCAAATCCATCTTCACAAGCATATAACAGCGTTCTCAATGCAGAATTTGTCGAACGAAATTGTATATCATAATCTCCTGTAAAGCTACGATGCAATAGTTTTCCATTACCCCAAATTATACGTCTATCAATGGCTTCTATTATGCTTAATTTATAATCAAAAAGGGATTCTTTTTGGGATTTCTCTATCTCACATAATGCATAAAACATACTTTCCCCACTCATCTCAAAACACCAATCAGATCCTAAACTCCTTGTAATTAGAAACTTTCCGTCTAGAGTAAAAATCTGTTTAAATTCTTCGGGAAAACAGATATCACCTATAAGTGACAAACACATTCTCTTCATTTCAGTTGAGTATAAATAGTGTCCCTCAATTCATTTTGTCGTTCCTCAGTAATTATTTCACCTCTAGTAATTAAATCAATAAATTTCTCATCAGGAGTATAAAGAATTTTACGTTGCTCACATTTATCAATATATTCACTTATAGTAGAAACGACTCTTGCAGGATTTCCTGCTACAACAGAATTAGAAGCTATGTCTTTAGTGACAACACTTCCTGAGCCTATTATCACATCATCACCTACTACAACTCCTGGTAAAATAATACTATTAGCTCCTAAAAAAACACGATTTCCAATTTTAGTCTTCTGTACCCGATATTTACCTGTATGCCAAAGAGTACTAGCATCATGTGCCAATATAATAGATCCTGGCGCAGAAATAAAATCATCACCTATTTCCACTAGTTCTGGAAATAATGTATCAATTAAAGAGTTACTGTAAAAACGTTGGCCATGTTTAAATCTAACTCTAGGAGGATAAATTAAATGATAAACCTTCTTAAAAAATTTATTTATTATCATATCTGTTTATGTACAAATCCAGCCAATCCTGAATTACATTATTCCATCTAAACTTATCTATTATTATTTCCGAATTTTTACAAGTGAGTGTTTTATAAGAAACAAACTTATTCAAAACATCATATAATTCATTTGATATTAATTCCGAACAATCTATTTTCCTATAAAAAACGCCCCACTGATCTAAACAATCATAAGGTAACCACGAACCTGTTATAACTATATTCTGGGCACTTAAATGTTCTAACATCGATCCAGAAAGCATATCTGTAGGTTGTAGCTGAATAAAAATATCAGATGCAACTCTTAAATGTGCAATATCTTCATCAGACAAAAATTGTTCAATTACATTATAATGAAACTTCGAATTAAGAACTGTTTTTTTTATTATACCAATATATTCGGCATCTTCGGGATAGGTTACAGGTAAAAGAAATTCTACCTTATCATGAAAGGGAGACAGCAAAGGAGATCGTTCTATATTCTCTATAATATCAATATGATGTTGTAACCTACTGGCATTATATCCAATAGTTATTACTATTTTGTCTGCACATAATCCTATTTTAGATTTACTAATTCTTGCATTTGCACCACTCCTTAAAATCGAAATCAAACTTTCTAAAGGTTCCAACCCAAAACGACATAAAACTATCTTGGAAAGAAAAGAACTCTTTTGATAACAAGTTTTAAATTCTTCTATAACTTTATCCGATGCAATAGTTATATGATCTGCTCTATTAAATAGTACAGTCATATTTTTTTTCCTATCTTCCGATGCACGTAAAAAATCACTTCCCCATATTGAAACAATTAACTTTCCACGGATATATTTCGAAAAGAACCTAATATCTCGTACTATTATATTCTCAACATAATGAATATGAACTACATCATAACAATCAAGTCTTTTAATATATTTACGAAACAATATATGTTGATAAAGAACTTTTAAGAAACGATTTTTTTTAAAAAAAGAAGGTACTATTAAAGCATAAATATTATTATAAAACTTATCAGAAGGAAAAGAGAGATCTGAACTATCTTGAGAAAGAATATCAATTTCTAAATCTGAATTAAGATAAACTTTTTTTAGAGTCTTCACATAATTGTATATAAACTGATGACTTCTATTTCCAATTATTAGAACCTTCATGCCTATAATAATCGACTATTTATTAATAATTGAGAAATACTCATTCCAATTACCTACATCAATCCAAGATTTTTCACTAACAGGAAAAACCCCTATTCTTCTATTTTCTTTTCTTAGCTTATCTATTAGAGAAGTTATATGATAAAATTGCCCTTCTGGAATTTCATCCAATAAATTGGGTTCAAGAATATACAGTCCCGTATTTATCTTAAAAGTCAAGTCAGGTTTTTCTACGATTGAATCTAGCAGACCATTTTCCTTAGTATAAAGAACGCCATAAGCTATTGGATAATTTTTAAGAGCCGCAACAACTGTCAATTCATTTTTATTTTCTTTGTGATATTTCAGTATCTGACTGTAATCTTCATTAATTATAATATCACAATTGGACACAAAAAAGGTAGTGTGTATTTTATCTCTCATTAATGTTAAACTACCAGCAGTTCCCAAAGGAACATTCTCTTGAAAATAGTTTATTCGATATGACGAATCTCTAAGAGTAGAAAAATAATGTTTGATGACATCTGCTTTATAATTTACAGAAACATAAAAGTTATTACTTCCACATTTAACAAAACGATCCATGATATCCTCCATAAAAGTTTTTTCTCCAATAGGGATTAATGGCTTAGGAATAATATTTGTTAACGGTTTTAAACGTGTTCCCTGCCCACCTGCCATAATTACTATTGGAAGATCAAACTGATCTATTGGAGCATTATCTTCATTGGGGAAAAGCTCACTCCACATTAAAACTTTAACAAGCTTCCTCTCGGTATTCAGAATTGGAATAAACTCCATTCTATAAGACATCATTAAAGTTCTGATTTCATCAAGGCTTAAAGTGTCGTCAGCAGTAATAATTCTATCTCGTAAAATATTCTTAATAGGCGTATCCAAGGATTTATTACCAATTATAGCACGTTGAATATCCCCAATACTAACCAAACCGAAATATTCTCCTTCTGAAAACACTAATAAAAGCTTCCTATTACATTTATCCATTTGCTCCAATGTATGCAATATGGAAACATTTATATCCACAATCAACTGTTGGTAATCCATTTCTTTAGTATCTATTAATACCGTTTCCTATATACTCTTAAGCTCCCTCCATTACTTGTACACATACTATTTGCTTCTATTACTCTATCAATGTAACATAATGCATCAATCTGACAATCATCTTTTATTTCAAGTCCTTGAAATACAAAAGAATTTGCACCAAATAAACATCCATTCCCAATTTTTACATTACCACTAATTCTGGCTCCCGGATTAAAGAAACAATCAGAACCAACAACGACATCATGCCCAATAGTCACATTGTAATTAATCAGATTTGAATTTCCAATAAGAGCATTGGAAGAAATAACAGCATTAGCAGCCAAATAATTACCCTTACCTAATATAGCTGAAGGAGAAATATAAGAAGATGGATGAATGACATTATCAAGTACACTGTTAAATCCACCAAAAAGATCAACAAACCGTAAGCGTAAAGTTCTGTTGGTAAATCCTATAATATAATGAGAAACCTCAATTGTAGATAATCTATCTAATAAAGACGAGTCTCTAATATAAGTTTGTAAAATAGGAGGTTCTTCATCTGATATAACGTTATAAACAGCAAAATATTTATCCTTAAAAAACTGATCTACAGTTTCTCGGATTTCCAAGGCAGTACTACTACCACCAACAATAAAAAGAGTAGGTTTCATTACTAAATAGTACCGTTATCAACAAATATATTTTGTCCTGTAATAGAGCAAGCTTTCTTTGATAATAGAAAAGCGACAGTTTCTGCCACAGAACGTACATCAGTAGCCTGTTTTAAAGAAGTCCTTTTGTAAATACGGTCTTTCTGTTCTTCTGTTAAAGAAGAACTCATCGCCGTTTCCATAAAACCAGGTACTACCACATTAGAACGAATACCTAACTGTCCCCATTCTCTAGCAGTATCTTTGGAAAATGCTTCTAATGCCCCTTTACTAGAAGCATACATAGATAACCCTTTATACCCTGTATGAACACTTATAGAAGATATATGTATTATACTTCCTTGAGTATGATGTAATAACATATTACGAATTGCATATTTAGTCAATAGCATCGGAGAGAATACATTCACGTTATACATTGCCCTTAACTTATCTATTTGTAAGTTGGTAATAATATCATCATAAGCTACAGCTGCATTATTTACATAACCATCTAATAGGACTGAGTTAGTAAGAAACTCTTTAAAAATAATCTTGTGAATATTGGTCGTATCTGAGAGATCAACACTTTTAAAAAAGAGTTTACTTTCATATTTTTCTTCAAGTATTCGGAATTCATTCGAATAACTACGAGAAACTCCATAAACAACATGTCCTTCCTCTAACAAAACTCTACAAATCTCGAGACCCACCCCACGAGAACAACCTGTAACTAATATATTCATGTTCGTTTTAATTTTCCTGTTCTTGTTAATGCTATATTCTCCACAAATTTTATTTTACGTGGAATTTTAAACTCTTGTAACTTATCAGCCAACCAGTGACGAATATCCAATTCAGACAAACTACATCCCTCCTCAATCTTTATTTCAGCGCAAAGAATATTACCTAAAACAGAATTTGGTTTGCCATAAACAAAAGCCTGTTGAACACCATCAAATTGCATTATGACGCTCTCAACCTCTCCAGGATTTATTTTATACCCACCAACATTTATCAGTTCATTCTTACGACTTTTAAAACGAAATAATCCTTTATCAGAGTCCATCCATTCTATTAAATCACCAGAATGATAATAATCTCCCACACATGAAAAGCTATCAGATTTACCCAAAAGAGAATTATGAATTAATAATTCTTCATCCTCAACTTTAATTTTATCCTTCAATTCGACTGGAATCTGAAATAAATCTCCTTTTGCTGCAAACAAAGAACCAGCTTCAGTTGAAGCATATATATTATTTATTCGAGCATTCGGAAATATCAAAAGCATTGATTCATAAAGTTTAGTATTAGATTTCTCCCCTCCTAAAGTCACTCTACACACTTCAGGATAAGATTTCTCTACTGGTAACAATAAACGATAAAAGGTGGGAGTAGCAGAAATATGAGTTACATGGTATTCCGAAAGCAATTCATATACTTCAACTCGATTTTTATTAAAAACATTTATTAAAGCATTTTTATTTGCAAAAGCCTGAAAAAAGACTTGCAAACCAGCCATATGAGTCGGGTTAAAAGCAAAAGCCCATATTTGAGAATGATATTTAAACGAAATTCTTGTCGAACGAGTCAACGTCCCAATAGTATGTACTACTTTTTTAGGCTGCCCTGTAGTACCAGATGTAAATATAGTTATTTCTGATTTTGAGGTTAAAACACTATTTATCAGATCATCTATATCTGCTTTATCATCAAAAAGAATATTCTTAGGCTCATTTATATCTGTATTTTCTATTCCTTCTAATTCATTCATTTTAGTATCTGAGTCTAAAAGAATTAGAGGCTGATCGGAAATCAAAGATAAGATCATATTCAAAAAGAAATCATATAAATTATTCGTCTGCATCAGTGGAATGTATGACTTTGTTGCATTTATCCGTTGCAACAGATCTTCATAAGTATATGATTTATGTTGATCTACTAAAAACAGTCCCATATTAACGTAACTTCTCAATTATTTCACCAACAGTATTTACTAACCCATCCTCGAAAATATCAATATCAAATTCATCCTCTATTCGAACGGTAAGTTCTGCCAAATCAAATGAAGTAAATCCAATATCATCTCTTAAAGTATCACTTAAGTTAATAACACTCAATTCTGACAAATTTTTAGCTTTCCTTATCTCATTGATAATAATTAAAATCTTCTCTTCCATATTTTTTATAATCTTACACTACTTGGTATATTCACAATTCTTTCTTCCAACCACACAGTATTTTCCAAACCATCCGTCTCACATCCACGAAACATCTCAAGTCTGTTCATCAATTCCCAAACGGGGCGGGTCATTACACCATGATCGTTCGTATATTCAAGGAAAGACTGTTGGGCCCGGCGGTCTTTCAAAAGTACAGCGTTCAACCAATAGTTAGAACGGCTGTTCGCAGGCTCAACAACAAACTCAACATCAGGAATATGAGAAAAGAACTCACGATACCGTTCTGCTGTCTCACGTTTATTGGAAACGTACCTGTCAAGATTCTCCATTTGGGCACAACCCAATGCGGCGTTGATATTAGGCATACGGTAATTGTAGCCAATATGATCATGAACAAAGGCCCAACGGTGCGGAACTTTGGCTTGGGTTGTCAAATGTTTGGCAAACTTGCCCAACTCTTCGTCCTGGAAAAGCAACATACCCCCACCACCGGTGGTGATCGTTTTATTACCATTAAAACTGATGGCTCCCACTCTTCCGAAAGTACCCGTATGACGGCCTTTATAGAAACTACCGATACTTTCGGCCGCATCCTCGACAAGTTCTATATGATATTCGTTGCACACTACCGACAATTCGTCAATCTTCATAGGATGCCCGAATGTATGCATAGGAACACAAGCCTTGATACGGCGTCCCGTCTTCTTATTATAACACTGCCCATTCCTTACTTCCGCATGCCCAGACAACCATCTTTTTACAGCAAGAGGAGAAAGCCCCAAAGTATCTCTATCCACATCAAGAAATACAGGATGTGCACCAATATAACTGATGGCGTTACAGGTAGCGATAAAAGTAAGAGCCTGAGTTAAAACTTCATCATCACGCTCGACACCGACAAGAAGCATACCCATGTGCAATGCATTAGTACCACTTACACAGACAACAGCTCTTTTTGAACCCGTATAGCAAGCAACAAGCTCCTCAAAGCGATCGACAAATTTGCCCACACTCGAAACAAAAGTAGTATCAATGCATTCTGCAAGGTATTTTTTTTCGTTACCGATAAATAAAGGAGCGTGCAACGGGACAAATTCATCCGTACCAAACAAGTTATGGATGAAAGTAGTTATATTATTATACATACTTGTAAACATTACATTTTCTGATCCAGATTCTTTCCTTTCTCCACGTGTTCGAAATTGGGAAGGAATCTTTTAAGCGCAGTCACGATATCAGACTTATGACAGTCCGGAAAGGCAAAGAGAGACTCCAGTTCATCAAAGAAGGAATCCAATTCAGACAAAGGACGTTTACTGACATCCTCAATCACGCCCAAAGAAGAAAAACGTTCCAGGTTCAACCGCTCACCGGGCACATAGAACTCTTCATAGCCTTTCTCACCCGTGGTATCACTTTTAAAATAAACAACAGGATATATCTTGCTGTCATCCGCCATTTCGGCAGCATATCTTCTGGCTTCTTCATCTGTAGCACACTCTTTCTTTTCATAGCCCAGAGTGCGGAGGAAACGGTCACAGATAGAAGAAAAAGTGATCATCTTTTCCTCACCCAGCTTTGGAAAGAAAATCTCTCCGTTATTCCCAAGAATACAGGCAAGCATACAGATCTGGCCGCTTTCTTCAGGTGAAACGAAATAACGTTTCACGTCATTGGGGGCAGCCAGAGGCTGTTTCTTCATGATACGGTCAATAAAACCGGCCAATAGGGAGCCATTGGAAAAGGCGACATTGGCAAAACGGGCAGTAGTGACTTTAAATTTAGAGGAGTAAGCCATTATCATATCTTCCATGATACGTTTACTGGCACCCATTATATTCACAGGATTGGCAGCCTTATCCGTAGAAACACAAAAGAAATGATGGGGAGGAAATTCCGATAACAGATCAAGCAGTTTTTTGGCTTTTATTACATTATTTTCAATCAGAGCCTGTACCGAATATTCATCTTTCTCACTCCGTACATGCTTGTGTGCCGAAAAGTTGGCTACAATATCAAAACCCTGCTCCTTACGGAACATACGCTCGAAGATGGGATCTGCAAAATTCAATGTATAAGTACGATACTCGTCCGGAATATACAGACCGTAAGTGGAACGCAAATCGCGGGTGAGTTCGGCCAATCCATTTTCGTTTAAATCGATCACAACAAGTTTGGAAGGCTTAAAAGGAAGAATGGCTTTTATATAGGAAGAACCGATGGAACCCGCACCACCAATCACTAATAAACTCTTACCTTCAACCTCTTGGCGAAGACGATCACTGTTTGCTGCAATATCGGGAGCAAACATGCTGGAACGACGAAAAGTGATATGATCGCCGATAAAATTATCTACATTAAGCATATTTATATTATTCTTCAAAAATGCATACAATCAATCTTCTACCTCACTACACGGATACCGATTATCTTCCATTGTCTGCAATGTCTCCATCACTTCCAATTCTTCTTCTGAAAGTGCCCTATTTTTCCAGCTATCCATTATTTGATGTGCTTCTTGTGCTAAATCCTCCTCGAATACCTCGCCATAGCAATAAGTCAGCAATTGGCATTTCAATAGAGAAGCGGGAAGATGGTCCAATACGGCAAAAGAGCGATCTAAAATGCTTTGTATCTTAGATTCTTTGTCGCCATCATTGTAAATGGTAGCATTATAGCCCATTAACAGGGACAGACAAATCGCTGCTTCTTCCTCGGATGTGGCACCTTTCATAGAGAAAAGGGCTTCGGACAAGCGAAAAACTTCGGTGTTCAGTTGACGGAAATGATCGGTATAGATGGGAGAACCATCCATACCCAAATAAAGCAACTCACGGGCAATGTGTTGCAGATTTTGGACTTGATTCATATAATTTTGAAATTACGAATTACGCTGAAAGAATACGAAGGTAACTTTTAGGTACTTTGACGCTGGCAGAAAGAACTCCGTGGATACGAATCACTACGTAAGTACGGTTGGCAAGGCTGGACAATTCGCCCTCAATGCCACAAAACTCTCCTTTGACGACCTGCACTTTTGTACCAACAGTAAGGGGAAGATCATCAAAAGTTACATTTTCCGGAGCTAAATCCATCACAAACTTGAAATCTTCCATCTGTTTATTGGGAACGATCAACAAAGTATGGGTATAGAGATCCTTCATATAATAAAGAGGAACATGATCATCCTTCGTGATAGACCAAGCACGGTCTTTCGTGGTCCGGACAAAAATAAGATTCTTGATAACAGGAACTTCTACCCTACGACGACGATATTTCAGTTGACGGATGACAAATTGTGTTGGAAGAAAGTATTCTATTCCAAGCTTTTCTAAAGCATTGCGAACAGAAAACTCCTGATCCTTCTTTGTCCGAGCGGCAAACCAATACTCCTGTTGTTCAGACATTTATTAGTGGATATTAAAAGTCGAGAGGTTACTTTCGGGTGCGCTACGCGGTTTGGACGAGACATCTTTTCCCATTCAAACCGTAAGAATTTCCGAAACTATTTTTAGTGGTAAAACGAATGAAATTGTTTCAAAAAACGTTCGTCTTTTGGAACACCTTTTTTCGACCTTTTCTAAAAATCATGTTCTTATAGAAAAAACACATATATAAAGATTTTATTTCATGTATATAATGCTCTTACAATCAGTATACTAAAATAGATAAAGAAAGAAAAACTCAATTTATTTATAAAAATATTTTGTTGTTATAAAAATGTGCCTTACCTTTGTGTTTATAAACGAACGTTTTTTGAAACAACCCTCCCCTTTTCTTCCATCTACTTTATATTACGTATCTGTTTGTAGTCCAATAGGTAAGTACCCTAGCCTCCTATCATTTACACAAAAAAATTTCTCCTTACGCGCGAGACGACACCTACTTTAGAAAACAGGTTCTTCGTCAAGTTTGGTGGTAAGTTTTCTTTTACTCATGGAATCTAATTCAGTTTTCGGAAGTGCAAGCCCTCGTTTATAGTTGACAAAAAAGCAAGTATCCCGGCTTTCGCCCGAAGTGTCCATTCGTGAGGTGAAGAAGCGAATCTTAGGCTAAACTATCTGAAAATCAACATCTTTAAAAAGTAAGATTTCTGTCTTCAAAAGCTTTGTTTTAACACAGAGTTAAAGCTTGTTCTTTGGATATAAATAAGAAGTTCTTTAAATGCAAAAGACTTGTTATTTGCGCACAAGAACCTGACAACCTGTAAAATGCGTTAACAATGTTAATTGAAGAAAGATATAAGGATGAAGATACCGGTTCAGACGGCGTAAATTCACTTCCTAAACTTGAGTTATCTTATTCAGCCGGTGTCTGTTTTTTCTTATCAAAGCAAGCAAAAAGGACAATTATCAACTTGGAGATAAAGAATTTACCACCAAATTTGATTTAAATAGGCTATAAATAGTAATATGGAAAAAGTGAAAATCGGAGAAAACTCCAGAAAAGTATGACGAATACTTATACATGCAAGAAAAGTCTCTGTGAAAGAACTTTGCAGCTTGACCTGCCTGAATATAGACGATGTAATGCTTGCTGTCGGATGGTTGGCAAAAGAGAACAGTTCTTTTTATCGAAAAGAAAGCAGATTCTTTTTATGTCAGCGACGGTTCTGAGTATTACTTCTGCTTCGGATAGGACATGCAGATGAAAGAACGAGGGTGTGTCGAAACTCGTATTCACCACAGATTACTCTGTGGTGAGTCATGACACACTCTCGTCGTTCTTTATTC
This sequence comes from Bacteroides sp. 3_2_5, assembly GCF_000159855.2. Classification (NCBI taxonomy): domain Bacteria; kingdom Pseudomonadati; phylum Bacteroidota; class Bacteroidia; order Bacteroidales; family Bacteroidaceae; genus Bacteroides; species Bacteroides sp. 3_2_5. Next base: position 1,665,190 of record NZ_JH636044.1, on the reverse strand, counting down.
TCCTTTTGCCTTCATCAGTTTCCCGGCTTTGAGGTCAATGTAGTAAAGCATTCCCCGGGCTATCTCCATGCGCCCGATCTCCTTACCCGGAAACTCGGCCAGCACTCCGAGCAGGTCTCCTGTCTCCGGATCATAACGCTGTATTTTCCCACTCTTCTGTACCGACATCAGTAATTCGCCTCCGTAGGCAAGCAGTCCGAGCGGTTGAATATCATCGTACTTAAACACGGCATCGGAAGTGATATGTGTCTCTTCACCGAACACGATCTCCATTTTCGACGGAGTGAACACTTGCACACTCTTGTTGTACCAGTCGGTCAGATACATACGCCCGTCATACTCTGCCATACCATGGATACGGGCCTGATAGTCATATCCGACTCCTTCGGGCACTTTCACCTTTCCGATCCAGGGAACCCGGAACGCAGGTTCGGTAACGGCTTCATAAATCCAATAGCCGCGAATGGTATTTTTATCACGCACCATCAGTCTCTCGCCACACTCACGAAGTCCGTAGCAATGGGTCATGCTATAAATATCGTCTCCCCACTTTCCGTCTGAACGCCCGATGGCATTGACAAACTGAAGGGTGCGACGGTCAAAAATATTAATACGGGAGTTGTACATACCCACAAAGATATAACGGTCAGAAACAGCCATGTCGCCTATCTCGGCATTAAAGGTCTCTTTGACACCTTTCCGTACCCATGAATCGATACGTCCGATCAGTTCGCCTGTCGTCAGGTTCAGCAATAGCACGGAACGGTCGGCGGCATTGGTATTGGCAACAAACAAAGTGTCCCCCTTGACCCGTACGGACCGGGGAGTGAAATTGGCCGGAAGCACTCCGGGAACAACCACTTCGCCGGCATCTGTAAAGGTGGTGTAAACCGGCTCTTGGGGAGAAGTACTGCCCTTATCCGAAGGTTCTTCGTCCTTGGAACAGGATATACACAGGGCAGATATCAATAATAACAGATATAAAAATTTCAAATTCATGCTTGATTGTTTTCTCACCACAGACGACACAGAAAGTTTTCTTCTCTTAAACCGTCATCCGGATATAGAGGAGTGTACAAACCTGCATAATCTGCAGCGAATCGTAATTATTCATTTTTTTAGTCCAGCTCGGATATTTCAACAAACATAACTTTCCCCTGTATCAGCCGGGGAGCATTGGCATTGCGCCCTGCAAGATAGAATGTATCATTATGGAAAAAGAGGCGTCCGGGAGTTCCCAGCCCCACTCCTCCGGCAAAGGATGAATAAGAGCCGAGCTCTTTCCCGGTACGGAGGTCTACTCTCACGATGCGGTTATTTGCGCAGACAACATACATTTCGTTCTGAAAGAATCCCATACTGAGCGGTTTGTTCGGCATGCGGTAAGAGCGCAAAAAGCGTACCGGCTCTCCCTTGACCGCCACGGTGGCGGGATCGATCACCAGGATGCGTGAGGTTTCGTAGTCGGACACATAGATCAAGCCTTCATGCCGCGCAACGGACTCAAGATTAAAACCGTTATTAGAAGACGTACTGTCCGTATTCTGAGCAAAGACAGGAACCTTAAAACGATTTTCAGGCGTACAATCTGAAATCTGCACCACTTTAATCTTCTGTTTGTCACGGATGAACAATTTATCACCAGCCACTTCGGCCGCTTCGCATTGCAACAGAGAACTCGACTGCCATCCGGTACGCCCGATGGTGGTCACATACGAATAATCGTTCCGTCGGAACAGGTCGATCCGGGACGAACGGTTCACCACAAAGATGTAATCGCTGCTGACCGCCACATCCATCACCTGATTGTCGAACTTCTCGTTTTTCCCGTTGTAGGTCCAGCCGGTCAGCGAATAAAGCAACTCCCCGGTCGAAGCGCATACCACCCACACACCGTCAGAACCTTCGGCACGGTTGGCAATGAAAAGAGTATCGCCCGAACGCCGCATTCCCACCGGATTGTAATTTTGGGTCCCCACTCCGACAAAGGCGGCATCCAGCTCTTTATCGAAAGTCAATGTAAGGATGGAGTCAGTCGTGAAACTGAATCCGGGGTCACTATTTTTATCGCATGCGGCAAAGGTGAGCAGCAGGACTGCCAGTACCGTCAGTATATTATGTCTCTTCATCATAGCTCTATGTCGGGATTGTCGGCATCATTGATGCCGGGATTATAATCATTGTAACTCTTAAAGGGATTGATGATATAAGGCAGCATGCGGTGCTTCATCATGTAGCGATACACTTTCGGTACTATTTCATCGGGCACCGACCCGTAACACAGGCTGCTAGAATGACCATAGCCCAGACAGTGCCCTAGCTCGTGAATCCAGACATGAAGCACCCAGTTGCAATCGATTGCCACCCGGTTCTGGTAGAAGAATCCGGCCAGATATTCTTCACGCAATCCCAAAGCATTTCCTCCACCGAGCCCGGCGATACCGGAACCGGTAACCACTCCGAACACAAGACTTTGTTTATTGAGAATTGAATTCAGTAACCCTTCACGGTCGATCTCCTTTCCTGCATCATTGTGAATGCTACCTTTGTAGTTCATCAATGAATCACGAAAAATTTCGGAACTGAACATGACAGCCATATTCACCGCCGATGTGGCATAGTAGCGGGCTGCATTTGCTGTCATGACTCCCCAGTTTCCACTGCCGTACTTTCCCATCTGGATACGGGTTTTCATCTTGATGGTCTTCAGCATATCGAATACGGAGTCGTTGCACGAAAGCAGCAATTCATACTGGTCGGGCGACAGTAGTGCCAGATTATTCACACGGACAGGCTTTCCACTCTTCGAAGCATAGACGACCTCTCCCATTTTCAATGGAGAATCAAGTTTGATGTTATAAAAACCGGGGACTTCCTCAAATTGCATCAATTGGATGGTGTCACGCAAATGGGGCATCGTCAGCCAAAGGGAGACTTCCTTGAAATCGTGCGCCATGCCGTTGAACAGCCGGAGCTTTCCATCCGCCATCGAAACATTAAAGGGGTTATTCACATAGAAGGCACGATCGGCGGAAACAATCTCGTCCACGCTTTCGCCATCTTCAAACATCTGTTCTCCCTGATCGAGAAACTCTTGTGCCGTCATCTTCGTCAAAGCAGGCGGAGTGCCAAAAGCATCGAGAATATCGGCTGTATCATCATCCTGACAGGCACACAGCGAGAATGCCAGAAGCGAGATACACAGAATTTGCTTTCTGTTCATAGTGTAGGGTTTATTCATTTTGAGGGCGCAAAGATAATATAAAAAATATTTTTCCCACAAAAAGATTCTTCCTGATAATCGGAGCGAAACATCGCTAATCGCATACCCGATTACCACACAGGCTTTTGGGCAGAAACGGTTTATAATAAAAAAACGGCCGATCTGCCAAATCCATAAATGATTCTTTGTAAATTTGCACATAGTTATTAGATAAACATTATGAAGAAACTCTTTTTATGGGCACTGTCAGCTTTGTTAACCCTTCCGGCAGCGACTCAAGACTTCGTCCCCGAAGCCTCGTTTTACGGCGAAAACTACTGGACACCCGACACACTGGGTAACCATCGCGCCATTGTTTCCGTGAACACTCCCGCCTCCGTAGCGGAAGCTTATATCCCCTGGCGCAGACGTGACGCCAATCCCGAACAAAAAGGGATTATTGTGATCAATGCATCTACCGGCAAAGCGGTAGACAATGTACTTCCGGTGGAAATCAACCGTGAATACGGACGCATCCGATTTGACGCAAGCGGAAATGCCGGAGATTATTATGTGTACTACCTCCCCTACCACACCTCGGGAGGGCCCTATCCGAAAGTAAACTATCCTCAGCAACCGGATAAGGCGGATCCGCAATGGAAAGCAACCTGTAAAGCCACTCCGGCCGGAAAGGCGGTACAAGCCAAGCTGGTACGTTTCGAATCGCTGGGCAGTTTCAACAGCTTCTATCCGATGGAAATCATCGCCACAGCACAGGAGAAGCAGGCATTGATCGATGCTAACAGCAACAAGCCTTTCCTGCTGTTGCCCGAAGACCGTAAATATCCCATCCGCATGTTCGATGATCTGTCATACCGCCAGGTGACGCAAGGAGCCACAGGCGAGTTTTTCGGTGAAGCGGATCTGAACGAATACTATGTGCTGCAACTGGGACTGTGGGCATTCAAGAATCCGGTGAACGGAGTCAAAGTAACCTTTACCGACCTGAAAGGAAAGAACGGAAGTATACCTGCATCAGCTCTTACGTGTTTCAACACAGAAGGAACCGACTGGCTGGGACGCCCGATACATCCGGAGGTAAACGTCGGCAAAGGCCGTGTACAACCTTTATGGATCGGCATCCAGATGCCGGAACATGCCGGCAGAGGGATCTACCGGGGCACGGTCACCGTGAGCGACCTGAGCGGTGCTTCACAGGAAGTGAACATAGCCATTAACCTGTCGGACAACGTACTGGTAGACAAAGGAGACGGAGACTTGTGGCGTTTGTCACGTTTGCGCTGGCTGAATTCACAGTATGCAGTCAATAACCGGCCGGTGAAGCCATTCATTCCGATAAAGGTGGCAGACCGTACAATCAGCGTGCTGGGACGCAGCGTCACTGCCGGCGAACTGGGACTGCCGGCTTCCATCCAGAGTTACTTCACCGAAGAGATGACTTCCATAGGCAAAGAACCCAAAGACATTCTGTCACAACCGATGGAATTTGTCATTCGCCAGAATGGAAAGCCACTGCCCGTCACCATCACTTCACCGCTAAAGTTCGGCAAGAAGGAAGACGGAACGGTAAGCTGGACCGCTACCGGAAAAGCAGGGGCACTGGACATAACAGTACTTGCAAGTATGGAATTCGATGGTTTCATGAATTATCAGATCAAAGTAAAGGCTGCCGAAAATACATCGGTAGACGATATAGCCCTGTTAACTTCCATGCCGGCAACAACGGCCAAATATCGTTTGGGAATGGGTTATGAAGGCTCACTGCGCCCGAAAAGCGACCAATGGAAATGGAATGTGGAGCGGAATCAGGAAGGTTTCTGGTTTGGCGATGTAAACGCCGGCATGCAATGCCTGTTCCGTGCAGAGAACTATCGCCGTCCACTAAACACAAACTTCTACAAAATGCAACCGTTGAACATGCCTCCATCCTGGTTTAACGACGGTAAAGGCGGCATCAGCTATAAAGAGAAAGGAAACCAGGTAGACATCAAGACATACAGTGGCAGCCGTACCCTCCAAAAGGGCGAAGAGCTGAACTTCGACTTCTTGGTACTGGTAACTCCCTTCAAGCCCATCGACACGATGAAGCAATGGACCGACCACTACTACCACGGATACCAGCCTGCCGAGAAACTGAAAGAGGGCGACGCACACGCCTACCAGGCTGTAGACGTTGTGGGAGAAACAGGAGCAAACGTTATCAACCTGCATCACGGCAATGCGGTGAATCCGCATATCAACTATCCTTTCTTCCGCCCTGCCTTCATGAAGCAGTACGTAGACGAATCGCATGCCAAAGGATATAAAGTGAAAATATACTATACGGTACGCGAACTGACGAACCATGCACCGGAGCTGTTTGCCCTGAAGAGCCTTGGACACGAAATCTTCTCACCGGGCAAGGGAGGAGGCTATGCCTGGCTACAGGAACATCTGGACGGCGACTACATCGGAGCCTGGTTTGTAGATGCTTACAAGGATGCGGCAATCGTGAACACCGGCATTTCACGCTGGCACAACTTCTATGTGGAAGGACTGAACTGGCTGACAAAAAATGTCGGCATCGACGGAGTCTATATCGATGACTTGGCTTTCGATCGTAACACGATGAAACGCATCCGCCGGGTACTGGAAAGTAACCGTCCCGATCCGCGCATCGATGTCCATTCAGCCAATCAGTTCAATCCGGCCGACGGTTACATCAACAGCATATTCCTTTACATGGAACACATGCCTTACCTGGACCGCCTTTGGTTTGGAGAATACTTTAAATACGAAAAGTCACCGGAATACTGGCTGACAGACGTATCGGGTATCCCCTTCGGCATGATGAGCGAAATGTTGCAGGATGGCGGCAATCCTTACCGGGGCATGCTGTACGGGATGACCGCACGCGAACCGATGGAATCCGTCCCCTCACAACTCTGGAAGGTGTGGGATGCATTCGGCATAAAAGACAGCCGCATGATGGGCTATTGGGTATCCTACAATCCAGTGAAGACAGGACGCAATGACATTCTGGCAACCTCGTTTGTGAAAGATGGCAAAGTAATGATTGCCATTGCCAGTTGGGCAAAAAAAGACAGTGATATAAAACTGCAGATAGATTGGGAGAAACTGGGCATTGACGCTGATAAAGCCAGGCTGACGGCTCCTGACATCAAAGGTTTCCAGGAAGGATTCAGCCTGTCGCCAAAAGATAAAATAAAAGTTCCCAAAGACAAAGGATTCATCTTTATTCTGGAATAAAAGTAGATACATGGATGGGGGCGTGCCGAAAATGCTGACCAGGCGGGAAAGTACATCCCGGCACACCTCCATTTTTAAACTGACTCAGTCTAATTTTCGAAGCTAACATATAAAAAAACAGACATATTAGAAGAATCCACAAGATTGACAAAATTCACTTGCAGCCAATGCTACGGCCTCAGGTTCAATTGTAAAAAACAAAATTTTCCGGTATCGGATTTTCTTTCTTTTCCTCGTCATCCTCACGCTGAGAAGCAGTTAACAGTAATACTCCATAGTCCGTGTCATTATCAGTCTATTGTTGTTGATATTATATAAAAAATGTTTTTGATTCTGAGCATAAGTCCACACTGCAAGTCCTGCTCTTTATCATACTTAGATAGATGCCTTAGTAATTCTCAATAATAACATTCCCGAATATATCTTTTTTAATAATTTGCTTTTTCCCATGATTATCTTCGATTATTTTATTACCGAATATATCTGTCTTAATGGTCTTTTTATAACCTTTATTATTTTCAATGACAGTATTTCCAAAGATATCTTTTTTGATGCTTTTCCTATTACCACGATTGTCCTCAATGACAGTATCTCCAAAGATGTCTTTCTTAATGGTTTTCCTATTACCGCAATTGTTCTCAATGACAGTATCTCCAAAAATGTCTTTCTTGATAGTTTTCCTATTACCGCGATTGTCCTCAATGACAGTATCTCCAAAAATGTCTTTCTTGATAGTTTTCCTATTACCGCGATTGTCCTCAATGACAGTATCTCCAAAGATATCTTTCTTAATGGTTTTCCTATTACCGTGATTGTCCTCAATGACAGTATCTCCAAAGATGTCTTTCTTGATGGTTTTCTTTCCTTGATTAGTTACCGAATGTCCATGATTATTTCCGATAGAATTTGCACCATAACTTCCTGTTATCCGAGGGATCAGAATAAACTGAACTGTAAATAGAATAAATAAAATCTTTTTCATGATGTTTTTTTTAGGTTTGCAACAAAAGTAAAGCAGGAAAATCATACCTGATCTGTGAATTCTATAATTACTTATAGGGAAAAACCTAAATTTATATGGATTTAAACGGTAAGAACTTATAAAGTACCCCAATTCGCACATCAAAAATCAAGCATCTATACCACTAAAATCAGTACATATCGGGACATCCACTCCAGAGTGAATACTAAAATAATCTGCAAGTAACGTTTGGCAATAAGAAAACAATCAGCACATGCAAATAGCATAAGCATAAATAGAGTTTTTTTCTTGGAAAAGCTGAAATAAGAACTGGTACCTATATAGATAAAGTAGATGGTAAAAAGATATTATTTTTTCGGCTCTGCATAAACGATATAACGTGTAGAGTCTTCTTCATCAAGTAACAAGACCGCATTGGTATTATCCGTCACCCATTATAGCACACGGATAAGCATTCGGATATTATTTTTGCTCAGAAAACAAATCGTTATACAGTCGAAATATCTTTTGTTTATCCTTCTTATCTTCATAAGTAGGTTGTGAATAGAGTAAGCAGAGGTAATTGTAAAGTGAATTGTAGCTATGACTCATGCATAATAAAATAATCCCTCAAAATTTAGGGACGATCCCGAATTCAGATATGATCCTTTACTCCCTTTTCTTTAAGAGGTTCCTGGCGTTTTTTTAAAATTTTCCTAAAATCATTGATTATCAAGGAAATTAGCAAATACAGTTCTTACATTCGACTAAATTAGTCTTGATTTAAATTATATATCTATTTCTTTAATGCGTTCCAACTGCCTATTTAGAAAGTAGTCAGAATACTTAGTGTAATCCCCCGTTTCATAAAATCGAATCAACCCTTTCCTGTAATTCAAAATATCAGCATCTTTTGCTGAATATACAGGAATAATATCAGCATTCATCATGACAACACTTTCTATCATGCGAGAAGTTCTTTTATTCCCATCTATAAAAGGTTGCAGCCGTGCAATATTACAATGTAAGAAAACTGCCTTTTCCAATGGATTAGTATAAACATCTTGCTCATATAATATCTCTCCCAATTTACTTTTTATTTCTTGCAAATCTTTTGGAGGAGCATAATCAGTACCGCTGATCCTAACTGCACGTGTCCTTAAAAAGCCTGATTCCTCATTAGAAACCAAACCTGTGAAAATAGATTGATGAAGTCTGAAAAGAGTACGTTCATCTATAATCTCCTTATTTTTCTCTTGATGAATATATTCCAGTTCGGAAATGAATGTATTATATAGATTTTTCAGCATTTTAGCATCTTCATATTTTTTTTCGGAAGTGATGCCGTCTTTAAGCAATGCTTCTGTTTCAACATAGGTATAGGTATTACCCTCTATTCTCCCCGAATAATAGCACCATACAACAGCCAAGTCTTTTATCTCGCTTGAGTAAAGTTCCGACAGTTTAGCCAAAGGGCTTTCAAGAATGAATGTTGCTTTTTGGCATTGTTCCTTATTGAAGATATGTTTCATATATCCTATCTATTGCTTAAAAGAGAGATTTTATTTCTCGATTTCATTATTATGCAAAACTACTAAAAAGTACTTAGATACAGCACACTTCCATTATAAAAGTTCTATTCTTAACACCCACCTCTAAGTTTTTGGCACACGCCACATCCTTGTCTATATAATCAGTAAAAATCTTTCCCAATCTTAACGCATAATAACACACGGCCTTTATATCCGGGAATTGCTTGAACAGGATTCCAGCCCTCCGTTTTTGGCTGTCCGTCCACTTGCCCGGTGCCTTGAACAGTAGATACCGGCTTCTAGCCAACAATTGCCTAAGAGTATCCTCAAGGAAGAGGATGAAGCAAGTTGCTCAGGAGACATGATTGACTAAATCAAAGTAAGCGAGTATGCCTGAAGGGAGGAACATAGTCAAGATTTTTACGGTGAGCCCCTTCTAATCCTAAAAAGAAAAAACTCTTGTAACATATACTGAAATTCAGTTAGTTACAAGAGTTTTTTTTAAGAGGTTCCTGGCGGAAGACTTGTGTTACTGACAATCAGCATATTGAATTTTATACCAATGGAATTTAGTAAGTTACAAATACCTCGAAAATCCAATGAAAGATTAAGATTTGGAGAACTCAAAATAGTGCGCCCCTGTTTGCGCCCCCGTTTTGCCACTGAAAAACAATGGCAATGTTAAATTTTAGCTTTTTTCTTATCGAAATTTCCCAAAAGATTTTGCCGTTTGGAAAATGCCATCTAACTTAGCTCATGAATAATGAATGAATATTGTAGATAGGTTTATCATAAAGCTATTTAAGCACTAAATTTCATGATTCTGATAAAATGTGTATCTTTGCGAATAGAATTAATACCTATTCACAATGGATATAACAAGGAATACTAGAAATGCAAAAAATGAGTTGATGACTTATTTTCGTAGTGAATCTGAAAACTTAAAAAGTATATTGAATCAGAAATTAGACCATAAAGGCAAAGCAAAAATACTAAATTCAAAATTAGTATCATGCAAAGAAGAACTTATTTTAGCAACAAAGAAGAAAGCAGCAGAGGAAAACTGGACTAAAATAGAGCTTTTAGAGTGTATATTAATGATAACATACTGCAATTATGTTGTCATGCTTGAAACTCGAAATTCAGTTTGGGCATATGAATATATGGCATTTTCAAGAAGGATAGGTGAATTATGGGAGCCATTCTGTAAGCTTGCATTTGAATATCCAATAAATGACTTAGAGTTGTTTACTCCCCCTTCTTTCTCTGATATAAAAAATAGAGTGACAAGTGAGTTTACTAACAAAATAAATGAACTAGATATCTTAGACAATAAAAAAGAAAGCCTTATAAATTCATATCTAGCTGTATGGGAAATGGTTACATCTGGAGAAATTCAAATGAACTTGGACTTACATTTTAAAATCGGAATAGAAAAATATGTAGTGGATTTTAAGAGTGGATTTGGTTCCAATGAAAAAGGAAATACAAATAGACTGTTACTGGTAGCTCAAATTTATCATGATTTAAATGACAACTACAACCCATTGCTATTTGTTCGATCAATGGAAAATAACAATTATTTCAACACATTAAAAAATAGTGGTATTTGGAACGCTTATTCTGGTGCAGATACTTATGTTGAAATATATAAGTATTCTGGATATAATATAAAAGAATGGATAGATAATAACATAGATTGGGAAAACGATTTATCTCAAGATTTCGTAGCCCATCTGAGGATAAATAATTTATTACAATATCTCACATGGTAGAAAATCAACGAAAATATCAAGCTTATTATACAAAATCAAATTCAATAGTGACTTATATGACTAAGTTACTAAATTTGAATGGTTCTGAACGTATTTTAGAACCCTGTGCTGGAGATGGTGTATTTATAGACAGCATAATCAATCTATTCCCTAATATTTCAATAGATGCTTTGGAGTTAAGTATTGATTCCGTAAAAATGCTTCTCCAAAAATATAGAAAAAGCAAAAGCATCCAAATTAGACAAACTGATTATTTAAAAGATACAACATTAGATGATTATATCGTAAAAGGAGGAGTTTATGATGCCATAATAGCCAATCCACCATATGGAGCATGGCGTGAAATTGAAGAAAGAAAACAACTAAAAGACAAATTTAATGGATTGTATGCCAAAGAGAGCTACACATTATTTCTAATTCATAGTATAAACCTACTAAAGGAAGGAGGAAAATTATCTTTTATCATTCCAGATACATGGCTAAATGTACATATGCATAAACAAGTAAGAAAGTACATTCTTACCAATACAATGATAACAGAAATCTCTTTATTCCCTTCTTCATTTTTTCCTAATGTAAATTTTGGATATGCTAATTTAATGATAATTTCTTTAAAAAAGAATTCAATCATAGAAGAAAATCTTAACAACAAATTCAATATATATAGTAATTTCAAATCTGTAGACGAATTACTTAAAAACAATTTATCTAATATTTCCAAAGTAAGCTTATCTCAAAATCAGATATTTACCAATCGTGATTATTCATTCGTGATTAACCCAAATGAACATGTGTTAAATTGCATAAATAACAACAACGTGTGTATTGGTGATATATGCGATTGTGCAACAGGGTTTTACTCTGGTGATGATAAGAGTTTTTTAAAAGTTCTAAACAGGGACATAAAAAATAGCAAACACTATGAGCTTGTTGATTGTAACAAAGTTCAATACAACTGTTCTTATCGGGACTTAATGGGATTGGCAAATGGCAAGTATTATGTACCGATAGTCAAAGGTGGAAATACTAAATATTGGAAAAGCGATATGTGGTTTATGTCTTGGACCAAAGAAAATGTAAATCACTATATTACAAATAAAAAATCTCGATATCAAAATTCGAGTTTTTATTTCAAGCAAGGCATTGGTATACCTATGGTTAGTTCATCTTCTATAACAGCCGCTTTAATTAATAATAGATTGTTTGACCAATCTATCGTTGGAGTATTTCCTAAAAACGAAAATTTCTTATACTACCTACTGGCATTTTTCAATTCTCCTACTTGCAACATACTCATCAGAACAATCAATTCATCTACAAATAATTCTTCTAATTATATAAAGAAAATACCATTTATTGCCCCTTCTATAGAAGATTTGCATGAAGTAACGAAAAATACGAAAGAGATTATAACCAGAATCACTACAGAAAATTTAGATTATCACAATTTAGAAGACAAAAACAATAATATATTTTACAAAATATACGGTTTTTAATTAAAAAGCAAGGAAATATTTTGCCGTTTGGAAGATGCCAGCTAACTTAGCTCTTGTGAACCAGATAAATTATTAACAATAATGGCAGAATACTCTATTTGCAAATGCATAAGAACTGATAAGCCAGTAAAGCGAAATGGCAAATATCCAATTTATCTAAGAGTACGGGTTGGATTCAAAGATACCAAGTTTCCTACAAATCTTGATGTATGGAAAGAGCATTGGGACATAAAAAAAAATGAGCCAAAGAATAAAGCATTGCTAATACAGCTTAATAAGAAGGTATTGGAGTTAGACCTATACATAAACCGTTTATTGGCAGACGGGCAGGAATTGACGTTGGATTTGGTGAGAGACTATTATTCAGGAAAGAAGAAAATAAAACCTGAAAACAGTTCGTTCTATGATTACTATCTTGAATTTGTAGAACGCAAGCGCAAAGAAGGTTTAAATCCAGAAACTATCCGTGTCTACATGACCACGTTTAATGTACTGAAAGAATTCAAAGCCGAATTCCGAATCAGTGACATATCATTATCATTCATTGAGCAATTCGACGACCACATGCGAGAAGTGAATGGTAACTCGCCAGGTGGTAGAAATCCCAAGCACAAGAACTTTAGAACGGTCATTCTTGATATACAAAAGCATAATATACCAGTTGATAATCCTTATCGATGGTTTAAAATTCCCAGTTCGGAGGTAAAGGAAGTATACCTTGATAAGTCAGAGTTACACACCATCATGGAGTATACAGAACGTTTTGACAAAAGCTCCAAAGAATACAAAATACTAAAGATGTATCAGTTCTCTTGCTTCTGCGGTTTACGTTTTTCTGATACGATGGATTTAAGATGGAAAGATATTGACTTTGCAAACTGTCTTATCCGAAGAATGATGATTAAGACAAAAACAGAGGTAATAACACCATTATTTCCAATGGCTCGTGATATATTAATGGAAAGGTCAAATAATGGTAAGCTGATTGGTAGCGATGAAAAAGTCTTCTATAATTTTGCAGAACCTACCGTTAATCAAGCATTACGCAAGGAGGCAAAACTTGCAGGAATTGACAAGCACATAACCTACCATTCAAGCCGCCACACGTTTGCGACGCTGCTTGTAATAGACAATGTCGATATATATAAAATATCAAAGTATTTGGGTCATAAGTCAGTCAATATGACACAGCGATATTTGAAATATGACCTCTCCATTGCAAAAGAATCAGCAAAAGATATTAGTACTTTCTCCGGTGAAAATTAAGTAATAATGTCTATTTTAGCAGAAAAATGTAAAAATATGGCTATCAAAATACAAGAACCAACATTATACCTGCGTGTTGATAAAAAAAAGAAGGATGGCAAAATGCCCATTTGCATACGATTTCAAAGAATAGATAAGAAAGAACCGAAGTTCTCATTAGGTATCAATTGTTCTCCAGAGCAATGGGACGAGGTAGGACAGCGTATATTAAATTCTGACGGTTTAGATATTATACTTCAAGAGGAAGTGAATCGTATCAAGAAAGAAGTTCGCAATGCCGAAGTAAATGGGGTTGAAATTACTAAGGAGCTACTAAAAGAGATTGTTTCTGGGAAACAGAAAAAATATAATCAATCAGAAAACCAATCTTTCTATTATTACTTTGAAGAATACATATCAAAAAAGAGGGAAATAGGTAAAATCCAAGAAAGTACTTGGAATACCTACCAGACCACATTGAGGTCGCTTAAAGAATTTCGTCAAGAGATACGAATTATAGATATCAGTAAGAAGCTACTTGATGATTTTGACAAATACCTTATTAAGAGAGGAACTGAGAACCACAAAGGAACTGTAGAAGGAAGCAGGCGTAATCGAATCAAGCATATCAGAGCAGTTATCCGATATATAGAAGATTTGAGGATTCCAATTAAGAATCCGTATAAGACACTTGATTTAGCCATTCCAAACGATAAGGAAAATAATATATTTCTTGAAATTGATGAATTAAGGAGAATGTTTTGTTTGATTAACAAAGTAAAAGAGAAGTCAATCGAATATAGAGTTTTATTGATGTACTTATTCTCTTGTGTCACAGGGATAAGAATTGGAGATGCTTTGGCGGTCAAATGGGGGGATTTGGATGTAGAACGCTCACCGATTATTCTGAGCTTTGTAGCAATTAAAACAAAAAAGTGTGTATCCGTACCAATATTCCCATTGGCAGAAGAAGTTTTAATGTATGCACCTGAAGGGAATATTGATAATGTTGAACGTAACAAAAAAATCTTTCATACATATCCACAGGAACTGATAAATAAGACTTTGAGAGAACTTGCCAAGAAAGCGAATATAGACAAACATATCACTTTCCATTCCTCAAGAAGAACTTTTGCCACTCTGGCAATTATACAAGGTATACCACTGAATGACCTTAAAAATTATATGGGACACAGTAGTACGAAAACAACCGAACGTTATACCAAATGGAGTTCAAGTCTTGCTGAATATTCCGCACAAAAGGTAGACCTGTTTCAAGTCAAGGAATTATTAACGAGCAAAAAGCGAACTCCACGTAAAAACAAACCGTAGAAAGATTATGCTTATGTAGAAAAACAGAATAAGATAGCATGTAGAGACGAAAAGTCTTATTATCTTTGTAGCGTTCTTCGGAACGTGATTTTGAAAATAAGAAGTGCCTTTCCAGTTAAAATCGCCAATTTAAACCTAAAAAGTGCACGCTTTGGTACGAATGACTCATCATAGGGTGGGTTGTTCGTCTATCTGCGTGCAGGTGTTTGGCGATACCTTACTGGAAATGGACGGCAGCCCACTTCTTCTTTGAATAACTCTTCTATCGGTTGCTTATGAAGAACTTCAATATTATATTTATGGATGTAATATCATTTGTAGCAATCATTCTATTGATAGCCCTGCTCCCCCATTTCATAATCGGTTGGGCTGCTTCATCTAAAATGCGTAGCTTTGGGGGTTGGACATTTTTATCTTTCATAATTTGTAATCTTTCTGGATTTTTAGAGTATGTATTTGGGACATGGGGAATATTTACTCTAATCATTTTCATTGCATTGCTTATCATGGCATTGCAGCCATCCGATGCATATAGACGAAAAGAAATCTTTGAAGAGGAAAAATTACGTGCAAATATGAGAGAAGAACAAGAAAGGCTGAAAGAAAAGGATAATGCTCCACTCATTCACAATTCCACAGGAAAAACCATTAATGATTTATACAGAAAATGACAATGAAGAAAGAAAATATACTTTGGGGCATTATAGCTATCGGCTTATTAATCGCCATTATTTCCCCCTTTCTACCATCTTTCAACAAGAATGGAAATTTATTATCAAAGGTTCAAACAACTTTACCTTCAAAGTCTCCTTTCGATAACTATAAGATAGACATTTCCACTGGCAAAACAGAAACAGAGAAAACTATGATTGTCAAATTCAACAATGTTGTTGATAAAATTACAGAAGGAGCAAACAAAAACGACAAAAAAAAGAATGCCAATAATGTCACAATATATCTTCAATATGTTGATGATTTTAATTCATATTTATCGGCAAACATTACGAATATCAGTAATTCTTTATTTGCCACGATAAAAACCAACACCAAAGGATTAGCATCAGAAATTGATAAATATTTGGAAAAATCCAATTCAAATAATATCGAGAAAACAGATAGCGAAATAGTAGTTGACTTGAATGACTATTTCAATTCAAGCACAGGTTGGGACGATGAGACAGACTGGAATTGCACAGGAATGGAAGACGAAGAATCTCAAAAGGCTTTCGATAAAGTACTTAAAAAGAACGGAATCTATTACAGTTCCAAGAAAGGAACTTGGGTTAAAAAGAAATCCAAAGCAAAATCTATTGAAGAACAAACGGTGAAAGTTGAGTTCTAATACAAAAACAACTATCTTTGAAGCTGTTAAAATATGGCTAATGATAGATAGTATAAAAATAACATTGAAAGACTTTTCGGGGAATTTTGATAATTGCAGAGAAACCTCTGAAGAAGTATTTGAACATCCAGATAAAAAGGAATACGGCAATTATCGACTTGCTAACAAGACGAAGTTTGACAAACATTCGTTAAAGGTTGCTCACGCCAAAGGAACTAATACTGTAAATATTGTTGGAAGCCTTCGCAAGCGAGCCTACCATAAAGCGACTTTTAACGACCTAACCAAAGATAAATTTGAACAGACTATTCGCAATTTAGCTAAAGATTTTAATATTTCCTATGAAGAAATTCGCAAAGCTGAATTTACTCAATGTGAGATAGGGGCAAATATTAACATGAGCTATCCTGCCAAAGAGATACTTCATATGGTGGTTGCATATTCGTCACTAAAACGAGATGATAAATGTATAGACCAAGGAACACTCTATTTTAAAACAAAAGGTAAGCAGAAGAATGAAAACAAAAGAGTGAAACTCTATGCCAAAGACATAGAGATTGCAAAGAATTCCCATTGGAAGAAAAGAGAGCGAAGAGATGAAGCCTTTGCCCGAATGCGAAAGTGCGGGAATAATATGCTAAGGATAGAGTTTACACTCAATTTTCACAGTTCTTTTCAAAGTCATCAAATGGGGCATATAGAAACCATTGGAGACCTAATTGATAATTACTATGATTTGTATGAGTTCTGGACAAGAGAAGTCGGAAAATTTGTTTTCTACAATCAGTTGGATTATAGTAATGCAAAACCTACAACAAAGGATAAGTATATTATAGCTGGATTAGAGCAGTTAGGATTTGAGTGTTTTGTCGAGGAGTATCGAGATTTACGTTCTCAAGATAAAAAAGAGCCTAAAGATATTAAAAGCGCAAGAAGCAAAGCCTATACCTCAATCCTCAAAGTATTGGATAAATACTATGACCGTCATTCGTATAATATAAACGACTTCAAAAAAGATATTGAAAAATTCCTTATTCGGAAAAGTCGCTCGGAGAGCTTCAATTTACCCCTACTACGGGGTAATTTATGGAATAATTAGTATCTCTTAATAAGTTAGAAAAGTAACCCTATATTATAACACAATATACAGTGAAGTATTGACAATATAGATAACCCCCTATATAGTGTACCCCTTGGGTGAAATAGAATACCTTAGTGTATTGTAGATGAATCACTATTCATTAATAGTTGAAACGTTGAGCCCAATGTACACTTCTTCCAGAATTATGGTCGTGGCTATTACGCTTCCTTTGTAAATGGTGGAATACGCAACCGAAGCACTACTGAGAAGGAGAAAGTGCAATCGTAATATCGAAACTTTGTAGAACAAGCGTAAAGAATGGTACGTGATAGTCCTCGCTCCTATTGAGTAGACCTATGAAGAACTATCATATGCAGTGACCAGACACTACAATCTGGCTATTATGGGCTTTGGTAGTCTTACCAGAAAGAAAGAAGCACTGTATATGCAGTGGTATGCTGACGCTTCTAAAGGAAATGCTATGCTAATAACAACCCAACGCCATACTGACCTATATCTTGGTAGGTATGCTATATAGCCCAATTGCCAAAGAATAACTAAAAGATAGTGGAGCTTTTTTGATTTCTTGACAAAGTCATTTTTTAAGCCGGCTACGGCATTTTCAATTCCAGGGCGAATACTTTGTAGTATTAATCGAGAAAACCTTGCTAAGCGAAAGTAACCACCTTAATTTAGCATTCAAGCAGGCTGTCCAGAATAAGTTAATTCACTAATCGTTTGAATCTTCCGAAAATAAAATTACTTTTGCCATATTACATTATATTAATACAATATGGGACGAATTAAACAAGATTGGATAGAAAGTCAAGAACGGGGATATAGCCTTCCCGAATTGAAAGAAAAATATGTTTGTGCAAATCACTTTGATGATTCCTATTTGAAACAATACATTAATAAAAATTCAATATCAGGAACATGTAGCTATTGCGGTAAAAAGAAAAAAGTTATTGACTTAAACCATTTAATGGGGTATATAGTCGATAAGATTATGTCCTATTATGGCAATCCAAGTGATGAAGGCTTGTATTTAGCAAGTTCATTTTTTGACGATGACAAAGAAAGAATCCCTGGGTTTCAGCGTGTAGGATGCTATGTGACCCCTTCCTTTGCCCATAATTATGAAAGTACAAAAGAACTTTTCTATGATATAAACTTAACTACAGATAGTGAAGTACTCGATAACGATATGGAAAGCTGCTTTATAAATGATGAATGGATACAGCATACACCTTATATGATGTCTGAAAGTCAAGAACTATCATTTATGTGGAAGACATTCCAAAGAATGGTAAAGCATGAACAACGGTTCACTTTCTTCAAAAGACCAGAATTTACGGGAGAGGAAGTTTCAAATGACAATGGCTTGATGGATATTCTTACTGAATTGGGAGCCAAAATTACTGCACACAATCTCTACTCAAACATTAGTGCTGGTACAGAGTTATATAGATGCAGATTTATTAACGAAGGAGAAACCGTTAATAAATTTGATGAAATAACATCTTCACCAGATAATAAGGCAAAGCAAAGCCGTATGAGTCCAGCAGGCATATCTATGTTTTATGGAGCCTTTGACAAAAAGACAGCAATAGTTGAAAGTAGTCCAGATGGAGAAGGTACAGGAAAATATGTTATAGGAAAATTCAATCTAAAAAAGAATTTGATAGTTCTAGATTTGACTAAGCTCCCAAAACCAAGCTTCTGGATAGGAAAAGATTGGGAAGGCATCGAATTTCTACATTCATTTAATCGGGAAATTACGAAACGAATAGAAAGAGATGACCGTATTCACATAGATTACATACCTTCTCAAGTATTCACAGAGTACCTGCGATATATTCATAGATTACCTAATGGAAAAAAAATAGATGGGATTATTTATAAGAGTTCCTTGAAAAGTACTGATAACAATATAGTTCTTTTCTATAATCAGCGTTCCAGTAGTGATGTTCTCGAACTTGTAGAAATAACATAATTGCGTCCCTATTTGCGCCCCCTCAAAAACAAGAAACTCCGAAACCCTTTATTATCAGTAGTTTCGGAGCTTTGCTTGAGGTTCCTGGCGGATTCGAACCGCCGTACACGGTTTTGCAGACCGCTGACTAAGCCACTCATCCAAGGAACCTTGTTTCTCGTTTGCGGTTGCAAAGGTAGTACAAATTTTGAAACTACCAAACTATCTGCAACAATTTTTCTTTGTATTCTTTTTCTTGGACGAGCACTCCTTCTGCTTCTTTTCCATCATATCCTTTAATTCACAGCCACTTGCACAACTCGCACAAGGGTTATCATTTTCCTTCACACGACGAAAAAAAAGATAAATACCATAAAGAATACGGGCTACGCACAATACAATCAGTAGCCCGACTACCCATTCCTGCCAATTCATAAAAACATTCCTCCTATCTGATAGACGGCAAATGAAACAAGCCATGCCAACGCCGTGGTATATCCTGCCGTGAAGATAGCCCACTTCCAACTACCGGATTCCTGCTTGATGGCTACCAACGTGG
Source organism: Bacteroides sp. 3_2_5 (assembly GCF_000159855.2). NCBI lineage: Bacteria > Pseudomonadati > Bacteroidota > Bacteroidia > Bacteroidales > Bacteroidaceae > Bacteroides > Bacteroides sp. 3_2_5. The sequence continues at coordinate 1,645,420 of NZ_JH636044.1, read as the reverse complement.
CAATGCACGGGAAGTAGATTAACACAAACAGCATATAGCTAAATGCCGCAAGCGGTGTAATCGGAATTCGTTCGGCCAAACTGACTACATCGGCATCGGCATCATTTGTATAGAGTACGCCAAGTGTACTTACCACCAATTCTTTGGCACCGACACCGGAGAGCAAACCGATACTCAGCTTCCAGTCGAAGCCCAACGGTTTGAGCACAGGCTCCACTGCCTGACCGATTTGACCAATATAAGAATTTTCCTGCTGTTCTGCCTGGGTAGGATAAGCATCGTGATCGGGATAATACCCCAAGAACCAGATAATGATAGAAGCAATCATGATGATTCCTCCCATCTTTTTAAGGTATTGCGCACCTTTCTCCCATGTATGGCGGAAGATGGATTTCATGGTCGGCATGCGATAAGGAGGGAGCTCCATCACAAACGGAGTATCATCCCCTTTGACCAGAAAACGACTGAACAGACGCGCCATGATAACTGCCAATGCAATGCCGATAGCATAAATAGCCAATAGGACCAAGCTACCATTCTTTGGAAAAAAAGCACCGACCAATAACAAATAGATAGGCAAACGGGCACTACATGACATCAATGGATTAACAAGCATGGTAATCAAACGGCTCTTTCGGTTTTCAATAGTACGCGAAGCCATAATAGCAGGTACATTACAACCGAAACCCATAATCAAAGGAATGAACGACTTGCCATGCAACCCCATCTTGTGCATGATCTTATCCATAATAAAAGCTGCACGAGCCATATAGCCCGAATCCTCCATCAAAGAAATACAAAAATATAATATCAGGATATTAGGCAAAAAGACGATAACTCCTCCTACTCCACCAATAATACCATCAATCATCAGATCCTTCAGCGGACCTTCAGACATATTATCCCTGATCAGATTCCCCAGTGCCTCAACAAGCCATTCGATACCCATCATCGGATATTCACCGATCACAAAGGTACCTTCGAACATCAGATACATAAAAAGAAAGAAGATGGGATATCCCCAAATGCGATGGGTTACAATAGAGTCGAGCACCTTAGTTGTCTGTTCCTGCTCCAGGTGGTTATCGGTAAAAGTCTCTTTCAGAGCACCACTGATAAAACCATATTTGGCATCAGTCAAAGCCGACTCACTATCTTCATTCATCGTCTCCTGAATGCGACGGGCTGCTTTATCCCGCTTCTTTTCTACTTCCACAGCATTGGGCAGAGTATGAATAAAACGTTCTATTTCCGGATCATTCTCCAATAACTTGATAGCAAGATAACGAGTAGAATACTTGTGACGGATAAACTCGTTCTTCGAAATCTCCTCTTTCACTGCATCAATGGCTTTCTCCAAATCGGGTCCATGATTGATATGAATATGGCGGAACACTTTACCCACCGGTTCTTTGCCATGGGTATAATCAGCCGGATGTTCACCATGGTCTTTAAAATTGGGTAAGGACTGGTGCCAATCCATAATTTCCTTTGCCACCTCCGGATGTATATGCCCTTTTTTATCAATAAAGTCGGCACCTTCATAAAGGTTGATGACTACATGAAAAAGACGGTCCACACCGATATTCCTTTTACAGACAGTAGGCACCATCGGAACTCCGAACAACTTTCCTAACAGGAGATAGTCAAGCGTATTACCACTGGCTTCCAGTTCATCATACATGTTAAGAGCCACTACCATACGTACATTCATATCAATAAGCTGGGTAGTGAGATAGAGGTTACGCTCCAGATTTGAAGAATCAACCACATTGATAATCACATCAGGTGTCTCGTCGATAATATGACGGCGCACATAAATTTCTTCGGGAGTATAGGCAGACAAAGAATAAGTACCCGGCAAATCAACTATTTTGAAGTGATAACCCTGGAAATCAAAATACCCTTCTTTAGCATCTACCGTCACACCACTATAATTACCCACATGTTCGTGAGCACCTGAAGCCAGATTGAAGAGAGACGTTTTACCGCAATTCGGGTTACCGACCAACGCCACATTAATCGTGCGTCGCTTTCCAAGAGCAACCCGTTTCAAGTCTTCCTCCTTCACATCGATATCTTCAGTAAGCCCCTGATGATAAGCAGCCTCCTGTGTTTGTGACTTTGCCTCCTGCTCGCTGATAATCTCAATCATATCAGCCTCCTGTCGTCGCAGAGAGATTTCATAACCCATTATTTTGTATTTGATCGGGTCTTTCAATGGAGCATTAAGCAATACTTCTACGGTTTTACCTTTGATAAAGCCCATCTCCACAATTCGTTTACGGAAGCCACCGTGTCCCAAAACTTTTACAATGACTCCTTTCTCACCTGTTTTTAATTCGGACAATCGCATAGTGTGTGTACCTCAAAATTTTCCGCAAAGATAATTCATAACTTTGGGGCATGCAAATTATTTAGATTGTTTTTAAATAAGGAAGATTTCTTATCATTATTAGCAAAACTATTATCTTTGCAATATGATACAAAATAGAGTAGCACAATACATCGAAAAAGAGAAGCTGTTTTGTCTGAATGACAAGGTATTGGTGACATTAAGCGGAGGGGCCGACTCTGTGGCATTGCTACGTCTCCTGCTATCAATGGGGTATACCTGCGAAGCTGCTCACTGCAATTTCCATTTGCGGGATAAAGAATCGGACAGAGACGAAGCTTTTGTGCGCCGATTATGCCATGAATCAGGGGTTCTTTTACACATAGAACATTTCGATACAACCCAATACGCCGCAAAGAAACATATTTCTATTGAGATGGCTGCCCGGGAATTACGTTATGAATGGTTCGAAACGCTTAGGAGACAACGTGAAGCCAGTGTTATCGCAACAGCGCATCATAAAGATGACAGTGTAGAAACCGTATTGTTGAACCTGATTCGCGGTACGGGTATCAACGGATTACTCGGAATTCGTCCACGAAACGGTAACATTGTTCGCCCTTTACTTTGCCTGAGTCGCGAAGAAATAATAGCCTATCTGCAATATATCGACCAAGATTACGTAACGGACAGCACCAATCTTTTGGATGAATATACCCGGAATAAGATTCGTTTAAACTTATTGCCCCTGATGAAAGAGATCAATCCATCGGTGAAAGAGAGTATCATCCGCACTACCAACTATCTGAATGACGCAGCAACTTTATACAATCAAAGTATAGGGGAGGCGCGTAAACGTATATTGACCCCCGAAGGCATCCGGATAGAAGCCTTGCTGCAAGAACCGGTACCCGAAGCCATTTTATTCGAAGTATTACACCCGCTAGGATTCAACACGACCCAAATAGATAATATAAGGCAAACGCTCGACGGACAACCAGGAAAAACCTTCCTTGGTAAAGGATGGAGAGTCATAAAAGACCGTGACCTGTTATTAATCGAAGAAGATACAACTGCAGAAAAGTCCCAGCCACCTTTCCGGTTAGTTATGGAAGAGTACGATTATACTTCTGAATTTATAATTCCAAAAGATAAAAACACGGCTTGCTTCGATGCTGACAAAATAAATAAAACATGGGAGATACGCAAGTGGAAACCAGGAGATGTTTTTATACCTTTCGGAATGACCGGTAAAAAACATGTCAGTGACTACCTGACGGATAAAAAATTCTCTTTGAGTGAAAAAGAAAAGCAATGGATATTATGCTTTGGAGAACAAATAGCCTGGCTGATAGGAGAACGTACGGATAACCGATTTAAGGTAAACGAGAACACAAAGCGGGTAATAATAGTCCGAATCGTTTCCGAACATTCAGATTTTATTGAGGAATAACCTAAAGATACGAAGCATAAATTTGAGGGTGCAAATAGTAAACTCTTTATAGGATAAATTGTATCTTTGTGAATATAAACCTTGAAAATATATGATTGATCTGGCCTGTAAACTTCCGATAGAGATACAGATGTAATAATATCTGCGATTTGACTGACAGATGGAAGCTGGTTAAAGCCTAAAGTGAAATTCAGTACAGAGTAAAGAAATATAAATCATTGGTTGACAAAATAATAATAAACTAAACGCTTATTTGCTATGAAAGGAAAAAAGAATCTTTTAATTCTATTCTCCTGTGTTCTTACAGTAATTATCGCAGGACTGTTCGCTTGCACACGCAGCGCAAAAGAAATTATTCCGTCATCGGAATATGCTCCTTATGTCAATGCTTATACAGGTGGAGTCATTTCTCAATCTTCTCCCATACGAATCGAACTGACTCAAGATCAACCAATGGTAGACCTTAACAATGAACTGAAAGACTGTCCGTTCAGTTTTACTCCATCGTTAAAAGGCAAAGCTTATTGGGTGAGTAATAACACCATCGAATTTCTTCCGGAAGAAGGAGAACTAAAGCCGGGCAAGTTATATCAAGGCTCGTTCCAACTAGGCGATTTTGTCGAAGTGGATAGCAAATTGAAAGTTTTCGATTTCTCTTTCCGGGTACAAGAAAGTAATTTCACACTGCATACCGCTCCATTGGAAATAGCCTCTTCTTCACCCGATAAGGTAACCGTAAAGGGAGAAATCCGTTTTAGTGATAAAATAACTAAAGAACAAGTTGAAAAAATACTTTCCACTAACGGTACCTCTACAATCACCATAGGATCCACATCTAATCCATTAGAATATAGTTTCATTATCAGTAATATCCAAAGAAAAGAACAGGATTACGATCTTAAAATTACAGTAGACGGGGAACCTGTCGGAATGGACAGGAAACAAAGTGAGTCCATTACAATTCCTGCCAAAGACAGCTTCCGTTTCCTTTCCGCCGAACGTATCAGTCAGCCTGAGAACGGGATACAAATCGTCTTCTCTGATCCGGTTTCTGATACTCAGGATTTAAAAGGTCTAATCGAAATACCCGAGATTCCATCCTATATTTTCCAGATTACGGATAATAAGGTAAATGTTTATTTTGAAGCCGGTCATCTCAGTAAACTGACCCTGAAAATACATGAAGGAGTGAAAAACAATCAAGGCAAAGCATTGGGCGGTTCCCATTCTATCTCTTTCAGCGAACTGAACCTGAAACCTCAAGTCGAAATATCTTCTGCAGGTGCCATCATTCCCGATTCAAAAAATCTTGTAATTCCTTTCCGGGCTGTCAGTCTGTATGCTGTAGACCTACGGGTTATCCGCATTTTTGAGAACAATGTGCTAATGTTTATGCAAAATAACTCACTGTCCTCGGCCAACGAACTAAGACGATCGGGAAGACTGGTTTATAAAAAGACACTGTTTTTGGGTAAAGATCCTTCAAAAGATCTCCATAAATGGGAAAACTATTCCATCGACCTGGCAGGCCTGATTCATCAGGAACCGGGTGCTATTTATCGTGTTATCCTATCCTTCAAGCAGGAATATTCGGCTTATCCTTGCGGCAGTGGTGAGAATCCGAAAATGCAATTTTCCGAAGAAACCGAATCTCTGACCAAGGTCAAATCTGATATCCTTTCGGAAGAAGATGAAGCCGTCTGGGACAAACCGGAAACATATTATTACTTCAGCGGGAATGAAAATGCCGACTGGAGCCAATATCGATGGGATGAACGGGATAATCCCTGCCATCCGTCCTATTATATGACGTCCGACCGGATAGCAGCTTGTAACGTACTGGCTTCCAACATAGGTATGATCGTAAAACGTAATTCGATGAACAAACTTTGGATAGCCGTAAGCAATATTCTGGACACCAAACCGGTAGAAAAAGCTAAAGTCATTGTCTACAACTTCCAGTTACAGCCTATCGGAGAAGCATTGACAGATGCGGAAGGTTTTGCAATAATAGAAACGAAAGGAACACCTTTTATTGTAGTGGCAGAATCGGAAAAACAGAAAGCTTATGTAAAAGTAGCCGATGGAGAAGAGCAGTCTACCAGTCGTTTTGATGTAGGCGGCAAAGACATCCAAAAAGGCTTGAAAGGATTTGTATACGGTGAAAGAGGTGTATGGCGACCAGGAGACACCTTGCATATCTCGTTTGTTCTGGAGGACCGTAACAAACGTATTCCGGATAAACATCCCGTAACTTTGGAGCTTTACAATCCAAGAGGACAATTTTACAGCAAACAAATTTCAACCAATGGGCTGAATGGTTTCTATACATTCAAGGTCCCGACACAACCGGAAGATCCCACCGGATTATGGAACGCCTATGTAAAAGTGGGAGGTACCGCTTTCCACAAATCACTCCGTGTAGAGACCATAAAGCCGAACCGTCTGAAAATAAACCTGAAACTGCCCGGAGAGATTCTGAAAGCTGCGGATAAAGAAGTACAAGCACATCTTTCATCAGCTTGGCTGACCGGAGCAACGGCATCGCGTCTGAAAGCAAAAGTCGAAATGTCTCTGTCGAAAGTCAATACACAATTCAAGAACTACGAGACATACATCTTTAATAATCCGGCAACAGAATTCACATCAATAAGAACCGATATTTTCAACGGTACCCTGGATGAAAATGGTAATACCGGGTTCATGCTGAAACTTCCGACCTCTGAGAATGCTCCGGGAATGCTTCGTGCCAATATCACGACTCAGGTATTCGAACCGGGCGGAGATGCCAGTATCCAGACTCTGTCAGTTCCCTACTCTCCTTTCCCGTCATACGTGGGTATCAATCTGAACCAGCCACAAGGCAGATATATCGAAACAGACAAAGAGCATATTTTTGATATCGTAACGGTCAACTCCGACGGAAAGCCGGTAAATCGTTCCGGTCTGGAATACAAAATATACCGCATCAGTTGGAGTTGGTGGTGGGAAAACGACAACGAATCATTTGAAACATACATCAACAGCAGTTCCATCACCCCCGTAGCTACGGGAAGACTCAACACAACAGGTGGCAAAGGACAATTCTGTTTCAAAGTGAATTATCCGGATTGGGGACGCTATTTGGTTTACGTCAAAGACCGTGAAAGCGGACATGCTACAGGAGGTACCATCTACGTGGACTGGCCTGACTGGCGAGGGCGTTCTAATAAGAGTGACCCGAGTGGCATCAAAATGTTATCTTTTTCCATTGACAAAGACTCTTACGAACCGGGAGAAACCGTAACAGCCATATTACCGGCATCTGCCGGTGGAAGGGCCCTGGTTACGCTCGAAAACGGTTCGTCTGTAATTCAACGGGAATGGATCGAGGTATCAGGGAAAGAAGACACTAAATATCAATTTAAGGTAACCCCTGAAATGGCTCCGAATGTTTATCTCCATATCAGCTTGCTACAGCCCCATGCACAGACGGTGAACGATCTTCCTATCCGGATGTACGGCATTATGCCGGTATTCGTGACCGACAAGCAAACCGTTCTTGAACCGCAAATCAAGATGCCGGAAGTACTTCGTCCCGAACAGGCATTCAACCTTACCATAAACGAGAAGCATGGCAGGCCGATGACATATACACTTGCCATTGTAGATGACGGTCTATTAGACTTGACCAATTTCAAGACACCGGATCCCTGGAATAATTTTTATGCCCGCGAAGCATTGGGAATCCGTACGTGGGATATGTACGACGATGTATTAGGAGCCACGGCAGGAAGCTATGGATCAATGTTCAGCACAGGTGGTGACGAGACACTGAAGCCATCGGACCAAAAAGCGAATCGCTTCAAACCTGTTGTGAAATTTATCGGTCCTTTCAGTATCGGTAAGGGGAAAAGCCGTACGCACCAAATCACTTTACCCATGTATGTAGGTTCTGTCCGTGCTATGATAGTAGCAGGTCAGGACGGAGCATACGGAAATGCCGAAAAGACAGTTCCGGTACGTACCCCTTTGATGATTCTTTCAACATTGCCACGAGTTTTGAGCACCAATGAAGAGATTGAAGTACCAGTCAACGTATTTGCATTGGAAAACAATGTAAAGAACGTCAACGTATCCATACAAGCTTCCGGTGCAGGAACACAAGTGACAGGTAACAAGCAACAAACGCTTACCTTCACTCAAACGGGTGACCGCCTGATCTTTTTCAAGTTAAAGACAGGTACGAAAACCGGAAAAGCCACCATTCATCTTACTGCCAACGGAAACGGACAAAACACCAAAGAGACCATTGAGATAGAGGTTCGTAATCCGAATCCGGTGGTCACCCTGCGTGAAAGCCAATGGGTGGAAACCGGAAAGAGCGAAGAACTCAATTATCAGTTAAGCAGTGGCTCGGAAGGAAACAGTATACAGCTCGAAGTCTCACGTATTCCGTCTGTCGACATCAGCCGCCGTTTTGACTTTCTCTACAATTATCAGCACAACTGTACGGAACAATTAACCTCTAAAGCTCTCCCTTTGCTATTTATCAGCCAGTTCAAAACAGTAGACAACGAAGAATCGGAAAAGATAAAAGTCAATGTACAGGAAGCTATCCGTCAGTTATACGGACGCCAGCTACCGAACGGAGGTTTCGTTTATTGGCCCGGAAATGCCTCGGCAGACGAGTGGATCACCTCCTATGCCGGTATGTTCCTGGTACTGGCACAAGAAAAGGGTTATGCAGTAAACAGTAATGTACTGAACAAATGGAAACGTTTCCAACGGGCAGCAGCCCAAAACTGGCAACCCGTTGCCCAAGAACAGAGCTGGTGGTATTGGCAGGCAGATTTCCAGCAGGCCTTCCGCCTCTATACATTGGCCATGGCCGGAGCACCAGAACATGGAGCAATGAACCGCATGAAAGAACTGCCTACACTTTCGCAACAAGCCAAATGGCGTTTGGCAGCCGCTTATGCACTCAACGGTAAAGAAAAAGCAGCCGGCGAACTGGTATTCAGTGCAAAAACGACTGTAGAACCCTATTCATCGAATAATTATGTATATGGTTCATCCGACCGGGACGAAGCAATGATACTTGAAACGCTATTGCTAATGAATCGTCAGCGCGAAGCCATGGAACAAGCTAAAATCGTTTCACATAATCTGACAAGAGAGACGTGGTTCAGTACACAGTCCACCGCTTTCTCACTGATGGCAATGGGACGTCTGGCAGAAAAGTTGTCCGGCACATTGGATTTCAGTTGGACACTGAACGGAAAACAGCAACCGGCAGTAAAATCAGCAAAAGCAGTATACGAGACACTTATTTCCACTTCATCACGTGAAGGAAAGGTAATTCTGAAAAACAATGGAAAAGGAGCTTTGAATGCAGACCTGATCACACGGACCCAATTACTGAACGACACACTGCCTCCGATAGCCAATAACCTGCGGATAAGTGTAAAGTACGTTGATAATAACGGTTCACCGATAGATACGCATTCTCTGCATCAAGGAACAAATTTTATGGCAGTGGTAACTGTTGCCAATACCAGCGGTACAACCGATTATACAAATCTGGCATTAACACACATCATCCCTGCCGGATGGGAGATTTTCAATGAACGAATGGCAGGACAGATTACCACTTCTGCTCCTTATAGCTATCAGGATATCCGCGATGACCGGATACTGACTTACTTTAATTTGCAACAGGGACAAGCCAAAACATTTACCGTCCGGTTGCAGGCAACGTATTCAGGTGACTTTGTCATGCCGGCCATCCAGTGTGAAGCGATGTATGATGCCAATGTACAGGCAAGGACACAGGCAGGCAGAACTAAAGTTGTCAGACAAAGCATCGAATAAGAAAACTGATGAATCAGATTCTTAAGCCACACAATCTTCCCCCCTCCTTTCAAGGGAGGGGGTGGAAGATAAGTATCAAAAGTTGGTGGAAACCTGCCCTTTTCCTCCTTCTTGTCCTGTATATATTTTGCCTTCCCAGCCAATTATTCACCTCCCCTTATTCTACTGTCGTAACAGACCGGAACGGTGAACTTCTCGGTGCCCGTATCGCCACGGATGGACAATGGCGTTTTCCCCCGCGCGACAATATTCCCGAGAAAGTTGCCACTTGCTTGATTGAATTCGAGGATCGCCAGTTCTACCATCATTGGGGAGTCAATCCTTTGGCAATAGGCAGAGCCGTAGTTCAAAACCTCAAGCACAAACGTATCGTCAGCGGAGGAAGCACCCTTACCATGCAGACCATTCGGTTGGCTCGGAACAAGCCGCGTACATTCAAGGAAAAGCTGATTGAAATGGTATGGGCCACCCGTTTGGAATTTCGTAAATCTAAGAAAGAGATACTGTCACTTTACATTTCACATGCCCCCTTCGGAGGAAACGTAGTAGGACTGGATGCGGCCGCCTGGCGATACTTCGGACATTCGGCTGAAGAACTATCATGGGCAGAATCGGCCATGTTGGCTGTACTCCCCAACTCACCCGCCATGATCCATCTTTCGAAGAGTCGGCAAGCACTCCTCGATAAACGGAACCGACTATTGACACACCTGCATAAAAAAGGAATTCTGGATACTTCGACATATGAACTGGCCATCAGTGAACCACTCCCGCAGGAACCTTTACCTCTTCCACACATAGCGCCTCACCTGACAGACTATTTCTATCAAACCCGAAATGGAAAATACTCCGTATCGACCATCGACAGAGGTATACAGACCCAAATTGAAAGTTTGGTAGAACGATGGAACAGTGAATTCAAACGGAGTGACATCCGTAATCTGGCGATTCTTGTGATTGACATCCGGACGAATCAGGCGATAGCCTATTGTGGCAATGTACATTTCGACAAAGAGCAGAGCGGCAACCAAGTAGATGTCATCCGGTCGCCACGGAGCACCGGCAGTATTCTCAAGCCTTTTCTTTATTATGCCATGCTACAAGAAGGAGAAATTCTCCCAAATACTTTGTTGCCGGACATTCCCGTCAACATCAATGGGTTCGCTCCACAAAATTTTAATCTGCAATTTGAAGGAGCCGTACCGGCCTCGGAAGCCATTGCACGCTCTCTTAACATACCTTCGGTAACAATGCTGCAACGTTACGGGGTACCTAAGTTCCACAGTTTCCTGAAACAAATCGGACTGACTACCCTGAACCGTCCCTCAAGCCATTACGGACTTTCTCTGATTCTGGGAGGTGCAGAAGCCACGTTATGGGATATCACTTCGGCCTATGCCAACATGGGACGCAGCCTCAACCGGTTACCTCAATTCCCGTGTACACTCCTCCTGTCGGATTCCATCTCCGTTCATCGTCCATCGTTCCAATCCGGAGCCGTCTGGCAGACTTTTGATGCAATAAAAGAAGTGAACCGACCGGAAGAAATAGACTGGCGTACCATTCCTTCCATGCAAACCATTGCCTGGAAAACCGGTACCAGTTATGGTTTCCGGGATGCCTGGGCAGTGGGTGTAACTCCTAAATATGCAGTGGGTGTATGGGTAGGGAATGCTACGGGTGAGGGAAAACCCGGGTTGGTTGGTGCCCGTACGGCAGGCCCTGTCCTGTTCGATGTATTTAACCTGCTCCCTTCTTCTCCCTGGTTCGAACGTCCTCAGGGCGAACTGGTTGAAGCAGAAATTTGTCGGCAGTCCGGCCATCTGAAAGGACGATTCTGTGAAGAAACAGATACTTTGCTGATCCTTCCGGCAGGTCTCAAAACAGAAGCTTGCCCTTATCATCACCCGGTCACCTTATCGGCAAATGAACGGTTCCGAATATACGAGAATTGTGCCAATAGCGAACCGGTTGTCCGCCGTAACTGGTTTACCCTTCCTCCCGTATGGGAATGGTATTATAAGCAACATCACCCGGAATATCGTCCTCTCCCTCCCTTTAAATCAGGATGTGGAGAAGACCGGTTCCAACCGATGCAATTTATTTATCCGCCAATGGGAGCCCGTATCCATCTGCCCAAACAGATGGATGGCAGCAAAGGGCAGTTGACTGTCGAACTGGTTCACAGTCATCCGAATACAACCATCTACTGGCATCTGGACGAGACATACCTGACGCAAACGCAGGACTTCCACAAACTTTCTCTCCGTCCGTCCCCCGGCAAACACTCCCTGACGGCAGTGGATGACGAGGGAAATACAATTTCGACAACGTTCTTTGTGGAATAGCCTCTAAAATGATAACTTTGTGCCATGAAACAGATTTTGAAAGAAAACGGCGGACTACCGGCTTCGATTCTTTGGACACTTGCTATTGTTGCAGGTATATCGGTAGCCAATCTGTACTATAACCAGCCTTTACTGAATATGATCCGCCATGAATTGGGTGTTTCGGAGTTCGAAACAAACCTGATTGCCATGGTAACGCAGATCGGATATGCCCTCGGACTATTGTTTATCGTCCCCTTAGGCGATTTATATCAGCGAAAGCGGATCATTCTCACCAGCTTCTCCATATTAATCGTTTCGTTGCTGGTGATCGCGATGGCCCCCAACATCCACGTCATCCTGTGTGCCTCGCTCCTCACCGGCATCTGTTCGGTGATGCCACAGATATTCATCCCGATAGCTTCCCAATTCTCACGTCCGGAAAACAAAGGGAGAAATGTAGGAATCGTCGTATCGGGACTACTGACCGGCATTTTGGCCTCACGTGTAGTCAGCGGGTTTATAGGAGAACTGTTTGGTTGGCGTGAGATGTATTACATCGCTGCCGGCATGATGTTGATATGTGGTATGGTAGTCATGCGGGTATTACCGGACATACGCCCGAACTTTCAGGGCAAATACAGCGACTTAATGAAGTCTTTGCTTTCACTGCTGAAGCAGTATCCCGAGCTCCGCATCTTTTCAGTCCGCGCCGCACTTGCTTTCGGTTCATTTCTAGCCATGTGGTCATGTCTGGCATTTAAAATGGGAAGTGCCCCCTTCTACGCTGACAGCCACATCATCGGTATGTTAGGATTGTGCGGCATTGCCGGCGCCTTATCAGCCTCTCTTGTAGGTAAGTATGTACGGAAAGTGGGAGTCAGACGATTCAATTTCATCGGATGCGGACTGATCTTATCAGCTTGGTTGCTTCTCTTTATCGGAGAGAACTCCTATTGGGGAATCGTTGCCGGTATCATCATCATCGATATCGGCATGCAATGTATCCAATTGAGCAATCAAACCCGTATCTTCGAACTCTGTCCGAGTGCTTCGAACCGCATTAATACTATTTTTATGACAACTTACTTCATAGGAGCCTCCACCGGGACATTTCTGGCAGGAACTTTCTGGCAGGCATTCGGTTGGCATGGAGTCATAGGCACAGGAGTGGCCTTGACTACCGGCTCACTGCTGATTACTTTTTTTTCAAAACGATAATCCGAATAGTAACAAAAGTTGTTATATAAATCATGAAGTACGGAGTAAACAGACAAGTGTTATTAATCACAGCCGGCATCGTCTGGATAGTGGCGGGAGCCAATATTCTCCGGATTGGTATTGTCACCTGGCTTAATGACTCACAATATTGGCTTTTTAAGGTAGGCGAAGCCACAGTTGTTTTCCTGCTCTTTTTTGTCCTTGTCTTCCGAAAGCTCTACTACAAACACACTCGCCGGATTGAGCAAAAGAAAAAAGAGAAAAATTGCCCCTTTTCTTTCTTCGATGCAAAGGGATGGATCGTCATGTGTTTCATGATAGCAATGGGAATCACCATCCGGACATTACACCTGTTGCCCGACACTTTCATTTCGGTATTTTACACCGGACTCTCACTGGCACTTATGTTCACAGGCACATTATTTATACGCTACTGGTGGCGCAAAAGACCACATACTTAGTACCCATGCAAGAGCTCTCTCCGCTCGTTTTTCACTGAGGTCGCCCCCAGAACAGCAGGGAAAGCCGAAGGGAATAAAAGACCTAATGCCCCATAAACTACCCTCCCTATAAAGAAAGCTCAAATATCAGTTAGTATTTCCGGACAGTTATTAAAGTCCATACCGCCAATTACCACGTATTTCTGAACGGCTGAAATCAACAGGCTCTCAGAAAAAAGGAGCATTGCCTATTCTTAATGTGGCTAAAGAACTTTTAAATATCCCGACTCAACTTCATGAAATAAATGACATTTGCGCCATTTATTGTATCTTTGCAAAATTAAAAGTGATGAAGATGGACTTGAAGAAAGAAGTGAAGGAAGAGTTTATCCGTTTCCAACGAAATGAGAAAACCGAAAGTATCGTATACGAACGACTGGCCTCTATTGAAAAAGACGAATCGAACCGCAAAGTATTACGTCTGATCTCAGCAGAAGAAAAAGCGCACTATGCCACACTGAAGAAATATACGGAAACCGACGTTGCACCAGACAAGTTGCGTATAGCCAAATATTACTGGCTGGCAAGAATCCTGGGTATTACATTTGCCATTAAACTGATGGAGTCAAGTGAAGAGAATGCACATCATGATTATGCCAAATATACAGATTATCCGGACCTCCGGCAATTGGCCAATGAAGAAGAAGTTCATGAACAGAAATTAATCGGGCTAATCAACGAAGAACGACTTGAATATATGGGTTCGGTAGTGCTCGGTCTGAATGATGCCTTGGTGGAATTTACCGGGGCATTGGCGGGATTCACTCTGGCCTTGAGTGACTCCAGGCTGATAGCCCTGACGGGAAGCATCACGGGGATTGCCGCAGCTTTATCAATGGCTTCTTCCGAATATCTCTCGACCAAATCGGAAGGAGGAGAAACGAAACATCCCATAAAGGCCGCCATCTATACGGGTATTGCTTATATCATCACGGTAGTGGCGCTGGTTGCTCCCTTCATACTGATCGAAAACGTACTGATAGCTTTGGGAGTAATGCTGGCCATGGCTTTGGTAATCATTGCATTATTTAATTATTACTATTCGGTAGCACGCGGAGAAAGTTTCCGCAAAAGATTCACCGAGATGGCAGTACTTAGTTTCAGCGTAGCCGGCATTAGCTTTCTGATAGGCTATGCACTGAAAACATTTACAGGAATAGACGCTTAAACATAAAAAAGGAAAAGAAGAATCATGAAAAAAGCCCCCTCACCTCTTGTTTCTCTGATCCCTCTGGTCGTATTGGTTATCATGCTATTTGCCACCATACGTACCTTTGGCAGCGATGCACTCAGCGGAGGTAGCCAAGTGTCCCTGCTGACTACAACAGCCGTTTGCATACTGATCGGTATGGGATTCTACAAAATAGGCTGGAAAGACTTTGAACTGGCCATCACAAACAACATTACAGGCGTATCTACCGCCCTAATCATTCTGCTGATTATCGGCGCATTGAGCGGTGCATGGATGATAAGCGGTGTGGTCCCCACATTGATTTATTACGGAGTGCAAATCATACATCCCAGTTTTTTCCTGACCTCTACCTGCATTATCTGTGCCTTGGTATCGGTTATGACCGGAAGCTCCTGGACTACGATTGCTACCATCGGAATCGCTTTAATGGGCATTGGCAAAGCACAGGGATTCGAAGAAGGCTGGATAGCCGGAGCCATTATTTCGGGCGCATACTTCGGAGATAAAATCTCTCCATTATCGGATACGACAATATTAGCAGCCTCAGTTACCGATACTCCCCTCTTCAGACATATCCGTTATATGTTGATAACTACCGTACCTTCACTAATCATTACCTTGGTTATCTTTACAGTAGCCGGATTGTCACACAATGCCGGAAGCACAGAACATATAGCCGAATTCTCGGCCGCACTGGCAGGAAAGTTCCACATTACACCATGGCTGCTGATTGTACCGGTAGTTACAGGTGTACTGATTGCTCGGCGGGTACCTTCCGTCATCACCTTATTTCTGTCGGCGGCATTGGCAGGGGCATTCGCCGTATTCTTCCAACCCGACCTGTTACAGGAAATATCCGGTTTGCAAAATTCCGAAGGCACACAGTCCATCTTCAAAGGACTGATGATGACTCTTTATGGAGGGACCAGTCTACAGACAAGCAATGAAGCACTCACCGAACTGATGGCTACCCGGGGTATGGCAGGCATGATGAATACGGTATGGCTTATTATCTGTGCGATGTGTTTCGGCGGGGCTATGACTGCCGGCGGCATGTTAGGAAGTATCACTTCCGTATTTGTCCGCTTCATGAAAAATACAGTCAGCATGGTGGCCTCTACGGTTTGCTCTGGTATTTTCCTGAACCTCGCCACAGCCGATCAGTATATTAGCATTATCCTGACCGGAAACATGTTCCGGGATATTTATGAAAAGAAAGGTTATGAAAGCTGTTTGCTCAGTCGAACCACGGAAGATTCTGTTACAGTGACCTCCGTATTAATACCATGGAACACCTGCGGAATGACGCAAGCCACGATACTGAGTGTTCCTACACTGGTTTATCTTCCCTATTGCTTCTTCAACATTATCAGTCCGTTAATGAGCATTACGATTGCTGCCATCGGATATAAAATTGTGAGACGCAAGTGAACAATCTGAAAAGGGAGTTGTTCTTGGAATAAACGAACAACAGTTTTAAACCTAAACAAAAAAAAGTTATGAAAAAGTTTATTGCATTAGTAGCATTAGTATTAGTAAGTGCATCGACTTTAATGTATGCACAAGAGTCACAGAGAGACATACGCCGCGCTGACCGTAAAGCACAAAGAGACGCAGAAAGAGCCAGACTGAAAGCTGAGGAACAAGCTGCCGACCAAGTGGCCTATCAGCAAGCCGTACAGGCTATCAAAGACAAACAGTTTGTACTGGAAGCCGATCAGGTAATCTTCAAACGCGGCCAGACAGCTTTCGTATCGTCCAACACTAACTTTGTAATGTTGAACGGACAGAGAGCAACCGTACAGGTAGCGTTCAATACTCCGTATCCCGGCCCTAACGGAATTGGCGGTGTAACAGTGGACGGAACCACTTCGGATGTAAAAGTGACTACCGACAAACGAGGCAATGTGAACTGCAACTTCAGCGTACAAGGTATCGGTATCTCGGCACAAGTCTTTATCACATTGACAAACGGAGGCAACAACGCCACTGTGACCATTAATCCGAACTTCAACTCCAATACATTAACGTTGAGCGGCAACCTTGTTCCGCTGAACCAGTCGGATGTATTTAAAGGCCGTTCATGGTAATAAGAGTGACGAGACTCTATTTAAGCTCGTAACTAATTCACATAACTCCGCTGCAAATCGCACAAAAAGTGTACATTTGCAACGGAGTTTTTTTATGGACAGATTATGAGAGAATATATCATCGCAGATAATCAGGACATCACGAAAGCAGGAATGATGTTTCTGTTAAGCAAGCAAAAAGAGGTAAGCTTGTTGCTGGAAGCCGACAATAAGATGGAGTTGGTCCAGTTGTTGCGCATTCATCCGCAAGCGGTGGTTATTTTAGACTATACACTATTTGATTTTTCCGGTGCAGATGAATTGATCATCCTTCAGGAACGATTCAAAGAATCAGACTGGTTATTGTTTTCGGATGAATTGAGCATCGGATTTCTGAGGCAGGTATTGTTCAGCAGCAATGCTTTCGGAGTCGTGCTGAAAGACAACTCCAAGGAAGAGATAATGTCGGCCCTGCAATGCGCATCACGAAAAGAGCGCTTTATCTGCAATCATGTAAGCAATCTGTTATTATCGGGAAGTGGAAATGTAAACACTGCTTCAGCCGTGCACACTTTCGTACCGCAGGAAGACCGTCTGCTCACACCGACGGAAAAAATAATCTTAAAAGAAATAGCTTCCGGCAAAACGACCAAAGAGATAGCGGCAGAGAAGCATCTGAGTTTTCATACCATCAACAGTCACCGAAAAAATATATTCCGCAAACTGGGAGTGAACAATGTGCACGAGGCTACCAAATATGCCATGCGGGCAGGCATTGTGGATCTGGCGGAATATTATATCTAAAGCAGAAGAGCGTACCGAAAATCAACCCAAATACACCGATTCATACAGACCTCGAGCAGCGACCGATTATTAAGCCGCATCTCTGTACAAACCGGTGTCATCTGAAGGAGCTTTCGTTATATTCTTATCCTATTTCTCCACTCCCGAAACAAACCCGGGATTCGGCGTCATAAATCACGCCAAACTGTCCCGGTGCAATTCCCTGTAATTTTTCGGAAGAAATAATCCGGTATCCCTCTTCGTCATGTAGCAAACGGCCTTTGATAAACTCAGGTGTATGCCGGATCTTAAATGTTACTTCCTCCTCGCCTGTCGAGCCTTCCCACGGGTTATCTGTAATAAAATTGAAGTCTTTCATCCTGAATTCATAACCATACTGCTGCTCGGCATCATAACCGTGGGAGACGTAAATAATGTTATCCTGAATATCCTTCTTCACAACGAACCAGGGTCCTCCTCCCAATCCCAATCCTTTTCGCTGGCCAATGGTATGAAACCAATAGCCGCGATGAGTACCAATCTTCTTACCTGTTTCAAATTCGATCACCGCCCCCTCTTTTTCTCCCAGAAAGCGACGGACAAAATCGTTATAATTTATCTTGCCCAAAAAGCAAATTCCCTGACTATCCTTCCGACGGGCACTGGGCAATCCGGCCTGCAACGCTATCTCACGCACTTCATGCTTCATCAGCCCACCTATCGGAAACAACAATTTCGAAACCTGCAAATAGTCAATCTGGGCCAGGAAATCAGTCTGATCTTTTATCGGGTCCTTGGCTGTACCCAGCCAGGTTTTCCCGCCTAGTTGCAAGGTCGTAGCATAATGTCCGGTTGCCGTAAGATCGAAATCTTTTCCGACCTGCTGCTCGAAACAGCCAAACTTAATCAGCTTGTTACACATCACATCCGGATTCGGAGTCTGCCCCTTCCGTATCTTTTCTATGGCATAAGCAGCCACATTATCCCAGTATTCCCGATGTAAATCGACAACCTCCAGTGCCAAACCGTAGCGTCGGGCTATGGCAGTAGACAGTTCTATATCCTCTTCGGCAGAACAGTCCATGTATTCCGCCCCATCCATACCTATTTTGATGTAAAACAGTGTAGGCTTGTAGCCCTGCTCACAAAGCAGATGTACAACAACCGAACTGTCCACTCCTCCCGATAATAATGCTGCTATATCCATTTTTTTAAATTTTCTCTAATGCCTGACGTAAGTCATCAATAATGTCCTCAATATGCTCCGTACCTATCGAAAGTCTGACCGTTCCGGGTTTAATCCCCTGTTCCTCCAGCTCCTGCGCATTCAACTGCGAGTGTGTGGTAGTGGCCGGATGAATCACCAGCGACTTCACATCGGCCACATTGGCCAGCAAAGAGAATATCTGCAGACTATCGATAAACTTCTGCGCTTCCTCCGTTCCTCCCTTTACCTCGAAAGTGAAGATAGAACCTGCCCCGCCAGGAAAATAACGTTGATAGATGGCATGATCCGGATGACCGGGCAATGATGGATGATTAACAGCCGCTACCTTCGGATGGTTCACCAGAAAATCAATAACCTTCAAAGCATTGGCCACATGCCGTTCTACACGCAAAGACAAAGTCTCCAACCCTTGCAGCAAGATAAAAGCATTGAACGGGCTGATGGCAGCACCCGTATCGCGCAGCAACACCGCACGTATACGGACAATGTAGGCAGCAGCCCCGGCAGCATCGACAAACCGTACCCCATGATAACTTGCATCCGGCTCGGTCAGTTGCGGGAATTTACCGGAAGCAACCCAGTCAAATTTACCGGAATCGACAATAACTCCTCCCAACGAACTGCCGTGTCCGCCAATGAATTTTGTGGCAGAATGTACCACAATGTCTGCCCCGTGCTCAATGGGACGGATAAGGTAAGGCGTACCGAAAGTATTATCCACAATCAGCGGAATCCGATATTTATGGGCAATGGCAGCTACGGCATCCATATCGATAATATTGGAATTGGGGTTTCCCAGAGTTTCAATGAATATCGCCTTTGTATTTTCACGAATCGCCCGTTCGAAATTAAAAAGATCGGACGGATCTACAAAAGTGGTCGTTACTCCATAAGCAGGCAGAGTATGCGCCAGCAAGTTATATGTGCCCCCATAAATGGTCTTGGCAGCCACAATATGATCACCGGAACGGGTGATATTCTCAATAGCATAGGTCACGGCAGCAGCTCCGGAAGCCACGGCAAGCCCACCTACTCCCCCTTCAAGTGCTGCGATGCGTTCCTCCAATACTCCCTGAGTGGAATTGGTCAGTCGTCCATAAATATTCCCAGGGTCTTGCAATCCAAATCGTGCGGCGGCATGGGCCGAATCCCGGAACACATAGGAAGTTGTCTGATAAATAGGTACGGCACGCGCATCGGTTGCCGGGTCGGGAGTCTCCTGTCCAACATGGAGTTGTAAAGTCTCAAAATGTAATTTTTTCGTTTCCATTTGCTATCTATATTTAGAGTTCATTGTCAGTGTCCAATCTTTATATGTGGCAAAGATAGAGGAATCCGGTATGGAAAGAAATCGCACATTGAAGGCATTTTTATACCACAATCGTGGTAGATAGAGCAGGTTATTAACTACATTTGCAGGCAAATAAAACATTATTGATATGAATAAACTTCTATACTGTTTCTTTTTATCATTTTCTGTCATAGCTACCTCGGCATGTACCGATGATAAGGAAGAACGGGAATTTCCTCCGGCCCCCGATTTCAGCCTGATGATCCTGAAAGAGAATCTGCACAGTAACGGAGGCGACGTATTACGCACCGATACTTATGTATACGATAACAATAAACTAACGACCCATACCACATTACAGGAGTTCTACGGGCAGAGCCTGACCCACGAAACGACTCTCTCCTACTCCGGTAACGAAGTGACATTGGCAGATGAAAACGGAAATACCGCCATTTATATCTTAGGAAGTGCGGGATATGCCACCGAATGTACTTACAAATTGTCCGACCAGGTCAGAAAGTACACCTTCACCTATTCCGGTGAATATCTTACCCGGATCGATGAAGAAATAAACAGTACGCCTTATTCTTCCGTAGAGTTGGCATACGACGACAACGGGAATTTAAGCCATATCATTGCCAATGGCTTGCAAACCAATTATCAGGCGGGAAATACGGAGAACCTGTATCAGCTCCCTTGCCTGCAAGTTTGCGAAACTTACCCCCTGTCTTTCCACAACGACGCTATTTATGCCGGACTGTTGGGCCGTCAGTCCAAACACCTGATTATCGGCAACACTCCGAAAGAAAACAAAGAGGAGTATACAAAATACACTTATGAACTGGATGAAAACGAAAAGCCAACCGGAATCATCGCTAAGACCACTTCTACAGGTACTGTGATCGACATAAACGGTAATGCATACGATGAAACAAAAACAGACACGAGAACCATCGGCATCACCATCGAATAAGGGGAACGACTTCAATCCTGCCTCCACGAAGTAGTAATGTAATGCCCCATAACAATATATGTTATTTCGATTACATATATTGTTATGGGGCATTACATATATTGGCATTTTCCTTACAAACAATTCCTCCCCGGACTCACCGGCACCTCTCCGGATTCCATACGCCGAGGGAGGAACGGGACGTATAATCCCATGATGCCCCTTATCACTCGCTCTTTACTCTCCGGCAAAGAACTTGCTGAAGAAAAGAATCTGATAATCAATGGAATTATTCCAGTATTTTCCATTGTGTTCACCGGGACGGGTAATAAAATCATGATCTATCTTACGGCCCAACAACCGATCGTGAAAGTCTTTATTCACATTCAGAAAAAAATCATCCTCACCGCAATCTATAATTAAAGCAAGATCACCATTCTGAATCTTATCGAGTTGATTGACTACCGTATGTTCGTCCCATATTCTTTTATTTGAGGCCAGTTCACCCAACTGCTTGTTCATGCTCCAGTTTTTGGGGAAAGGACGGATATCGACACCTCCGCTGGTGCTTCCTGCCGCTCCAAACACGTCTTTATGGCGAATACCTAACCACATTGCCCCATGTCCTCCCATGCTGAGACCGGTAATGGCACGTCCCTTCCGATCAGCAATCGTTTTATAATTACGGTCAATGTAGTTCACTAACTCTGAAGAAACAAACGTTTCATATCGGTACGCCGGATTCTTGGGGCTGTCCCAGTACCAACTGTCTTTGCCGTCGGGACACACAAAAATGATCCCTTTTTCATCTGCTATTTCCGGCAAGTTCGGTTTTATCTGAATCCAGGTCTTAGCATGACCGCCATACCCATGCAACAAGTAAAGTACCGGACAAGCTGCTGCATTTTTTCCCAAAGCAACATCAGGGGTCACTACCAACACCTGCACCTCCTTATTCATAGAGGGACTCTTCACCATCAGCGTATCTACCCTTGCGGCACTAAGCGGCAATACAAATAAAAGCAGACAAGCCAAAAATAAATTTCTTCTTTTCATTTTTAATCTATGTTTTTTAGAGTTTGTCTTTTCAATCTTTCTCTTCCAAAGCAGAAGGGTTGAATTCCGTAACCGGCTTTTCGAAAGCTTTCCCGCAATGGTCGCAGATATATTCCCAATGATTGCCTCCGGGCGGGACAGTAGCCAGCATAGAAACAATGGCAGCGCTGACAGCCCTCACACGATGCTCCTTTTTAAGAACAAACTTAATCCGGTCCGAACCGCAGAAAGGACAAAACTTCTGTTCTTCGGGTATCATCTGATTCTGCCTCAGCAACTGCATGGCTGCTTCATAATCGCAATCCGCCACCAAGACATCCACTCCTGAGATGTCATGGACAAAACCCCGCAACAAGGTCGACATATTTTCATTATGTAATAGAGAATCAATACCTTCATTAGCAAGTGCTCCCTGTATAATATGAGCTTGAAAGGCATCATCGCAAGTAATCAGTTTTATGGTTTTCATCTTTTCTATTTAAAACTTTCCCACAAAAATAGCAGATAAAAACGAGAGACGAAACCATTTTTATATAACTTTGCACAGAATTCACAAAGTATATCGAACCGGGCCAATGAAGAAAAATGTTTTGTTCCTGTTGTTACTCGGCCTGCTCACCACAGTCAGTGCGCAACCGACACACCGAATAAAGGGAACTGTGATTGACAAAGCCAGTCGTCAACCGCTGGAATTTATCAATGTACTGGTCTTAGGGCTGGGACGCGGAGGAGTGACAGATGCCGAAGGGCACTTCAACATCGGAGAAGTCCCTCCGGGCATTTATCGTCTGCAGGCGTCTGCTGTAGGATACAAAACCATACTCACCCCCGAATATATCGTCTCTACTAAAGATCTCACCATCCAAATAGAAACAGAAGAAAACCTGACCGAATTAGAAGGAGTCACGGTTACTGCTTCTCCTTTCCGAAGAGACCCGGAGAGTCCTGTAGGGCTACGTATCATCGGATTGCAGGAAATCGAGAAAAGCCCCGGAGCCAACCGGGATATCTCACGTATTGTCCAATCTTATCCGGGCGTTGCCTTCTCCCCTGCCGGATATCGAAATGACCTGATCGTACGCGGAGGATCTCCTTCCGAAAACCGTTTCTATCTGGATGGAGTAGAAATTCCCAATATTAATCATTTCAGCACTCAAGGGGCCTCGGGAGGTCCGGTGGGCATCATCAACGCAGACTTGATTCGTGAAGTCAATTTCTATACGGGAGCTTTTCCGACCGACAGAGGGAATGCCATGAGTTCGGTACTCGACTTTAAGCTTCGGGACGGAGATATGGAACGCAATTCATTAAAAGCAACTTTAGGAGCCTCGGAAGTCTCGTTAGCATCGAACGGACATATAGGAAAGAAGACATCTTATCTGGTTTCGGTGCGTCAGTCATACCTCCAGTTTTTATTTGACATGTTGGGGTTACCTTTCCTGCCAACTTTCACCGACGCACAATTTAAACTGAAAACTCGCTTCAATGCCAACAACGAGTTGACAATACTGGGGCTCGGAGGAATCGATAACATGAAACTGAATACCAAGCTGGATGGAGAAAAAGCGGAATACATATTGAGTTACCTGCCCAAGATACAGCAGGAGACTTTTACACTGGGAGCCGTATACCGTCACTATGCAGGCATACATGTACAATCTGTAGTCGTCAGCCACAGTTACCTGAACAACCGCAATACCAAATATCTGAATAATGACGAAAGCAGTACGGACAACTTATCCCTGAAGTTGCGCTCAGTGGAACAGGAGACCAAATTCCGGATAGAGAACACCTCGACTTTCGGTAATTGGAAAATTAATTTCGGAGCCAATCTGGATTATTCCCAATACACCAACACCACCTTTCAACGAGTGTATATTGATGAAGGCAGGACGTTTGATTATCACACGTATCTGGGTATGTGGCGTTGGGGCATATTCGGAACCATCAACTATGCAACTACCAATGAACGATTCACTGCCTCACTCGGCGTACGGACCGATGCCAACAACTTTTCTTCCGGCATGAAAGGGATGGGCGACCAACTCTCACCCCGCCTGTCACTATCATACCGGCTGACAGACGGATTATATTTAAGTGGAAATGCAGGACTATATTATCAGCTCCCGCCTTATACCGGATTGGGATTTAAAGATAACAATGGAGCATGGGTCAACAAATACCTCCGTTACATGAGCGTCAGTCAAGAAAGTCTCGGCCTGAGTTGGCATCCGGGAAATACATTCGAACTGTCTGCCGAAGGTTTTTACAAACAATATGATAAAATACCGTTCTCCATCGCAGACGGCATCCCCCTGGCTTGCAAAGGCAATGACTACGGAGTCATCGGAAACGAAGCCTTGTCCTCTACCGCCCAAGGACGTGCATACGGCATAGAAATATTAATGAAATGGCTGATAGCTAAAAAACTGAATCTGGCATCCTCGTTCACCCTGTTCAAAAGCGAATACCGCAACAACAAACAATCGGAGTACATCGCTTCCGCTTGGGACAACCGGTACATTTTCAATATGAGTGGAACTTATAACTTTCCACACAACTGGAGCCTGGGCATGAAAATCAGCTGTATAGGAGGAGCACCCTATACCCCTTATGATGTGGAAAAATCATCTCTTGTTACGGCATGGAATGCACAGGGACGTCCATACTATGACTACACAAAGTACAATACCGGACGCTTGCCCGCCTTCGGCCAACTGGATGTACGAGTGGACAAAACATTTTATCTGAAACGCTGTATGTTGGGATTCTACATCGATTTGCAGAATGTGACAAACAGCAAATTCAAGCAACCGGATATCCTGATGAGTACAGGCGTTATCGAAAATCCATCCGCCCCCATGGCAGAACAGCGCTACAAAATGAAATACATAACCCAGAAAAGCGGAACATTAATGCCAACCTTGGGTATCACATTTGAATATTAAATCTCGAAACAACTATATTATTAACTATAAAAACTCACAAAATGAAAAAAAGAATTGTTTTTATTGCGGCACTTTTATGCGGAATGTGCTTCACGACAGCATCCGCACAGTTCAAAATCGGTGGAAAGAAAATCAATGTAGGCAAAGTGGTACAAGCCGGTAGCGACGCAGCGAAAGCCATCACCTTGTCCGATTCGGACATCGCAGCCATGAGCAAAGAATACATGCAATGGATGGACACCCACAATCCGCTGACCGCAGCCGACAGCGAATACGGCAAACGCCTGGAGAAACTGACCGGACATATCAAAGAAGTAGACGGACTGAAAGTGAATTTCGGAGTATATGAGGTTGTCGACGTGAATGCTTTTGCCTGTGGTGACGGCAGTGTCCGCATCTGTGCCGGATTGATGGATATTATGACGGACGATGAAGTGATGGCAGTTGTCGGACATGAGATCGGTCACGTGATTCATACAGACTCTAAAGATGCCATGAAGAGTGCATATCTTCGTTCGGCAGTAAAGAATGCTGCAGGAGCAGCCAGCTCTACCGTTTCCAAACTGACTGATTCGGAACTGGGAGCTATGGCAGAAGCATTAGCCGGTGCCCAATATTCTCAGAAGCAAGAGAGCGAAGCCGATGATTATGGTTTCGAATTCAGCATCAAACATAACATTGATCCGTATGCAATGTACAATGCTCTGAACAAACTACTGGAACTCTCAGCCGAGGCCCCCAAAGAGTCTAAATTCCAGAAAATGTTCTCTTCACACCCCGATACAGCCAAACGTGTAGCACGCGCCAAAGAAAAAGCAGACAACTATACTAAGAACAAGTAAGTTCGAGAACCACAAAACTGAGTTTAACCGAGGCCGGATCCCAATATATGAGGTCCGGCCTCGGTATTTTTGAAAAAATTCATTAATAATTCCGATAGTTTTTGCGTGAGTCCGTACTTTGGTGTAATTTGCGGTCATGAAACTATTCAAACTTATATGGAATTCTTAGTAATTATTCTTTTACTCGTACTGAATGGCATTTTTGCCATGTACGAGATTGCCTTAGTATCCTCAAGTAAAGCACGTCTGGAAACCCTGGTCAGCAAAGGGAACAAATCTGCCCGGGGAGTATTGAAACAATTGGAAGAACCCGAAAAATTTCTTTCTACCATTCAGATTGGTATCACGCTGATCGGTATCGTATCGGGTGCTTTCGGTGGAGTAGCCATTGCCGATGATGTGACTCCGCTCTTTGCCATGATACCGGGAGCCGAAGTCTATGCAAAGGACCTGGCCATGATCACAACCGTAATCGTCATTACCTACCTGTCACTGATTATCGGTGAGCTTGTACCCAAATCCATCGCTCTCAGCAATCCCGAGCGCTATGCAACCTTGCTGAGTCCCGTCATGATTCTGCTGACCAAGATTTCATTCCCTTTTGTCTGGTTGCTCAGCATTTCCACCCGCCTGCTCAACAAACTGATCGGTCTGAAAAGCGAAGAACGCCTGATGACTCAGGAAGAACTGAAAATGATTCTTCACCAAAGCTCGGAGCAGGGTGTGATTGACAAAGAAGAAACCGAAATGCTACGTGATGTCTTTCGCTTTTCGGATAAACGTGCCAACGAACTGATGACTCACCGACGTGATCTGGTGGTGCTACATACGACTGACAGCAAAGAGAAAGTGCTTCAGATCATCGACAACGAGCATTTCAGTAAATACCTCCTGATTGATGACGACACCGACGAAATAGCAGGTGTGGTTTCTGTGAAAGATATCATACTGATGATAGGTAGCGAACAGGAATTCAACCTTAGAGAAATCGCACGTCCCGCCTTGTTTATACCCGAAAGTTTATACGCTAAAAAAGTTTTAGAGCTATTTAAGAAGAACAAAAATAAGTTCGGAGTTGTTGTAAACGAGTATGGCAGCACAGAGGGAATCATTACCCTGCATGACTTGACCGAAAGTATCTTTGGAGACATTCTGGAAGAGGACGATACGGAAGAAGAGGAAATCGTTCGCCGACAGGACGGCTCCTTGTTGGTAGAGGCTTCAATGAATATCGGAGATTTTATGGAAGAGATGGGAATACTCTCTTATGATGATATCGAATCGGAAGACTTTACAACTTTAGGCGGATTGGCTATGTTCCTGATAGGACGTATTCCCAAAGCCGGAGATATATTCACTTACAAAAACCTTCAGTTCGAAGTAGTGGATATGGACCGTGGAAGAGTCGATAAGCTGTTGGTTATTAAGAGAGAAGAGGAGGAATAGCAACTCACTTTTTATATTAATTTAAAGCACTTAACAATGAAAAAAGTAATTATGTTAGCAGCCGTCGTTGCTGCATTGGTATCCTGCCAATCAAAAGGAACGAAAGCTGAAGAAGCAGTCGCAGACAGTCTGGCAGTAGCTATGGAACCCACAATGGAAGAAACCCAGGTATATGAAGGTGTGCTTCCTGCTGCTGACGGTCCGGGCATCCGTTACGTGTTAACTTTGAACACACTGGCGAACGCAACCGATACAACGTATACACTGGACGTCACTTATCTGGATGCTGAAGGTAAAGGCAAAGACAAGACTTTTACTTCTAAAGGAAAGCCGGTAAAAGTGGAGAAAACCGTCAAAGATAAAAAGAAAACGGCCATCAAACTGAATCCGAGTGACGGAAGTGAACCTGTTTATTTCGTAATTGCCAATGATACTACCCTGACACTGGCTGATGACAGCCTGGAAGTATCGGAAAGCGATCTGAATTACAACATTATCCGTGTAAAGTAACGCCGAATTAGCTTAAACTTACAAAAACAAAAGCCACGCTGTACATATTGACAGTGTGGCTTTTCTTGTTTTATCGGCCCAGAAATTATTTCGTCAGTTTCTCAAAATATGGCAAACGTTCAAGGGGAACATCTATTGTCATTGTCCGCGGCCCTTTAAACACCTTGCCCCGATCATCTTTCCATCTACCCTTTGGCAACATTACGGTACGGCTTGTTCCGGATGTCAGCATCGGAGCTACCAGATATTTATCCCCCAGCATAAACTGGTCTTTGCAATCGATGAATCCCTGGTGAGGATACTGATATTCCATGTGGCGAACAATGGGTTCACCGGTCTTTGACGCATGTTTTGCCAACTCCAAAATATAATCTCCCATTTGCTGGTGAAGATGGGCATACTTCGCACAAATAGCCACATTCTCTTTACTGAGAATACGCCAAGGAGCTACCGAGAATTGCATCATTGGCATCAGGGCATGCACCTGGCACGAACGTACAATAAGTTCTTCATCAAATTTCTTCACATTCAGAAAAGCTCCGAATTGTCCTCCGCCTACCATATCGGGACAAGTATAATAATGCCCCAACAATCCGGCAGCAGTCATATCGGGAATCAATAACTGAGTCGCACGCCAAGAATAATCTTTATCACCCAGCCGCTGTACCAATGCCTGGCCACCCAACTTCCAAGATGCACGCAATTCATTGTAAGGAAAACTCAAACCTATCTCAGCCCATTTTTCCATAAAAGTATTCACATTGGCATTCTTATCATGAAAAGTATACTCTCCTGTCATATAAGCTACGTCTCCACCATCAAACTTAAATCCGTCGATACCATATTTTTCTTGATTGGCTTTTAACTGTTCCTTCAGATAATTCATAGCCTCCGGATTTGTGGTATCATAACAGGCACTGTAACCATTCCACCAATGAATAATGGCCGTGCGCCCGTTTTTATCTTTCAACAAATATCCTTTTGCTTCCAATTCACGGAATTCGGGACTATCGGGCGAAACATAGGGAGCCACCCACAACATCACCTTGAATCCCATCCGGTGCAACTCGTCAGTCATCCCTTTCGGATCCGGAAACCTCTCGGTTTTGAAGTCAAAGTTACCATAATATCTCTGCCAGTTATCATCTACCATAAACACCCCCTGAGGAAATCCGTTCTCCACAGCTTTATGGGCATAATTCATAATGTCTTCCTGATTTTGATCATACATCAGCTCAATCCAGGTATTATATTGCGGAAGAGAAAAGAAAGTAGGTTCCGGAATCTTTCCCGAAGGTGGAAAATGTTTAGCCGATGCAGCCAGCAAAGCCTCTTTCAGCGTAGTTCCGGCCTTCACCGGCTCTATCTTTTCCGAGTCTGAATAAATAATCAGCTGCCCATCCTTTACTTCAAAACAAAACGGATTTTCGGCCCAGATATACCTGCCCTCCGAAGAAAGCATGAACGGCACTACTTGGTTGTTCATATTATTGCGTGACATGTCTTGCATCCGCAAGTGATCATTGAATGGCATTTGATTTCCTAAAGCCACGAATCCACCCCACCATCTTTCATTTTGCAGGGGTTCGATCACTGTTTTCAATTTTTCCTGTGCGACTGCACCGAGCAGCAGCACGAATGTCACGAGAAATAGTAAAGTCGCTTTTCGTTTCATGATAGTTAGATTAATAATTAAAATTCTCAAGGGGCAAAAATAGATAAAAAAGAAAGAACAGATCATCTATCGGCAAAGAATTATTATTTCCGGACTGTAGCTTCCCGCATAAAAACAGAATCTAAATTTTCCGATTCCAAATTCTTGTCCGAATTTTGCATATTACAAGCACGCACCTGTTCAAATCTCCCTTGCCTATTTTTCATCGATCGCAGCCACGGTGGTTTAGAGAAGCTTTTATCTTTTTCACCGGAACTTTCGGAATCCAACAGGCCCTAAATAATTATTTTCGCAGTCACAATTCAGAAAAGAATAGAAAAAAGATTCTTTCATTATATTTTTTTCTATCTTTATCAGACAGTTACACATACAATCTAAAAAAAGATGGAACAAACATTTAAAGCGCGAAATCCCCAATTAGGAGTTTGGTTGTTCGCCATAGGTATAATAGCATGCATTGCGATCAGTTTCATAACTATACAAGCAATCTGGATAGGTACCGCATGTATAGGTCCCAGTGTAACCATCTATTTTTCACAAACATTCTGCAAATACATTGTCAAGAAAAACGGAGATTTACAAATAGTAAATGACTTCTTCCGCCAAAAACGAACATTCAGTCATATCACCGATGTTACGTATACTCGCCATGCCTTGGGCATGCAGAAAATAAAGATCAGACACGCCACCGGGTTTGTCATGATAGATCCCCAATCACCCCGGGAACTGATAAAAGCCCTGCAAAAGACGAATCCCGATGTAAGAGTAAAGAACTTTATTTAAGACAGGACTCACAACGGAAAAACCAATCTCCCATCTAACCCAAGATACGAAATGAAAACACCTAAAATATTAAAGGTACATTTGCTATTATACCTGTTTTGCCTGAGTGTATCTGCACAAACCACGGACAGTATTGTCCAAAAACTAAGCCAATGCGCCTACCTGATCGATAATTTTTCCAAATATATCCCTCAAGAGAAGGTTTACATGCAATTTGACAATACCAGTTATTACCAAGGTGATAATATCTGGTTTAAATGTTTCCTGGTCACTTCCGACCTGCATCCGGCCACTGACCTGAGCAAGACTTTATATGTCGAATTATTAAATCCCGGTGGTGAAGTTATCGACAAACGGACATTAAAAATAGAAAACGGACAATGCCACGGAGATTTCACACTAAACCAAATCCCGTTTTATTCAGGATTTTATGAAGTTCGTGCCTACACAAAATATATGCTGAATTTTGGAGGAGATATCATTTTCTCAAGACTGTTGCCGGTTTTCGACAAACCTAAGGCAGAAGGCGACTTTACGGAAAAAGAGATGCGGAAATATGCGACAGGAAACTACCCGCTGGAGCGTCCCAAGCCGACAAAAGGTAAAAAAGTAAATTTAAAGTTCTTCCCCGAAGGTGGAAATCTGGTTCGGGGGATAGAATCCGAAGTGGCTTTTGAAGCGACAGATACCTATGGAAACCCCATTACCCTCACCGGTATTGTTATTAACGAAGAAAAACAAGAAACAGCCCGTTTCAATGTAACACATGATGGACGGGGAATTTTCAATTACACGCCCACGGGAGAGAAACAAAAAGCAATAGTCGAATTTAATGGCAAAAAACACCAGTTCAATATGCCGGAAGCCTTACCGGAAGGATATATATTACATGCCGACAATTTATCATACACAGACAGCATTGAAATAGCAGTGCAAAAGAATTCCAATACCCCCTCCGACGTATTGGGACTGGCAGTCATCAGCGGAGGCAAACTATACAAATTCTGCCTGATCGATGTCGAAGGTAATGAAACGATTCGCTTCAAAATAGATAAAAGTAAATTAGTACCCGGAGTTTCCCGAATCGCGTTATTCAACAGTAACGGAGAGGTCCTATCGGATCGTTTGATATTTACCTATCCCCAAGAGCAATTATCCGTTCAGGTACAGGCAGACAAAGAGACATACGCCCCTTACGAATTGGTAAACCTTGAATTCACCCTGACCGGAAAAGAAAAGATTCCGGTACAAACCCCATTTGCCCTATCTGTGAGAGACGGCATGAATGAAGTAGAATCAGGGCACAATATGTTGACCGATCTTTTATTAATGTCCGAAATAAAAGGATATGTCAACAATCCCCAATATTATTTCGAATCCCGGGACGATACACACCGCAAGGCAATCGATCTCTTATTAAGAGTGCAGGGATGGCGCCGCTACTCTTGGAAACAAATGACAGGAATTGAGTCTCTTGACCTTAAATACGGACCGGAGCAAGGTATCGAAACGCGAGGGCAGGTTGTCTCTTTCGTCCGGCAACTTCCCAAGCCTAACGTAGAAGTGTCCTGCTTCCTGAAGAAACGCGGGGAGAATGAGGAAAACAGCAGTTTCATCGAAGCCATCACTACAGATAGTTTAGGACACTTCTCACTAATATCCGATATATACGGAAAATGGGACTTGATATTGGCAGTTACAGTCAATAGAAAAAAGAAAGATTACCGTATTTTATTGGATAGGCTATTCAGTCCTGCCCCCCGAAAATATCATTATGCGGATATGCAGGTAAGCATTGCCAATGCAGAAAAAGAGAAAGAACTTATGCCCGAAGTGGAAACCACTCCCCTACCTGAAGAGGATATCGAAGCCTTCTTTGCCGCTTACGCAGATTCGCTGGAAAAGGCAGGTAACCATGAAAAGAACTACCGTTTAAAAGAGGTAACCATCAAGGCCAAAAAGAGAACCAAAGAAAAAGAGATATATGAAAGCCGTTCGAAATCGATTGCTTATTATGATGTACATTCCGAACTGGACGACATAAAAGACAGTGGAAAATTTATTGGTGACGACATACACGAACTTATGATGAACATGAATAAAAATTTCAGTCCTGTTTCAGGACGAAATTACCTGTATTATAAAAGTAAAATGCCGCTTTTTGTAATCAACTATGAACGCACCCGGCATACAGAAATGGATTATAATAAGTACAAATATATAAGACTCGAAGCCATTAAATCGATTTATATCACTGAAAATCTATCTACGATTTGCCAGTATGCAGATCCGCGATTGACTCCGTTCGATGTATCCGACTTATATAGTTGTGCCGTACTGATCGAAACATATCCGGAAGGTAAGATACCGACAGAAGCAGGGAAAGGTGTCCGAAAAACATGGCTCGATGGTTACAGCCAAGTTAAAGAATTCTATCACCCCAATTATTCTGTGCTCCCTCCTGTCCCCGACTATCGTCGTACATTATACTGGAATCCGTCTGTCACTCCGGATAAGGAGGGAAAAGCACATATCCGGTTCTATAATAACAGTAGATGCCGGAAACTGAAAATAAGTGCAGAAACTATCACAACGAATGGATTAATCGGTACCTACGGGAATTGATAAAAAACGGGAATCTCCCGAAAGAATACAGAGAAAATACAGTTTTCATTTTTCCTTTCGCCTGTTTTTACTTTTCCCAATATGGATAGTTGCCATCATCCGTGGGGAGGACATTCAGAAGTTTACTAAAAAAGGTGGCATACGGAATAACCGCGAAGCCACCTTTCTTTTACTTTCCAGCCTATCTAGCCACTATCAACTGGACACCAATAGCAAATATAAAATAAGCTACATAGCAGAGTATGGAAACGCCCAGGGAAACAAGCAGTTGTTTTATAAAAGATTTTTCCTGCCGCATATGATTATAATTGAACGTAGCACCCATGATGCCGAACAAGGCTCCAATCAACCCACCTAGAAAGACAAGTAACACAGGCAGACCGCCCACTATGTATTCGCGGATAGATAGCCGTTCCTCCAGATCGATTTTCTGTCCGCGGAACACAGCGACATGGACAAAATCAAAACCATAGACAACCTTTATTTCTTCTTTTTCCCCATTGGTGTTAATCACATAATATTTCGGATTGAATCGTCCTTGTTTTTTGATCTCTCTTCCGTCTTGGTATAAACGTTGATTAAAAGGACCGTATTTCAACTTTAAATCACCTTGTACACCTTCCAATGTAAAATTCAACTCTTTTGCCATACTATTTATTTTAGAATTAAGTCTATTTACAAAGATAGACAAAAGCTTTGATTTTGATCACTCATAAATTATTTAATTTAACGTGAATACGATATAATTCATCAATCTGTTATCTTAAAAAAATAGGAATACAGCAATAAAATCATTTAAGTTAGAATATTTAATCATAAGATTCAACAACTTACCACTATAATCACCGAAGATAAAGTTAGTATTCATTTCATAGCCAACACGCTATCAGCCATTACCGTTTATTGTCTCTTTAAAAAACAACCAGCCATTGGTGTAAATTTCACAAATGACGACAACTGAAAATCTTTTAAATAATGTCGACCTCAGGTCAATTACTGATATATAGAAAAAAGTAAAAAAGAATGTAGTATAATGAATTAGAGGATAGCAAAACACTGAAATAAAGGAATAGCCCGACTATATATCTTACAAAAGGAATACAAAAAATAGAACCTTGCTTTGATTGATAAACTTTGATAATGTGTGTCGCTCCTTAAAAAGTAACGTTCAAGCCAACGGTCTATATAAGAGGCCTCAACTATTGCATTTACAACTAGACACCGACGGTGTGGTAATGACATCTGCTCAAGTAGCGGAACAAATAAAATCGATTTTCCCACTATTCTACATATAAGGTAGGTCCCCAAGGGTTATCATTGATCTACGTTGCTCCTCGTTCTTTATTATGCAGACTGATATGTTATATACTAAAAAAAGAAAGTCCTTGAATTATTGAAATTCAAGGACTTATAACTTTGTTTTTTGTTTCCAGCGGAGAGACAGGGATTCGAACCCCGGGTACCTCGCAGTACAACGGTTTTCAAGACCGCCGCAATCGACCACTCTGCCACCTCTCCAGAACTACGGTTAAGTAGTGCTTTTCTCTTAAAGCGCTGCAAAGGTACGAATCATTTTTTAACTTGCAAATTATTCCGCAAAAAAATATTAGAAAAGTATATTTGGAAGTAATAACTGCTATCTAGCTTCTCCCCATAAATAGGTATTTTTATGCTATTCAACATAAAATAGGACCCTTTTATATACCTAAACCGAAAAAAGGTTGTAAATTTGCGCGCTCTAAAGGATAACTAACCACTAACTGATTAATTTTATGGAACTGAATAAGACCTTTAAAGATGGACTTTGGAGCAAAGAAATCAATGTAAGGGATTTCGTTAGTAACAACATCACTCCTTATGAAGGGGATGCTTCTTTCCTGCAAGGACCTACCGAACGCACCAAAGCTGTCTGGAATCACTGTCTCAAAGCTCTCGAAGAAGAGAGAAACAATAATGGTATTCGTGCACTCGACTACATAACTGTATCTACTATAACCTCTCACCCTGCCGGCTACATCGATAAAGAGAACGAACTGATCGTCGGACTACAGACCGATCAGGTGTTAAAACGTGCCATCAAACCGTTTGGCGGAATCAATGTGGTTATGAAAGCTTGCCGTGAAAACGGAGTGGAAGTAGATGACAGAGTTAAGGATATCTTCACTCACTATCGCAAGACTCATAATGATGGGGTATTCGATGTGTATACCGAAGAAATTCGTTCGTTCCGTTCATTGGGATTCCTTACCGGACTTCCCGACAACTATGCACGCGGACGTATCATCGGTGATTATCGCCGCCTGGCTCTCTATGGTCTTGACCGTCTGATAGAAGCTAAAAAAGAAGATCTGCATAATCTGACAGGTCCTATGACTGAAGCCCGCATTCGTCTTCGCGAAGAAGTAGCCGAGCAAATCAAGGCCCTGAAAGAGATTAAAGTATTGGGCGAATATTATGGTTTGGATCTGAGCCGACCGGCATATACCGCACAGGAAGCTGTACAATGGGTGTATATGGCTTATCTGGCTGCCGTAAAAGAGCAGGATGGTGCTGCCATGTCACTGGGTAATGTATCTTCATTCCTCGACATCTATCTTGAATATGAATTAAGCCAGGGTACGATAACCGAAACATTCGCTCAGGAACTGATCGACCAATTCGTTATCAAACTCCGTATGGTACGCCACTTGCGTATGCAGTCGTACAACGATATTTTTGCGGGTGATCCCACATGGGTGACCGAATCTATCGGTGGACGTTTCAATGATGGACGTACCAAAGTTACTAAAACTTCTTTCCGCTTCTTGCAGACACTTTATAACTTAGGCCCGTCACCGGAACCTAACATGACTGTACTATGGAGCCCTGAGTTACCCGAAGGTTTCAAAGCATTCTGTGCACAAGTATCTATCGACACTTCTTCCGTACAATACGAAAACGACGACCTAATGCGTGAAGTCCGTCAATCGGATGACTACGGAATCGCTTGTTGTGTTTCATATCAGGAAATCGGAAAGCAGATTCAATTCTTCGGCGCACGTGCCAACCTTGCCAAAGCCCTGCTACTGGCTATCAACGGAGGACGTTGCGAAAATACAGGTACAGTTATGGTAAAAGACATCCCTGTATTGACCGGTGAAACACTGAAGTTCGAAGAAGTAATGGCCAACTATAAGAAAGTATTGATACAAATTGCACGTGTATACAACGAAGCAATGAATATCATACATTACATGCACGATAAGTATTACTACGAAAAGGCGCAGATGGCTTTCGTGGATACTGATCCCCGCATTAACCTCGCTTATGGTGTAGCCGGACTCTCAATCGCCATCGATTCACTGTCCGCCATCAAATATGCACATGTGAAAGCCCGTCGCAACGACATCGGACTGACGGAGGGATTCGATATCGAAGGTGCTTTCCCTTGTTTCGGTAATGACGATGACCGTGTAGACCACCTGGGTGTGGACCTGGTATATTTCTTTAGCGAAGAATTAAAGAAACTCCCCGTATATAAGAATGCCCGTCCTACCCTTTCGCTGCTGACTATCACTTCGAACGTAATGTATGGCAAGAAGACCGGTGCCACTCCTGACGGACGCGCCAAAGGCATTGCCTTTGCTCCCGGTGCCAACCCCATGCACGGACGTGATAAAAATGGTGCAATCGCCTCACTGAGTTCTGTAGCCAAGTTGCGTTATCGCGACTCACAGGATGGTATCAGCAATACATTCTCAATCGTTCCCAAATCATTGGGAGCAACACAAGAAGACCGTATCGACAATCTGGTGACCATGATGGACGGATATTTTACAAAAGGCGCACACCACCTGAACGTAAACGTGCTGAACCGGGAAATGTTGCGGGATGCGATGGAACATCCCGAAAAGTATCCGCAACTGACTATCCGTGTCTCAGGATATGCCGTTAATTTCGTGAAATTGAGCCGCGAACATCAGTTGGAAGTAATCAGCCGCAGTTTCCACGAAAGAATGTAATTGAATGATAAACGTACACTCATACGAGTCAATGGGAACATTCGACGGGCCGGGTCTCCGGCTCGTCGTTTTCCTTCAAGGGTGTAACTTCCGTTGCCTCTATTGTGCCAATCCGGACACAATTGAAGCCAAAGGAGGGACAGCAACCGACCCTGAGGAAATAGTTCGCATGGCCGTCAGTCAGAAAGCTTTCTTCGGTAAAAAGGGAGGTATCACCTTTTCCGGCGGAGAGCCTACTTTTCAAGCAAAATCGCTTATCCCACTTTTTAAAAGACTAAAGGAAGCAGGAATCCATATTTGCCTTGATACCAATGGCGGGCTATGGAACAATGATGTAGAGGAACTATTGGAATTGACTGATCTGGTTTTATTAGATATCAAAGAATTTAATCCGGAACATCATCAGTCTTTAACCGGAAGAAGCAACGAGCAGACCCTGAAAACCGCAGCCTGGCTTGAAACCAATCATAAACCATTCTGGTTGCGATACGTATTAGTGCCCGGCTACAGTGACTTCGAAGACGATATCCGGCAGCTGGGAGAGCATCTTGGAACGTACCAGATGATTCAGCGTGTAGAAATATTGCCTTACCACACCTTGGGTGTTCACAAATATGAAGCAATGAACAAAGAATATATGCTGAAAGGAGTGAAAGAGAATACTCCGGAGCAGATAGAAAAGGCTGAGAAACTATTCAGGCAATATTTCCGGACCGTACAAGTGAATTGACTTATATAAGTGTCGAAACTCGTATTCGCCACAGATTACACGAATTTACACAGATAAAGATTCATTGGCCATCAATAGATTAAGTTCACTCTGCGGTGAATTATGACGATTGCGCTTATTTATAATTTTGTAAGTCACGACATAAAAATCTCCCTGTTCTTGCCTCAATTCATTACAATACAAGGCAAGAACAGGGAAATAATGTAACCGGCATATTTTTTGCCACCCTACTTTAATAAGTGAATCGCAATCCTGCCTGCAAGTTAAAGTTACAAGGCCTTTCTTTTCGGATGGTTTGTACTTTGGAGCCATCATCAAAGAAATACGAAACTCCCGGTTCCACATATAGGCCGACATGATCTGTCGCATTGAATTGCGCTCCCACGGCACCGGCTACAGAAAATTGCAAAGGCTTCACATTCACCTTATCATCCGCCAACTTTCCATAAACACACTTTTCAACCATTCCTCCGGCAGATACATAGAGTGTAAAATATTTCTTTTCCAGAAAATTCCAGTTTCCACGTACAGGAATACCTATATAATGCAATTTCTGACTCTGCATCTTGGTATCCCCCTGCCGTTTGATGTCAGAAGACAACAACGTATAAGTCAATCCCGTCTCTACAGAGAAACCTTTGGGAAGAGACTTACGTACAGACAGTCCGAAGCTAACCGGCTGATGATGTTCATAATCCACCACGGCAGTTGTATTGGACTTCAGGTAAGGAACCCCTTCCTCAAATATAACTTCCTGATCGGCAGGAATACTCACAGCTCCATTCATGATCGTCATCAAGTCGACCCTGTTAGTCATCGGACGGGGCGCAAAATTTTCGGAACCATTTGTCGGAAGTCCACCTCCATTACCGATACCCACTCCCATCGACCATTTACCACCACGTTTAGCAGAAGAGTCTCCGATAGGCAACTGATACTTGTCTTTACCGGACGGTCGCCGCGCTTCTTTCCTCTTTGGAGGCTGCGCCGTCGCACTTTCTTTTTTCTCGATTGCAGCAGTTGCTTCCTGTTGCGGCTCAGCTCTCTTTTCCTCCGTCACTGCCTCCGGTCGCTTCTCTGCCAGGGAGGATACCTCCGGAACAATCACCGGATCAGTATTTTTTGCCAAATAGCCCGAAACAGGGTTGATGCTCGTCGTTCCTACCGGCTTAACGGGTTCGGATACAGCTACCTGTACATCCGGCAAGGCAGGTTCCGGCAATACATCCGGGTTGACAGCCAGTGAAGGAGTCGTTGCATAACGGATTTCATCAGCTACCGGACTATTCAGAAAATACAAACTGACAGCAGTCGTTACCACCAATACCACAGCTGCCGCAGCAACCGCCCACCGGCGATACGGATATATTCGTTTTTCGGTTACAGGCATCAGTTCCCTTTCCAGTCGTTCCCAACCGGAAGCAGGCATCGGCTCCGAATAATCTTCGAGCTTATCCTTGAATGCTTTAATCCATTTTTCGTCTTCTTTCATCATTCTATTTCATTTTTGAAATCCAAGGTTCACCTCAGTATCTGTAAATACATGTCAACCATTGGTCACCAACCATTCTTTCACTTTCTTTGCCAATACACTTTTTGCGCGAAAAAGCTGTGAGGCAGAAGATTTTTCATTAATCCCCAACATCTGTGCGATTTCCTTGTGCGACTTATCTTCAAAGGTGTATAAATTGAATACGGTACGATATCCGGCGGGGAGTTCATTAATAAATTGCATCAGCACTTTCTGTGGTATTGCTTCAACAGCCGAAGCATCCGGTTCTTCATACGTTTCGGGAACTTCATCCAGTGCCGTGGTCTGGTTCATCACGTCGTTCTTTCTTAAGAACTGTAAAGCCGTATTCACCATTACACGCTCCATCCATGCTCTCAGAGAGCCTTCACCCCGCCAGGTAAACTTGTCGAAGGAGTCGAAAATCTTCAGGAAACCGTCGTGTACCAAGTCTTGTGCCATGTCTCTGTCTCCGGCATAACGAAGACAGACACCAAGCATGCGCCCTGCGTACTGCTCATAAAGTTCTTTGCGGGCACGATTATCTCCCTGCCTGCAACGTTCCGACAGCTCTAACTCATTCATTCTCCTAAACACGTGTTTACCTTATAAATGCAGCAAAGATAGAAATACTGCACAGAGAGAACAACTCTTTTATCACTTTTGTTTCTTTAACATTTTAGGATGCAATATTTCATCACTTCCTGCATTTTTTCAATACAATAAAGAATAAATCTCAATGGATAAATAGGATAAAACCAACAAGAAACTTATGAAGAAATTTAATTTAATAACTTTTGCCGTCATCCTGATGTTATTGCCCATATTACAGTCATGTCTGGACGATGCCAACAACGACGAGTGGGTCACTTGTCCTCCGGGTGGAATATTAGCCATCGGCACAATGAAGATTCCCAATGCGGACACTCCAAGGGACTTTTTCATTGCGTTGGACAATGGAGACAATGTACTTCCGGCAGATACGGCCGATATACGCAACAGGAAATACACTGTTGCAGAAGGTCAAAGAGTCTTCGTTGGCTATCTGCAGATGGGAAAAGAGAAGCCCGGATATGAGAACGGTAAAATATTCACGATAGAAGATATATTGACGAAAGAGATCATCCCACTGACGGAAGCTACAGCAGACAGCATTGGAGACGACCGTATCAACGTCACAGCGCATGCACTTACGAAAGATTATCTGACCATCGAATATCAATATCTGGGCAGCATGAATGAAAATAAAAAACACATGCTGAACTTGGTACAAAACGAAATAACAGGTCCCATAAAAGATGACGGATATATCTATCTGGAGTTCCGGCATAATGCCTTTAATGACTCCCCCAATCAATTGGGTTCGAGCCTTGTTTCTTTCAAGCTGGATAGTATAGCCGAGCAATTGGCGACAGCCAAAGGAATAAAACTCCGTGTGAACACCATTTATGACAATATACAGTATGTCACAATAGATATCAACGAAGACAAAAATTTAAAAATAAAATCATTTCATTCTCAATAAAACAACAAGAAACACCTACACAATCAGGCAAAACGAGTAATAATTCTGATACATAAAAGAAATAAGGCGGCGATGTTTGTGAAAATATCGCCGTCGTTTTTATATTATACCAGGCACTGAACGGCCTGCAGGGTAAGCATCTCCTTGGGAACCGCCGCCTGAATCTCCTCTTTCAAAACCTGCAGCAGACTGGTGCGGATGAAGTCTTTCCGGGTCACCAGGACAATCTGACGGGTAGGCCGCGGGATAGCAAACGGACGGACCAGTTCTTTCTGCTCTTCGCTCAATTGCATCACTGCCAGTTCGGGAATAAACGTAATCCCCTTACCACTCTCCACCATATGCATAAAGGTTTCCATACTACCCAGCCGATACGCCATTTGGCTGATCTTAACCGCTTCCATCTGACAAAAACGAACCAACTGATCGCGGAAGCAATGCCCTTCGTCAAGAAGCCAAAGCCGTTCCCCTGTCACATCGGACGTACGAATCACATCGTGCTTGAACAACGGTTCCTTC
The DNA here is from genome assembly GCF_000159855.2 of Bacteroides sp. 3_2_5. Taxonomy (NCBI): domain Bacteria; kingdom Pseudomonadati; phylum Bacteroidota; class Bacteroidia; order Bacteroidales; family Bacteroidaceae; genus Bacteroides; species Bacteroides sp. 3_2_5. The sequence continues at coordinate 1,604,046 of NZ_JH636044.1, read as the reverse complement.
TTTGAGACATAGCCCAGGAATTGCTCGTAGAATAAGGTCTCTTCCGTTAATGCGGCATCATCCAGCATGCTGGCAATGATAGCAGCATCCGCTTCACCGGTCAGCAGAGCCTTGCGAATGTCGGGCGTCTTCATCTCCATCACCCGTATATCAAGATCCGGGTATTTCTCCATCAGTTGCGGAAAGAAACGGGGCAGAAGATAAGGTGCAATCGTCGGTAACACTGCCAATCGGAATGTACCCGACAGGGAGTGCTGTTCTTCGCTGATGATCTCCTTGACACAGATAACTTCCGAAAGAATCTTACGGGCCTGTTCCAGCACTTTCTTACCAATGGTAGTAGGGCAAACCGGTGTCATGCTACGGTCGAACAGTTTCACCCCCAATTCGTCTTCCAGCTTTTGGATCATTGCACTCAAAGTAGGTTGCGTCACCCGGCAATACTCGGCAGCTTTAGCAAAATGCCGGAACTGGTCCACAGCCAGAATATATTCCAATTGTTGTATAGTCATCGTTCTCTGATTTATTAAAGATATAGAATCTATCAATGCAAAGATAGAAATTTTCAGTTTGACACGAATCATTTTGTGCCGTATCTTTGTTCCAGATAAAAAGAAGAAATATAGTATTAACTCAAAAAAAACAATATCATTATGAAGACTTTAAATTATACACATTTGGAAGAAAAAGGAGCTAACACCATCGTACTGTCATTACAGCAACTGCTTGCCGATTTTCAGATTCATTATGCAAACCTGAGAGGATTTCACTGGAACATCAAAGGACACGGTTTCTTCGTACTGCACAGCAAGTTTGAAGATTTATATAATGGAGCCGCCGAAAAGGTGGACGAAATAGCCGAACGTATACTGATGCTGGGAGGAACTCCCGCCAATAAATACAGTGACTATCTGAAGATGGCGCAGATCAAGGAAGTGGACGGAGTGAATAAGGCCGACGACGCTCTGAATCATATTCTCGAAACTTACGGGCATCTGATTGCGGAAGAACGTAAAATCCTGTCTCTCGCCTCTTCACACAACGACGAAGTAACAGTGGCCATGATGAGCGACTACCTGAAAGAACAGGAAAAGATGGTTTGGATGCTGACTGCATACAACGGATAACAGCCGAAAGGGTGTAGCCATCTGACCGAAAAGGTGTAGCCATACAAGCAAAAGGGTGTAGCCATCCCGGCGGGATAGCTACACCCTTTCTGTTTTATTCGATTCAGATGATACTTGTACGTTTGGTAAATTCAATAATCTCCGGAATGTATCCGAATGCGAGCCCGGTCACTGTATCCGCACACCCATAATAGATGGCAATCCGTCCGGTCTCCGAATCATGAAGCGCCGCGCATGGGAAACAGACATTAGGCACATCACCCATACATTCGTAATCCTTCTGAGGTGAAATCAGATAAGGCCCCGAACGGAATTTTACTTTCCAGGGTTGATCGATGTCAAGCAGTGCCGAACCAAAACTATACACAAAACCGTTGCAGGAAGCCAATACACCATGATAGATCAGCAACCAGCCTTCCGAGGTTTCAATCGGGATAGGCCCTGCACCGATCTTGGTACACTGCCAGGCACTGTCTTCGAACGGAGCCGGCGACATAACATGACGATGACGTCCCCAAAACTCCATATCGGGAGACTCGCTATAGAAAATATCTCCAAAAGGAGTATGCCCATTATCACTCGGGCGGCTCAACATCGCAAAACGACCGTTTATCTTACGAGGGAACAAGACTCCATTCCGATTGAAAGGAATAAAGGCATTCTCCAACTGGTGAAAAGTAACAAAATCATAGGTGTAGGCCACACCGATAGTAGGACCATGATAGCCATTACACCAGGTCACATAGTAGCGGTCTTCGATAAAGCAAACCCGTGGGTCATATCCATAGACCCAGGTTCCAACCTCAGCATCATCACATTGAAACTTTAACGGTTCTTCGTTGATATCCCAATGAACAGCATCCTTGCTGAATCCCACATGCAAACGCATGCGACGATTAGTATCATCACAACGGAACACCCCTGCATAGCCATCCTTAAACGGAACTACGGCACTGTTGAATATACTGTTTGAAGTAGGGAGCAAGTCGCGCGGAATAATCGGATTGGCCGAACAACGCCACACTACATCTTTACATCCTGCCGGACGTTCTTCCCAAGGCATAGCCGGCAAAGCAGCACCTGCAATTTTAATTTCTTCCATGATTCGATTAAATTAATATTATGTATATATCTTGTTTATATTGAAAATCTCTTTTTATTTCTTCTTTCCGTCCGGATATGTGAAAGGTACCAGCCAAGTCACGATAAAAGCCGGTATGGTAGCGATAAGTACCCAGATAAAGAAATCGCGATAACCCAGCCAATCGCTCAGGTATCCGCTCATCATTCCGGGAAGCATCACCCCCAGATTCATAATACCGGTAGCAAAAGCATAATGTGCCATCTGATGTTTGCCGGGAGCCACTTGCTGCATCATAAAGAGCATCAATCCGACAAAACCAAACCCGTAACCCAAGTATTCAGACACAATGGCCATACCAATAATCCATAGATCGGAAGGCTGGTAAAGGGCTAACAGGAAATATACCAAGAACGGAATATTAAAAGCGCAACATAAAGAAAACAAAGTCTTCCGAAGTCCGAAAGCCGAAATGTAATAACCGGCCAAAAGCGAACCGAGAATAAAAGCTCCCGCTCCGAACGTACCATATACCAGTCCGATATCCTGAGTGCTGAGTCCCAATCCACCATCCGCAACCGACGCTTTCAGGAACAACGGTACAATCTTGATGGCATATCCTTCGGCAAACCGGTACAAAATGATAAAGACAATGTAGAAAGCAATATGTTTTTTTTGGAAAAAAGAGCGGATGACTTCCCAAAGCATATTCAATGCGTCACTCATCGTATTCACTTCACCGGAAGCGCCTCCTCCCGAAGGCAAAATCCGGATGTGGTAAAGACCGATCAGAATCATAATACCCGCACACATCAACATGACAATCATCCAGGCATGTACCACTCCAAATTCATCCTTCAGCATACCTGCCAACCAAACCAAGCCTCCGTTGGCAAGTATCTTGGCCAGATTATAAAAAGCTCCCTGCCAACCGATATACTTGGCTTGCTGGGTAGCAGTCAGTTCAGTCAGGTATACTCCGTCACCCGCAATGTCATGAGTCGCACCACTGAGAGCAATGATCCCCATCAGAGCGATGGCATAACGAAAAAAGTCGGGCAGCGGCAGCGAAAGTGCTACCAATGCAAATGCCAGTCCGGTAATGATTTCCGTAGCGACAACAAAGTACTTTTTCGTTTTAAACATTTCCAGAAACGGACTCCATAAAGGCTTCAATGTCCAGGGAAGCATAATAAGAGAAGTCCAGAAAGCAATCTGTGCATTCGACACTTCCATATCGGAAAACATAAGGACAGAAACCATCGAAAGGGCCACAAACGGCAATCCCATAGCAAAGTAAACAGTAGGCACCCAACATACAGGGCTTATCGGCTTTTTATTCATCAGTTAGTTTTTTATAATAATTCCATCGGTTAACAATTCCAGTAAGCAAAGATAGGGGATATTAAAAACATAACCCAAGATTACGACAAGAAGTTGCTTTCATTATTTAATAATACAACTCACCCGGGAAAACTACTAACCTCTATCACCCTTTTTTTATTAAACTTTATCAATACGACACACGCAAAGAAGCACCGAAGACTTTCATCCCCGATGCCTCTCGCCCCCTTATCTACAATCTAAACACCTCTATTGCTTCACATATAAATTTATCTCAGCAAACCCGGTATAATTATCCGGAGTCAGACAGTTTATTCTGAATTCCTTTACATTCGGGATAGGTGGTTCGATGGCCGCATATTGCGGATCAGCCCCTTTAAAATTTCTGAAAGTCAAGACTCTCGGGTAAGTAACCCACTCGGTTTCAACCTCTTTCCGAACCTTAATCTCAGCACTTCTCAGATTATAACCCGATCCGTAGGCACTCTGTTTAGTGACCGAAAATCCGGTTAAGGTAACAGGCCGGTCCAGTACCGTATTCCACCAACACTCTCCGGCATTAGCCACTCCCCATGTAAACCAAGTAGTATTTATCTCACCGTCAATAGCCAGATGTGCACCATATTTGGCATCATCATCGGCATAAACATTGCTGCAACTTACACTCCACGCACTTCGATCTACAGCGGACCAATTCCCGGGTTTCGTATAACTGGTATAAAGCACGCTGGTATAAATCCGGATATAAACCGTCTTCATAGATGTACTGACAGCCTGTTCGTCCATGCCCGTAACTCCTTTAAGCGCCACGGGAAGCACATATCCGTCAGGATTAGTCAACTTTTCTATATTCTTCAAAACGACCTGAAAAGATGAATCGGCCACTGTCTGTCCCGTTTTTAAGACAACTTCACTTGTTTCAATGGTATAATTATCTTGGGGCAACAACTTACATTTCGTCTTATTGGCAGAATTGTAAGTATCCACTTTCAGCGTATCTACTCCCAAAGCGGCAGTGACATCCCGCGTAACCGGCTGTACGGCACACAATTGTATTTCAAAATCAGAACGGTCGGCAGTAGAGGAATTGCTCACACAATCCACCACTACCGCAGCACCCATTTCGGCCCCCGGTGCAACTCCCGTTCTGATATATATCTTTTGATATTTGTCCATTTCATCATCATCGTTGCTGCACGAAGCCAACGATACAAAGCCTGTTATCAGGCAGATTAAGGTCACAAAATTCAAATGTCTATTCATATCTTATCTTCTTTTTACATAGTTATTGCTTATCAAAACGAACATGCTCTTTCCAGACAAGAGTTCCTCCTGCCACCAAATCGTATCCGTGTCCGGTACAGTCGACAAAGGCATTTCCCTTACCTTCATCCATTTTCCAATAGCCTATCAGGTTCGGATCGGCGGGCTTCACGGCAAAATACATGTTGGACTGAATTTGCGTCTGGCTGATTGCGCTCTTCCAAAGACGCACCTGGGCCATCTGACAATTGTTGCGGAAGTAACTACCGCTCGAAACCATGTTCATCTTGTCGAATCTAACCGGGCCACCCTTTGTCTGCAGAGTCACGTCGAGCACTCCGTTGATATAAATCGACAATAACCCGGAAGAATTATAAACGAAGGCCAGATGATACCACTTATTCTTCTCAAACAAAGTCACCGTATTGACCTGACTTCCAAGTGTCTTCACCTGTAATGAATTATAAGGGATCATAGCGTCACCGAAACGGATATAAACCTCGTGGTCGCTGCTGCCCGAATTAAATATAGCCTGATTATTAATATCGAATCCGTCCATCTGTACCCAAGCCTCGAGTGACCATTCATTGGTTGTCACTCCCCACAATTCGTCCTTGGCGGGCTTCACGGCATTGGTCGTATTCATAAACGGTACAGACTGTATCAGCGGCTTATCCAGCAAAATGATAAACTTCGACGAAAGCCCGATTGTGGACACCGGCCCCTGAATTTCTGTGAGAGATACCGGAATAGCATACAATTCTCCGTTTTCGTTTGAATAAGGTTTCACTCTAAACTCACTGGGGATTGCGCTAACATCGCCTGCCGCTATCTTTATCTCTTTGTCATAAGTAAAATACTGCTCGGGAAGGACTTCGTACGAAGTTTCATTAGCTTCATTGTACTCTTTAAGAATAGAAGGATCTACCGTCAGGACAGCAGTCACATTTTCGGTTACAGGCTGTCCCACACGTACGGTCAGAGTAGTTGTTGTTACATTTTCAGGATCAACGGTAACCTTTGCCGAACCATTCTCGGATGCTTCATTCAAATAAATCGCATTGTCGATAACCTGGTAATCGGCATCGTTGCATCCTGCCAGGATCATCGGCAGAACGAAACAGGCAAGCAAACATTGTTTTATTGTTATTCTTTTCATAATCAAATTCTTTAAAGTCATTTTACAGCAGGATTCATTATTCTGATTGCTTCACGCAGGTACTTATATTCGATGTCGCCCGGATAGTCATATTCCATGTGATAGGTGCCTACTCCACCCTTCCGTACCTGTTTTCCGTCAATAGTCGGAGTCCAGCGTGCCATGCCGGCAAGTGCTCTCATTTTGTTTCCGTAACGATCTACATAATCACCTCCTCCTGCCGGAGCATAAGATTCGAAATTCTCCGTAACGATGTACATATTAGCCACTTTCTCCGGAGGAAGTATTCCTTTAAAGTTGGCAATCGTACCAGCCAGACGTCTGTCAAGATTAGCGTCGGAATTACCCGCAAGGTTAGAGTATGCCTGCACAATGAAATAGTCAAAGTAAGGCCCGGTTTCCGGATGAATACTTTGAGGCTCGCCATCAATCACAAGTAACCGTCCCGTACCCGATTTAGGTCCGATTCTTTCTCCCAGTGCTTTCACGAAAGTGAGCATATTCTCGGGATAACTTGCCAAGTTTCCGGGAGAACCATAATTAGGTTCATAATCGATGTCGAAACCATCGTATCCATACTTATCAATGGAGTCACAAATAGCATTCGCATATTTTCTGATGGCACCGTCGATAGCTTCCTGATCACCATCCTTCCAGCCCCAGTACTCCTTATAATTCTCTTTATGCTCTTCCGGAGTCAACTGATCGCCTACATTAGCCACGATAAAACACATTAAGGCGCGTGTACCCTTCTGTTCTTTCACCTTCTTTTTGTCCAACATCCGGGCCTCATCAAGATTTTTCCAGTTACCCCAAATCGAAACGAAGTCCACACTATCGGGAAGCCCCATCAGACTGCCCACCATCGAAGCCCCGACACCCGTCCAGCCTCCAAACCAACCGAATGCAACCGAATGCTCCGAACGTTTATATGCTCTCAGATTCTCGTAATAATCATTTCCCGGCATTTCAAAAAAGTCTTCCGCTTCAGGTTTGGTCCAGTCACTGCAACCCCAAAGCATGCTGACGAACAATGCAAAAACTACTATATTTAAATATCTCTTTTTCATTTTCTTTTCTCTTTATTAGCTTAAACATCAATTCTTTTTAGCCCACCAAAGATCGGTAGCTCCGGTATCCGGACCACCCAACATTGAAACGGCAGCCGAAACATTGGCTGAATTTCCCTGTTTTTCGGACAAGGGAAAAGGTAAACGCCGCAATTGCCGATTGGTGTCGATCACTCCATTACTCAAATTGCTGACAGATGGAAACACTTCCGGATAACCTGTGCGCCGATAGTCGGCCCAACCCTCAAAGCCCAGAGGGAAGTTAGCAATCCATTTCTGAGTAATGATCCGCTCCAGTTTCTCTTCCGTCGAAGCACCTTCGTTCCAGGCAATCGTGATCTTGGTTTTCGGTGTATAATTACATTTAGCCGGGTTTACCGGATCGACAAAAGGTTCAGGCACAGCCACTGCATTGGCCAGATATTCGTCTGCCCCGCTCACTTTCCGTTGGTCGAATGATAGCTTAACGCCTTGCTCGTAGAAGTCACGGGCACTACCTCCCATATCCCAACCACGCAGGGCGCCTTCAGCACGCAAAAAGGCGGTTTCAGCCGCACAAAACATCAACATGTCGTCTTTCTGTTCGTAATTGGGCATGGAATATCCCGAATAAGTTGCCGGCTTCACTCCTTCCAACCCTGACCGCATACCCATATACGGGCTATCGCCTCCCAACTTGGAGGTGGTGAAATAGACTGCACTGCGAGGATCGGAATATCCTTTCATATAACTGGCTATAGTGGCATTGATACGGATCTCTCCCCAACTGGAGGCCACCAGCCAAAGAGGATTGGGCTCGGCACCTACACCGACATACGCGTTATTATCGTTCGTATCTATCAGTCCGCGGGTGCTCTTTACCGCTTCTTCGGCTTTCGTACGGGCAAGTTCGGGGGACACATTACTGATGCGGACAGCCAAACGCAGTTTAAGTGAATTAGCAAAACGCATCCATTTATTATAATCACCATTATAGACCGGATCATAACCCTCCAACGGTTTCAGTCCCCCCACTTCATCTACAAATTCACCCAACATCTGTATTACATAATCCAGATCTTCAAACATATGTTTATACACATCTTCCTGGCTATCGTAGGCAACAGCCGTTTTACCATTGGCCACCTGGCTGTAGGGAATGGGACCGTAACAATCGGTTACACGCAACATTGTATTCACACGAAGGAGTTTTGCCATCGCCCAATAGTGGCCTTTTCCACCTGTCGCAGTCTCCAACTTGAAGTAATTGGAATAGAATTTTTCAAAGGGTGTGTTGAAAGGAATCTGATTCCAGGATTCCGTCTGATTAAAAGTATTGAAGTTGGACCCACCCCATGAGTTGGCCATCGTAAGATAACCACTGAAAGGTCCGGCTACCATTTGATCGATCATCTGATTGTCATTCTGCTGTACATTGATTCCGGTAGTAATCATGGTTGCAAACAGCATGGGCGGATTGAGTGAATGGGGTTCATAGGGATTGGTATTATACTCCTCAAAATTATCGGTACAGCAGCACAGGAAAGGTGTGACAGCTGCGGCCAAAACTATATTTAATATTTTCTTTTTCATGATCGACTGGTTTTAAAATTGAAATTTGACATTGAAGCCAATATTACGTGTACTCGGTTGCATAAAGTAATCTACTCCCTGATAGAAGTTACTGGTAGTGGAAGGTGTCATTTCGGGATCGAACGGTGCTTTACAATAAATCATCCAAAGATTCTTCCCTACGATACCTGCCGTTATGCCTACTTTATTATTAAACCATTTACGAGGTAACGTGTAGCTTAGGTTCAGTTCGGACAATCGTATGTTCGTTGCACTATAAGTATAGTACTGTCCCAACCCTCCGGTAGAACCACCGATGGTCTGATAATAAGATTTGGCATCTACAAATCCGTTATTGATCCACACTCCTCCGGCATCGCGAGCGTCGGCTGTAGCTTTGGACACACCATAATAATCAAGTATACCCTGAGTGTTCGAGACGCACAATCCACCGACACGAGCAGTCAGAACCACTCCCAGATTGATGCCCTTATAAGAGAATGTATTGCTGAATCCCATGTTGAAATCAGGATTCATCGTACCAATTTTCTTCGGTTCGGCATAATCCTGCACTCCAACTTTGCCTGTCTGAGAATCTACCCAGATATTACCGTTACCGTCTGTACGCAACCCTTTATCCACATAGAGGTCTCCCATTGTTCCGCCCTCTCTCAATATAACTCTGGGGCCATATCCGTCGGCACCCAGCACAGCCATACGCAGTTCGGGCATATCGATAATTTCACCGGTTATCGGATTCGTAGCACCGCTGGCAAGACGTTTCACTTTATTACGATTCATCGTATAAGTCAGACTACTGTTCCAGCTAAAGTCTCCCCATGTATTATTGTATCCTAACGCCAACTCCAAACCGTAGTTCTGAATATTACCCGTTTGTACAATGGCCGAAGAATAACCACTCGACGATGCCAAAGTGATATTAAAGGTCTGGTTATAGGTATTCGAATGATAGTAAGTGGCATCTATACTGAAATGATTCCACAGTCTGGCATTCAAACCGATCTCCCACGAACGGGTATCTTCCGGCTTCAAGTTGGTGGCAGGCAGAGTGGTTGAAGATCCCCACTGATGGGATTGTTCATTGAACTCAAAACCCGGATTCGATAAATAACGTTCAAAAGATGAAGCCACAGAACTGTATGAGCCACGTAGCTTTGCATAAGAAATAAACTCGGGCAACCGGAACATCTCGGATAAAACGACAGAACCTCCGATGGAAGGATAAAAGAATGAAGAATGCTTGGTAAATGCCAGTTGGGACTCCCAGTCATTTCGTCCGGTCAGGGTCAGATATGCCATGCTCCGCCATCCCAATTCTATATTGGCAAATACACCCTGAGATTGGTCATGATATCCGAATTGTTTAGGTTTATAATTGCTTTCATAATTGATGTTTCTCACTGTAAAGAAGTTAGGTATCCCTGCCAAATCACCTTCATTCCCCATTTGTTCGTAAACCAAATCCTTGATAGACGCACCGATATTGGCATTCAGCGAGAAGTCCCCTATTCTCTTATCAATGTTTACCATCATATCGGCATACGTATTGCGGTCCGTACGATTTTGATCGGAATAGAAACCATTGGCACCGGCAAAGGTAGTCAGAGTCGATGCATAACGTTCCTGAGTCATGCGAATATCGGAATTATCCACCTTGACACGTCCGGCTACATTGAGCCAATCCGTGAGTTTATAAGTTAAGCTTGCATTAATCATGTAGCGCTTCTTTTCTGTCTTGCGGTTCATGCGTTTCATAATCCAATATGGATTTTGCAAACTTAATCCCTGATGTCCGTAAGGCCAGAACTGTACGTTCACTCCACGGCTTTCGCTATATCGTTCGAACATACGGATCTCCTCAAAATTGTCGTTACGGGGAAAGAGGTAGAGTGCCGGCAGCGGGTTGAAGTATTGTCCCTGTGCCGTTATATTCTTGTCATTCTGAATGATATAGCTGGCACCTACATCCAGAGTCAGCCTATCTTTCAGGAAAGTGGCCGTATTCCGGATAGAGAAATTGTAGCGGCTATAACTGTTATTAGGCAAAATACCTGTCGCATTGGTTGTTGAAGCCGACGCATAGGTCTGGTTTTTCTTTGTTCCGGTCGAAAAAGAAATAGCGTTAATTACATTCACTCCGGTATTAAAGAAACGGGAAGGATCATAGCTTTGCTTGGTTTTATTGCCCCAGCTTGCAAATTCTCCCGGATTGTTTCCATACCGGTTTTGCATCTCCGGCATCATATATGCGTCAGAGAACATCGTATTATTGCTGACAGTCAGAGTTGTCTTTTCGGCAGATCCTTTCTTGGTATTGATCAATACGACTCCATTGGCAGCCGCATTACCATACAAAGCTGCCGCAGAAGGACCGGTCAGCATATTGATACTTTCAATATCATCCGGGTTAAGATCCGCTACTCCGTCCGAACCGCTTTGGGTGGCAAAAGAACCTTCACTCTTACCAAAGCTTACATTGAACATCGGAATACCGTCAATTACATAAAGAGCATTATTATCTTTCGTAATGGACTTGGTACCGCGCATCACGACTCTCGAAGCAGAACCAACTCCACCGGCTGAGTTATTGATTGTTACTCCGGCAACTTTACCTTGCAAAGAGTTGATAAAATTGGCATCCTTCACTGTATTGATAGCATCACCACCTACTTGCTGTACGTTGTAACTCAACGCCTTTTGCGCCCGCTTGATACCTAAGGCAGTCACTACCACTTCGTCAAGCACTTCTGCGTCTTCTTTCATAACAATCTTCAAAGGCTTGGAGTCTGTCACCGTAATGGCCTGCGGAGCATAACCGATATAGGAGATCTCAATAACATCTCCTTTCGCAACCGGCAAGGAGAAGTGCCCGTTCATATCGGTAATGGTCCCGTTCGATGTTCCTTTCACCAGAATACTCACTCCGATCAGTGGTTCGCCTTTGGCATCCGAAATATTTCCTGTAACCGTAACTTTCTCCTGTTGAATCGAATGGTTCTTATCAGTGGTCGAAAGAATAAGATGTTTGTTCATAATAGAATAGGAAAGTCCCGTCCCACGAAGCAGACGGTTCATGACCGTCGTGATATTTTCGTTAGAAGCCTTGATAGAAACAGGTTGAGTGGGGTTAACATCCCCGGTGTTATACACAATAGATAATGAGGTTTGACGTCCTATTTCATTCAGGACACTGCCCAAAGAGGCTTTGGTAAAGTCGATATTCACCCGTATATCTTGCGCTGAAGCAAAGATAAAAGCAGGCATCGACAATAGAAAAAATAGCAAGTACTGAAACTTGTGTTTCACTGATTTCTTCATCTTGTTCTTTTTTTAATTAGAAAATGTTTTTAGGTAAAATTGAAAGGTTTAGCATAAAGGATCGCTAATACATGTTAAGGTTGGTTTTAAATTAAGGGTCATTATTCATCACTACAGATTTTTAGGTTAACTATATCTCTTTTCTGTTAATAGTACATTTCAACTTATAAACATACTAAATCAAGAAGCGGATTTTTTCGAAAAAAGAATAAAAAAAGAATAAGAATACAGATCAGAAGATAAAAAAAGGGAACTATTTCTTTACAGAAACAGCCCCCTCTTCGTGATTTAGGTTATAAAATATTTTTGTTATCTATTCGTCTTAGGAGTCAATATTATATTGTTATCCTCACATTTATAATCGAAACGTTTGGTAAGAGCGAGTATAGAAAGAATTTGTCTTATATCATCGTCCGTACTAAAAGTACAGGTAAAACGGTCTTTTTGCAATTGTGCATCCGAAATAATGAAATGAACATCAAAATGTTTTTCAAGACACTGCACTATTTCCTGAAGTGTGGCCTGTTCGAATTTCAGTTTTCCGTTAATCCATAGCAATACATCTCCCGGACGGCTGGCTTCTGTAAGCATGGGTTGCATCGTACGGGTATCCACACTCAGCATCTGTCCCGGCTTCAACAAAATACCTTCCTCTTCAGACTGCCCCGGCAATTGGACTTTTACTGATCCCTTCAATAAAGTGGTCACCACCTTTTCTTCGGACGGACGTGCCCGGACATTGAATTTTGTACCGAGCACGCAAGTCCTGACATCATTACTATTAACAACAAAGGGTTTTGTCTTATTACGTGATACCTCAAAATAAGCCTCACCACTCAAGTCGACCTGTCTTTCCCGCTTCCAGAAAGAAGGCTTATAGACGATCTGTGTTGAAGCATTCAACCATACTTTCGTTCCATCCGGTAAAACTGCCTGTGCCCGCTGCCCTGATTCGGTAGCAAAAATATATCCTGCCGACTTTCCGGAGGAAATCCAGTATAGGGCACCGACAGACACCAACAGACCGCACAGGAAAGCTGCCAAAGGCATCGCGTAACGTTTCCATTTTGATACACGTATTCTATGCACTGATTTTTTCTCTGACTCTTTGTGCTTTATCCGGTCCTTCAAAACGCTTAGTGAATTTTCGGTGTCCACACCATCCATTGCCACCTTACGTTCACCGACAAAAAGCATATAATAAAGTTGGTCCAGTTGTTTTTTGTGTTCTGCAGAAGCATAATACCATGCCTCCACTTCCAGACACTCTTCGGCATCTGATTCTCCTTTCAGATAGTTCAGTAGTTTTGTTTCATCCATTGTTTTAACCAAATCTTTAATACCTATATCATACACTGTTACGTATAATACAGTTCAGAAAACAAAGTTACTAAATAAAACACAAACTTTTTTTTCTTCAGAAAATCATTTTGTAGGTAGCAAAAATTTAGCTACGTTTGTTCGCTAATAACAATGGAGAGAAGAATGGCACAGACTCTGACTAACCTAAACATAAATGATAATAATGCCGTTATATCAGCCCTGCGAGAAGGGGATGAAGAGGTGTTTGATCATATCTACCGTTACTATTTTCGTGGATTATGCGCCTTTTGCTCTCAATATGTCACTCTGAGCGAATCGGAAGAAATCGTGCAGGATACTATGATGTGGCTATGGGAAAACAGAAAAACCCTTATACCGGAACTTACTTTAAAGACTCTTCTCTTTACTATCGTCAAGAACAAAGCGCTTAATAAAATCTCTCATTTTGAAATAAAACGCAAGGTGCATCAGGAAATTGCGGAAAAATATGAAACGGAGTTCTCTTCACCTGACTTTTACCTGGAAAACGAACTATTCAGATTGTACGAAGAGGCTTTAAGAAAACTACCGGCCGAATTTCGCCAGGCATACGAAATGAATCGAAGTCTTCAAATGACTCATAAAGAAATTGCGGAGAAACTGAACGTCTCTCCGCAAACAATCAATTATCGCATAGGGCAAGCCCTGAAAATATTACGGTCCGAACTAAAGGATTATCTCCCGCTGATCATGTTGTTTTTATTTCTGCAAGGGCATAAATGAAATAGCTTGTCCGCCACCGGCTGCCATTCGGATATTCAACGTATCGTCTGCAGTCACCTCCTGTTCCGTAATCTGATACTCTGTCGGATTGGTTTTCCAATCAGCTTTCTCACCATCAGCATAGATGATTGCTTTATAAATCTTCCCCTTCTCTAAAAAATCAAGACTGACAGGCAAGACCCGCGGTTCTTCATTCGTAGAGGCACCCAGGAAATAATTCTGTTTAGCCTTCCGTACCACTGCTACAAACTCTCCCGGCTCACCGGCCAATGCCCTCGATTCGTCACAATCAGGATCGAAATCACGGAAGAACCGGAAGGCAGGATGCCCTTCATAGTGCTCGATCATATCAGATGCCATTTGTAACGGAGAATATAAAATCACCCAATTAGCCAACTGCTTGGCCAATGTTGTATTGACGCGACTATTGCCCTTATCCTGATCATTCCACTTCTGACGTTTAGGAGAATCTTTCGTCTGTGTAAACAAAATATCAAAAGTACCCGGAGTATAGTCCATCGGACCACCCAATAAGCGGGTAAACGGCAACATTTCATGATGTGAAGGAGGATTACCTTCGCTCCAGGCATTCCACTCCATACCGCGGGCGCCTTCACGTGTCATCATATTGGGCCAGGTACGTCGTATACCGGTATCTTTGATAGGTTCGTGCGCATCAAGAGTCATACGATAACGGGCAGCCGTCTCAACCACTTTTTGATAATGGTTCACTCCATATTGTCCATGATGTGAATGTCCGTCAGGAAAAGCACCGGCATAACCTGTTTTCAGAATATGAATGCCCTTATCGGTATACCACTTGATTGCCTTCTCCATCTGGCGCTCGTAGTTGGGAATGTTTCCACCGGTTTCATGATGTCCGATGATCTGAACATTCTTTTCACGTGCATAACGAGTTATTTCATCCATATCAAAGTCGGCATAAGGTTTAGTAAAGTCAAAACTCTGCATACCTCCCCAACTTTCCCATCCTTCGTTCCACCCCTCAAACAACACACCTTCGATGTTATTGGCATGAGCAAAATCAATGTATTTCTTGGCATTGGCGGTTGTAGCGCCATGCCGATCGTCCATCTTCCAGGTTTCCACTCCCAGATGCATCCCCCACCAGACACCGACATATTTCATCGGCTTGATCCAGTCGGTGGTATCCAGTTTACAAGGTTCATTCAGGTTAAGGATCAACGACGAATTAATCAGTCCGACAGCTTGCGGAGCGATCTGAATGGTACGCCATGCAGTGGTAAAACGATTCTCTTTACGAGCTTTAATTCCATCAGGCCATGAGGCAAGTTCGGATTTCAGAGTATTTTCACCATCCTTCTTCAAAGTCATTTCCGGAAAATCATAAAGAGCAGCTTCATGAATGCTGCCATACACCCCTCCGGATGTTTTGAAAGTGAAAGGAGTATTGGCATTCTCCACTTCACTGATCTTCTGTTTCGAGTACAGCAATTCATAAGTCTCGAAACTGGCAGGAATAGACCAAGAGGTCCCGTCTTCATGAAAGCGGAAAGCAGTCAGTTCATCGGTGATCAACAAAGAGTCGACACCGGGCACCTCATACTCGTAACGAAAGGCTACACCATCATCAAATGCACGAAAACGAAGAGTCAATTCCACATTAGCGGCATTTTTCAGAAGAACCGCCATTTCATTATAATGATTCCGGTTCGTTTTATTCTCTCCCCAAGGCTGCGTCCAGATCTCGTCTTTATCGGTAAAGACAGTGTTCACCACACGAAATCCCCGATTAAGATCGATTCCGTCTTTCGCTTCGAAACCGAGCGGAGAGTTATCCAATAAAAGGGTATCGTTGACAGTCACCCGATACATCATCTTTCCATCGGTATCCGCAGTAAAAGCCACTTTGATATGTCCGTCCGGAGAGGCTAATTCCGTCTTCGGAACACAACTATAAAAGCCCATCAGCATCAAGGCGATGAGTAATATATGCAAAATCTGTTTCATGGTTACAATTCGTTTATACGGTTTAGAATTCCAAATCAGCCAGATGTGCATTATGATCGGACAAATAGGTGGAATCTGTAATCGCAGAAGAAATAATCTCTGCATCTGCCACCTTGATTTGCGGAGTTACGAAAATGAAATCGATCTTTTCCCGTTCGGCCACAGGTACTCTTCCGAAATCATGGAAAGTATAGTTCTCACCGGACTGTTTCCCGGCTATCTTCCATGCATCTTTCAAGACAAACTCATTGGATGTGATCGTTTTGTAAGCTTCCCACTCTTCAGAAACATTAAAGTCTCCGGTCATCATAGCAGGATGTGTACCGGCTATTTCTTTTATCTTATCAATAATAAGCAGGGCACTGTTACGACGAGCTTCCGTACCAACGTGGTCAAAATGGGTGTTTAACATCAGAAACTCTTTTCCGGTAGTTTTATCCTTTAATTTAGCCCAAGTAGCCACGCGGGTACACGCGGCATCCCAACCAAGTTTGCCGATACTATCCGGATGTTCGGAAAGCCAGAATGTATTACTGTCTAACAAATCATATTTATCTTTCCGATAGAATACAGGAGCATATTCCCCCTGAGTCTTTCCATCCTCGCGTCCCACACCTACATAGGCATAATCGGGCAGGCCGGACAACAGGTCTTTCAACTGATGATTCAGTACTTCCTGCATTCCCAGCACATCGGGATGTTTCTCACGGATAAATTCACAGACCTTCTCTTTACGATACTTCCAGGAATTCAAACTGTCGCCCAGATTATCATAGCGGATATTAAAGGTCGCCACACGAACATGGGAAATCGGATTAGAACTGCAACCCGCCAAAAGCAGGGTAATAAAAACTCCGATAAAAAAGCAAATCTTATTCATTAGTTTATATGTGTTGGTTATTAAATTTAAAGCTATTTCGTATATGATACAACTAAAGAAGAAAAAACACTTAGCGATCTGTCCGATAAGTGAGGGCAAGTTGCCGGCAAGCGGCACGATTGATCTTTCCCGTTTCCGTCAAGGGTATAGCCCCGACTGACAAAATCATCTTGGGTAACTGATATTTAGACAGAAGCTCCTTCATCTTTGTTTCCGGTAACTCTGCATCTGCCCCCTTCTCTACCAAAAGCACAACCGCCTCTCCTAATCTGGCATCGGGTACAGAAGTGATTGCAAAAGGAACTCTCATCCAGGGACGAAGTATCTCTTCTATCTGCTCTGCCTGTACTTTGATACCTCCGGTATTGATGGTATTATCCTTCCTGCCCAAAATAGAGAAGCTGCCATCGGAATAGATCTCCGCAACATCATTTGTCACCAAAGTGGTATCACAAACCAATGGAGCATCGATCACCAATGTATGTTCGGACGAAAGAGAAAGCCGCACCGAAGGAAAAGGCCGGTACAACATACTCGCATCCGGTCCGTTCAACTGTCTTAAAGCAATATGTGAAAGGGTTTCTGTCATGCCATACGTAGAATAAACCTTAACCGGTAATTGCCGTATCTCAGCTTCCAACCCTGCATCTATTGCCCCTCCGCCTATAATAAGAATATCGGTCCGGCAGAGCCTCTCTTTTTCTGCCGATACCTGCAGTGTGTTGTAAACCTGCAACGGCACCATAGCGGCAAAGCGAAGCGGTATGTCCACGTCCGCCATCGGATGCCCGGAAGGAGTCCGGATAACCAGATTCAACCCTGCCACCAATGCCCGGACCACCACCATCTTCCCGGCAATATATTGCAAAGGCATACACAACAATACGCTATCTCCTTGTCGAAGTCCCAAAAACTCACAAGTCAGCCGGGCACTTTGCATCATCTGCTCCTTACGGACCTTCAGCAGTTTGGGAGTCCCGGTAGAACCGGAAGTTTTCACTGTCAGATAAGGAGAATCACTGAACCACTCTTCCAGAAACCGGTAAAGTTCGTACAAAAATCCCGATGCCTCCTCCGTGTAACAAGCCACCAGCCTTTTCACGTCCTCCTTGGAAAGCACACTGCCTTCCAACATTAGGTGTTGTTCTTCTCTATTAAATATCATGTGCCGACTCCTCTTATTTGCAAAACCATAAACAATCTTTTCGAATCTCGAGGGGCATCTCGACATTGTCCGTAAACAGTAGCCCGGTACCTAATCCTTGTGGCAACGGATTCCGGAAAGTCGCACACCATTGGGCTATGGCATTCAGACCGATATTCGACTCCAGCGCAGATGTGATCCACCAACCGATATGTTGCTTTTCCGCTTCTGCAATCCATTCGTTGCCACCACTGATCCCGCCATGCAGAGATGGTTTCAGTATGATATACCGGGGGTGGATAGCCGCCAGCAATTCCCGTTTTCTTTCAATGGCATTGCAACCTATCAGTTCTTCGTCCAAAGCAATAGGAAGCGGGGACTCAGCCGCCAGACGGGCCATTTCCTCCCACTGCCCGGCCCGGATAGGCTGCTCTATGGAATGTAGGTCCAATTCGGCCAACCGATTCAGTTTATCCATAGCATCGGCAGGTGAGAAAGCTCCATTGGCATCCACTCTCAACTCTATTTCTCTGGCGGAATAGTGAGCACGGATATGTCTCAACAGGGCTAATTCTTCTTCAAAGTTTATCGCACCGATTTTTAGTTTGATACAGCGATATCCCGCCTGCATCTTGACTTCGATCTGTTGCAGCATTCTGTCAAAACTTCCCATCCAGATAAGTCCGTTAATAGGTATACCGGCTTCTCCGCGCGAAAAAGGAGTATCCCATAATGCCCAGCTCTGTGTTTCGTAATGGCGCAGTGCTGTCTCGAGTCCGAACAGAATAGAAGGATACCCACGTAAAGATTCTATATCCAGTTCTCCCGTTTGTTCCAGTCGCTGACAGGCACTCCGAAGCACCTGTTCATAATCCGGCAAGTCATCACAACTCAGTTTGGGTAACGGAGCACACTCTCCTACTCCGACACGTCCCGGACACTCTATGGAAGAAAGATGGATATACCAGACATTCCGGGTAGTATAAGAACCACGCGAAGTTCCCGCAGGTTGCTTGAAATGAAGAACGCGTGGAATAATGTTTATTGTATACATAAAAATGATATAAAGAAAAGGCCTCCCATCAAGAAGGCCTCTGTCTGCTTATGGAAATTTAGGATATTGTTTAAAGTCCGGTTTACGCTTCTCCAGAAAAGCATTCTTGCCTTCCTGTGCTTCATCGGTAAGGTAATAAAGCAGAGTGGCATCACCTGCCAGTTCCTGAATACCGGCTTGACCGTCGAGTTCGGCATTCAGACCGGCTTTAATCATGCGGAGTGCCAACGGACTAAGCTGCATCATCTCCTCCGCCCACTGAACATACTCGTCTTCCAGTTTATCCAGCGGTACCACTTTATTGACCAGCCCCATATCCAGAGCCTCCTGCGCATTATACTTGCGACAAAGGAACCAGATCTCACGGGCCTTCTTCTGTCCCACAACGCGGGCAAGATAAGATGATCCGAAGCCGGCATCGAAACTACCTACACGAGGACCTGTCTGTCCGAAGATCGCATTTTCGGAAGCAATAGAGAGATCGCATACGACATGCAACACGTGTCCGCCTCCGATGGCAAATCCGTTAACGGCAGCAATAACCGGTTTCGGAATCGAACGGATTTGTTTTTGCACATCCAGTACACTCAGGCGGGGCACTCCGTCTTTACCGATGTATCCGCCACGGCCCTTTACGTTCTGGTCGCCTCCCGAACAGAAGGCCTTATCGCCTGCACCGGTCAATACCACAACATTGATATCGGGCTCTTCACGACAGATGCGCAGCGCATCGCTCATTTCGCCTGTTGTAGTAGGGGTGAAAGCATTCCGGTAACGTTCGCGATTGATCGTAATACGGGCAATGCCATTATAGTAATCAAACAGAATATCTTCGTATTCTTTAATAGAAGTCCATTCTCTTTTAGTTTCCATTTCTATTTATTTTGATGATTATTATTTCAGTAATTCCTGTACTTTCTTTTGCAGTTCGGGTGTATGTACATTGGGCGTGTTCAATAAAGCAATTGCAAAATTATCCGCCAGCACCTCTTCCGGATCTATGACATATCCGGTGTTCCGCCCTACTTTATCAAAGAAGTCGGTCGCTTTCTGTAATGGATAAATAACTGTCTTCCCACTCTCCCGGAGAGGCTTGAACGACTCGTCCAACGGAATCAGCCCCACATTGATATACTGATAGAACTTACCCGTGGTATAGGGTCTGTTGGTATAGATAATCATAGTGCAGTTCTGTGGCTTACCGTCAATGGTAAAAGTCGCATAACTATCGCAACGACTGACATCAGGATTGGAGATACGGCTTTTCCGTATATCTTCGGGGAACTCAATCTCTTTGGGCAGGATGTTGAAGTCGATAGCTCTGTACAGTTTCTCTTTGAACCCGGGATTGAGACGTGTCAGGATGTGGAAAGTTTCATGCACCAGCAGGCGTGTGTGAGAAGCTTCGGTCCCCCGCTGAAAAGTAGCGTCCGTCAATGCGATCCAGTTACTGCGTGTGTATCCTCCCGCCCCTCCTTCGTCTTTCATTGTTGTCTTTACCAGCACAATCTCTTTCGGAAATGGAATCCGATAGCCGTATTTACGAATCGTATCATTCAGGTTCTTCCTGATCTGCTCGATCTGCTGCGCTTCTTCCGCTGTCCATTCACGCACTTCACGAACGGCCAGGCTGACGAGGTCTTCTCTTTTGCCTTCAGGATTTTCAAGTCGGGCAGCGATGTCAAACGGACTCCAATTAGCCGTATAAGAATCTTTGGCCGCTATCAGGCGTTTTGCTTCTCCGGCAGAAGCCAACCGAAAATTGATTGTATCTGCCCTGGCTGCCGATTCCTCCGATACGTATCTCTCGGGAAACATGGCTTGAGCTTTCTCCACAAACAGGGAAGCTGACAAAAGTAGCATCCCACAAAATAGGTTCATCTTGTGCTTAGTCATCATATTAGTTTTTTAGTTGGTGATAGTAGTCTTTCAATATCCGTGCATCTTTATTTTTATTGGTGAAAACCTCCATAATGACAGGTTGAGTCAGTAACTCGGGTTGAGTGAAAGTTTTCATGGCTTCGTCCAACTGTTTTTCATCCTGCACTTCCTGATAGAGGAATCCCCGTTCTTCGGCCCATCCCTTGGCAGACGTCTTATGCACGGCAGTCACAAAGCGATGGGAAGTACCGGACATTTCAAGTCCCGGCAAAGTATGAAAAATCTCCCCTCCCCCATTATTCAAAAGCAGAATACGGAGGTTACTTCCAAAATGATTGTTCCACAGGGCATTCATATCATAGAAAAAGCTCAGATCACCAATGACCACAAAGTTCAACTTCTTCGAAGCGGCAGCATAACCGATCGCTGTGGAAAGGGAACCTTCAATGCCGCTCGTACCCCGGTTGCAACAAACCTCTACCGTATCGGGAAGCGAATAAAGCTGGGCATAACGCACGGCGGAACTATTGGCCAGATGCAAAGCACACGAAGCAGGCAACGCCTGAATGAGTGATCCGATAGCAGACATTTCGGAATAAGGCAACTCCGGTCGGGGAAGCTCCTTGCAGAAGTTCTCCCATTGCCGGGGATATTCCGGTGTACGGTTATCCAGCAGAAAAGCTATCTTCTCCATAAATTCAAATGGGTCCATCTCGATAATCGTAGTCAATGCCCCTTGGAACAGATCGATCACTTCACCATCCGGCGACACATGCCAATGCTCTTTGGGCGGATGCTGGCGAAGATACTTTTTCATTCGTTTAGAGACGATATGCCCCCCGTAAGTGATCACCAATTCGGGAATCATCTTCTCTTGCATCTCGGGTGACATGGCATAGAGGGCTGCATCGAAGTTCCGGATCGGGATGCCCGGAACGGTCTGATTGCCTAAATGCTCCGTGAACCAGGCAAACTGCTTGTAGAGCATCTTTGAATATTTCTTTTCGAACAGATAAATCAGGTTCATCTGGCCGACGATCATCATACGGCGGTTGTATTTATTGAGGCGGTCGATCAAGCCGTCATAGTCGCGATCATAAACATTCAGTCCTTGATAACGTGTGATGACACGTACTTCGGGAAGTGACTCTGCCGTAAACTGGAACAGGGGTTCGGAAACCGGCACGTTGATGTGCACAGGGCCTTTACCATGATGATTCAGTTCAAGCAATGCTTCGTTCAGCAAGCGGTTGCAGTACCATTCATCCTCGTCCGTATGTATTTCGGGCAGATCGACAGACTTCTTCACCAATGACCGGAAAACACCCGGCTGAGGTAAAGTCTGTCCGTCCATCTGGTTGATCCAGGCGGCAGGACGATCGGCGGAAATAACTACTAAAGATACTTTCTGGTAGTAGGCCTCTGCTATGGCAGGATGCAAATTCAACAAAGCCGTGCCCGATGTGCAACAAACAGCGGCAGGAGTTCCGCCCTGTAAAGCAAGCCCGATAGCAAAAAAGCCGGCACTCCGCTCGTCTGTTACCGAGTAACAAGTGAAGTCGGGATGTCCGGCAAGTGTATGTACAATCGGTGCATTCCGGCTTCCGGGACATAAAACGACTTTCGTCACCCCATGTGCACGGAGCAACGCTACCAACTGCAATATGTTTTTCTTATCTGAATACATCGCTTTATATATTATTTTATTTAGGAGTTCAAGTTCTGCATGGTCTGCATCTTCTTTTCCGTCTCCTGAAACTCATCATCCAACTCGGAAGAGGCCAGCAGGCCGCCTCCGGCATACAATGTCAACGAATCTTCTTTCACATTCATACAGCGTAAGTTGACATACAGGTCCGTTCTCCCTTCCGGCCTCAACCAGCCTATAAATCCGGAATAATAGCTGCGGTCATAGCCTTCATTGTCAAGGATAAACCGGTAAGCTTCTTCTTTTGGCAATCCGCATACGGCGGGAGTGGGATGCAACAGCTTCAATAAATCTCCCAACCTCTGACTGTCGTTCAGCGAGAAGTGGAAATCCGTTTTCAGGTGAGACAATGCCCCGGCAAAAGCCGGATAAGGTCCTTTCTCTGTCGGAGAAATCCCCAACGAGCGGAGTTGTTTACGAATATATGCCGCCACATACTCCTGCTCCTCCCGGTTCTTTTCATCCCATTGTTGCGGAAGCTCACCATTCTGTAAAGACTGGGTTCCTGCCAACGCTACCGTATTCCATTCTCCTTTCTCACCCGATAAAATGATTTCCGGAGTACTGCCCATCCACACCCCGGTTTGCGGAGTATAACAAAGATAGACATACGAATAGATGTAACGCCTGCAAGCCCGGTAGAAAGCCGCTGCGGGAGAGAATCCCGGCTCTCTCCTCACCGTCATTCTGCGGGATAGTACCAACTTATCAAAAGTACGTTCCCTCAAAGCCCTGATAAAGACATCGAAACAAGCCTCATAGGCTTTCTTCGCCCCGAGTGACCGGTCGCTTCGGAGCTGTTGCCCGTACGATGCCGCATCGTCCCCCTGTGCAGGGGTATGCAAGTTTCCGGCGCAGGAAGGAATCTCATGACAATCCGGCCGGATCAATATGATAGGACATTGCGGAGTGACCCGGAAAGGGGCGATGACAAAGCCTGTCCGACCATTCAAATCTTCCATTTTCCGGATAAGGTGTACTTCTCCGCAAGTCTGCATCAGAAAGTGAGGTTCCTCTTCGCCCGGATTACGATACATTGCGAAGCTCCTTCCCTGACGGATCAATTCATCTATAATCTCACAATTATTTGTTTCTTCTAACGTCATCTCTTCTTTAATATACTATTCACTACCCGTATGGAAGACACCAACTTGTCCGTCGACGTAAATACGTCTACATTCCAGACATGTGATGAACGTCCTTTGTGGATAATGGTACCGACGGCACGTACGGTATCTCCCTCGTGGGCAGATGACATGTGGTTACCGCTGACCTGCATACCAACCACAATCTCGTCGGGCTGGCAGAGAATCATCGAACCCAGTCCGGCAACAGTCTCGGCCAGTGCCAACGTGGCACCTCCGTGCAGAATGCCGAAAGGCTGACGGGTCCGCTCGTCTACCGGCATAGTAGCCTCTACCCGGTCTTCGGAAGCATAGGTATATTGAATGCCCAGATTTCCCATCAAGGCATGACGTGCACGCTCGTTCAATTGGTCGAGAGGAATCTCTGCCGGACGAATCTCAGAAAGAATCGCTTTTTCTACGGCAAGAGCAACTCCGTCTTCTTCATTCGAAGCCGTCACCACATCGGCACATACCTTTACCGAATCCTGAGCATTGCCCATGGCGATACCCAATCCGGCAAACTGGATCATGGAAACATCGCAAACGCCATCACCGATAACAATGATTTCTTCCGGAGTGATATCCAAATGGGAAAGCAAGGCTCCCAACGAAGTTGATTTGTCAATGCCACATGGCAGGACTTCCAGGAAATAGGGTTCCGACCGGAATACATCGAGCGCTCCGTTCAAACGTTTTTTCCAATGTTCTTCCAATCCGATAAGCGCCTCTTCGTCATCACTGACCAACATACATTTGGAAGGAGCAAAATCAACGGCAACCGAAAATTCGGGTTCTTCAATCAACTCCATCCGATTGAGGAATGCTTCCTGAAGAATGTGTTCATTATCTGCCTGATCAGCAATCATTCGGTCTTCGGTGTAAGTAAAGATTGCAAATCCGTTTTTACGGGCTTTCTTCTCCAGATAAGGCAACATTTCGGGGTTAATACGCCGTTCGAGCAATACTTCCCCATTTTTGGCATTAATGACCTGTGCGCCGTTATAGGACAGGATGTATCCGCCATAGTTACCCAGCTCCAGTTTCTTTGCCAAAGGCAGAATCCCATAAGTGGGCCGACCGGAGGCCAAAACAATATGTACTCCCATCTGCTGTACTTTTAACAAAGTGGCAAGGGTACGAGGAGTAATCTCCTTCTCATCATTGAGCAATGTCCCGTCTACATCAAGGACTAACAGTTTATACTTCATGACCTCGAGTTTTTTGTTTAGATTACAAAGGTAAAATATTTAAGGCAACATCCCTGTTTCTTTAGGGAAAATTATACCATAAGGTACAGAAAGAAACCTGCGTCCGGACTCACAGAAGATGCGGGAATCATCGTTTCACCCGACAACCGGACAGAATGAAAGCACCACGCTTCAGGTCTGTAAACAAACGTACCGGGCTGTTACTCTTAAGGATAAAAGTCCGGTCAGTACATCCAGCCTTTCGCAACGACTGCCAAGCCGAAATTTTCATTAAGAAGGTGTTTTTGTATGGACAGAAAGATCGATGCCCTCTCTTACCTACCAACCGGAACTAAGCCTTAAAGAAAGGATATCCGACATGGGGGTGTCGACACATCCGACATGGGGGTGTCAGCATGCCCGACATGGGGGTGTCGGACAACGTTGGTTTAAAGGATAAAAGGGTTAGGGTGGAATGTATCGGGGGAAAGCTCGCCGACCCAATGCCATATACGACAAACGGTGGACAAATAGCACTGCACTGCAACTCGTCCACCGTCTTGATCCGGTCTTTTTTATGAAGCGAATCAGAATTCGCTTGTAAAGTGGAACCGGATATTTTTGAAATCCATCTGTGCCATCTGAAGCACATAGTTCGAATCGGCCAGGAAAACATCGCGTCCTTCACGATCCTTGGCCATATACTGATATTTACGTTTCTTGAATGCTTCCAACTCTTCCAGGTCATCGCTTTCAATCCAGCATGCTTTGTACAAACTCAACGGCTCCCAACGGCAAGAAGCATTGTATTCGTTCAGCAAACGATATTGAATAACCTCAAACTGCAACTGACCTACCGTACCGATAATCTTGCGACCGTTGAACTGATTGACAAACAACTGGGCCACACCTTCGTCCATCAACTGGTCGATGCCCTTGGCAAGCTGTTTCTGCTTCATCGGATCGGCATTCTCTATGTACTTGAACATCTCCGGTGAGAAGCTCGGCAAACCACGGAAATGAAGTTGTTCTCCTTCGGTAAGCGTATCGCCAATCTTAAATGTTCCGTTATCCGGCAAACCGATAATATCTCCGGCCCAAGCCTCGTCAATAGTCGTCTTACGTTGTGCCATAAACTGGGTGGGTGAGGAGAAACGCATAGTCTTACCATGACGTACATGCAGATAAGGGGCGTTTCGTACAAACTTACCTGAACAGATTTTGCAGAAGGCCACGCACGAACGGTGATTGGGGTCGATGTTAGCCGTAATCTTGAAAATAAAACCGGTAAATTTAGGCTCCTCGGGGATCACCTCACGTTCTTCTGCATGTACGGGACGGGGGGCGGGAGCAATCTCAACAAAACAGTTGAGCAGTTCCTGCACACCAAAATTATTTAAAGCCGAACCGAAAAAGACC
Source organism: Bacteroides sp. 3_2_5 (assembly GCF_000159855.2). NCBI lineage: Bacteria > Pseudomonadati > Bacteroidota > Bacteroidia > Bacteroidales > Bacteroidaceae > Bacteroides > Bacteroides sp. 3_2_5. The sequence goes on along the minus strand of NZ_JH636044.1, from coordinate 1,577,635 downwards.
GGTGCACACTCTCCCTGCAGATATGTTTCTACATCAAATTCGGGATATACACCTTCTATCAATTCCAAATCACCGCGTAACTTATCTGCCAGCGTATCGCCGATCTGCCGATCCAACTCGTCAGAATGAATATCTATTTCCACTTTCTCCGTCACCACTTGTTTGGAAGGTTGATAGAGGTCCAGTTTCTGTTCGTAGATATTATAAACTCCCTTGAAGCGGGGTCCCTGTTCGATAGGCCAAGACAGAGGACGTACCTGAATCATCAGTTCTTCTTCCAATTCATCCAGCAAGTCAAACGGATCTTTACCTTCACGGTCCATTTTGTTCACAAAGATGATTACCGGCGTATTCCGCATCCGGCAGACTTCCATTAGCTTGCGGGTCTGGGTTTCCACACCCTTCGCTCCATCTACCACGATGATGACACTGTCTACCGCCGTCAAGGTACGATAGGTATCTTCGGCAAAGTCCTGGTGCCCCGGAGTATCCAGAATATTAATCTTATAGTCCCGATAGTCAAACTCCATCACCGAAGTTGTCACCGAGATACCACGTTGTTTCTCGATCTCCATCCAGTCGGAAGTTGCCGTCTTTTTGATCTTGTTACTTTTTACTGCTCCTGCCACCTGAATCTGTCCGCCGAACAACAGTAACTTCTCAGTCAACGAAGTTTTACCGGCATCCGGGTGTGCAATAATGGCGAAAGTGCGCCGTCTTAGTATTTCTGTATTATCTGCCATATTTCGAGAATTGAGGATGAAGAATCAAAGTGTCTCCATTCTTAATTGATTAATGCAACGTTTCAGGCTTTCCTCCCAATGCGGGATCTCAATGCCAAATGTATCTTTTATCTTTGTTTTATCGAGTACGGAATAGTGTGGACGGGGTGCCTTTGCCGGATAATCGGCGGTATGCAACGGTTTTACCTTACACGAAGCAATGCCCGCCAGGCGATGGATGGCTACGGTAAAGTCATACCAGGAACAAACACCTTCGTCACTGAAATGGTAAATGCCGCGGACAACGCCTTTATTGATCGCTGCAAAAATAGCCTGGGCCAAATCATTAGCATAAGTCGGTGTACCGATCTGATCGAAAATGACTCCCAAAGAATCACGCTCCTGCCCGAGACGAATCATTGTCTTTACAAAATTATTGCCATAGATGGAGTACAACCATGCCGTACGAATTACCATAGCTTTCTCGCAATGATCCATCACGTTCTGTTCGCCCGCCAGCTTGGTAGAGCCATAAACCGAAGCCGGACAAGTAGGTTCCTCTTCCGTATAAGGAATATGCGCTGTACCGTCAAACACATAATCGGTAGAAACTTGAATCATTGCAGCGCCATTAGCCTGAGCCGCCCGTGCCAGATATCCCGGTGCTATATTATTCAGTTTGTCGCAAAGTTCGACATTATCCTCAGCCTTGTCTACCGCTGTATAAGCAGCGCAGTTCACGATGATGTCAATCTTATGTTCACTCACATAGGCATAAACAGCCTGTTCATCACAAATGTCCAACTCCTGTACATCCGTAAAAAAATACGTATGCTGCAGGTTTTCTCTGGCAAGTACCTGCATTTCATTGCCAAGTTGCCCGTTGGCTCCGGTGACCAATATATTCATTTCGGTATTTTTTTAGTTGGATTCACCACAGAGTAACACGGAGTCTCACAGAGTTTTAATCTCTTGTTTATAGGATATTAAGAAAAAACCATCTCTATGGAACCCTGTATACTCTATGGTGAGTCTGATTCGTTTTATTCCAGTTTTAACTCTCCTTTTCTATCCTTATCATAATAGTTGGCCAACATAGACAAAAAGCTACTGATAGCTTCCATTGCCTTCGTAGTCTCCGGACTGACCGGCTTCTTTTGCAAGCGCAACAGCATCATGCCATACAAAGCTTCGAAACAGGTTTCCAGCTCCGGTTCTTCCTTCTGACCGTTTTTATTTCGTAATTCTACAATAAAGGGTAATGCTTTGAAATAAGCCGAACTATAGAAAGGAAATTTAGGTGATGCCAACAGGGCAGCGTGCAATTCGGTCAGGTTGATGATTACGTTCCGGTTAATCTGGAGATGTCCTTTCTCACGAACTCCCTCTTCCCGCATCATCGAAGCCAGATTGGCATACCATTCTGTCAGTTCACGACGCTCTTCATCGCTCACTTGATAACGGGAAACGATATTCTCCTCAATCCGGTCGACATCACAATCATTGGCACGGATCAAATCCTCTATCTGCCACATATAAATAAGGTATTCGGCAATGTTCTTCTCCTTGAGTTGTTGCGCTATTTTCATCTTCTGTCTTTTCTCCTATCAATAAATAGATTCTCCCAACAAAGTGAATATGAGTCCGAACACGGATACTGCCATCACGATACTGCCAATCACCCGGTTCAAAATCCAGATACCCCGCAAATTGAATCGCGTCCGCACTTTATTAACAAAGAAAGTTATTCCAAACCACCACGCCAGCGCTCCGAGGGCAATGGCCAGATAGCCCGTAATCTCTTCAAAGACCAATACTCCGGGTTGTACAAAAGCAAAACGGGCAAACAGACCGATGAAAAGAAAAATAATAAGCGGATTGGAAAGTGTAACCGCAAAGGCGGTAATGAAGTTGTGGAAATAAGAACCTTTATTGGCCGATACAGGCCGAATGGATTGCACAGGATTGCTGCGGAATGTATAAATACCAAAAGCCAATAGCATGATACTTCCGAGGAGTTGCAGATAAAAAATATTTTTATTGATATAATCGAATACGAAGCTCATGCCATATCCCGTCAAAAGAGCATAAGCAATATCACTCAACGAAGCCCCCAGTCCGGTGACAAATCCATACCAACGCCCTTTGTTCAAAGTACGCTGAATACAAAGGACACCTACAGGCCCCAGCGGCGCAGAAACCACAATGCCGATAACGAATCCTTTAACCAGTATATCAAGTATAGTCTCTATCTGAATCATTCCGCAAATATCGCATTTTTTTATGATATGCCAGTATCTTGTTAACGTTTTCTATCACAATTTTGTCCTATTAACCGGTACACATCTTCATTCTCACCTACCACCCACACTACATCTCCTTCTTCAAAAGGAACATTCACGTCAGGCGTCATCAAAGCTTCTCCTCCCCGCTCCACGCCGGCAATCAGGCAATGGTATTTATCACGAATGCCCGATTCACGCAGCGTTTTGCCCAGAAAAGCAGAGTCTGTATCGATCAACAATTGCTTCAAAGTCATTTCACTCTTCTCAAACACTCCCGAATCGATCACAGCAACATGCGACATCTCTTCGGCGAAGGTATTCAACTGGTCATCAGTACCGATCACTTGTATTTTGTCCATCGGAAACAGACGGATAGAACCACCCGGAATGTTAATCCTACGTTTTCCCCGAAGAATGGAGACTACATGCACTCCATACTTCTTACCCAGATTCAGTTCAAGCAAGGTTTTTCCGGCCCAAGCCGACTCTCCCGGTATTTCAAAATCAGTCAAATGCAGGTCTCTTGAAAGCAAACGTCCGGCATAAGCCGGTTTTTTCTCTCCCAAATACTCAGCGCGTATATCACGTGAACGAAGATTCTGAAAAAATTTACGTTCTATCAAAATGGATTGTTTTTTTAACTGCCTCGAAAGTATCATCAGAATCACTAGTAACAAAGCCACTCCGAACATCAGTCCTACCGAAGCTTTAAACAAACGGGTAATGACAAACATAACAAACAGAACTGACACTGTGACACGAAATACAACCGTGGAAACCAGCGGTCCGCGATTGACACGATTATCATTCCACAAAGTTATAAATTCGACCGAGTGATTCTTCTTCACCATAATGGCCCGCAAAAAAGGGGATATGCACAAGATAGTAAAAACAGCTCCTGCCAATGGGCCCCAGATACCCGGCAAATGTTCGCGTAGCAAAGGTACTACAAAACGGAACGAAAGGGTAATTACCGAAATACTGACAATGGAATACACCACCAGAATACGTGCTAAGGCAAACAGTAGCTTCCGCCACAAACTTTCGTGATTGACAGTCCGCGTACCGGTAGTATATCGCATCAGGAAACGTCTCCAGGATTCGGGTAACTTACGATCGACGAAGTTTGAGGCAGGCTCGGCAACACGAATCATATAAGGAGTCAGAAATGTCGTGATCACGGAAACAGCTACTACAATCGGATATAGGAAATCACTTGTCACATGCAGTGATAAGCCCAGAGAAGCAATAATAAAAGCAAACTCCCCTATCTGCGTCAGGCTAAAGCCACACTGCATGGCGGTCTTTAAAGGCTGTCCTGCCAACATAACCCCCATTGTTCCGAAAAAGGCCTGTCCCAGAATCACTGCCAACGTAATGACTATGATAGGAACCGCATATTCAATAATCATCGCAGGATCTACCATCATCCCGACCGATACAAAAAAGATAGCACCAAATAAGTCTTTCACAGGCTTTACCAATCGATCGATAGATTCCGCCTCAATTGTCTCGGCCAGGATAGACCCCATAATGAAAGCACCAAAAGCAGCCGAGAAACCGGTATTGGCAGCAATAGCCACCATACCGAAACAAAGAGCCAAAGATACGATTAACAGCGTTTCTTCACTCATCAGTTTCCGACAGCGCTTCAGGAACTCGGGTATGGCATAAATGCCAACGACAAACCAAAGAATAAGGAAAAAAAGTAACTTACCGATACTGCCCAGCATTTCTGTCCCTTCAAAGTTATTGCTGACTGCCATCGTCGAAAGCATGACCATTAAAACAATGGCAAGTATATCTTCAAGAATAAGAATACTGAGTACTAAACCGGTAAACTGTTTCTTCCGCAATCCTAAGTCATCAAATGCCTTATAAATAATTGTAGTAGAAGACATGGCGATCATACCTCCCAAGAACAGGCTATCCATACGTTGCCAGCCGAACCCCATCCCGACGGCAATCCCAAGAAGAATCATACAGAAGATAATGGTACAGGCGGCAATAACAGCCGTACCTCCCACCTTGACTATCTTCTTAAAACTAAATTCCAATCCAAGAGCAAAAAGCAAGAAGATGACTCCAATATCAGCCCAGGTTTTAATATTGGCTACATCCATCACCGAAGGTGTATAGGGCATATGTGGACTGGCAAGAAATCCGGCAACCACATAGCCCAGCACAAGCGGTTGCTTCAACTTCTTGAATAACAGAGTCATTATACCGGCACAAATCAGAATCAGGGCGAGGTCGGCTATTAATGTTGGAAGTTGTGACATTCGAATAGAATTTAAATCGAATGCAAAATTAGTGTTTTCTGTTAACTAACAACAGAAAAACTATAAAATCATACTTTATAATCTACTCATCTCCCCTTCCACCTGTCGGGCTTTCGAACCGGCAAGTGAATGTCCCAGTTGTGCAGCATGTTCAAAACATTCTTTTGCTTTGTTCAGAATATAGTATCTGGTATTTTTAATATTCCGCTTATCTTTTCTTCCTTTTACTTTTGGTAATTCTTCTACGACAGAGTGTAGCTCAGTACCTAATTTATACCACATTTCCTGTTGTTTATTCATTAACTCCTGGCTCTGAGCATCGATCGTCACCTGTTGGCTCGCAATTGTATTTTTCTGATTAGCTATTGTTTGTTGTTGGTTCGCAATCTCCTGTTTGAGATTGTTGATTTCAATCTCTTTTTGCTCAATAATACTTTTCAATTTATCCATCGTTGCCAACAGGTTCTTACTGCCGTCACTACGCTTACCTTCAACTGCACTTAAGCGCTTTTTCAGAGTCTGAAGTTTCTGATTGATCTCTTCTGCTTGACTCAATTCCCCCACTCCATGCTCTACATTCACACGCAAAGAATGTGTATTGCCGGCTATCTGATTTAATTCCGTCACCACATTATTAATAATTTTACTTTTCTCTAAATTATCTTCAATAACAGCCGCTTGCTGTTCGTTCAACTCCTTATACTCGGCAATCTTAGCATCATACTTACTTTTAGCAACCATCTCAGTTGATGAGTTGCTGCAGGACACGATAATAAAAAACAAAAATGGAATAGAATAAATCACTTTGAAATTGTCCATGTCGTTTGTTCATTTATATTAAATACTATTTTAATTTTATCCAAATCTTTATCATAGTGGATTGCTCCATTACCCAGTTCTCCTGAAACAAATATCATTTTATCAGAATTAAAATCCAACTTATACACTTTAGGAGAAGATTTACCTGTTATCAAAAGTTGAAACGTTCCATCTTTCACCTTTTTTATAATACCACTGGATACTTGGATCTGCCCCACAATAGATTTACTAACAGTATAATTTCCTTCCAGTCTATCCGGAGCAATCAATTCCATCTTTATTTCATTCCGATCAATTTCTTTTTTATCCGGCATGGGATTAAAAAACAGTCCTATCAGAACAGTTATAAAAGCTATTGCAAAAATGATAAGTAAATTGGTTATTAATGCCCTTCTTCTATCTCCCTTTATTTGTGCCGGAAGCGTATGATTACTCACCACATGATAAATCTTCACACATTGCCCGACCAGCGGGTAAATGGTTAAAGCAATACCCATTATAATCAAAGGCCGCGGAATCAAAAATAAAGCCGCTATTGCCAATGAAACAATAGTCACGGTTTCCTGTTTAGATACACGCGAAGTGAACAATTCGGAATATGGTTCGGAACTTGTTTCAACTTCATTGAGATCCGCTTCGTGTCCTATAACCAAAGCAGTCTTTTGAGCATCGCTCAAACTACGATAAACTTCCTGCTGCTTGGCTGGTTCCAAAAGACTCATTAAAAAGATATCTGATATGATATTTCGTTTCAATGCATACATTAAAACAAAAAAGAAAGCGGCAACAAACGATGTTTTCAAAACATAATCTGCAGCGGCAATCTGAAAATTCTCCATAAAAGGAATTCCAATAGCCTGCAACGCTATCGCATCTTCCATTCGTCCACTGGACAAAATAATAGCCGAAGCTGCTGCAGAAATTGAAAACAATAAACCAAGTCCCCAATTAATGATCTTTTGAGTCCACATAAGGGCTATAACATTCTCTCCCAATAAACGCTTCACTAGCAGAAATATCATCCAACGGCATAAAAGCATTATCAAACATACAAACATGAAGGTCAACAACCATGATTTAAAAATATAATACCCAAATGATGTTATTTTTAAAATGGGGGTTAAAACACACTTTCCGTAAAAGTTCTCCGAAGGAGTTCCTATGTATTCCAAACAGGTAGAAATTACTGAAATTGCAGAGTTGATTCGATATTTTTTATATGAAGGTAATTCATTCAACTCCTGAATACGAACTGAAGTGTTTTGTAGAAACAATGGAAGAGTTTCTTCTACACCTCTCTCCTGTATTTGCTTTTGCAAATCTAAATAATCCAGTCCGGAAGTTGCTCCTGTCATATTGCAATAAACCCTATATCGATTACCCAAACGTATTTGAATGAGTTTCGGATTTTTCGAAACAAGCACCAACATCCCTCTATGCTTAAAATCTCTTGACTCGGATATCGAATCTACAAGATCATTAAAACATTCATCAGCATAAGCCCCCATTTGGATGGCCTCGATACTATCTACGGCAAAAAGAATTGGAACAATCCCGGCAGGATAATCAAAATTAAGAAATTCTTCTTTCACTCTATTGCTCAATAGATTACCCGTATCAAAAACTTTAGGGGAATATAGACATTGCTCAGTATCGTCAGTACAAGCCGAAAACAAAAAGAGAGCAATAAAAAACGACAAAAACAAAGATGTCTTTTTCATATAAAAGCCCGTAAGATTAACAATGTAAATTATAGTAAGTTAGTATGCAGTTCAAAGAACAAAAGCTGTTCTTCAACACACATACAAATTCAGTAAACCTTCTGACAAAAGAAAAATATGAAAATCTTCTGATATTCCGCATCTCCGCAAACAGAACATTACGGTTACCGATAAGATTCGTCATTGTCGGTAGTTTCCGTTATCACCAGAATTACACTACCTTTATTAAGAAAGCAACGACAAAATCCATTTTCTAATATCCGATTTTCTAATACCAATAAAATATTTGTTATGTAAGTGTAATACCTCTATCAAATCTTATTATCAAAGATCCTAATTTTCACTTAGTAGATCTTTTCTAAGAAAGAAATGATAATCATTGAACAATCGATTAACATTCTTTCAATATCTTAAATTTTCTATTTAATATCTTTTAGTGTTGCAGCAAATATAGTGCTTAGATTTATTATTTCCAATGATTAAGAAAAAAATTATTCCAATATTTACTAAATTCATGTTATAAGACTCACTATTTACCATCATACAACGATATTTAATACACATTTGTCACTGAAAACAGTGATACGCCTATCACTTTTATATTACACATTCAGTTCATAGGAAACAAAATACAATCATTTAATTGATCTAATTATTCTTTCTATTGCATTATATATATAGATCAAAAATACAAATAAATATTAATTCCAAGAAATCAAAAAAAGTAGAAATCAGAATATAATGCAAATATAATAGCCTATATAGGCAGAAATAGAGATTATTCTGAAATAAAAATATTTCATAGACATAACCAAGAATAATATTAGAAAGGAAATAATATGTTTGAGTATAGAGACAAATTGACTAAGGAAGACTTTTATATCTGTTAAATGAGACCTCTAATATTCCAAACATATCCGAAAGAACGTAAACTTTCCATTTAAACAAAAATCCCCCTCTGCCTTTAAAGACAGAGAGGGATTTCAACGCTTTATTCGTCAATATTCTATTTACGGAAAGGCGGTTTTACTACTACAGCTTTCAACTTACGTCCACGCATATCAATACATATTTCTGTACCGATCTTACTATATTCAGGTTTCACGTATCCCATACCAATACCAATCTTACGAATAGGAGACATTGTACCTGATGTTACTACCCCGATTTTATCACCTTCCGCTGTTGTCAACTCGTAACCATGACGAGGAATCCCCCGGTCAATCATTTCAAAGCCCACTAATTTGCGAACGGTGCCTTCAGCTTTTTGTTTTTCAAGCATCGAACGATTTGTAAAGTTCTTGCCGTCCACAAATTTAGTGATCCATCCCAGTCCGGCTTCAATAGGAGACGTAGTATCGTCCAAGTCATTACCGTACAGACAGAATCCCATTTCAAGACGAAGAGTATCACGCGCACCAAGCCCTATCGGTTTTATGCCAAACTCAGCTCCGGCTTCAAAAACTGCATCCCAAATCTTCATGGCAGCATCCGGATAAAAATATAGTTCAAATCCACCTGCTCCGGTATATCCCGTATTGGAAATAATCACATTCTTCTCACCGGCAAACTCACCGACTTTAAACGTATAATAAGGAATATCGGCAAGATTAATATCCGTCAATTTTTGCAGAGCTTGAATGGCTTTCGGACCTTGTACGGCAAGTTGTGCCATATTATCTGAAGAGTTTTCCAACTCAGCACCTTCCGTATTGTGAGAAATGCACCAGTTCCAGTCCTTCTCTATATTCGAAGCATTAACAACCAAAAGATATTTTTCCGGTTCATATTGATAGACCAGTAAGTCATCAACGATACCCCCGTCTTCATTTGGAAAACAAGTATATTGAATTTTACCCGGCACCAAAGCTGCCACATTATTTGAAGTCACTTTCTGCAAAAAATCCAACGCATGAGGACCTTTCACCCAAAATTCGCCCATGTGTGACACATCAAAAACACCGACACCGTTACAAACTGTAAGGTGTTCGTCGATGATACCCGAATACTCAATAGGCATGTTATATCCTGCAAACTCGTGCATCTTAGCACCAAGTGCAATATGTTTCTCGGTAAATGGAGTGGTTTTCATGAAATGAGAATTTAAGAATTATATAAATAATGATTACTTCGAAGCTACCAGTTCAGCGATCTTCACAATGACCTTCATTGCCTTTTCCATATTCTGGATGGGAACAAATTCATAGCGACCGTGAAAATTCAAGCCACCGGCAAAGATATTGGGACAAGGCAACCCCTTGAATGATAATTGTGCGCCATCCGTTCCTCCACGAATAGGTTTCACATTCGGTTTCACCCCTACGGCTTCCATTGCAGCAAAAGCAGTGTCGATAATATGCATTACGGGTTCTATCTTTTCACGCATGTTATAGTACTGGTCACGCAATTCGAGCGTAGCAGTGCCTTCACCAAACTCTGCATTGATCTTATTCACCAAATGTTCTATCTCTTTTTTACGATCCTCAAATTTATTACGGTCATGGTCACGAATAATGTAGGATACAGTGCTCTGTTCCACATCTCCTTGGATACCGATTAAGTGGTAGAAACCCTCATATCCGGAAGTATGTTCCGGAGTCTCGTGCCGGGGAAGCATAGTAATAAACTGATTGGCTATACGGATCGAATTGATCATTTTATGTTTAGCATATCCCGGATGCACATTACGTCCTTTAAAAGTGATCTTGGCAGCGGCAGCATTGAAATTTTCAAATTCCAACTCTCCAACTTCTCCTCCGTCCATCGTATAAGCCCACTCACAACCGAACTTCTGAACATCAAACTTATGAGCACCCTCACCTATTTCTTCATCCGGATTGAAACCGATCCGAATTTTACCATGCTTAATTTCAGGATGCTCCTGCAGATAGACAACAGCTGATACTATTTCGGCAATACCTGCCTTATCATCTGCTCCTAACAGAGTTTTACCATTGGTAACAATCAGATCCTCACCCTTATGATCGAGCAACTCAGGAAACTGACTCGGTGAAAGTACGATATTCTCTTCGGCACAAAGCACAATATCCGAACCATCGTATTTTTCTACAATACGTGGAGTGACATTTTTTCCACTCATATCGGGACTCGTATCCATATGTGCTATAAAGCCGATGACAGGCAATTCTTTCTCTGTATTGGCAGGTAAAGTAGCAAAAAGATAACCGTTCTCGTCCAATGTTATATCTTCTAGCCCCAACGACTCCAACTCAGACTTTAGATATTCCGCAAATACCATTTGGCCCGGAGTGCTGGGGGTAAGTCTTGTCAGTTCATCCGACTGTGTATCAAAGCTTACGTACTTCAAAAAACGTTCTACTAAATTCATATCTTTAAAATTTAATAATTTGCTAAAATCTTATTTTTCACGCCTGTAAAGGTAAAAAAAGAGCCGTGAACTGCCAAGCAATTCACGGCTCTTTTTTTATACATAATCTTATATTCAGTCACTAATAGCCACTTAGAAACAACTGGATCCGTCAAAACAATGGGTACAAACTTTACACTTTGGCAATCCGATGGCTTCAATCAGTGTTTCAATCGTGTTGAATTTGAGAGACGAAAGTCCGAAGCGCTTGGCGATGATGCCTACCATCTTCTCATATTCCGGCGAACCTGTAGTAGCATATTTATCCAGATTCTTATTTTCATCTCCCTCCAGTTCTTTTATTATCTGCCTGGTGATAAGTTCCATATCCGACTTTGAAGCTGTAAAACCAATAAACGGACAGCCATAAATAAGCGGTGGGCATCCGATACGCATATGTACCTCTTTTGCACCATAATCAAAAAGAATCTTCACATTATCATGCAACTGCGTACCACGCACAATGGAGTCATCACAAAAAATAATACGCTTATCTTGGAGCATAGCACGGTTAGGGATCAACTTCATCTTTGCCACCAAAGAACGTAATTCCTGCTTGCTCGGAGTAAAACTACGGGGCCAGGTAGGAGTATACTTGGTAATAGCACGATGATAAGGAATGCCTTTCCCTTCTGCATACCCCAATGCCTGCCCGATACCCGAATCCGGAATTCCACAAACACAATCAGCATCGCAGTCATCTTGTTCACCCATTTTCAACCCGCTCGTAAAGCGTACCTCTTCTACATTCCGGCCTTCATAACATGAATTGGGAAAACCGTAATACACCCACAAAAATGAACAGATTTGCATTTTGTCATCAGGCTTGCGAAGTTGTTCAAGACGGTCAGCATGCATACGGACTATTTCACCGGGTCCTAAATAGCGTTCTATTTCAAAATCAAGATTCGGAAAACTGTTAGATTCACTCGTGGCTGCATAAGCGCCCTCCTTTTTCCCGATAACAATAGGAGTACGTCCCCATTTATCTCGTGCGGCAATCACTCCATCTTCTGTCAACAGAAGCATAGAACACGAACCTTTTATATGGTTATATACATTCTCTATTCCTTCTACAAAATTTTTACCCTGAATAATCAATAAAGCGATAAGTTCCGTTTGATTGGTACTACCCGAACTAAGTTCGGCGAAATGCATGTTTTGTGAAAGTAGTTCCTCTTCGAGTTCTTTAAGGTTTGTGACCTTAGCAACCGTAACAATGGCAAATCTACCGAGATGTGAGTTAATAATAATAGGTTGGGCGTCTGTATCACTGATAATACCGATACCGGCATTTCCTTTAAATTTATCCAGTTCTTCCTCAAATTTGGTACGGAAATATGAACTCTGCAGGTTATGAATCGAGCGGATAAATCCCTGTTCTTCACTATATGTCGCAAGTCCTCCCCGTTTTGTTCCCAGGTGTGAGTTATAGTCTGTGCCGTAGAATAAATCGGTCACACAGCTCGTTTTCGAGACTGTTCCGAAAAAACCTCCCATATGATTCTTTTTTGATGTTGTTTTTAAAAAGATGGCGCAAAAGTACAAAAAAGATTCGTGTTGGCATAGGTTTCTCCTAGAAATCACTTTTTCAAACGTTCCTCCAGAAAAGCTTGTAAAATACGGGCATGATTATAAACCGGCTCCTTCGAAGCATACAAAAGAGTCACTGATTCACAGGATCGTATCCGGGATAAAAACTCGGACGTTTTATCAGAAGTTTCAAGTTCTTTTCGATACATCTCTGCAAACTCTTTCCAGTGTCCCGGAACATCGTCATGAAACCATTTTCTTAAATCAGATGAAGGAGTCAGTTCCTTTGCCCAATAGTCATACTTTAAATGTTCTTTTTTCATTCCGCGCGGCCAAAGGCGATCTACTAAAACACGATACCCATCTGTATCAGAAGGATCCTCATATACACGTTTTATTTTTATTTTAGTCATACCTAATCCTATTTTAATAAAATAACCCATAAAAGCCGAAAAGGTTTATTTTAAAAACACCCTCAAACGGGCACAAAAGGCTTTTCACGAAAGTTACAGACATAATCGATTAAACGACCTCCTTTATTTCTCATAACGGAAGTTACAAAAGATGAAATATAGAACATTCCTGTTTAACAGCCCCCTTGCTAGTGCTACAAAGAGATCATAATAATGAATACCTATTTAATAAAGACAATATACTGAGAAACAAACAAATGGAAAAGTGATTTCACAGACGAATTGTCCGGATTTCATTCATAAGCATATAATCTTCTATTTCACAAAGCTTTGCATCTTTACAAAATCAGACAATCTTAAAATAAATGAAGAAATATTTGCAACCAACAAAAACTATTTATATTTTTGCGACCGTTTTGCGAATTAGGCGTATCAAACGCCGGATTATTAAAAACAATTATTGGCGAATAATAACAATTAATGTTTAACCAAACCAATTTAAAATTTAGAGAAATGAAAAAAAGTATTTTTATGTTTGCATTGGCAACATTGATGAGCGCAAGTGTATTTGCTCAAGACAATGATGCAAAACGTCTTCCGGGATATAAAACAACCTTTGAAGGCAATGGATTTTGGAACAACTGGTTCATGTCAGCAAACTTTGGTGCACAATCTCTGTTCGCAGAAAATTCAAAAGACGCTAAATTCAGAAACACAATCACTTTCATGCCGACACTTTCTGTAGGTAAATGGTTTAATCCTTACTGGGGAGTTCGTTTACAAGGTACAGGCGGTTCACTGCACGGATTTACTTCTGGCGCTAACTCAATGTTGCACTATCAATATGGTGCTGTTCACGCAGACTTTATGTTCGGACTGATCAACTTCTTTGCTCCTTATAAAGAAAACCGTCGTTTTGACATCGTTCCTTTTGCAGGTATTGGTGGAGCATTTATTCGTAAAGGCGACCAGTCGTTTACAATCAATGCAGGTATCCAGGCACGTTACCGTATCTCAAAACGTTTCGATATTAACGTTGAATACCAAGGAGCTATCCTGGATGACGATATGGTGGTTCGCGGTGGTTTTCCGAATGATGGAATCAGCGGTCTGACAGCCGGTGTTACTTTCCGTTTCGGCAAAACAGGTTTCAAGAAAGGCTACTCTTCACGTCAGTACAACGCTATCAAGAGTAACTACTCTGATCTGGAAGCAAACTACGCAACTTTGAAAAAAGAAAATGCTGCACAACAAGCTGAAATAGCAGAACTGAAAGCACGTAAACCGGAAATTGTCAAAGAAGAAACAATAATCGACAATTCTGAAATCAAGGCTCTTCCGAGTACAATTACTTTCCCATTCAACAGCAGCAAAATCGAGCTTTCACAGGAAGTTAGTATCTTCAATATTGCTGAATTCCTGAAAGCAAATCCAGAAATCCGTGTTCGTCTGACAGGTTATGCTGACAAACGTGGCTCAGAACAAGCTAACAGAATTGTTTCTGAAAGACGTGCCAATGCAGTAACTGAAGTGTTTGTCAACAAATACGGAATTGCAAAAGACCGTATCACTACAGAGTTCAAAGGTACCAGCACTAAGTTTGAAAATGATGACTGGAACCGCGCAGTAGTGGTAGAGCTGATCAAGTAATAACAATTATATTACCTTCAAAAAAGCGCATTGATTGAGAATATCAATGCGCTTTTATTTTAATGATCTTTTTTCAGCTCTGCCGCACATTCAGCACAACAGCCTTTCAAGACATAATTTATACTTCGTACAGCAAATCCCTCGGGTAAATCGACCACAGGAACGTGGATATTCTCAAGGCAAAAAGTCTTATGACAATATTCACAATAAAAATGTGTATGTAGATCCTTTACCGCACAAGTACATTCACTATCACAAACCGCATATTTCAAAGACCCTGTACCATCATCTACACTATGTGCCAAATGATGAGAGACAAACAAAGTAATCGTACGAAATATGGTCGACTTATCAACTGTATCCAGCTTATTTTCCAAATCAAGAAGTGAAACAGCCTGCTCCGTCTCCATCATGGCCTTTAAAACCAACATCCGTATGGCTGTAGGTTTTATGCCTCTCTGCTCCAATATCTTCAAACACAAATCTTCCATTATCATTTAATCATTTTCTGTATACGAACAGCATTCATAATTGCAATCAATGTAACACCAACATCCGCAAAGACAGCTTCCCACAAAGTAGCTATACCGCTTGCCCCTAAAATCAGCACCAACAACTTCACACCAAATGCCAACAATACATTTTGCCAGATAATCCGACGCGTACAACGCCCAACCTTAATAGCTGTTGCCACTTTCGAAGGCTGATCGGTCTGGATGACTACATCCGCCGTTTCAATGGCGGCATCGCTACCCAGTCCTCCCATAGCAATACCCACATCACTTAGAGCAAGTACCGGAGCATCATTCATCCCATCACCAACAAAAGCAATCTGATTGCCCTTCTCCTCCTTCAATCTCTCAATATGCTCCACCTTTCCCTCCGGCAGGAGATCACCATAAGCTTGAGTTATTCCCAACTTATTTGCAAAAATGGTAACAATACTCTGTTTATCGCCCGACAATATCTGAATATTCTTAATATTTAACTCTTTAAGTGCCTTGACAGTATCTGACGCATCGTCTTTTAACACATCCGATAAGATGATACAACCTATATATTTATCCCCGACAGCACATACAACCGTTGTTTCTGTTATTGAAAACACAGCCTTCGGAAACTCAATGGAATATTTCGATAACAATCTGGTATTACCTACCAGCACCCTTTTTCCATCAATCTCAGTCATCAACCCATAACCTGCAATCTCTTCTATATTCTTAGTGACAATCAGATCAATCCCTTTATCTTGAGCATAAGCTACAATAGCCCTGGCTATCGGATGGTTACTGTTTTTCTCAATGGAAGCCACTACACGCAATAAATCTTCTTCTGAAGTCCCGGGAACAACCCGACAAGATTCTACTTCGAAAACTCCTTTAGTCAGAGTACCTGTTTTATCGAATACGACTGTATTCACACGAGTTATGGCATCCAGATAATTTCCACCTTTAAACAGAATACCCAATCGGGATGCTGCCCCAATTCCCCCAAAATACCCTAATGGAATACTGATAACCAATGCACACGGGCAAGAAATCACCAGAAAAACCAATGCTTTATACAGCCAATCATTAAAAACAAACCCAAACAACGGATTTATAAATGAATAAATATATGGAATCAACACAATCAGAAATGCAAAGCCGATAACAATAGGAGTATAAACACGTGCAAATTTTCTAATAAACAATTCTGCAGGTGCCTTACGTTCGGAAGCATCCTCTACAAGTTCCAGAATACGAGCCAATGCACTTTTATCAAAAGGCTTTGTCACTTTCATCCGAATTACTTTGTCTGTGACAATCATACCTGCAAGTACCTCTTCTCCCCTACTAATATCCCGGGGAACACTCTCTCCGGTAAGAGCTGCCGTATTGAATACCGCCACTTCATCCAACATTACTCCATCCAACGGTACACGCTCACCGGCTTTTATCTCAATAATTTCATTTATAAGAACCGATCTCGGATCCACCGTAACAATCTCATTACTTCTCACAACCACAGCCTTTTCAGGTCGAACATCCAGCAAAGCGCTGATATTACGCTTAGCCTTGTCTATCGCTTTATCCTGAAATAATTCACCAACCGAATAAAATAACATAACGGCAACTCCCTCCGGATATTCACCAATATAAAAAGCACCTAACGTTGCAACCGACATCAACGTAAACTCACTAAAGAAGTCTTTCTGAAGAATACTCTCCCATGCTTTTTTTATCACAGGTAAACCTACAGGCAGATAAGCCAGTATATACCAAACCAAAGATATCGTATTATCTCTGAAAAAAGCAACATCCAACTGATTCATTATTGCACCCGCTATCAACATTAATAATGAAAGTATTACCTTCCAATATTCCTTTATGAAGCCATTCGCTTCCTGACAGCTTTCTACTCGCACATTTGCATTCATTTCACATTTACAATGTCCCATAATCCAATCTACTATTAGGTTTATGATGCAAAGGTAGTAGTTTTCAAGTGCAACAAAGTTGCAAAAATTCTATCGGGAAAAGAATCAAGGATATTCAGAGACCGAAAGAAACATCTTCTTACATTAAGACAGGAGCAAGGAGTTTTACCAAAAAATATCCTCCGACAATTAGCCATAAATACAGCAAAGAAGCAAGTACAAATGGCTTGGCACCAGCTTTCTTAAATTTGTCGATACTGGTTTCCGCACCTAATGCAGTCATTGCCATAGTCAGCAAGAAAGTATCCAGATTATTGATAAAAGCTATTAAACTTTGTGGCAATAGATCAAAGGAATTAAAACCGATAACCGCTAAAAAACCGATAGCAAACCACGGAATAGATATGTCCTTCATACTACCTCCTTGTCCACCAGCTTTCACGGCAGCCCTGGATACCATAAAACTGGTTATCAACAAAACAGGTACCAACATCATCACACGAATCATCTTCACGATAATAGCAACATCCGAAACCTCCTTCCCCATCGCATTTCCCGCACCAACAGTGTGCGCCACTTCATGCAACGTAGCACCGGTAAATATCCCCATCTCGTTGGGTGAAAGCACAAAAGTTCCATTTCTATATAATATAGGATAGATAAACATGGACAAAGTTCCGAAAATAACTACAGTAGAAACAGCAACCGCCGTTTTATATGGTTTTGTCTGAATGGTCGATTCGGCCCCTAAAATAGCCGCTGCACCACAAATTCCACTACCGATAGAAGTAAGTAACGCCACTCCACGATCCATTTTAAGCATACGACCGATTAAGATACCTCCAAGAATCGTTATGGTTACTACAATAGTATCAATCAATATCGCGGGCAGCCCCACCGCCAATACATCCTGAAAAGTCAACTTAAACCCATAGAGGATAATGCCTATCCGTAAAATACGTTTTGAACAGAACTGTATACCCGGTACCCACGTCTCAGGAAGATTGTTTCGGAGACTGTTAGCATACAACATGCCCAAAATAATTCCGACAATCATCGGACTGAAAGAGAGTTTCTTTATGAACTCCATGTCACCTATATAAAAGGCCGCACATGAAAACAGGGCTATCAACAAAACCCCGTGAAGCATACTGTTTCTTTTCTCGCTCAACATAAATGAATTTATTTATAGTGTCTTTAATTAGTACACTACAAAGGAAGCATTTTAAATTGAGAGACAAACACTTAATTTTTTTATCCCTTATAACCTATGGTTATTCACATCCACTGAAAAAGACAGCAAGAACAACCGGTATCTTGAAACAACAACCACACTATTCAAATCAACATGTGATTCTCCGGTGCATCCGCCAATGATAAAATCACTGTAAAACAACTTCCTTTACCTTTTTCAGAGTGTACTTTTATACGTCCCGACAACCGCTCGATAATAACTTTAGAGATGGCAAGACCAAGACCGCTTCCCTGTTCAAACTCGTCAGTTTTATAGAAACGCTCAAAAATCATCATAAGTTCCTTTTCATCAATTCCCTTACCACTATCTTCCACATATATACGAACCTCCCTATGCTTCTTGTCTACTTTACACCCCAAAGCGATATATCCATTTTGGGTAAACTTGTTAGCATTATTCAAAAAGTTTGAAATAACCTGAGCAAAACGGAGACGATCTGTATGAACAGGCACAGGAACAGTATCATCCAATTCGAGACGAAACTGTAAAGAAGACCGGATTAAGGGTTGGTACGTCTTATAAATCTCTTTGACAATATCTGTCATATTCCATTCCTTCATGTCAAAATCCAGACTTCCGGAATCCAAGCGGGAAATTTCCAATACATCATTAATGAGCTTCAAGAGCAATTCATTATTATGATTGATAATCTCAAGCATACTCGCCTTTTCATCCGGATCAATCTCCTCGGAGCCCTCACCCAACAATACATTTGTAAACCCCACAATGGCATTGAGTGGAGTACGGATTTCATGACTCATATTATTAAGGAAAGATTGTTTCAATTCAGCTTTCTCAGCCATTTGTTTCGCCACAATCAACTGATGCTCACGTTCTACCGACTCTTGAATATTCTGCATGATCCCCGCCAGCATCATCTCTCCTTTAATATCCTTCAGACTGCGGCATCGTAATTCATACCATTGATAACCTTTCTTTTCATCAAAACGGAAACGTACCCGTTGTATTTCTACACCCGGAGATTTGCACAATGCTTCATAAAAAGAACTTAATAACTGCGAGTCATCAGGATGTACATACTCCAAAAAATCAGTTCTCTTAAACTTCCTTTTTTCTACTCCTGTCAGACGCGCATAATTATCATCAAACTCAATATCACTTCCCTGCATATTCCAAAGCGAAATCTGTCCTCCATCCGCAGAAAGAGTCAAACGCTTGTGTGCCTCTTCCAGTATTTTCAAGTTTTTGCGTTCAATCAGCGAACGCCGCCGAGTATGCAACAAACTGACAGAAATAAAAATGAATGCAAAGACAAATAATACACCCAATAAATAAAATTCCTCACGATAATGATCATAAATAGGATAATTAATAATACGCACATTCTTGCCCACGTTTTTAATATCATAACCATTATAAGTAGAAAAAACGCTCCAATCGAGAACATATTCTTTTCTCAAATCCCTTATTTTAGGCATACCTATTTTTTCTTTATTCATCAACCGGGTAGACAGATCGGCTGCAGCCTGCACAGAAATCTCTTTGGTGGCCATATAGCCGCCAACAATTTTATTTCCTTCTCCGAATCCGGCATGTACACAACTAAATGAAGGTATGCTTAAGGCATTCACTATCGGAAACGATACCATATCGAATTTATCAAGCAGAAATGCTTTCTTCCCCTGCTCACTTTTTGAATTTTCCATCATTACAAGCAAAGAAGCACCTTTAATATACCGGAAGGGGCAAAGGCTTATTGTCAGCTCATTCTTTTTTATCCGGTTATTTGCTACGGCAGGCATCAGATTATAAAACTCAATCATTTCTCTCATTTCTTTATATTCATACTCCATGGAGAATGCTGATTTATGTCCCAGAATCTGTACATCTTTTCTATCAACCACCTGATTTAATAAGTCAAAAGATTTATGACCGAGAGGCGTCAAGTCAATGTTATAAACGATTTCCAGACCAACATGTGGCTGCAAAGACCTTATAAATTCCATATTATGCTTAAAGTCGGGGGTATCTCTTAGAGCATATACTTTCCTGGACTCATATTTTTTCAAAAGGTCTTCATCAGGAAAATGCACATTACAAGCTACCACCGGAACAGAATAGAGCAAAGGATGTCGAGTCGATAATAAAGAATGGGTAGCCTGATCTCCCATTGCCATAACAAGGTCTATCGGCTTACTTTTCAGAGCTTCAAGATAATTACTGATGTGTTCTATTTCGACTTTTTGGCCGAAACGGTTACAATCAAGATAGTATTTATCAAATATAGGTTCTACACCCTTCGACCTAAATTCTTTCTTCAGCAGTTCTTCAAATTGTCCCCGGTCAGCCTCTTTTTTTGAACAAGAATAGATAAGAGAAATATGTTTTTCGTTTCGATGGTTGGTTACATACCATTGTTTGAAATTATACCCACATAAAAAGCCCCCCAACAAAAGAATGGAGGCAAAAATATACTTAAATTTAGGATTTATGAATTCCATAGTTAATTCTCTATCCAGGCAAAAGTAACATAAATTTAATTAATAAAACAATATCTGAGTAGAAAATGGCAATTGTATTCCATCTTTTATTCTTATCAGTATCTAGACTTTTCCCAATCCTATTTCTTAGCTTTTTTCTTGTAAACCCGATATCTTTTTAATATCTTTATCCCGGATCATTAATATATCTATGATTATCCTGTTCCAATCTACTCAATAACCTTTTTAACTAACCACAATGAGCAATAGAATAGTTAGCCGAAGTTTGATGGGAGCCCTCTGTAGCGCATGTTTCACAACAGCAAGTGCACAAGAACGACCCAATATCATTGTTTTTTTAGTCGACGACATGGGATTAATGGACACCTCCGTTCCCTTTGTTACGGACGAAAATGGAAATGCACAGAGACAACCGTTAAACGATTGGTATCGTACTCCCAATATGGAGCGTCTGGCAAACCAGGGAATCCGCTTTTCTACTTTTTATGCACAAAGCGTGAGTTCCCCTTCCAGAGCATCCATCATGACCGGGCAAAATGCGGCCCGTCACCGCACTACGAACTGGATCAATGCGGAAAGCAACAACCGCACTCCATACGGACCATTCCATTGGAATTGGAAAGGGCTTACTCATCAGGATATGATCTATCCCTATTTATTACAACAAGCCGGATACAAAACGATCCATGTGGGTAAAGCACACTTCGGATGTTTGAAAAGCGAAGGAGAAAACCCTACGAATCTGGGCTTTGATGTCAACATAGCCGGTTCGGCAATCGGTCATCCGGGTAGTTATCATGGAGAAAACGGATACGGCTGGATCAAGGGTCAAAGAGCAAGAGCCGTGCCCGACTTGGAACAATATCACAAAACTCACACCTTCTTAAGTGATGCACTCACATTAGAAGCCGGTAAAGAGATAGAAAAAGCCGTTGCAGAAAAAAAGCCTTTCTATCTAAACATGGCACACTATGCCGTTCACTCTCCATTCGAAACCGATGAACGCTTCATCAGCCACTATACCGATCCAAACAAATCTCAACAAGCACGCGCTTTTGCCACCCTGATCGAAGGTATGGATAAATCGCTGGGAGACATTCTGGATAAACTCGAAGATATGGGGATAGCGGAAAATACTCTGATCATCTTTTTGGGAGATAATGGTGGTGATGCACCACTCGGGGATGCTGCCGATTATGGTTCATCTGCCCCATTCAAGGGAAAAAAAGGATCGGAATATGAGGGGGGAGTCCGTGTTCCTTTCATTGTCAGCTGGGCACATCCCAACCCAAACAATAAATTCCAAAAGGCATATCCTATAGCCCGGAATGCCATACAAACCCAAATGGGAACGGTTATGGATATATATCCAACCGTACTTTCTGTTGCGGGTGTCAAACCTGCTCCCAACCATATCTTAGACGGAGCCGATTTAAGAAAACTGTTAAAGGGAAAGAGAGATAAAAAGCATCGTGATGATTTCTTAATGCATTTCCCACATGAGCATCGCGGCAGCTATTTCACCTCTTATCGTAAGGGAGACTGGAAATTCATCTATTATTATAACCCACAGACTCCGGAGGCGCCTACCTATAAACTGTTTAACCTCTCAGAAGATCCTTACGAAAAAAATGATCTGTCAAAAACAAACCAACAAAAAGCGAAAGAACTCTTCCGTCTAATGGTTCAAAGACTGGAAAAAGAACAAGCCCTCTATCCGGTAGATGCCGATAAAAACGTATTGAGTCCGATATTTGTTGCCGAATAATCCCCAAGACAGGGATCTTGCAACAATCTTTGCAACACGGGTTACACGGATTATCACAGACTGAAAGCAAATAAAGCAGTGCTTGTCTTGATAATCCGTGTAATTCGTATTGCCTTTTCAGGATTTAAAGTCTTTCACTGCTTTCTTCAGCCTTTCTAAATCCAGTTCTCCGGATTGCCTCCAAAGCTGTTCTCCCTTTCTCATTAAAATAAATGTCGGAACCGATTCGATCGTATAGAAATTAGCCAAAGCATCTTCCTGATCGATATCGATCTGTACTACCTCGAGAGTCCCTTCCATAAGTTTCTTGAATTCTTCTACAACGGGCTGCATACGTTCGCAATGAGGACACCACGTAGCATAAAATTCTGCCATTACCCAATCAGCAGTTGCTAATTTTTCCCTGTTCCGTTTTTGACGGGCTTCTTTTTTCTCTTCCATATCGGTATGTTTTTAAATAACTTACTGCACTCCGAAACAATGCCCAAAGAGAAAAGTTTGTGATATAACATTTATTTAAGCTATAGCGACCTAAAGAATTTAAATCTAAGCCATGGGAAAATGTTTTTCTTTAATTTGAAAAGAACCGGATAACTGTAAGTATGACTTCGGCATATCACTCCTTGAAAGTTGGAGCACGAAGTTCCCAAAAAGCCACAGAAGCAGCAGCCGCCACATTAAGTGAATCTACACTATGCGACATAGGGATGCGAACCACATAATCGGCTTCGGAAATTGTCTCGTACGGCAGTCCGTCTCCTTCGGTACCCATTATGATAGCCAACTTGGGCTCAGTCTTCAAAACCGGATCATCGATAGAGATGGAATCATCAGTAAGTGCCATAGCAACCGTACGAAATCCCAAATCGCCAAGCCTGCTGAGAGAACCATCTATCCAAGTCCATGATACAAGAAATATTGACCCCATAGATACCCTGACCGCACGGCGATTGAGCGGATCACAAGAGTTCCGCGTCAGCAAAACAGCATCTATGCCGAGGGCAGCAGCCGAACGAAAAATAGCTCCGATGTTAGTGGTGTCAACAACTCCATCTATTACCACGATACGTTTGGCTTCGCGGCATACTTCCTCCACACTTCTTAATTCAGGACGCCGCATGGCACAAAGCACTCCGCGGGTAAGTGTATATCCGGTGAGTAAAGCAAGTATATCACGCTTGCCTGTATAGACAGGAATATCACCACAACGCTCAATGATAACGGCAGCGTCACCGATGATATGTTTTTGCTCACATAAAATAGCCAAAGGTTCATAACCGGCGTCTAAAGCAACTTGAATAACCTTGGGGCTTTCTGCTATAAAAATTCCCCGGTCGGAATCGATGCGATTACGCAACTGGGCTTCAGTAAGGGTACTGAATATCTCTACTCCGGGATGAGACAAGGATGATATTTCTATGATAGGCATTCTCTTTGATTTGATTAACTCTATGATTTTTCCTTTTTCAATTGTAATATGTGCAGAAAGTGTCAATACAAACACTCCCCTACCTGCCTCCCGTTATAGCTATCTTGATAACTCCCTCCAGCTTGTTTTCAAAGATACGATAAGCTTCCTCTATTTCGTTCAACGGAAACCTATGCGTAATAAGAGGAGTAGTGTCTATCCTGCCTTGCTCAATCAGACTGAGAATCTCAGTACAATCGCAACCATCTACCCCACCTGTTTTGAAGATCAAGTTCTTGCCATACATATCGGGCAAAGGTAAAAACTGAGGTTTGTCATAAAGGGCTACGATGGTAACGATGGCATTGGGGCGGGCACACTCCCACGCCAGACGGAAAGTTTCTTCGGAACCCGCCACTTCCAACACGACATCCGCTCCACCATGATCGCTGTTGCAGAGTACAAAATCCCTACAGTTTTCAGGTTCTGTCACCAGCACGTCAGGATAATGTTCACGAACAAACCGGATTCTCTCAGCAGACCGTTCACAAACAATAATGCGCCGTGGCTTCTTTAACATCACACAGAGCAAAGTACAGATTCCGGTAGGGCCGGCACCTATAATCAAAACCGTATCATCTTCGGATATCTCCGAAATGCGGGTAGCCCAGAACCCCGTCGCAAGCACATCACCTACAAACAGAGCTTGTTCATCACTGACATTATCGGGAATACGATTCAATCCCTGCTCGGCATACGGAACCCTGACATATTCCGCCTGTCCGCCATCAATACGGCAACCTAATGCCCATCCTCCGTCGGGGTCAGTACAGTTGTTCACATATCCGTGCCGACAAAAGAAACATTCTCCACAAAAGGTTTCGACATTGACTGTCACTCTATCACCGGGTCTGACGGAAATGACGCCGGAGCCTACTTCCTCCACAATGCCCACCATCTCGTGGCCGACTGTAATACCAGGAACTGCACGCGGAACACTGCCATGTTTAATATGAAGATCACTGGTGCAGATACTGCCAAGTGTTACACGTACGATTGCATCCCGGGCATCTTTTATTTGTGGCCTCAACTTCTCCAAAAGTTCAAACTTCCCATGTTCGACATATGTATATGCAAGCATTATATCTCCTCCTGATTAATCAATATATCCATATATGCAGCAAAAATAGTGATTTCATCGGTAAAACATATACTTTAATATCTGTTTCTGACTCATGGATAGCATCACTTCACCGGATAGAGTATGTTTTCTGTGTACCCTTCCAAGGAGCATTGCCACTTCAATATCGGCCTGTTTCCCCGTTTCTTTCTATAATTAAGTATACTTTTACAAGTGGTATGCCGTACATTTTTATCAGAATTACGCCAACATTGCATCGTGTCTTTTTGTTTTCTTTAAAGTATGGAGAACGGGATTAAAAAAATATTAAGAGATAAATATGGACTTTTTGAAAAAGATATAGAAATATTGCTTGAAAAGTTCACAAAATTTTCTGTGCCCAAGAGAGAGATTATCCTTCAAGAAGGGCAAACAGATCACTATATCTATTTTGTTGAGAAAGGGATTGTAAAAAGTACGATTCTAAGAGAGGGCAGAGAATTTATCATATTTTTTGCATTAGAAAATGATGCCCCACTCAGTTCACCCAACCTGACAGAGAGCAGACAATCACTATATACTTTAGAGGCAGTAGATACTTGTATTTTATGGAGAATCTCCCGTAAAGACTTAGCCACCTCATTCAAAGACTCTCTTAATTTATCCAATTGGGGAAGAATGATTCTTCAGGAATGGCTTACTTCATCTGCTTTCTATTTTTCATCTATCCACTGGATGAGCAAGAAAGAACAATATCAATATCTACTTAAAGAAATGCCCAAACTGATACAAAGATTATCAATGAGAGACCTCTCCGCATGGCTGGACATAACTCCACAATCCTTAAGTAGAATCAGGGCCGATATGCATTAATTACCTTTTGGTAACTTTTCATTCTTCCCTGTAACCTACCTTTGCGCTCAAATTTTAATTCTGTATGATATGAAAAGTTTAAAAGGTATTATTTATGCAATGATTTCATCAGGTACATTTGGGCTCATTCCATTATTTACAATTCCATTAATGGGAAATATGGAAATGAATGAATCCAACATTCTTTTTTATCGATTTCTATTTTCTACCCTTATGATGGGAGCAGTATGTCTTTTGCACAAAAGTACTTTAAAAATAAATATGAAACATCTGATCTCTATCATCGGTTTAGGTGCCTTGTATGCTCTTACAGCGCTATTTCTTATTTATTCCTACCATTATATAACTAGTGGAGTGGCTACAACCATTCACTTTCTCTATCCAATCTGTGTCAGCTTCTTAATGGTAGTATTCTTTAAAGAACAAAAATCCAAATCTCTATTCTTAGCAGCCTCACTCTCACTAATCGGTGTTGCACTTATGTGTTGGTCGGGAGGAGGCAGTATCCGATTGATGGGTATCGGACTCGCAGCTCTTACGATATTAACCTATGGGATATATATTGTTGCTCTGAATCAATTGGATATAGGTAAATTACCTGCTGAAGTGCTTACGTTCTATGTGCTTTTAGGCGGTTGCGTAATCTTTTTCATCTACAGTCTATTTACAGCAGGTATATCCTCCATCCCCAGCACAAAAGCCGGATTTTATATTTTGGCATTGGCATTTCTATCTACCGTCATCTCCGACCTTACGTTGATTTTAGCGGTAAAATATGCCGGTTCGACAACAACAGCCATCCTTGGTTCAATGGAACCTTTGGTCGCAGTGGTTGTAGGCGTATTGGTATTTTCGGAACATTTCACATTACAATCATTAATCGGTTTATTACTGATACTAATGTCTGTTATCATTGTAATATTAGCCGATCAACAAAAAAAGTCGAAGAGAATCACAGAACAGAAAATCATTAAGCCACATTGAGGAATAGAACTCACAATTAGTCTCAGACAATTGTCTTCTACCAATATCTTTATTAAAAGCGTAATGAAAAGTCATTAGAAGGAAAGAGAGGGTATCTGATTAGCATATCTCTGTCGCCTTCCAGCACCTTCCTGTATTCAGCGATACAATATACCTATGGGGGACAAACGAGAAAAGTCCGATCATGCGCACATGACGAGGGTCAGGAGACCGATCCGCAAGTAGCCGATTCTGATAATCATGAATATCGTGAAAATCATCGTCACAATAACGGTCATTCTTTCTAAGAATCTGTCTCCCCCCTTCATACCCCGATTAAATGTTTATTTCTCACAACCTTTTTATTTTGATATTTTCAATCGCTTTCTACTTTCTTTCTTCTTCTCATTCTCTCTCACTACTTGCAGCATTTCATTGATCAATTCCTCTCCGTCTTGCGAATAAAAATACTTTGTCTTTTCCACCCTCTCAACCATATTTCCCCATTTATCATATTTAGAAAGTACAATACGTTTAGACGTATCCGAAAGATAAACGCATCTTACCTCTTTCCCATTCTTATAATAAGTGCTATCAACATCCGTGCAATCGTCCAGTACAATACGATCAACGTGAATATCAAAACCATCCGACTTAAATTCCGTGAAACTACCTGTGAACTTCATGTCAGCGTCGAATATAAATTCCTTTTTCCCTTTTTCGTCAACAATCGTCTTGTTAATAGAACTGACAATACCATTCTTTATACATTTCCTGATAAGGGTGTCTCCTGCCATTTTCTCTATATCGCACACGATGTCATAGTCCTCGTCTGTACGGGGAATCCTTTTTTTAGCTTCCTCATAAGATAGTCCCCGAAAGAAGTAAGTGGTTCTTTTTTTCCCTATGTCAAAATAGTATTGCACTCTTTTTGTTAGATTACCATTCCCGTCGTATTCATTCTTTTCCTCATAGTCGTTGTCTTCATGCAGTACATAGTCATTGTTTATATTTCTAACATACACTAATTTGAGTTTACTTTTATCATAATATTTCTGCAATAAATAATCAATGGTATCCCCTTGAGCATTTAATGTTAACACCTCCTCCCTTTGGGGAGCATATCTCATAATCTTGATATTTCCCGACCTCTTTGACTTTCTTCTTACCGTAAACTCTTCGTTGTTGATATACGTATAATAATACGTGCTTTTATCATCAATTAAATCAATTGTTTCAGAATCTTCTTCATACCTATGATGAGATGTTCTGGTCAATTGTACCTCTGACAAACGATTATTTTCATCATACTTGTTTTCATAAGTCGTCATGGTTATTCGATCATAAGATTTCTCTTCCGAAACCGTTTTAGTTCCACACGCATACAGAACGAAGACCAAAAACAATAATTTTACTTTCATTGTATATCTTTTTTTTAGGGTAGGGCAGTGTCGGCAAATCAATAGATTTTCTTATTAATAACTCCTTCCTGTAAATCCCGTATCGTTAATCGTTGATATTCTTGTTTTCTTCTCATGAATGTCACATCAGAATACGTATTCAAACTTCCTGCGTATTCTTCTATTAGCCTAATCAAATCTCTATTTATTTGTATTTTCATTTAAATCATCAACTTCAACAGATCCCATTAGTGTCAAAGCACAATAAATTTCATTTTTCACACATTCATTACATAAGGGCAACCTATATAAATCGGCAGATTGTTGCTTTGGTTGAGACTTACCTAAACAACTTATGACAAACAACATGCAACAAACAATTCTATTGATTTCATAATACAAAATTAGTGTATAGTCTTTTTGCCCGTCTGTACAGCCTGCAAACGTTATTTGATTATTGTTATGTTCTTGGCTGCGATGACAGGCTAATCATGTTTTTCACTTGTCCAAGCATAAATATAAAAAGTCCCGTAAAACCTTGATTTTACGGGACTTACTTTTACTTTTCCGTCATTTATCTTTGACGCTCAGCGGAGAGATAGGTTCTATCACCTATCATTTCAAACAATATCACAAACTCGTAATATCTTGTTAATTACCAAGTTATTACAAAGTAAACAGAAAATAAAATATCTCTTAATATCTTTGCATATCTCACTTTTTGGGTGTATTTTTGGGTGTCAATTTTCAAACACACCCAATTATGAATATCAAAAGAAACATCATTTTCGCACTGGAAAGCCGGAAGAAAAACGGTGTGCCAATCACAGAGAATGTGCCTATCCGTATGCGTGTGATATTCGCAAGCCAGCGTATAGAGTTTACAACGGGCTACCGCATCGACGCTACCAAATGGGATACGGACAAACAAAGGGTAAAGAACGGATGCACAAACAAACTGAAGCTAAGCGCATCCGAAATCAATGCAGACCTGCTAAGACAGTATACGGAGATACAGAACATCTTCAAAGAGTTTGAAGTACAGAACGTACTACCCACACCCGCACAGATAAAGGACAGCTTCAATGCAAGGATGAAGGATGCACCAGTCACAGAGCAGGAAACAGCCGAAGGACCTAAAATCAGCTTTTGGGAGGCGTTCGAGGAGTTTGTAAGGGAATGCGGGAAACAGAACGACTGGACAGACGCAACCTACGAAAAATTCGCTGCGGTAAAGAACCACCTGAAAGAGTTCAGGGATGAACTTTCCTTTGATACGTTCACCGAGAACGGACTGAATGACTATGTGGACTTCCTGCGTAACAAGAAAGATATGCGTAACAGCACCATAGGCAAGCAGATAGCCTTCCTGAAATGGTTCCTGCGGTGGAGTTTCAAGAAAGGGTACAATCAGAACATGGCTTATGACAGCTTCAAGCCCAAGCTGAAAAACACACCCAAAAAAGTGATATTCCTCACATGGGAGGAACTGAACAGACTGAAAGACTACAAGATACCCCAAACCAAGCAGTATCTCGAACGGGTAAGGGACGTTTTTCTGTTCTGCTGTTTCAGCGGGCTGCGCTATTCGGACGTGTACAACCTCAAACGGAGCGACATCAAGCCCGACCATATAGAAGTGACAACCGTAAAGACAGCGGACAGCCTTATCATAGAGTTAAACAACCACAGCAAGGCGATACTGGAAAAATACAAAAGCGTACACTTTGAAGATCACAAGGCACTTCCGGTCATCAGCAACCAAAAGATGAACGATTATTTGAAAGAACTGGGGGAACTTGCGGAAATCAACGACCCGGTAAGGGAAACTTACTACAAGGGAAATGAACGTATAGACACCGTCACACCCAAATACGCCCTGCTGGGAACCCATGCCGGAAGACGGACATTCATCTGCAACGCTTTGGCATTGGGTATTCCCGCACAAGTGGTGATGAAGTGGACGGGACA
The DNA here is from genome assembly GCF_000159855.2 of Bacteroides sp. 3_2_5. Classification (NCBI taxonomy): domain Bacteria; kingdom Pseudomonadati; phylum Bacteroidota; class Bacteroidia; order Bacteroidales; family Bacteroidaceae; genus Bacteroides; species Bacteroides sp. 3_2_5. The sequence continues at coordinate 1,547,183 of NZ_JH636044.1, read as the reverse complement.
CAGCGACTACAAGGCGATGAAACCATACATAGACGTTGCCGATGACATCAAGGCCAATGCGATGAACAAATTCAACCAACTGTAAACACAACAATAGCATGGAAGAAAGAATAACCTCAATGATACCCCGCTACGGGAAACTCAACAAGACATATACGGAAATAACATCCGGTGACGGCCTCTCTTTTGAGAAGCAGAAGTTCATTCATGACTTTTACAAAGAGTATGAAGACACACAGACCTTTGAAAAGGCACTTATCAGCCTCATGCTTGAAACGGAGGGTACGCACTTTTCCATATTGCTGAACAGCCTGAAACGGGAGATTGAAAACAATATCTCAATGTATAATACCTGCAAGGAGCTTTTCGACCGTCTCGATATTGAACATATCTGCCGGCAGCATGAAAGATGTCATGACCGGGACATCGAAAGACAAATGCAAATCACAAACGAATATTACCGGGAACTTATGGAAGCTAACGGATCTTTGGAGGCAGTCGGTTTCAGGGAACATGATCGTCAGGAAGAGGAAAGGTTGGAAAAAAGATACGGGCAGTGCAAACGGGAATACGACAGGGAGAAAGCCAAGCTGGATGAACTATATGCACAGAAGGAACAGGCAAGGCGGGAAGCCCTACAATACCTGAAAAACCGCTGCGGAGACATATACAGGCTGGACGGATCGCTGCTGGCAATCCTCGAAAAATACATGACCGGCCAAAAGAAAAAGGAAGGGGAAGAAAAAGAGGCCGCCACACCGACACCCTCACCCACCTATTTTCCCATGAAACTCTTGTCAGCCGTTTACGAAAAATGTAACGGTGAACAGTTCGAAGCCATTTCCGAACTGGACTTTTACGCCAGCATGAACCTGCAACCGTGCGAAGGCAAACTGATAATAAGACCGAGGGAAAAGGCTCGTGTATGTTATCTTATTTTCCTTATGGGTGAAACACTGCACAAACCAGACAGAGAAAAATGGAGAAAGGACATCATGAACCTGCTGGGAATAGACGACACATACTATAAATCAAAATACAAAGAACCCGTTTCCGATTTTCCCAGTGACAGCAATCAGATATTTGCGAAGGAAATGCAGTCAATATTCCGATAGTCAGCGATACGCCACGACATTCCACGAAACAACCACTTTTACCACCCGAAATATTTTTCACCACTCTTTATTATCTTCTGATATTTAGTGAGATAGCGTGATACCCCATTCACGCTATCCACATCCTTACCACCCGTATCCGGGATTAACTTTGCACTGTTCGAACGAAACAAAAAAGCCCGTGCGCAGGGCTTACAGTACAAACGTTAAATTCATTCCAACATGGAAATCAGAGAACTTTTATCAAAGCCCGTATGGCAGATGACGGGAGAGGAATTTATATTACTGAACCGACACGCCCTGCAGGAAAGGGAAGCGAGAGCAGCACAGCCCGCAGCCGATACGGAAAAGAAATACGTGTACGGGATAGGCGGCATAGCACGCCTGTTCGGGTGCAGTATGCCCACAGCAAACCGCATCAAGAAAAGTGGGAAGATAGACAGAGCCATTACGCAGATAGGACGCAAAATCATCGTAGATGCGGACATGGCACTCGAACTGGCAGGACACAAAAGCGGGGGACGCAGATAAGGAGGTACGGACATGGAGTACAGAGAAAGAAAAGAAGTCACGCCCGAAGCGGCGGTGATACTGTGGCAAGCCTCACGGCTCGACCTTTCGGAAGACTACGAGAGGGCACCCGAAATACTGAAAGTACACGGTTCCGTCATAGGCACGCTGGGGAACTTCAGCGCATCAATCGGAAAAGCAAAGAGCAAGAAAACGTTCAATGTTTCCGCAATCGTGGCGGCTGCACTGAAAAACGGGACAGTGCTAAGCTACACGGCGGAACTGCCCGAAAACAGGAGGAAAATACTCTATGTGGATACCGAACAAAGTTCCTACCACTGTGCGAAAGTGGCAAAAAGAATATTACGCATGGCGGGACTGCCGACAGGCAGGAACCATAAAGACCTTGAATTCCTTGTCCTAAGGAAGTACACGCCCGAGGAACGAATAGCAATCGTGAGGGAGGCCATTTACCGCACCGAAAATGTAGGGCTGGTAGTCATTGACGGAATACGGGATATGGTGTACGACATCAACAGCCCCAGCGAGTCCACGAAGGTAATCTCCCTGCTGATGACATGGACGGGGGAAAGACACATACACATACACACCATACTGCATCAGAACAAGGGGGACGAGAACGCAAGGGGACACATCGGAACGGAGCTTAGCAACAAGGCCGAAACAGTGCTGCAAGTGGAGAAGGACGAGAAGGACCCCGACATCAGTACGGTCAAGGCAGCACATATCAGGGCGATGAACTTCGAACCGTTCGCATTCCGCATCAACGGGGAGGCATTGCCCGAACTGCTGGACGAATACCTGTTCAAACACAAGGATCCGGGAAAAGGGAAAAAGGAGAAGTTCGACCCCTACAAGGACATCACAGAGAAGCAGCACCGCATCGCACTGGAAGCGGCATTCACACTCAAAGATGAATACGGCTACAAGGAGCTTGCGGAAGAATTGAGGAAAACCTACGCCTCTGTCGGTGTCATGCTTGGGGGAAACAGGCTGACAGACCTCATTACAGTACTGAAAAACAAACGGATGATAGTACAGGAGAACGGCAGGAAATACACCTTCAAACCCGATTTTCACTATTAGCGGTATTGTATGGGAACCACTTTACTTTAGTCCCGTACCATATATATACGGAAGTAAAGTAAAGTGGATATAGCCCGTAATATACAAAAAGATACGGGCGAAAAGAAATAATAATATTCACACCTGACAAGAACAACGGTATGACAGTACGGAAAAGGGTATGGTCTCATACCAGGCCTCCACCATGACGGCACAGACCGGAAACCGCTTTACTTTAGTCTGGGGGCATATATATAGCAAAATAAAGTAAAGCGGATGCAGCCCGTAACACATGAAAGGGTACGGGTCCCCCCCCAAAAAAACAATATCTACTTAAAACAGAAATATGATGAATATGAATGAAGCGAAGCAGATACGCATAGAGGAATATCTGCACAGTCTTGGATACAGTCCGGTAAGGCAACAGGGTGGTAGTCTATGGTACAACTCACCGTTCAGGGACGAACAGGAACCCTCCTTCAAGGTGAACACCGAACGCAACCTATGGTATGATTTTGGCGCAGGCAAAGGTGGTAATATCATCGCACTGGCACAGGAGCTATACGCATCCGACAGTCTGCCCTACCTCTTGGAAAGGATAAGGGAGCAGGCACAAAACGTGCGCCCGGTCTCTTTCTCTTTTGGCAAGCAACCCTTGTCAAAGCCGAGTTTCCGGCAGTTGGAGGTAGTACCGCTCTCCTCTCCCGCCCTGTATACCTACCTGCGGCAAAGGGGAATAAATACGGAACTGGCAAAAAGAGAATGCAGGGAGGTCCGCTATCTGACCGGGGAAACCCCATACTATGCTATAGGCTTCCCCAACCGTTCGGGAGGATACGAGATACGCAACAAGCATTTCAAGGGATGCATAGCACCGAAGGACATCACCCATATACGACAATCGGAGTCGAAGGAGGCATGCTACATCTTCGAGGGATTCATGGACTACCTCTCTTTCCTCACCCTGCGGCTGGAAAGGTGTCCCGACCGTCCCGAACTTGACGGGCAGGACTACATCGTACTGAACTCGACTTCCGACCTTTCCAAAGCAATCCGACCGTTGGGCGGTTATGAAAGCATCCATTGTTTCCTTGACAACGACAAGGCGGGAATGGAGGCCGTTCAGGAGTTGCAAAAAGAGTACGGACTGCGCATACGGGACGCATCGCACATATACGAAGGGTACAACGATCTGAACGACTTCCTGCGGGATAAAAGGTCAGGACAGGCGCAACGGCAGCAAGAGAAACCGGAAGCGGAAAAAAGGCAAAGCCAGACAGAGCAGCCGAAGAAGAAAGGCAAAGGGATCAGGATGTAGCCGCACAGCCACCGGAAGGCTTTGAAAAAAGCCATAGCTCATTAGGGCTTTTTCTTAACGCAATGCACACATTGCTAAAAAAGCCCCAACGAGCCATAGGGGCGCCGCCCCTTTGGAAACCCCGTCTGCCATGCGGCATAAAGGCAAGGCAGGGGAAGTATTAACCTGAAATTATTGACAGTTATGGGATATGCAGTTTTGCATCTGGAAAAGGCAAAAGGGACGGACAGCAGGATGTCCGCACACATAGAGCGCACCGTTCACCCGAAGAATGCGGACAGAACACGCACGCACCTGAACCGGGAGCTCGTACAGTTTCCCGAAGGGGTGAGAAACCGCACGCAGGCGATAGCACACCGGGTGGAAACGGCAGGTATCAGACGCAAGGTAGGTACCAACCAAGTAAGGGCTATCCGGGTACTGCTCACCGGAAGCAACAGGGACATGAAACAAATAGAGGCGGACGGACGACTTGACGATTGGTGCAACGACAGCCTGCAATGGCTCCGGGAAACATACGGGGAACAGAACCTCGTATCGGCAGTCCTGCATATGGACGAGAAGACACCGCACATACACGCCACAGTCATACCGATAGTGACCGGAGAGCGAAGGAAAGCCGGACAGGAAGAACAGAACGGGAAGAAAAAGTACAGAAAGAAGAACCCGCAGGACGTGAGACTCTGCGCAGATGATGTAATGGCGAGGCACAGGCTAAAACACTATCAGGACACTTATGCCCAAGCCATGAACAAGTACGGCTTGCAGAGAGGCGTGGACGGCTCATTGGCAAGGCATATTTCCACCATGCAATACTACAAGCAGCTGGTGGAGCAGCAGGACAGCCTGCAAGAGAACATAGAAAACCTGCTGGGGCTGGAAGAGGAAGCAATGAAAAAGCTGAAGCAGGTAAAGGGGGAAATCAACGTGCAGAAAATGAAGGGAGCGGCGGTGAACGCCACCACAGCCATAGCGGACGGGGTGAGCTCACTTTTCGGCGGCAGCAAAGTTAAGAAGCTGGAAGCAGAGAATGAAAATTTGAAACGGAACATTGTGAATCTGCAAAAGCAGGTGCAAGCCGAACAGAGGGAGCAGACAAAAATGGAAAACCGTCACAGCAGCGAGATAAACAGAGTTGACCGGAGCTACCGGCAGAAAATCGCAGAATACGACAATCGGCTGGAACTGATAGACACCTACTTTCCTATTGTAAAGGAACTGATACCCATAGCAGAACAATGCCGGGAAGTGGGCTTCACCGAAGAACTGACAAGACGAATTGTCAGCCTGCAACCCGTGGAGTTCAAGGGAAGGCTCTATTCAAAGGAGTACAAGGAGAAGTTCAGGACGGAGCACTCAACGGCAACAGTGGAGAGGGACCCGCAGGAGAAAGGAAAATTCAGGCTGTGCATTGACGGAGTACCCATACTCGATTGGTTCAGGAAGAAATTTCAGGAAATTAAAGAAAAGTTAGGGCTAAACACACCTGTTGAAAACAAGCAGCGAAAAGGATTGAAAATATAATTACTTAATAGCAGAGAAGGGGTATTAATTATTAGTTCTCTAAAAAACTAACGGGAAGAATAAAAAACATATTCTTCCCGTCAAGTAATATCATAACTATATTTTCCAACAGACCATATTAATATTCAGCATATTATAAGTGAATCAACAAATCTTTTATAAACATATCTCTGTTCTCACAGCTTAAGAGGTAATTCTTTTTTTCTGTTAATATAAAAATTTGTTGATTGGGATTCTTTACATAGGAATAATATTTCCCATAATGGGTACTCCCCATTACACCTATATACCCCAAAAAGCCATTACTTCCAAAATAACGGACATCATTTTGAACACCGTCATAAACAAAAGCGTTCTTAATACAAGAATACGGAATACATTTCTTACCAAACACTCTTTTTATAACGAGTTGATCCTTTTCCAAACAAATAAATGAAGGAATCACTATCAGCATGTATATGTATATAGATACAAGAATGATACCCAATAACAGGCTTGCGATTTGATCCTGCAAAGATTGTAGCATAAAAGTTCTTAATAGAAACATAAGTCCAGTAGTTAATAAGACAATCTTTAACACCAGAGACCAGCGCTCCATTATCGGCTGAAACTTTGATTTATATACGCTCATTATATTGCTATCTTTACTGTTGACTATATTACACGTATGTTATGAAATGATTGGTTTCCTTTTGCATCTCCCCTTGAAGATTTAAAGTTTTCCACAACTGCATCAAAGACATTTCCAACTCGTTCTATGGGTAGATTTAAAATCAAAACTTCTTTTCCATAAGGACAAAAGACTGTATTCTTATAATTAAACTTTGAGCTTTTCATTGTTAACATAGCCGAATAACCGGCCTTAACACTCTTTTTCCAAAAAAGTTGTTTCTTTTTAGTTTTAAATTCCACAGCAAAAGAATTACCATTAACGATACGCCCAATAGTCATTGTGCTTTTATATTTTCCATTCTTGATTGTTAATGAAGCATCTTTAAATCCCTTAAAACCTGGCTCAATCGGAGTTGGCTCTGCTGCCCGTGTAGCTGAAACAACTTCATCCAAATCATAAGTAGGATAATCATATTTAGGCCCTCTTAGACTATTACCGATTACAACGTAACCTTTTATATTACCGAGTAAGGACAAATCATTATCAGTGAATGTAAAATAAGGGGTAACGTCGAATAAGTCAACTGTATTAAAAGAAAAAATATCTGAATATTTATCCTTGTACGTATTTATCATCTCTTGTATTAAGTGAGAATCATCACTTTCCATATCAAATATTTTATCGAGCTCCCTATCTGCCTGCTCCCATAAAATATACGCCCCTTCAAAGCCCAACTGCTGAAAATAAGTAAATCTTTCATTTTCTGTCATGTTTTTAAGCTGCCGGAGCGTCTCGCTATACACCTGTTCATCTTTAAAATGAAGAACTGGCATATTCAAGTACTCACTAACACTTCTCGTTTCTTTTACCCACATATCCATTGTCGAAACCTCAACATCCGGTATGGTTTCTTGTGCAGAACCGATAAATTCATTTTCGCTATTGCAAGATAACAAGCTTACAATCATGCATGCACTCAAAATACAACCAAAAATCTTTTCAATTTTCATAGTGTATGATTTTGTATTAAACAATTATTTTATTTAAAAGGCTTTACCTTAACAGTAACCTTTTCCGTTTTATTAGCATGGTTATAAAACACATTACTACAACTTTGAAAGATGATCAAACATCCGAACAATACAAATACTATTTTCTTCATAAATGATATTTTTTATTTAAACAATCCATATATTATTTCTTGTAACAATCCACCAAAATCCATTTCCACTTTATGCTTTTTAAATTTATAGTAAGGCATTAAGATAGGAGTAACTCCCCCACGTTCAAAAGGATATTCACGATACCCCCTTATACCTAATTCCGTTCCAAAAGAATCCGTTATATCGAAAGCAACACTGCCTCCGTAGTCATTACGGCTGAATGAAGTAACAGGAGTAAATAAAAAACCGCCAAATACATGCAAACTCATTCGGGAATTAAAGGAATAAGAAAGTTTACCCGATATACCAAATGTTTCATCCACATGGCGAGGAGTACTCAACTTCATTGCATGCAATGCAACATCAGCAAATAAATTATCTGACAATGATTTGTTATATCCAATAGCAGCATAGTTAAAAACACCAATACCAATTAAATTCATTTGGCGTCCCATGCCGTAAACGTGACCATTCCACAATGGGGCTATTACCCCCGACACATTATATTCCCCTTTATGTAAAGGACTTTGGTCTGTGTAAAAAAACGGCCCACCCTTCTTGAATTGAAGAGTAACACCAGAATTTGCAAAAATAACAGAATTTTGATATTCCCAAATAGGATATTTAACCGAATCAACTGCAAAATCTTTGTGAAAACGCAAATACCGTTTTCCCACAGGATTCATATCAACCCACTTCGATTCTTGACCATACATCCCAAGAGGACACATGATGATCCAAAACAAAATAAATGCTGCAAAACTAATTAATGTAGTCACCTTTCTATACATATTGATTTTCATCATTATGCCCAAAGCATGAAAATAAAAGCATCATACACAAGGGCTGTAAATAAATCCACTGTCAATTTACATTTCTGCGATATTTATTTAAATGAACAATCAGGATTTTTGCACGATTTTTTACATAATCCTTTAACAGATAATATAAACAGAAAAACTATTACGAAGCATTTTGTATAATATTCCTGTTCGAATAAATCAACAAGCAGTGGGATTATAATGAATGTTGATAGACAAAAGATCATTATCAGAGTGCTTTTTTTCATGTTTTAGCAAAAAGTAGCAACTCCTACTAAGGCGCCGCTCTACCCACCTAAAGCGGTTCCCGATACTGTACCGATAACAGGTAGTGTGACAGTACCAACTCCTGCACCACCAAGCGCACCCTTTCCAGATTATCCATTGAAATATTTATCACTTCTTGAAGGTATCTCTCAAAAAGAACATGATTAGAGCCTCCTATTTCTTCAACTGTATCATCGGAACATAAAATTAAAAACATAATTGGCAAAATCAACAACATACATACTGTTTCATAATTAATATAATTAAGGTTAATACTGAATATGTTAGAAATCGAAAGTCCCATGCTTATAAGAGGCCCGGGAAGGGATATAATAATCCTCACCTGGGGTTTGGGGCTGCATAAAATCTTGTCTGAATATTTCTGGAGGATTATCTGCTACCACATCTGCATCATGGATATATATGTTAAAATAGCATTCGGGTTCTCTCTTTTGGTTATATGGCCCTTCTCCCACAAAAGTAAATTTGTAGAAACCGATTTTTTCCCCGTCTTTTCTGACCGTAAGAAACCAGATATTACCAGTACTTATCGTTTTAAATCTTAATCCTTTCAATGCAGAATACCTTTCCTCTATAAACTGCCCATTCAAATATGTCTGTTTTTTACACGTAAAAGGCAACTCAAACTTGCCACCTTCAGCTGGTAGAATAAAGGGATTTTGTTCCGAATGGATTTTATACATAAATGTCAACTCCCCTTTATCTATAATCAGTGGAATTTTTTCTACTTTTATGCCATTAATAGTAGAATAAGAAATCTGTAAATCACCATTCAAAATTTTATCTTCCTTATTAATATTTGAGGTTATATTTAATACAACTTGATCACCCTTTACTTTTGTCTCTATATCAGAAAAAAGAGTTTTATCAAATTCTATCGAAACATCCTTGGGAATAATCGGAACCTCTGAATCTAAAACATCATCTATCAATGTTTTTTGAATAATTGTAAAAGTAATAGTACGTTTCTCCCCCAGACAATTAAATGGTTTAGATACGTTCTCACTTGGTAACACCTGATATTCAAGAATTTTATTATTTTCTTCTTTTTCACAGGAAAATAATGCTAAGGAAACGAATAGAAGAATGAATATTCTTTTCATATTAATACAGTTTAGTTTTTTTGCAAATTAAAAGATTTTTCCCGTACAATAAAATACCAATTAATTGGTATTTTATTACAAATAACCATTCAATTTCATTATTATGCCCAAAGCATGAAAATAAAAGTATAACATACAAGAGCTGTAAACAAAGACAGAATTATTCGGGAGACTCCCTACTCTAAAAAAGTTAAAAAAAGAAAATGATTTAAATAAATATTAGTATAACAATGTCATCAACAACACAATATCCCCTTTTCAAATTATACAATAAATAATAGTTAAGCAACCAAAGACAGCGCAAAGCCAAACAAGTAATAAAAGAATAAAGTATTAAATAAAGCAAAAACACCCAATTCTACTTTTTAGGGTGTAAAATCGGGCGTCATTCTTGTAAATTGCTGATTATCAGCGTTTATTGCGGAGAGACAGGGATTCGAACCCCGGGTACCTCGCAGTACAACGGTTTTCAAGACCGCCGCAATCGACCACTCTGCCACCTCTCCAAAACTACGGTTAAGTAGTGCTTTTCTCTTAAAGCGATGCAAAGGTACGAATCATTTTTAAATCCACAAACATTTTGCCATTTTTTTCGTGGAATAATCGTATTTTTGCGGAACAATTCAATTGAAACTGTTATATAGATAAATTAGATAATCCATGATATATCCCCAGAATTTTGAGCAGAAAATAGGATTCGACCAAATCAGACAATTATTAAAAGACAAATGTCTCAGCACATTAGGAGAAGAGAGAGTGAATGAAATGAATTTTTCCGATCACTTTGAAGAAGTTGATGAACTGCTGAATCAGGTTGCAGAGTTTGTTCGCATCATACAAGAGGAAGATAACTTTCCCGACCAATTTTTTTTCGATGTCCGTCCCTCTTTGAAACGAATCCGAATAGAAGGAATGTACATGGACGAACAAGAATTGTTTGATCTACGACGTTCGTTGGAGACCATCCGGGACATCATCCGTTTCCTGCAGCGCAATGATGAAGAAGAATCGGATTGTCCCTACCCCAGCCTGAAAAAACTGGCCGGTGACATAACTGTCTTTCCACAACTTATCACCAAGATTGATGGCATTTTAAATAAATATGGCAAAATCAAGGATAATGCTTCGACCGAACTGTCACGCATCCGACGGGAACTGGCTAACACGATGGGAAGTATCTCACGTTCGCTTAACAGCATACTCCGAAACGCACAATCCGAAGGCTATGTGGACAAAGACGTGGCACCAACCATGCGCGACGGTCGATTGGTTATTCCGGTGGCTCCGGGATTAAAACGTAAAATCAAAGGAATCGTCCACGATGAATCGGCCAGCGGAAAAACTGTATTTATCGAACCAGCGGAAGTAGTGGAAGCCAACAACCGTATCCGTGAACTGGAAGGGGATGAACGCCGGGAGATCATCCGTATCCTGACTGAGTTCTCTAACACCCTGCGTCCTTCTATCCCGGAAATACTGCAATCGTATGAATTTCTTGCCGAGATAGACTTCATTCGTGCCAAAAGTCACTTCGCCATCCAAACAAACAGTATCAAACCCAGCCTGGAGAACGAGCAATTATTGGACTGGACAATGGCCGTCCACCCACTATTACAACTTTCGCTTGCCAAACATGGAAAGAAAGTAGTGCCATTGGACATAGAACTGAACCTCAAACAGCGTATCCTTATTATATCCGGTCCCAACGCCGGAGGTAAATCCGTATGTCTGAAAACAGTCGGGTTACTACAATATATGCTGCAATGCGGCATGCTCGTACCCATGCACGAACGAAGTCATGTAGGCCTGTTTGGCAGTATCTTCATCGACATCGGTGATGAACAATCCATTGAAGACGATTTGAGTACCTATTCTTCACACTTGACCAATATGAAAATCATGATGAAGAACTGCAACGAACGAAGTCTGATTTTAATTGACGAATTCGGTGGAGGTACAGAACCCCAGATCGGCGGAGCTATTGCCGAAGCTGTACTGAAACGATTCAACATAAAGGGTACTTTCGGTGTTATAACTACACACTACCAGAATCTAAAACATTTTGCAGAGGATCACGAAGGTGTAGTAAACGGTGCCATGCTATATGACCGTCATCTGATGCAGGCACTTTTCCAACTTCAGATCGGTAATCCGGGCAGTTCATTCGCTGTAGAAATCGCTCGTAAAATCGGATTACCGGAAGATGTGATCGCAGATGCTTCTGAGATTGTGGGAAGTGAATATATCAATGCCGACAAGTATTTGCAGGATATCGTACGTGACAAACGTTATTGGGAAGGAAAGCGTCAGACTATCCGCCAGCGCGAAAAGCATATGGAAGAAACCATTGCCCGCTATCAGGCTGAGATGGAAGAATTACAAAAGTCGAGAAAAGAGATCATCCGTCAGGCAAAAGAGGAGGCGGAGAGGTTGTTGCAAGAATCAAATGCACGTATCGAGAACACCATCCGTACCATAAAAGAGGCACAGGCTGAAAAAGAAAAAACACGTCTGGTACGCCAGGAACTGGCGGACTTCCGTGAATCGATAGACAACCTGACTTCCAAGGAACAGGAAGATAAGATAGCCCGAAAGATGGAGAAGCTGAAAGAGAAGCAAAACCGCAAGAAGGAGAAAAAGCAAAACGGCACCAAAGAACAGCCGGCAGTTCAACAAACTCCCAAAGCAACTCCCATCACCGAAGGGTGTCCGGTACGTATCAAAGGACAAAGTTCGGTCGGAGAAGTACTTGAAATCAACGGGAAGAATGCCGTGGTAGCCTTCGGCAGCATCAAGACAACTGTAAAGACGGAGCGGCTGGAACGCAGCAACGCAATCCCCCAAAAACAAGAGTCTGCCAAAAGTTCTTTTGTCAGCAACCAGACTCAGGACAGCATGTACGAAAAAAAGCTGAACTTCAAGCAAGATATCGATGTACGGGGAATGCGGGGAGACGAAGCTCTACAAGCTGTAACCTACTTTGTAGACGACGCCATCCTGGTCGGTATGAGCCGGGTACGCATCCTACATGGGACCGGTACGGGTATCCTGCGTACCCTTATCCGCCAATATTTGCAAACCATACCGGGAGTCCGCCATTTTGCCGACGAACATATCCAATTGGGAGGTGCAGGTATCACGGTAGTCGATTTGGCATAAAAAAAGAAGAATATGAAGAATAACCTGTTAAGTGAAAGATTAGTTTATAATGGTGAGAGCCAGACTCCCACCCACCTGCATTTATGTACTTACAACGCTCTTGTGATGCAGGAGGTTTCAGGTGTCAATTTCCAGACTGTCGCCAATTCTCTCAACCGCGAGCAGATCAACTGGCTGCAGGTGCACGGACTTCAGAACACCGAAGTCATCCGGGAAATATGCAGTCACTTTGAAATAGACTTTCTTATCCTTCAGGATATTCTGAATGCCGAGCATCCCACTAAAATAGAGGAGCATGACAAGTACACGGTGCTTATCATGAAGCTATTCCGCTTCAACAACAAAGAAGAGAAAAGCCCGGAAGATGAACTGGATGAACTGGAACAGCAACAAGTATGCATCATCCAAGGAAGCAACTTTGTACTCACCTTCCTGGAAAACGAAACCGACTTCTTTGACGATGTCACCTCCGCCCTTCACAATGATGTACTAAAAATACGGGGTAGACAAAGCGACTACCTGCTCAGTGTCTTACTAAACAGCATAATGGGGAATTACATCGCCACCGTATCTACTATCGACGACTCCCTGGAAGACCTGGAAGAAGAATTGCTCACCATCAGTGACGGTAACGATATCGGCATCCAGATACAGGCACTCCGCCGGCAGTACATGCTGATGAAGAAAGCCATTCTTCCATTAAAGGAACAATACGTGAAACTCCTGAGGGCGGAAAACTCCCTGATGCACAAAGTGAACCGTGCTTTCTTCAATGATGTCAACGACCATCTGCAATTCGTATTGCAAACCATCGAAATATGCCGGGAAACCCTATCGTCCCTGGTTGATCTTTACATATCCAACAATGACTTGCGGATGAATGATATCATGAAGCGCCTCACCATTGTTTCCACCATCTTTATTCCGTTGACTTTTCTTGTCGGAGTGTGGGGAATGAACTTCAAGATTATGCCCGAATTAGACTGGCGATATGGATATGTATATGCCTGGATATTGATGCTCCTGGTGGGCGGAGCCGTATACTGGTTTTTCCGAAAGAAGAAATGGTATTAAGTTACCAAAAATTTTGAAAAAACAATTACCTTTGCGCAACAACCTAATTAGCTAATATGAAATCAATAAAAGAACTCTATCGCATTGGAACCGGACCTTCGAGCAGTCACACCATGGGACCTCGCAAGGCAGCAGAAATGTTCCTCACACGACATCCTGAAGCAGCATCGTTCAAAGTGACCCTCTACGGAAGCCTGGCGGCGACAGGAAAAGGACACATGACGGATGTAGCCATCATTGACACACTGAAACCTACTGCACCGGTAGATATTATATGGCAACCCAAAATCTTTCTTCCTTTCCATCCGAACGGAATGAACTTTGTGGCACTTGATGCCGGCGGCAATGAACTGGAAAACTGGACTGTCTACAGTGTAGGGGGAGGTGCATTGGCCGAAAACAACAAACAGCCGTCTATTGAAAGCCCGGAAGTATACTCCATGAACAGCATGACCGAAATTCTGGATTGGTGCGAACATACCGGAAAAAGTTACTGGGAATACGTGAAAGAATGCGAAGATCCTGATATATGGGACTATCTGAAAGAAGTATGGGATACGATGAAGGAGTCTGTCCAGCGTGGTCTCGAACAAGAAGGAGTGCTGCCCGGCCCATTGAACCTGAGACGTAAAGCTTCCACATATTATATCCGCGCTACCGGATACAAGGCTTCTTTGCAGTCACGCGGATTGGTATTTGCCTACGCGCTTGCCGTAAGTGAAGAGAATGCCTCGGGAGGCAAAATCGTAACAGCACCCACATGCGGATCGTGCGGAGTGATGCCTGCCGTTCTTTATCATCTTGCCAAAAGCCGTGAATTCAGTGAGATGCGTATCCTTCGTGCATTGGCAACAGCCGGATTGATAGGTAACATCGTCAAGCAAAATGCTTCCATCTCCGGAGCAGAAGTAGGCTGCCAGGGAGAAGTAGGCGTGGCATGTGCCATGGCATCGGCTGCCGCCAACCAGCTATTCGGAGGAAGTCCGGCTCAAATTGAATATGCTGCCGAAATGGGACTGGAACATCACTTGGGCATGACTTGTGATCCGGTATGCGGATTGGTACAGATTCCTTGTATCGAGCGTAATGCTTACGCGGCCGCCCGCGCATTGGACGCCAATCTATACTCTTCATTTACCGATGGAATGCACCGTGTCTCTTTCGACAAAGTAATACAAGTGATGAAACAAACCGGCCACGACCTACCCTCACTCTATAAAGAAACAAGTGAAGGCGGACTGGCAAAGGATTATAAGCCGATGTAAAAAGCAATTCCCCATAAAGCGCAAGAGGATGTGCAAAACTCACCACAGATTGCACATCCTCTTGTTTTTACTATTCACATGCCTCGGGCGGCACATTCAACCTTTAAATCCTGGGCCAATGTGTGTCGTCACCGTTGGTAACATCTTTTTCGTGCAGCAAACCACCGCCTTCCGAAAAATACAAGTCTACCTTTTTACCCTGTTCCACAGTTACCACAAATTCCGTAGAAGGTTCATTCGGATATTCCAATATCACCACATCATCCACTACCCAATTGTTGTAACTCGACTCCATAAAAGCCGTCAACACTGCCGGCGGCAGGTTATTGATACTGTTCAACTCTGTTTCCGTCATCAGCCAGTTGGCATTGGCATCGAACCAAACTTCCTTCTCTCTGCCGTCCGCCTGACAGTCGGCTACGTAATAGACGCCCTTTTGCTCCCATTTAATGGCAGTGGCATTGGGATAAAGCTTCTTCAGTGCATCCTGAATGGCCTGGCTCGGCGGAAGATATCCCGTATCGTCATCATCGCCACACGAACTGAAAGCAAACACGACCGACAGCAACACGGCTGTCAACAAACTAAATTTCAAAAATTTCATAATCAAGGTCTTTTTTTAATAGGTTTATTCCAATTTATCAATGCTCCGCTTTACGAAACTTACCGTCTTTGGTAAACTTCAGGCTCAAATCCGTATTCAACTCGACTTCATACCCCTTGCGGTCGCGCTCTATCTGAGTCACAAACTCAGAGTGATACCCATTGGCTTTCATATATTCCTTCACGAAGTCAGGAACAATTGTTGCAGGAACAGCCGCTTTTTTACAATCCACTTCAATCCAGTTGCCCCGGTTATCAAAGTCGATCTCGGTTGCATTAGTCAACAACACATCGTACTTCTTTGTTTGCAAAATCTCATTTTCTATCTTAATATGCGAAATCTGCGGATTGGAAAAGTGCCGATTAATAAAATTACGTGCCGGAAGAGGCAATTTCATCGCATCTTTCGTGATGATATCACCTGCAAATGCAAATTGGACGGCTGCAATGGCCAATACAAGAATAGACAAAATCTTCTTCATAATCGTTATTTTTTTAGTGTCAATAATAAGTTTCGGAACTATTTCACACTGCAAATAACGAGATAGAAACGGGAAAGATTTGGGAATAAATAAAGAGAAGGGTTCTTTTTGTATTTTTTAACGGGCGGATGTATCTTCATCGTACACCTCTTCCAGAAGCTCTTCTTTCTTCATACTTATTTTTCCATCGGGTGAGATCGTGATGGAGATAGGTACATACAGGTCTGTCTGCGGATAGCAGATACTGGCAGCATAGACTATTCCCTCAGGAGTCGTTTTATCATAAACAATCCCTTCCAGGATAGATTTCGCCATAAAATCATCGCCTATCAGAGACTCGAACTGCTTTTTGGTAAAAGTACGGCTGAAAACACGTTCGTTTCCACGCGTCAGCCTAAGCACTATCTGATTGTCGACATACGTATTCCCCATCTGGCTTACCACCCGGGGAAGCGAATCATTGGGCGTACGGGAAATAAACGAATGGTACTCTTTGCCTTTATATTTAATATCTACCTCGCTCTTACGGGCCGTCATGCGCTGCACTCCATGTGCATCGGTGCTATCCTGCATCAAAACACGGATATCGCTCTTTTTCTTTTCAGCCGAACCGGAACAAGCTGCGACAGCCATAAGCATTGCCAACCCAAGCAGATAAATAAGCTTTTTCATATTCGAATTATCAGTTTATTAAATCGTACGGCAAAGGAACAAAAAGCGGGGGAAATATACAAGTATTTTGGTAATTAGTAATTGATGATTAGTGATGGACCGGCCACCATGTCGATGTCCGCCCATCACTAATCATCAACGCTGAAGCTTATCTTCCGCCTCCTCTTCTCTGCTCCCGCTCGGCCTGCTTCTTGGTATAAGCAGCATACTGGTCTTTCGTCATAATTTTCTTCAGACCAGCCTCGTAGGACTCACGCGAAGCTTTCATCTCCTGACGCATCTTTTCTCTGTCCTCTTTGGACATGCGAGGAGCTTTTCTCCTATCCTGTTTACAAGTGCAGCTGTCGGTAGCCTGACTCTGCCCCTTCTTACCTTGTCTCATTTCCGGCTTCATTCTTCCGGGACGCTCTCCCATCTTTTGTACGAAAGCCATATTGACCTCAAGCAACTCTTTCTTCTGAGTTTCATTCAAAGAGTATTCTTTCGCCATACGCTCGGTCATGCGTTCGGCACGTGTTTTCGGGTCCATATCCTGACCGCCTCTGCGCGGACCTTGTGCCATCACCATTCCTCCCATCATTAATAGGGCTGCTAATAAAAAACTTATTCTTTTCATTGTTCTTTCCTTTTTTAAGTTATCAAATAATCATCTGTCTTTTTTGTTGCAACTGTCTATATGACTAAAAAGTAAGAGGGAAGTTTAAAGGTGAGGGCAACTTTAACAAAACGCAAACTTCTTTCTATTTTGATTAGATAACTCGAGTTCACACACTAACGACTCTTAGGTACTGGATGGCGGATAAGGAAGGGGGGGGGTAAAACTACATTCTGTCATATTGATAATCGAATGGTTCCAGATTGGCTTTTTTCCGGGCAAAGGTAGGGTGAAGCGATTTTTTCGTCTCCTTTTCCTGTCAGCAATTTCCGTTTTATCACTTTAAGTTCCTGTTTCTATGCAAAGAAGCGGTTCTTCAAGAAAGAAAAGAACAAAAAGGACAGTATTCAATCCTGATGCTTCCCTTTTATCTTTTTCAGCATGTTCATTTCCGGAGAGCAACCAGAAAGAAGTCCTTCTTTTTTCCTCTTCGGAACAATTACAATATATGTAATGAGAGAAAACATATAGAGATATTCCAAAAAGAAGTAAGCATTTTCTCAACTTGCTTACGTCTTTCGGAGCAAATGCTTACTTCTTTTTCGGAAAACACCGGCACTTCCCGACCCAAACACCGGCTTTCGGACATCAAAAGCCTGCTTTCTGAGGAAAAAACGCCCTGTTTTGGCACCTCCGCTCCTCCCGTTTGACTTGAACCGCAAAAGACCCGGTTACTCCCCAAGGGATATTCTTCTCTTTCTGACAGCTAAAAGAAGAAAAAGGTATCAAAACGAAAGCCACTCCCCATTTATCGGGCACCGGACATACGAAACAAGGCAGCCTATAAGATTTCATCTATCAGCCGATAAATATTATCAATTGGATTTTTTGCTGAAACGGGAAAATTCGCCCTATTTTTGCATCGGAAACAAATAAGAATGAATCTAAATAAGAAACAATTATGGAACCAATTATCAACTCACAGATGCCTGAATTCAAAGTACAGGCTTTTCAGAACGGAAGTTTTAAAACAGTAAGCAGCGAAGACGTAAAGGGAAAATGGGCTATTTTCTTCTTCTACCCGGCGGACTTCACCTTTGTGTGCCCGACCGAACTGGTAGACGTTGCCGAGAAATACGAACAGTTTCAGGCTATGGGTGTAGAAGTATACTCGGTAAGCACCGACTCACACTTCGTACACAAAGCATGGCACGATGCTTCGGAAAGCATCCGTAAGATCAAATATCCGATGTTGGCAGACCCGACAGGTGTATTGAGCCGTGGATTCGGTGTGATGATCGAAGAAGACGGAATGGCTTACCGCGGAACGTTCCTCGTCAATCCGGAAGGAAAAATCAAGATTGCCGAGATACAGGATAACAACATCGGACGTAATGCCGACGAGTTGCTCCGCAAAGTAGAGGCCGCACAGTTTGTAGCTACTCACGACGGAGAAGTTTGCCCCGCTAAATGGAAAAAAGGCGAAGCAACCCTGAAACCGAGCATCGACCTGGTCGGTAAGATCTAAACAGCAATCCTATGAAGACCGGTATCCCCCATATCGGTCTTTTTTAGCTCTTGACGATAAATCTTTCTAAATCATTCATCTCTAATCAATCTTCGATATAATGTTAGACTCAGCTATAAAAGAACAATTACGTACCATCTTCGCCGCATTGGAGGCGAACTATACATTCGACATCACCGTCTCACCGCAACACGAAAGCCGCACCGAACTTCTGGAACTCCTGAACGATGTGGCATCCTGCTCCGAGAAACTCTCTTGCCGGATCAATGAAGGCAAAGGACTGGAATTTACACTTCTCAAAGGAGAACACAGGACAGGTATCACCTTCCGGGCCGTTCCCAATGGGCATGAATTCAGTTCCCTACTGCTTGCCATCCTGAATACGGACGGAAAAGGAAAGAACTTTCCGGACGAAGGCATCTGCAACCGGGTAAAATCATTGAAAGGACCTGTCCGCCTGACAACTTACGTGTCACTGACCTGTACCAACTGCCCCGACGTGGTGCAGGCACTCAACGCCATGACCACGCTGAACGGACAGATTCAGCACCAGACTGTGGACGGAGCCATCAACCAGGCGGAAGTAGAGGCACTGAAAATACAGGGGGTTCCTTCTGTCTTCGCAGACGGTAAACTGATCCACGTGGGGCGTGGTGACTTTGGCGAACTGTTGGCCAAACTGGAAGAACAATATGGAACGGAGACGAACAGTGCGGAAACTTCCATCAAAAAATATGATGTGATTGTAGCCGGCGGAGGTCCGGCCGGTTCGGCCGCTGCCATCTATTCGGCCCGTAAAGGCTTGAATGTAGCGGTCATTGCCGAACGGATCGGCGGACAAGTAAAAGAAACAGTAGGCATAGAGAACCTGATCTCCGTACCTTCGACAACCGGAAGCCAGTTGGCCGATAATCTGAAAACCCACATGTCACAATATCCCATCGATTTGCTCGAACATCGCCAGATCGAAAAGATAGAGCTTGATGGAAAGGATAAGGTTCTGACAGCCAAAGGAGGAGAACGTTTCTCAGCTCCGGCGGTAATCGTTGCCACCGGTGCAAGCTGGCGCAAACTGAACGTACCGGGCGAAGCGGAATATATCGGCCGTGGGGTGGCTTTCTGTCCACACTGCGACGGACCTTTCTACAAAGGGAAGCAGGTGGCTGTCGTGGGAGGAGGAAATTCCGGAATCGAAGCAGCCATCGACCTGGCAGGTATCTGCTCCAAAGTTACGGTGCTCGAGTTTATGGACGAGCTGAAAGCGGATCAGGTTTTACAGGAAAAACTGAAAAGCCTGCCGAATGTAGAAGTTCTTGTTCACTCGCAGACAACCGAAGTGGTAGGCAATGGAGATAAGGTGACCGGCATCCGTGTCAAAGACCGCAAAACAGAAGAAGAACGGGTGATCAGCCTGGATGGCATCTTTGTACAGATCGGTTTGGTAGCCAATAGTGGTATTTTCCGCGATGTGGTTGAGGTAAATCGTCCGGGCGAGATCGTGATCGATGCACATTGCCGTACCAACGTGCCGGGAATTTATGCTGCCGGAGACGTTTCCACCGTCCCCTACAAACAGATTATCATCGCAATGGGAGAAGGCGCCAAAGCCGCATTAGCCGCATTCGAGGATCGGATGCGAGGAGAAATTTAAACGACAGGATAATATCAAGGGGGCATTTATTCACCACAGGGTAACACAGAGTTCCACAGAGTGAGTATTAAGTCACGGATTGTCGACATGAATACTCTGGGTTATTCTGCGTTACTTCGTGTTATTCTGTGTTACTCTGTGGTGAAACATTACTTAATCTTAAATGTCACCAGCAGTCCTTTATGGTCGGTTGGCCATACATCCAACGGTAACAGGAAATTATCTTTTGATGTCTCCTGTACTCTCTTATTACGTACGATAGAGCCTTTCGGGCCAAAGACAATCGCTTTCTTTGCTTCAAGATTCTTTCCTTTGTAGAAAATAAAGTCGATACGGTCACGTTCGTCCGCTTTCGGTGCCCATGTCAGTTTACCGGGTTCTTTCAACGGATTATCTGCCGGATATGTAAATCCCGGATGAGTCAGTGGATTCGGATAAATGTGACGATATGTATCCACAAACCCGTTTTGCTCTAGCAATGTAGTTACTGTCCAGGGAATTACCAGGCCATTGTGATCGTACAGATTCTTATTAGCCTCAATCCAATCCAGATGTGACGGTTCATTGAAGTCACCGCCTATAATCACGCTATAACCATTTGCAATATCCTTTTGAGCCTGTGCAATGAACATCTTGATGGCATCGTCACGCTGAGAAGCCACATTCACCTTCAAAACTTCTTCTACAGTAGTCGGAATAGGTATCTCTTTCCAGCTGGAACCGTCATAACCCCGTACGTTGTAGTAAGCACAATCCAGGTAATCCAAATGGCTGGTGTAGACTGCCACCTTGTGTCCGTTTACGGAACTTGTCAGCCTGTAGATACTTCCGTGGTCTCCGTTTTCGGGGAATACAGTGAGCGAGTCTGTGATCGGATGCTTACTCAGCAAACCTGTGTCATACGTATAGAAAGAATAATAATCCAGTCCTTTCTCTTTCAGAGAAGCCACAATACGCTCGTTAAAACGAGTGTTATGATAATTACGCACTTCGCTGAATGTCACAAAGTCGGGTTGCAAGCGCACTATCTCATTAACGATTGCATCATATCCTCCCGGAACCATTGTACCTTCCTGCCATACATTCCATTGCAGAACCGTAAACTCACCCTTTCCTTTACTTTGTCCCGTCATGGCGACAAGCAGGAAAAGCGTCATAAAAATAATCTTTTTCATTTTATCAAATTTATATGATGTGCATTGTTTTTCTTCAGGTTGTGACAGTAGTGTTTATTTGAAAACCTGTATCATGGGACGTCCTATCCAGACTTGAGGTTGCTTCACTCCCAAAACGTATCCCATGGTGGCAGCAGTATCAAACTGCATCATACTTTCCTGGAACTCTCCCCCTTTTCTGACATTCTTACCGGCAATGATAAAAGGTATCTCTACCTCCTGGAGTGTAATCCCCCCATGCCCTTTTTTAATGCCACCGTGATCGGCTGTCATCATGATAATCGTATCATCATATATTCCGGCCTCTTTAATGGCAGCAATGATACGTCCCACATAACCGTCCAGTTCTTTCAGCTTTTCATAATAGCCCGGAGTGTCGTGCCCGACAGCATGACCGGTATGATCCAACTGATCGAAGCAAACTGCAAGCATGGCAGGCTTTTTATCTTTGATATACTTCTCAGCCATCTCGCAGAGAGCAGTCGGGTATTTATCATAATCAGGAGCTTGTGCATGGTAGCTCAGTGCCAGTGTATCGACCAGGTATTTAATTCCTTCCCACTCGTACAGGCAACCGGTCTCAGCCTCCGGATACTGTTGACGCATAACCGAAAAGATAGTAGGAGAAATACCATGTTCATTGACAACCCGCGATGGTATCTCGGGCGTACGCGAACCCCATTCTGTATATCCGTGAAGTTCAGTACCCACTCCCATAAACATGGAAGCCCAGTTAATAGCGCTTGATGATGGAAATACGCTACGTTTATGAAGTGTGTAGCATCCTTCGTCCATCAGGCTTTTAATGTTGGGTATGTCTGCTTTGGGCACACTATACGCACCCCAGCCGTCCAACGCAATCAATACTACATGTTTTGCCTGCCGTTTAGCCGCCCAAGCCACATTGCAGAATCCGATCGCAAGCAAACATACTAAAACAAATAACTTTTTCATGGTATTCTATCTATATTTAAGTTTTGTCTTTTGTGTATCTTCTATTCTTTAATGAAATCGGCAGGATAGGTTACCTGTTGTACGACCCCTTCCTTCAGGCGTATCCACGTACGGAAACTATTTGCATTTTCATCCAACTCAATCACTCTCGCACCATTTGTAAGGTGATTATATACTGTGTTGCCACCCGTATAGCGTCCGTATGCCAGCAAGATTCCCTTCCATGACACGGCATAATCATCATCGTGGTCGTGTCCCACAAATACACCTCTCACATCTCCCATCTCTTTCATGGCGGCAAACAAGCCCGAATTTAACTGGGGAGCGCATGCTTTTTCTTTACGAATGCCATAAAGTATTGCACTCTCGGAAGAGGCAGCCTGATTATACTCCGGCAAAGCTATATGAAAAAACGCATACGACGAAACCGGAACGCCATTATTTTCTTCAGTAAACTTCTTACTGTTCTCACGATACCACTGTATTTGGTCAAATTTGATGTAATCGTATCCATTCACTCCCTTGATCTGTGAATAAGAATGAGAGTCGATACAATAAAGAACCGTTGCATTGCGCTTGCCGTCGGAAGCCTTCACCGGTAAGATAAAATTTGTCACTCCCGAAATACCCGGAGTAGTCTGTGTCAGGTTAAAAGGAACAGATTGGATGATCTTCAACAATTCTTCACGGCTCAGTCCCTGTTCGTTATCATGGTTACCGAAAGTCACCGCAAAAGGGATTTTTCTTTTAGATACCAGATTCAGCACTGTACGCATTCCTTCTTCCGCCGGTTTACCATAAATCACATCTCCCGTAAAAAGAACAAGGTCGGGCTTTTCCATATCCAATACCTGATTGATACGTTCGATCGATACATCCGAACGAGGATCATTATAGATATAATGAACATCGGTAAACTGGACAATCTTAAACTTACCGTCTTTGTTAAACTGAAGAGTCTGTTGCTGTGCATTTGCCAGCTGAAGGCTTCCCAACAGGATAGCCAACAATAAATAAATTCGTTTCATGGGTTTGATTATTTAGGTATAAAGAAGGGAGGATGTGTCAAAATTTACCATAGATGACACATCCCCTTGTCTTCAAAAGAGTAATGTTTACTGGAGAATCCACATTAACTTGTTCACATCGTCCGAACCATTGTACTGACGCTGAACAGCTTCGTTGGCATTATCAGGATTGTAACTGAACTCAGCTTCCGGATACATCCATCTTGTAGGAATCTTATTTTTTTCCGTATTCAGGTTGGTATTCGGGTTGATAGGCAATACCGGATATCCGGTACGGCGATAATCATAATAAGCATCATACGGATGCTGCAGGAACGAGGCGAGATAACGTTGCAGCAAAATCATTTCCAGATCTTTCTCCTTGTCGCCGGACAACTGTATAACCGGTTGTGCCAGATACTCCTGGATATATTCTTGCGTTATGGTACGTCCGTGAGTATATTCTTCTTTATCGGGGGTATTGTCTGCTATGAAATTCATGCTGGCTTCTATACCTTTCTTATAATAAGTAGAAGCATCTTCCGAAATCCAGCCACGTACAGCTCCTTCTGCCAGAATAAAATTCTGTTCTGCATAACTCAGCCGCATCAAAGGCTCACCTTCCGGAACACGGGTATAGCGTAGGTTTGCCAGGCAGAACTCACCTTTTCCGTACAGCACGGAGATATTTGAATAGCTGTCCGAGGGATCAATCGAAAGATAAGCATCCCACTCGGAATCCTTTATACCTTTATCTGTCTGGGCTTTGGCGGGAGAAGCATAATAGAACATACGATAATCGTTGAACTTCTTCAGGTTATCGATAATCACACTCGACATCATCAGATAATCAGAATGTTTGTTCTGAGTGTAATAGAACGGATAAAGTTGTCCGGCCTTATTAGAGTATACCAACTGGAAGTTGTCCGCATTCGAAGTCATCAGTGAGCCCGAAGATACCAGACGGGCAAAGCGTTCTTTCACTTTCAGATCCGCATCCGTATCTTTCTTACACAAGTGAGTCAGCACTTTCAGTTCGAAGGCGACTACAGTCTTTTTCCAGTTTTCGGTGTCACCGCCAAAAATAGGATCACCGTCAAAGTCACTGCCCGATGAGAATAAAGTATACGCTTCTTCCAAATCTTCCAAGACTTGGCGCATCACCTCTTTCTGTGTATCGTATTTGGGTTTCTGAACACCCTCTTCACCTTTCAATGCATCACTGTAAGGAATATCACCCACTTCCAACGATTTATAGAACAGTTTATAGGCTTTCATAAACTTAGCCAGAGCTGCATACGAATCTTTATCTCCCTCATTGGCTGCATCGACCATCTTCTGACAGTTTGTAAGGATGGTATAGCCGTCAAAATCTGTCCTGCCAAACAAATTGTATTGTTCATCCGAAGCATTCTCCGACCATGCAATCTGTTTGCTCAGCATGCTGTGGTACACAAAGTTCTTAGCAGAGCCCTGTTGTGTAATGTTCAGGATAAGTTTTGTAGCCAACATAGGTGCTGTCACCTTGGTTGCAGCATCGGGGTTCGTATTCAAATCATCAAACTTGTTACAAGATGCCAGAATCGTAGCACTTGCTGTAAGTAAAAGCAACGTTTTATTTATTAGTTTCATAATTTCCTTTTTTACAAATCAAACTTAACATTAAATCCGACATATCTCATAGAAGGTGAATTCAGGTCATCCGAATCCACATCCGGGTCAGCATACTTAAACTCTTTCATCCAAATCAATAAGTTCTGTCCGATCAAACCGAGTGTAACGCCTTTCATGTGAATCTTTTCACAAACTGACTTAGGCATTGTGTACAACAATGAAAGTTCACGCAATTTCAGGAATGTACAGTCATGCACGTTCTGGTAAACCTTACCACCTGACCATGGATTGTAATTCTTGATATAACTTTCATAGGATACCTGAGTGTCATTCGGTGCAAACACACGTGTATCGCTCACAATCTTTCCGGTTGTGTCGTATTCAACTTTACCCGATACTACTTTCACACCCTGGCCTACATAATTCTTTTTACCGTTCACTACTTCGTCATAACGCCATTTGTTATCACTATCGGGGTGTACACCGGTATTCCACATAGTCTGTTCCGTACGAGAGTAAGCCATACCGCCTACACGTCCGTCCAACGAAATTCCCAATGTCCAGTCTTTATAACGCAAGGTAGTACTGAGTCCCCAGATCCAGTCCGGATATTCATTGCCCATCACTGACTGATATTTACTTTGTACCGGATATCCGTTTTCATGGATAATGTTTCCCTGAGGGTCACGTTCCCAATCGTAGATACCATACCAGTCCCAACGCTTGCCGGCAGCTACCCAAGGTTTCTGTGTAGAATATACAGGATCGACTTTCGCATAGAAATAGCGGTCACGGGCCCAATTGGCATTCACTTCCCAATTCCAGTCTTTCGTCTGAATCAGAGAAGCAGTCAAAGAAACCTCCACTCCTCTACGAACCTGCTCTTCATCATAGTTCACCAATGTTTTAGTAAAACCGGACGAACCGCTGATAGTGGCTTCACGTGTCAGATTGTATTTCAGTTTATTGTAGTAAGAGATATCAAAACGCAAACGGTTGTCCCATACATTGAAGGCAGTACCGATTTCATAAGAACGTGCAGCGGTCGGTTCAAGCGTTGTACTGCGGATCATTTCCGGGTACACGGCTGTATTCATTCCATCCCACACATTCGTGCTTACACTGTAAGCCTGGTTCGTATCATAAATACCCAAGTCGCTCTTCGTTACTGTCCAGGCACCCCTGAGTTTCCAGAAGTTCAGCCATTCGGGCATCTTTAGTAACTGCGACATAATGATACTTCCCGATACAGCCGGATAAAAGTAAGAACGAGTCTCCGAAGGCAAAGTAGACGACCAGTCATTACGTGCCGTTACATCCACAAACACAGTGCTTTTCCATGAAGCTGAGAATTTTCCATAAATAGAGTTTACCTGTTTCTGCTTGTATGAACTTGAAGAGGCAATTGGGTCAACCGATGCTTTCAATGAATAATATCCCGGAATACTCAATCCGTTACGGGTATTCGATGAAATAGCGTCATCATAATAATAGTAGATCGTACCTCCGACAAAACCGTCGATAGCAAAATCACCGAAGCTGTGATTGGCAGACAGCAAAGCGTCACCATTGAAACTGAATCCGGTGGATTTGGATGTATAGAAGTATCCGTTCTTGTCCCATCCGCCGCGGGCGCTCATTGCGTTTTTCTTTTCCGTACGGCTGGCATAAGCATCGGCACCGGCTCTCATCGAAAAGTTCAACCAAGGCATGATGTCATATTTACCGGACAAGTAAGTGTTTACTTTATCGTAGTCATTGGATGAAGTCATTTCATGAGCCAGATAATAAGGATTATCATACCACACATCGTTCATCCAGTTCTGCTCTTCGTCTTTCTTTCTCCAATAGTTTTTATAGTCGCGTACATCATAATCGGTACCCGTCCATACCAACAGGTTGTAGATGTATCCACCGCCACCATAGCCGGCTCCTTCTCCATTCGGATAGAAACGCTTGTTATAAATGGCACCACCTTCAAAACTCAGTTTGCCGAACTTCATATCCCCACCTACCGAGTAAGTAATCTTATTCAATCTCTGATTGGGATACTGTCCTTTATTATAAACATGCGACAGAGAAGAACGGAAGCTTCCATATTTACCGGTCTGGCTGATGCTGATGTTATTATTGGTAATGAAACCTGTCTCCAGGAAATTCTTAAAGTTGTCTTTACCTTTCGATATCAATGGCATCTCTTTCCATTCATAAGTATACGGGTCATACTGTACAGCTGTACGGCCGATGTCCAGTTTATCACCCCAAACGAAGTCGGCAGCGGTATATTTACCTCCCTGACCGGTACTGTATCCATGTTGTACTTCCGGCAATACCAGATAACCGGCATTGAACATCGTACTGCTGTTTACCGAAATATTAAGTCCCTCCTGACTACCTTTCTTCGTAGTCACCATAATAGCTCCCGAACCTCCGCGGGCACCATACAGGGCCGATGCGGTAGCCCCCTTCAACACGTCAACAGATTCGATATCGTCTGCTGCAATATCATTCAGAGAGATATTGCTATATGGCACACCATCTACTACCAGCAATGGAGTTTCACCACGCAATTTGAGAGTTGGGGCTGTATTGAACTCCGTACTGTTGGTTACATTCAAACCGGCAACTTTACCAGTCAGTGAAGTAGCAATATTAACGGGCTTCACAGTAGACAGCTTACTTCCGCCCACTTTCTGAACGGCATATCCCAATGCCTTTTCTTCCCGCTTGATTCCCAAAGCAGTTACAACCACTTCGTCTATCATTTCAGCATCTTCCGCCATCTTAATTTTCAACATGGTTTTTCCGTTCACCGCCACTTCCTGCTGCTGATATCCGATAAAAGAGACGATCAGTACACCATTGGTAGGCACTTCCAATTTAAAGTTACCTTCCACATCCGTAATCGTTCCGGTTCCCTGAGCACCTTTCAATTTGATGTTAGCACCTATTATAGGCTCGCCTGCGGTATCTACGATAGTTCCCGAAACCAAAACCGTATTCTTTTTTTGTTGGGGAGATACCGCCAAGGACTGTACGTCAGCCTCTTTGCGTACATGAAGAGAAATATAATTATCTGCAAAATTATAAGAAATATTATTTTTAGAGAGTACCTCTCTTAGTAAATCGGCCACTCTATGTGTTCCCTTCTTTACAGTTACCTGGCGAGAGGCATTGATTTCTGCATCACTATAGATAAACAGATAATCGGTTTGTTTTTCAATCTCCGCCATAAACTCCTTTAACGGAAGTTGATTTCGAGACATGTTTACCCTTGCATTTTGTGAGCTTACGCTGGCATGTGCCTGAAGAATAAGCAAAAATAACAGCAAGACTGTGCATTTCATAATTCGCAAGATTTGAATAATTTCACGTTGTTTAATTGCATAAGATAACAGCAATAAGTTTTTTTTCATACTTTTGCAATGTAATAAGGTTAATACTTTGTTGTTTTTTTATTTGGCTCTGCCAAATGTGTTGACTTTATCGGGAGGGAAAGGTGTACCAGACCATTTCCTCCTTTTTTCATTTCAAACTGTTTTTTATATCATAGGCATCTGCTTTTAGTTAAGTATATCATTATATTTATCAATAAATAATTATTTCTTCTTCACTAACTATTTTATACTTGAAAGGCATAGCGCCTTGCAAGGCTTTTAATATACTCTCCAAAGAATCGCTTTGCCTGAATTTTCCGGAGATCCGCTGCGTCGCGTTGACTGACCGTTCTATTTTAATATTCACATCATTCCATAAAGCGACACTATTCAGTACTCTCCCAAACGGCTCGGACAGAAAACTGACAACTCCGTTCTTCAGATATTCTTCATTATCAAAGTCAGACTCCCGCTTCATCAACCGGTCTCCCCACAACACTGCCTTTTCTTTAGGCTGTAGAAACACTTCGTTCCTTATATCCGCCGGATCATAGATATGTACGCAACCTTCCACAAGATCGGTCTCAAACTCTTTACTATTTTTATAAGCCGATATATTGAATTTAGTTCCAAGTACTCGGATACGGTAACCTTTAGCCGAAACAACAAATGGCTTCTCGGGATTCTTTGCCACATCAAAATAGGTAGCACCGTCCAACTCTATTTTACGGTCCGTTTCATTGAAAGAGGCCGCAAAACGAAGACGACTACAGGGGCTTAGCCAGGCAATGGTTCCATCAGGTAATTCTATTTTTACACGCTGTCCCTTGGGAGCCGTAACTATGGTATAACTTTTTCCGAATTCCTCAGATAAATACAGCTTCGCAGTATAGAAAGTTCCTACCACTAATACCGCGAAAACAGCAGCATATTTCAAAGAAACCGTTATCGCGCGCTTTAATCTTTTACGGAAAAGAAGTTGCATAAAATGCTGTTTCCCTTTACGGCTGGTCTCCGAATCATCCTGGCAGGAGAGTATTTGGGTCAACGCCACTACATTTTGCATCCGAAGAAATTCTTTCTTCAGAGCCTCATCACTTTCTATCCGGTCGAAGAGATCTTTTTTCTCTTCACAGGTCATCTCTCCTGCAAAATATTTATCTATCAGTTCACTCATTTTTAGGATATTCTATTAATAAGGCGTAATAGCTTTTAAAATCCACTAAAAGAAAAGAGACTTTTTTTACGAAAATTTTTCCCTATCATGGTAAATTCCTATCAATCAATACTAAAGATTAAACACTTATATCTTTCCGTTTCTAAAATAATAAGAAAAAACCAAAGAACAAATGAGTTCTCGAATCCTCCCGGCTCCGATTGTTCATACTTTGATTGAAATAAAATCCATCCATAACCTAACTTACAATGAAGTTAAAATCGAATATAATCTCCATATACCGATGAAAGTACTTTAGAATCTACCTATAGAATTAATGTGAGTTATTCTACATAACCGACTCCGTATCAACAGAAGTTCAGAACGACCGGCACAGAAATTACCAAGAGAGCAAGCTAACTCCATAGCAAACATAACACATTGTAAATAAACATCTTACATCATTCTAAAGTATCTTTATCTCAGCCCGGGTATGCGGGACGAGATAAGAAACTGACCATTTTCACTAAAGATACTAAGAAAAACAAACTGCTTTAAATGGTATAAACAGATAGAATAACAGATACATCTATCTGCATATCAAGAATATACTCTGAATCGGACTTGCCAAATCGAGGGTGGAAGATGAAAGATGAAGGTGGAAGATGGAAGATCGAAATGCATTTTTCGTATGAGAGACGGCAAGGCTCGTTTGAAAAGAAAACAGTTCCTGCGCCGGATACTGAATAATCAGAATACTTGGTGATATTGAATTCCACTAAAATTATTATTCATACCTTTGTGGACCG
Source organism: Bacteroides sp. 3_2_5 (assembly GCF_000159855.2). Taxonomy (NCBI): domain Bacteria; kingdom Pseudomonadati; phylum Bacteroidota; class Bacteroidia; order Bacteroidales; family Bacteroidaceae; genus Bacteroides; species Bacteroides sp. 3_2_5. The sequence goes on along the minus strand of NZ_JH636044.1, from coordinate 1,516,521 downwards.
TATTACAAAGGACCCAATCATATATGCAAAAAAGACTTATACATTTATCCATTATCTTCTTTCTGCTATGTCCTGCCCTGGTAGTTGCGCAGAACAGTCCTCTTGAAACTCAACTAAAGAAAGCCATAGAAGGGAAAAAAGCCGAAATAGGAATTGCAGTCATTATCGACGGGCAAGATACGATAACAGTCAATAATGATATTCATTATCCCATGATGAGTGTTTTCAAATTTCATCAGGCATTGGCATTGGCCGATTACATGCATCATCAAAAGCAACCTTTGGAAACCCGGTTATTGATTAAAAAGTCGGATTTAAAGCCGGACACCTATAGTCCGCTTCGAGAAACATACCCACAGGGAGGAATCGAAATGAGCATTGCCGATCTACTGAAATATACGCTTCAGCAAAGTGACAATAATGCCTGCGATATTCTTTTTAATTATCAAGGTGGTCCGGATGCCGTGAATAAGTATCTTCATTCATTGGGAATTCGTGAATGTGCTGTCATCCATACAGAAAACGATATGCATAAGAATCTGGAGTTCTGTTACCAAAACTGGACTACTCCATTAGCAGCCGCCAAATTACTGGAAATATTTCGCAATGAAAACCTTTTTGACAAAGAATACAAGAATTTCATTTATCAAACAATGGTGGAATGTCAGACAGGACAAGACCGCCTGATTGCTCCACTGCTCGATAAAAAAGTAACAATGGGGCATAAAACCGGAACAGGCGACCGTAATGCGAAAGGACAACAGATCGGTTGCAATGACATCGGGTTTATTCTTCTTCCCGACGGACATGTCTATAGTATAGCCGTCTTCGTGAAAGATTCCGAAGCAGATAACAGAGAAAACAGTGAGATTATCGCAGAAATTTCGCACATCGTTTACGAATACGTAACGCAACAGATAGATTAACGCAAAGATATCAAAGAATACACCTCCGTTTACAATATCGATGCCCGATAACAAAACCGGCTACAGATACAACCGTTCACTATCACTATCGGTGACTTGAAAAATCCAGTATCTGTAGCCAGTTTGTAAAATCAGCTTTGTTTGTGCAACCTTTTGTTTCTACACATCCTCAAAGCATTGGTCCTATTTCTTTTTAGACTTCTTAATCTTTTGTGCAGGCACTCCTTCGAAAGTCATCTTTACAGGATTAATAAATCCATCCTTATCAAACGTCATTTTATCAATGCATGTCACACGATGATCGCGTGCATTATCATTCAGTGGACGACGATGATAGACTATATAATAATCATCTGTTCCGGGAGCATGCAGTAATGAATGATGACCGGCACTGGTAGCTACCGAAGGATCTTGTTGCAGAATCTTAGCTACCCGTTTAAAAGGTCCGAACGGAGAATCGGAAATAGCATAAGCTACAGAGTAATCGGGACCTCCCCAACCACCTTCACTCCACATAAAATAATATTTACCGTCTTTCTTGAACATAAACGGACCTTCAACATAGTTCTCCGGAGTCACTTCTTTATAGACAGTGCCATCTTCAAAAGGAACGAGCCCTGTAAAATCATCGTTCAACTGTACAACATTGCAATGCCCCCAACCACCATAATACATATAATAATGTCCATTATCATTGTATACAAACTGATCGATCGGTTGCGCTCCATTCACTATTTCATTAATCAACGGCTTACCCAATAAATCTTTATAAGGTCCTTCAGGACGATCGCTAACCGCTACGCCAATACCGCCAATCTCTCCTTCATGAACGTCATTCGCTCCAAAGAAGATATAATATTTCCCATTCTTTCTGATTACCGAAGGAGCCCACATCGCTTTCTTAGCCCATTTTACGGCAGTAGTGTCCAAAACTGAAGCATGTTTCGTCCAATTCACAAGATCTTTGGAAGAGAAACAATCGAAAAAAGTCTGATTTTCGTAAAGATCACTCCAAGTTGGAAAAATCCAATAAGTATCATCATAAATGATGCCTTCCGGATCAGCATACCATCCTTGAAATACAGGGTTCCCACTTGTGGCTTTATGAGAAGCCACTTTCTTTTGCTGAGCAAAGCAGCAAGCACCGACTGTCAACAGAGCGATGCAAATAACTAAGTGTTTCATTGTTGTGTTTTGAATATAAAAATAAATAATGATTTGACAAAAATAGGGAATATTTCTCAGATAATGAAAACAAAGAGGGGAAAGTAGTCTTTCAAGTCTTCTTTTAATTTACGCAACGCTATGACAATCTGATTTTCAACCGTATTTGGAGAAACATTCAACTTTTCAGCTATCTCTTTATAACGGAGATTTTGCAAACGGCTCATAATAAATATTTCACGGCACCTCTCCGGTAAACGATTGATGGCATTATTCAGTATTTCTTCAATATCGGCATCCGAAAGACGATCATTATCAAATGCTTCCAATGAATACAGTTTCAATTGAAGTTCTCTGTTCTCTATTTCCGAAAGCGAACCTTTACGAACTTCACGGACCATCTCCTTACGAAAATAGTCTATACAACGATTTTTTGCTAACGTAAACAGATAGGCATTCAGATTCTGAAGAGTCTCAATGATATCTCTGTGTTCCCACAAATAAATAAAGATTTCTTGGACAATATTCTCCGATTCATCTTCCGAAATCAGATACGTCCTAGTAAAACGCAGCAACTTCGGAAAATAAATATCATAAATTTCAGAGAAACCGTCTTTTTTCATACTATTATCCTGTTGTAAGCTAAAGAAGCGATATTTATTACACAGGTTGCAAAGATATAAAAAGATTTAAAATTCATTATTACTAATTTATGAATATTACTCTTATCTTTGTGAAAAACTAACATAAATACAACATGAAACATTTAACAGTCTATTTTTTATTGGTATTGCAAGGAGTTCTGTTCAGTTTTTCGCTTTCGGCCGCAACTCCCCAAAATGCAATAGCCTATCATGATGGTAACGTGCGTTTTAGCGTCCTTACAGATGGGGTAATCCGTATGGAGTGGAATCCTTCGGGTTCGTTTACCGACGGTCCCTCTTTTGTAGCAATCCACCGCAATCTACCTGTTCCCAAGTACACAGTACAAAATAAAAATGCTACGGTAGTGATCAGTACCGCCCGAATGAAACTAAAATATAAGAAAGGTCAAGGCCCCTTTACGAAAGATAATTTAACGATCACATCAGCTAAAGGGATGTTCCCCTTTCAATGGACACCCGGAACAATACAAAAAGGAAATTTGAAAGGGACAGACCGTACATTGGATGGTTTTGAAGGAGACCACAATATATACAGCCACCAAGATATGAAGCTGGAAGACGGTCTTCTATCGACAGACGGATGGACCTTGATTGATGATTCAAAGAATTTCTTATTTGACAATTCGGAATGGGCCTGGGTAAAAGAACGTGAACACAAAGACGGACAAGACTGGTATTTTATGGCTTACGGGCATGATTACAAAGCTGCCTTAAAAGATTTTACTGTATTTGCCGGTAAAGTACCTCTTCCACCCCGTTATGCATTCGGTTATTGGTGGTCAAGATATTGGAGCTACTCAGACAAAGAAATGCGCCAATTAGTAGATAATTTCCACACTTATAATATCCCCTTGGATGTATTGGTAGTAGACATGGACTGGCATTATACCGATCCGGGCTTCGGCGGATGGACAGGCTGGACTTGGAACCGCAGGCTATTTCCCAATCCCGCCAAATTTCTGGGTTATCTGAAAAGCAATGACCTGAAAATCACACTAAACCTGCATCCTGCCGATGGTGTAGCTCCATATGAAGAAAAATATCCGGAAATGGCACAATGGATGGGAGTAGATACAGCTAAACAGGAACGTATTCCCTGGGTGGTTTCGGACAAACGCTTTATAAACGGTATGTTCAACAAGGTACTCCGCCCAATGGAAAAACAGGGAGTGGACTTCTGGTGGCTCGATTGGCAACAATGGATGTATGATAAAAAAGTAGACAGCCTCAGCAATACCTGGTGGATCAATTATGTTTTCTTCTCAGACATGGAACGCAACCGTGACACTCGCCCGATGCTCTACCACCGCTGGGGAGGACTGGGCAATCACCGCTATCAGATTGGCTTCTCGGGAGATGCCGTCATCTCTTGGAAATCACTCGAATTCCAACCTTACTTTACCAACTGCGCTTCCAATGTGCTATACGGCTACTGGAGTCATGACATCGGAGGCCACATGTTCAAGGGAGGAGACAAAGAAATACTCGACCCGGAACTCTTTACCCGTTGGATGCAATATGGTGCCTTAACACCTGTAATGCGCACACACTCTACAAAGAATTCTGTTCTAAATAAAGAATTATGGAATTTCAAGGGAGATTATTTCGAAGCATTACGCAACTCCATTCTGTTCCGTTATCAACTGGCTCCTTATATCTATACAATGGCGCGTGAAACTTATGACAACGGTATTTCTATCTGTCGTCCAATGTACTATGATTATCCGGAAGCCAAAGAGGCATACGATTTCAAGAGTGAATACATGTTTGGCGATCAAATTCTGGTAGCACCTATCACCACCCCCATGCAGAACGGACTTTCTACTGTAAAGGTATGGTTACCCGAAGGAAACGACTGGTTTGAATGGACCACCGGAACCCTATTGAAAGGCGGACAGATAATAGAACGTTCGTTTACCCTAACCGAATATCCGGTTTACGTAAAAGCCGGTTCCGTACTGCCACTTTACAACCGTGTGAAGAATCTTAATAGTAATAGCGAAGAGATTATCGTAAACATATTCCCTGGAGAAAATGGTTCATTTACCTTTTATGAAGATAATGGTAATGATAAATATTATGCCAATGAATATGCTCGTACCCGGATGTACACTGAACGGAAAGAGAACCACTTAACTGTAACGGTAGGTCCTCGCCAAGGTAAGTATCGCAATATGCCAACCGACCGCCAATTTAAAATCAAAGTTTTGGGTTCTGCCATTCCGGAGACAATCACTATTAATGGTAATAGAGCTGAATATGAGTACATCGGCGATGAATTAGCCTTATTGATCACCATCCCTCAAACAGCATGTGATCAGGAAAAAACAATAGAAATCCAATACCCGACCTCCATTCCGGAATTAAACGACGGTATCGTTTCACAGTTCAAACGATTCAGCAAAGCAATCACTGCTTTAAAATACCGGGACGCCGGAATTGTATTGACGCCTGCTATGGGAGCAACCGAAGCTACCAGCATTGCATTAACCTACTCGCCGGAACGTTTTAACGAACTGATAGAAACGTTTAAAAGAAACTACAGTCAAATGCCGGAGATGCTCAAAGAACAGAAACTGAACGAAGCCAATAGCCAATGGTTTATGAAGGCAATCGGCTGGAAGAAATAATAATATCACCAATATCGTCGGCAGGATGTATTTCTGTCGACGATATATACAAATTACATGTTTCACCAGACTGCACTTTACGCACTGCCTATAATTCACATCATAATGTATACCTTAAAACCAATTCATCACAGAGAAACACAAAATTTCCGGTAAGTTTACCTATTATTTCCACTCTCCATCCCCCTTGTGGTAAATCACATTGGGGCTATTTCTTTCCCAAACGGCTAATTTACCGGATGAATTCGGATAAAAGATCAAATTCTTTTCAAAAAAACATTTATAGAACCTATTATATTCAAGTAATATCAATATCTTTGATAGAAATAGATATTACCTATTTATGGATTGAAATTATCTATTTGACAGGTAAATGATTTAGCTCTACATTTGTCGGGTAATAACACGGAAGAAGGGCTGTAAAAGACTCCACATCATTGAAAGCTTTGTTTCCGATAAAATCAAAATTATATGGAAAATAAAAAACTCACAGCAGCTAATGGTCGTCCTATCGCCGACAACCAAAACAGCCAGACAGCAGGACCTCGCGGGCCTATTATGTTACAAGACCCATGGTTGATTGAAAAACTTGCTCATTTCGACCGTGAAGTTATCCCTGAACGCCGTATGCATGCCAAAGGCTCCGGAGCTTACGGTACATTTACCGTCACACATGATATCACCAAGTACACACGAGCAGCTATTTTCAGTCAAGTAGGCAAGCAAACAGAATGTTTTGTACGTTTCTCCACTGTAGCAGGAGAACGCGGAGCTGCTGATGCAGAACGCGATATCCGGGGATTTGCCATGAAGTTTTATACAGAAGAAGGAAACTGGGATTTGGTAGGTAACAATACTCCCGTCTTCTTCTTACGCGACCCGCTAAAATTTCCTGATTTAAATCATGCTGTAAAACGCGATCCACGCAACAACATGCGTAGCGCTAACAATAATTGGGATTTCTGGACCCTGTTACCCGAGGCTCTTCATCAGGTAACTATCACTATGAGTCCGCGTGGCATTCCGGCTTCCTATCGCCACATGCACGGATTCGGCAGCCATACTTACAGTTTCCTAAACGCAGAAAACAAACGAATTTGGGTTAAGTTTCATCTAAAGACTATGCAGGGCATTAAAAACCTGACTGATCAGGAAGCTGAAGCAATCATCGCCAAAGATCGTGAATCGCATCAACGTGACCTATACGAAAGCATCGAACGGGGTGATTTCCCAAAATGGAAGTTCCAGATTCAGTTGATGACTGAAGAAGAAGCAGATAACTATCGTATCAATCCGTTCGATCTTACCAAGGTTTGGCCACACAAAGATTTCCCATTGCAAGATGTAGGTATTCTTGAATTGAACCGTAATCCGGAAAACTATTTTGCAGAAGTAGAACAATCGGCTTTCAATCCGATGAATATTGTTGAAGGTATCGGCTTCTCTCCCGACAAGATGTTGCAAGGACGATTATTTTCTTATGGTGATGCACAACGCTACCGATTGGGTGTAAACTCAGAGCAGATACCGGTAAACAAGCCACGTTGTCCGTTCCACGCCTTCCATCGTGACGGAGCAATGCGAGTGGACGGAAACTATGGTTCAGCCAAAGGTTATGAACCGAATAGTTATGGCGAATGGCAAGACTCGCCTGAGAAAAAAGAACCGCCTTTAAAAGTTCACGGAGATGTATTCAACTATAACGAACGTGAATATGATGACGATTACTACAGTCAGCCGGGTGATTTGTTCCGACTGATGCCTGCGGATGAACAACAATTATTGTTTGAAAATACCGCACGCGCCATGGGTGACGCAGAATTGTTCATCAAACAACGGCATGTACGCAACTGCTACAAAGCTGATCCGGCTTATGGCACAGGAGTAGCTCAAGCATTAGGTATTGATCTGGAAGAAGCCTTGAAAGAATAATCTAACTTCTTCGATATGCGCCTCAAATGTGATTCCGTTACATTTGAGGCGCATTTACATAAAGAAAGAACACAATCTCACTATAATTTATCCTTATCACAACGCCTTCCACAATTTCTGAAAATCACTATATTTACCATAGCACACCAATACGTCATCCGGACGTATCTTGGCATCCTCCGGCAATTCGTTTACAACCTTGTGCTCCACCAAAGAAATGCCCAGGCAATTCTTGATCGTATTGGAACGCTTCAATCCGATCAACTTCAAATTGAATTCTTCATCTAAATTCAGCTCGTTAACAAAATAGCCGACAAACTTCTCGGGAACATTGAACTTAACCACATAATATTCCGAGTCTACCCGAAAGGTTTCCATCTTTGTACCAAAATCCAATAGCTGCACCAAACTCCGAGCCGCATCTTCCTCCGGAGTCAAAATCTTCTCCAACCCAAAAGCCTCAAGTACCGCTTTGTGAACCCCATCAATGGCACGTGCATAAATATGCTTTACCTGCTTTTGCTTCAACATAGCCACCACACGAATTGAAGCTCCGAAATTTTCACCGATAGCGACAATCACCATATCAACACTGTTGAGAGGCAGGACGGAAAGAGACTGCTCGTCCGTCGCATCGATCACAAAGGCGGTGGCAATCTTATCTTTTATGCTATCTACCCGCCCTTCATCCAAATCAGCCCCTATCACCTCGTGCCCTAAGGTAGAAAGTTCTTCGGCCAACACATGACCGTAATTTCCAAGACCAATAATAATGTATTTCATAATGAATTCAACTGATTAGTTTATGATAATGTTATCGCTCGGATAACGGTATTTCGTATTCTTTTTCTGTTTCACAATGCCCAGTACCAGTGTAATAAATCCCACACGGCCGATAAACATAAGCAATGATACCAGCAATTTACTTTCATCACACAGCAAAGGAGTCGCATTCAGACTGGAACCAACCGTACTGAGAGCCGACACACATTCAAAGGTCAGAGTCATGATAGACATCTTAGGCTCCAGTATACTTAAAATAAATATAAATACAAACAAGATTCCTAATGAAACAACCACAGCCGCATTGGAGCGACGAATAGAATCGTGCGACAATTCACGACCGAAAACCTCTACTCTCTCTGTTCCTCTCAAAACCGCAATCAAGTTGAGTGAGGCCACGGCAAACGCATTTACTTTCACACCACCGGCCGTAGACTGTGCCGCACCACCAATCCACATCAGAACAATATAAAGCATAATGGTCTGTATACTGAGTGAAGTCAAATCGACACTGCTGAATCCGGCCGTTCGGGGACAAGTGGCATTAAAGAAAGCCTGTGTCCACTTATCAGCAATCGACATACCGGCAAACGAATGATTCCACTCAAAAATTGCAATGGCCACCGTGCCGAAAACAAGCAATAAGACAGTCATTATCAGAACAATCTTGGTATTCAGGTTAAATAAATGGTGTACCCGGTGATTGTCCCATTGACGGGTACGAATCAAACGCCAGAAGCGACGGGCATGGTAAACAATAATATCTTTGAAATTAACAAGAATCGGGAAACCGATTCCCCCAAAAATGATCAGGAGCGACACGGTTATATAAAGCCAATTATGATTAGTCATTACCATCGGATTACCCAAATTACCCGGCAATGTAGAAAATCCGGCATTACAGAAAGCAGAAATAGAGTGGAAGGCAGAAAAAGCCAGTTCATCCTGTACATCCATCCCCAGTGTACCATGAATACTGAACCAGATAGAAAGCATACCGACTCCCTCAATCACCAGAGTGAAACCTAAAATATATAATAAGGTAGAAAGTAATGACCCCAACGAATTGGAACTTACCATATCACGTACCACTAACTGATTGTACAGAGAAGTATTTCCCATGAAGAACATAGCAAAGAAACTGGTCAGAGTCATGACTCCCAAACCGCCGATCTGAATCAGCAATATGATCACTGTCAGTCCCGCCGGAGTAAAGGTGGCAGACACATCAACAGGTACCAGCCCTGTTACACATACGGCACTGGTAGAAGTAAACAGTGCATCGACCCACGATAATGTAACACCGTCTACTGTACAACGAGGCAACATCAACAATCCCGCTCCGATTAAAATAATCACCAGAAAGCTGGCAGCCAAAATCAGAGAAGGATTCGTCCGCCTTCCTAAAAGGCGTACCAATCCGTTCGATAAATTCAAAAGAGAAAAAAGTAACAGCAGGACAATGTGATAAAAGTAGCCGTGTAGGAACTCCCACAAATGCAAGATAGCCCCTCCTTCTTCGGGACGATGAAAAATGACCGGTATCAGAGTCAGATATAACAACCAACTCAGTATCCAGGCAAGTTTCCGGAAATTCTTTTTCGTATCCCTGTATTCAAGTAATATATGCAGGGTGACGTCAATCAAGAATATAATCCAGACCGTCTTATAGAGAAGATGTATTTTCGTAACTTCATGTGCAGAGAGCGTAAAGCCATGTTCATAGATCACTCCCACTATCAGCATAATGGAGGCCAGATAGGTGATGATTGCCATTAATCGTAACAAAAGTCGTACGTAAGGCTGCAATAATTTATTCTGATATAAAAAGAATTTATGATAAATCTTCATCGGATTGCATATTAATTGAGTCGCACAAACTTAACTAAAATAACAAACATATCCGATTCTTTGTTGCTGAAATCATATAATTCTTAAAAATTATACTTACTTTTGGCATCAGAATAATCAAATAACTACAATATTATGAGCGACAAGAAAAAAAGGTACATGCTGCCTGAAGAAGAAATTCCACACTATTGGTACAACATACAAGCCGACATGGTGAACAAACCGATGCCTCCGTTGCATCCGGGAACCAAACAGCCATTAAAGGCAGAAGACCTGTATCCGATCTTCGCAGAAGAACTTTGCCGTCAGGAGCTGAACCAGACTGACCAATGGATCGAAATACCGGAAGAAGTTCGTGAAATGTATAAATATTACCGTAGTACTCCATTGGTTCGTGCCTATGGTTTGGAAAAAGCATTGGGTACGCCGGCACATATCTATTTCAAGAATGAAAGTGTCAGCCCGATGGGTTCACACAAATTAAATTCCGCCATCCCTCAAGCTTATTATTGCAAAAAAGAAGGCGTACAAAACGTAACAACTGAAACCGGAGCAGGACAATGGGGAGCCTCTTTGGCCTATGCCGCTAAACTCTTCGGTCTGGAAGCAGCCGTCTATCAGGTAAAGATCAGCTATGAACAGAAACCTTACCGCCGCAGTATCATGCAGACTTATGGTGCCCAAGTGACCCCATCCCCTTCAATGTCAACCCGTGCAGGAAAAGATATCCTGACTGCACACCCCAATCATCAGGGATCATTAGGGACCGCCATCTCCGAGGCAATCGAACTGGCACAAACCACTCCTAACTGCAAATATACATTAGGTTCCGTTTTGAGCCATGTCACCCTTCACCAGACAGTGATCGGTCTGGAAGCCGAAAAGCAGATGGCAATGGCTGGCGAATATCCTGATATGGTGATTGCCTGCTTTGGTGGCGGCTCCAACTTCGGTGGTATCGCATTCCCTTTCATGCGTCACAACATACTTGAAGGTAAAAAGACACGTTTCATCGCTGCCGAACCGGCATCTTGCCCGAAACTTACCCGAGGCAAGTTCCAGTACGACTTCGGTGATGAAGCCGGATATACTCCACTGTTGCCTATGTTCACATTAGGACATAACTTTGCCCCGGCCAATATCCATGCAGGCGGACTTCGTTATCACGGTGCCGGAGTAATCGTTTCGCAACTCCTGAAAGACAAACTGATGGAAGCAGTAGATATCAGTCAGTTGGAATCATTCGAAGCAGGATGCCTGTTCGCACAAGTTGAGGGAATCATCCCTGCTCCTGAATCATGTCACGCCATTGCAGCCACCATCCGTGAAGCCAATAAGTGCAAAGAAAGCGGAGAAGAGAAAGTAATACTGTTCAATCTGTCCGGCCACGGACTGATCGATATGGCTTCATATGACAAATATCTGTCCGGCGACTTGGTAAACTATTCGCTTACAGACGATGATATCCAAAAGAATCTGGACGAAATAGGAAACTTAGCTTAATCATTAAGACCATCTGAGCTTTTGCCCCATAACAATATATGTAATGAGTGATTACATATATTGTTATGGGGCAAAACATATATTGTTATGGAAATGTTATCTTTGCAGACAAATCAAAGAAAAGAATTATGAAATATATCGGAGCACATGTCAGTGCATCGGGAGGAGTAGAGTTTGCTCCTGTTAATGCACATGAGATCGGGGCCAATGCGTTCGCCCTCTTCACAAAAAATCAACGCCAGTGGGTCAGTAAGCCTCTAACTGAAGATAGTATTCGTCTATTCAAAGAAAATTGTGAGAAGTTCGGTTTTGCCCCCGAATACATTCTCCCACATGACAGTTATCTGATCAATCTGGGACATCCTGAGGAAGAAGGATTAACTAAAAGTAGGGCTGCTTTCCTTGACGAAATGCAACGCTGCGAACAACTGGGATTAAAATTACTGAACTTCCATCCGGGAAGCCATCTCAACAAGATATCGGTAGAGGAATGTCTGGACCGAATTGCAGAAAGTATCAATCTGGCTTTGGAAAAGACCAAAGGAGTAACCGCTGTTATTGAAAACACGGCAGGACAGGGAAGTAACCTGGGAAATGAATTCTGGCAGTTGAAATACATCATCGACCGCGTGGAAGATAAAAGCCGTGTAGGAGTGTGCCTGGACACCTGCCACACCTTTACAGCCGGTTATGACTTTCTGAATGATTATGATGACGTATTCGGAGAATTCGGTGAAGTGGTCGGATTTGAATATCTGCGGGGAATGCATCTCAACGATTCAAAAAAAGAATTGGGAAGTCGTGTAGACCGTCACGACAGCATCGGTAAGGGATTAATCGGTTTCGCTTTCTTTGAGAAGCTAATGAAAGATCCCCGTTTCGACAACATGCCGTTGATTCTGGAGACTATCGACGAAACACTGTGGCCCGAAGAAATAGCCTGGCTGAGAGAACAAACTCAATAAATATTGGCCATACTTACCAAAGGCTCGTATAATTTTTCAATATCTTGTGCATCCATCTCGATCTGCACCTGATCCCCCGGAACAAGTTTCTGCTTTGCCGGGGGTATATCTTTCCTGTCCCGGTGTATATTGATAATTTCACAACGTTCCGGCAACTGTATTTCATTGACTGTTTTCCCATCAAAATACGAACCACTCATCACTTCCACAGAGAGTGTATAACGTTTCTCTTCCTGAAATTCAGGAGAATTAATCATATCATCATAAAGTGTCACATTAAACGGTTGTATCTGCAACATTTCCGTAAAGTAATAGGTCAGTCCACCCACGACGATAGAAGGATAGAAAACTTCCAAATGTCCGGTGATTTCCGTAATCAAGACAATGGCTGTCAGAGGAGTCCTGATCACAGCAACTAGAAAGGCAGACATACATATCAACATAACATAACTGATATTTTCGTATCCGATGATCCCCTGACGTACCAGAATCAAAGCGACTATCTGCCCGATCAACCCTCCGGTAACTAAAGTGGGAATGAAACTTCCTCCCGGCAATCCGGATGAAAATGAAAGTACGCTAAAAACAAAGTGCAGAATCATCATCCCCACAATCCACATAATATGAGTATCGGCATGCATCGCCTGTCCCAACAAGAATTGCTCACCTCCACCGGTTAAATTCACCTCAGTAAGCGATATTAAGTAAGCTATAAACAAGAGATAGAGCATCTTAACATAGGCCGGATGCTTGATTGCGGGATAAAGTCGCTTAAACCAAACAGTAATAACCGAATAAATCTTACCGGATACGGAAATCACTGCAGCCAATAATAAGAACAGTTTAACTTGTGAAAAGAAAGTCAGTCCGGGAGAAATGGCATCAATCTGAAAATAAGGATTGATAGGAAAAATCATACTTGCCACACCGCCGGCCACCACTCCCGCAAGCAAAGTAGTTATAGCAGTCTTGGGGGCATCAAAACGTTCGATAGACTCAATAACCAGTAAAGATGAAGCCAAAGGAGCGGCAAAAGCAGCAGCCAATCCGGCACCGGCACCGGCTGCCAGCAGTTGTTTTCGTTCACCGGCCAATACTCTTCCCCACTTCGATACAAGGCACCCCACATAAGAACCTATCTGGACGGAAGGTCCTTCACGCCCTAAAGACAATCCCGCACTCAAAGCCAGCACTCCTCCCACAAATTTAGACACCAATTCAATAAAAGGATGTTTGTAAGAGATACGTCCATTAATAACCCCACGGGTTTGAGGGATGCCCCCACCGGTGATTAAAGGCATTTTTTTCACCAGCCACATAACAAACAAAAGTATTCCCCATAAGGACAAGAAAATAGGAATATGCCAATACCAATGTGGATGCGAATCAAAAAAATCTCTACGGGTATTGAAAAACAATTGTAGCAGATAATGATAAGGAACAGCAACCAGTCCTGTCAACAGTCCTACGAATATACTGACAAAATAAAGACGAGCATCTATCAGCTTCAGCTTCCATACCCGCCATTTCCTCATATCCTTTAAATCATCTGATTTCCCAAACATATCTCTGTCCGTTATACCGTTGCAGTGTACAACAACTAAGAGATAGCTTGGTTTCAAACGAAGAGTTAAAATTGGTTCAAACGAAAAAAGGCCGTCACAAGCACTTGTCTTGTAACAGCCTTTTGTATGTAGACCTATTGATAACCGGACTTACTTCACTTCTTCAAAGTCAACGTAATATATCTATCAGCGACTTGCGTACACGTGTTGCAAATATAGCGCAAATCCGAAAATAAGCATCCATAAGCAACACACGCTCTTGCTCACAAAAGTACGATTTTTATTCATAAATAACGAGATGTAAACGCATAAAAATCAAAAGAAAGCGATGTTTTTAACAGATTCTTCGGTTTTATCCTTACCTTTGTGTATGATATTAGGGTGTTACACCCAAATAACAATAAGGAAACGATGCAGATACATAACAATACATTGATAGCGGAATGCTCGGCTTACGATTTCAAGGAAATGTTGGAACGTAAGAAAGTAAAATCGTGGCTTAAATCCGTGTCGGCTTTCGCTAATACGGATGGTGGCAGTTTGTTCTATGGAGTGAATGATGACGGCATAATTGTAGGGTTGGAGAATCCACAAGCCGATGCTGATTTTATCAGTGAAATGATAAAGGCAAGACTTGACCCTGTGCCGGAAATTCAACTTATTCCGATAGAACATGAAGGGCATACCCTGCTTGAAGTGAAAGTAAAGGCAGGAACGCTTACACCTTATTACTATTATCAGGATGGGACACGTACCGCATATGTACGAGTTGGCAATGAAAGTGTAGAATGCAACTCCCAACAATTACTTTCGTTGGTATTAAAAGGCACGCACATGACATGGGATTCTCTTCCTACCCAAGTGGATGCCGGCAAACATTCTTTCATCATCCTTGCCAATACTTTCCGTGAGCAAACCCATCAGGAATGGAACGATAAGTATTTGGAATCATTCGGACTGGTAACTCCTGACGGCAAACTGACCAATGCAGGATTGCTGTTTGTGGATAATTGCACAGTATTTCAATCGCGTATTTTCTGCACCCGTTGGACTGGACTCTATAAGGATGATGCCATCAGTTCCATAGAACATCGGGCTAATCTTGTGCTACTTTTAAAATACGGCATAGACTTCATCAAGAACTACACCATGAGCGGATGGGTAAAGATGCCGAACTATCGTCTAAACCTCCCTGACTATTCAGACCGTGCCATCTTCGAAGGATTGGTAAACCACCTTATCCATCGGGATTACACCGTGATGGGCGGTGAAGTACATATCGATATTTACGATGACCGTGTAGAACTGGTATCACCTGGTGCAATGCTTGACGGTACGCAGATTCAAGACCGAGATATATACAAAGTGCCATCCATGCGCCGTAACCCCGTCATTGCGGATGTGTTCACACAGTTGGACTATATGGAGAAACGTGGCTCCGGTTTGCGCAAAATGCGGGAGCTTACGGAAAAACTACCCAATTTCCTGCAAGGCAAAGAACCTCAATATCAAACGGAAGCGACTTCTTTCTACACCACCTTCTATAATCTAAACTGGGGCGAAAACGGAAGAATTCCTGTGGAAGAAGTAGCCAATAGGGTAAATAGTACCCTCGAAAAGTACCCTGTAAATGAAGAAAGTTCGGTAGAAAAGTTCGGTGTAAACACAAAAGAGTTCGGTGTAAATGAAGAAAGTTCGGTCGAAAAGTTCGGTGTAAATGCGGATAAGTTCGGAGATACATCGGAAACACAGAAGAAAGTCAGTAAAACTGCACAAAAGATAATCGACCTCGTTATTTCAGATCCTTCAATCACAGCTGATAATATGGCCAACAAGATTGGTGTAACTAAACGCGCTATAGAGAAAAATATCAAGAGCCTTAGGGGTATGGGAATTTTGGTTCACGAAGGTTCAGACAAGGCTGGTTATTGGCGCATTATTGTTAAACCATAAACAGAACAACAAACCTATGGAGACCTCTTTCATACCACTCTTTGCAATCATAGCCGTTTTGATTATCGCCTTTTTGTTTGCCTCTTTGCCACAGGTAAACCATAAAACGCGATACCGAGTGCTTTATGCAATAGCCATTATCATGCTATTAGCTGTTATCCCTATTAGTGAATATATGGCTGGTGGCATACAAAACTCAAGTAACAATTATCTGCTTGTCCTAATATTCGATATTGCAGTAGGATATTTCTGTATGTACATTGCTGCTTTGCTAAAATTCAACGTTCTTAAACGAAAGAACCAAGCATTAGAAAACGCCTTGACAGAAAAGCAACAAGAAAATGTAGCAATCCTATTGGAGCATCAAAACGAAAAACAACAAGCACTCCGGCAAAGAGAGCTTGAATGGTTAACTGGGAAAATAAAGATGTTTACCGAAGAAGAACAGGAAGCTATTCTTGCCAGTGCTCTATCATTTGCTGAACATGACTTGATAGTTGCTCCCTCAATAAGCATACAGCCCAAAGAAACATGTAGTCAGCAAGAACTAATGTACTTTGTCTGCTCTGCTTTTTACAATATGGATAAAAGTCGTAGTGAAGTTGTGGGTTTCTTATATAAAGTTTTTCCTCTCTATTTTCCAGCAGGAGAAAGTGCATTGGCTAAAAAGATGCCGGGATTGGAAAAAGTAAAAGAGAGGAGAGAGAAAGAATGTAATTAGCGCATATTTTCAAACCATAGAATAGAATTAAAATGAATAATACACTTATAGATAATTCCATAGAAGCACTTTCAATGACAACAACATTGAGAAAATGCTTAGCCATTGATGGTATTAAAACAGTTAGTATTGCCACAGGCTATTGGGATATTCCCGGTTTAGCTATACTACAAGAAAATTTGAGGTCTTTCATTGAAAAAGAAGGAACAACGCTTCGTTTACTTATAGGAAAAGACCCTTATATATACGTAAATCAATTAAAGTCACCTAAATATAAAGATGCAAATTATCCGCTGGACTTCATAAAAACTGATATCCACGAACTTAATGTTACTGAGGAATATAAAGATGCTATACGTCTGCTTCTTGATTATTGTACGGAAAACAATGATTCAAAGATTCAGATTCGTGTATTTCGAAAAAATGAAAATGACGAAACTCAATTTTTACATTCTAAGTGTTACATCTTTGACGGAAAGTCAAACGGCATTGGTATTGGTATCGTGGGTAGTACAAATTTTACACAAAAAGGATTACAAGGTAACGCTGAATTAAACTATATTGAAACAGCTCCAAATCAAGTGTTATCGCTTGATGAAATACCTGGTAATAAATCTCATTTGATATGGTTTAATGAAAAATGGGAAATATCTGAACCTTGGAACAAACAATTCTTAGAACAAATCCTTAAATCTGCACCTATAACAGATGACGTGGAAAAAGAACGCAAAAGTGAACAACAATCATTCACTCCATACGAACTATATATCAAATTGCTACAAATTAAGTTTGGTGACATTGTAGACAAATCACTCGGACAACAGATAGAAACTTATCTGCCAGCGAACATCCACAAACTGGAATATCAAATAGAAGCTGTTAAGAGGTGTATCGGCATTATGCACGAACATGGTGGCTTTATGTTGGCAGATGTGGTGGGACTTGGCAAGACGATTATTGGTACGCTCATCATCAAGCGTTTCTTGTCCGTACCAGAAGACGATGGACGAGAACGTAAAGTATTGGTCATTACTCCTCCTGCCATTCAATCGGGTTGGAAGAAGACTATAGCCATGTTCGACAAAAATTCTGACGAGAAGATTGCGCCATACATTGACTTCATTACAACTGGACGCATCGGAAATGTTGCCGAAGATGAGAGCTGCGAAGATGACGATGACGACAGCCGCGATTCTGGCGATTTTGGTGGAACACTCCAAGAAAAGAATTATGGCTTTATTGTCATTGACGAAAGCCATAAGTTCCGCAACAGTGCCACATTGATGTACCAGTCTCTTGATGAACTGATACAGAAGATTTGTTCTAATACAGGGGTATATCCATACGTGGGTCTTCTTTCTGCCACACCGCAGAACAACCGACCAAATGACTTGAAGAATCAGATTTACCTTTTTGAGAGAAACCACAATGACAGTACATTGAAGAAGGCTGAAAGTGGTAATATCGAAAGGTTCTTTGCAGATGTCAACCGAGAATATGAATCACTGATAGATAGAAGCAACGACATACCAGCAGATGAGCGCCACCAACGCTTGGATGCCGTGTCAAAGAGACTACGTGATTGCGTGTTAAGTGATATTCTAGAACGCCGAACAAGAACTGACGTTGAGAAATATTACAAGGATGATATGGAATCACAAGGCTTGATATTTCCCAAAATTGTTGGACCTAACAATCTTGAATACATCATGGATGACGAGTTGGCTCAACTGTTCTCTGATACTATGACAATCATTGCTCCAACGGAGGCAGAAAAGTTGCAGACTGACGAGTGGTTAAAATATTTCCGCTATCGTGCCATTGAATATTTTACTGACCCTGCCAACGAAAGAAAACATACTGGTCGAGGCAATCGTGGTGTCAACGACGTTGCCAAGCAGCTTGCAATCATCATGCAGATTCTTCTTGTGAAGCGTCTTGAAAGTTCGTTCACTGCTTTCACCCAATCCCTGTTGAACCTGCGACGTTACACAGAGAACATGATTAAGATGTGGGAGAACGACACAATTTTCGTTTGTCCGCAAATTGACGTGAACAAAGAACTTGACTATGAAACCAAAACATTGAAACGTGGTAGACGTGTTTCGTTTAATGATTGTGTAGAAGAAATCAGAGCCAAGATAACAAAATTGACGGAACAAGGGCGTAACGAGAAGGGACAGAATGCAGAATATAACCGCAAAGACTTCAAGGAGGAATACTATATCCAACTGAAAGAAGACTTCCGACTCATTTCTAATCTCTATGATCGATGGGCGAAAAACCCACAAGACCCGAAATTTGATGCATTCAAAGAGAATATCAAGCCAGAATTGTTTAATCCACAAAAGAATACCTCTGGAAAATTGGTTATCTTCTCGGAAGCTATAGACACAGTACAATCGCTTGCGAGAGCGGTAAAGGCAAAGGGTTATAAGGCACTTGTCATTACTGCTGCCAATCGTGATGAGATGGAACACACGATTGAGGAAAATTTCGATGCCAATTACGAAGGTGTTTGGAAGGATGACTACAATGTTATCATTACAACAGAGGTCTTGGCAGAAGGTGTGAACCTCCACCGTGCCAATGTTATTCTGAACTATGATACTCCTTGGAACTCCACTCGCCTGATGCAGCGCATAGGTCGTGTAAACCGTATCGGCAGTAAAGAGCCTTTTGTCTATGTTTATAACTTCATGCCAAGTGCAGAAGGCGATGCGCAGATTCAATTGGTTCGCAAGGCACATACCAAGTTACAATCCTTCCATGTCCTGTTTGGTGAAGACAGTAAGATTTTCTCGGAAGAGGAAAGTGTGGTACATTACGATATTGCCAAAGCTGTTGAAGGTGAGGAATCACCTTTGCAGAAGTATGTATATGAACTGAAACAATACAAGGATACTCACCCTGAACGTTATCTGCAAATAGAACAAGCTGATAAAGACTGGCAGATAGCACAGGCTGCAAGTGGAACGGCATATTTCATAGTAAAAGCACCACACTCTGCAAGGCTTGCAATTAGAATACGTACAGAAGCCGAGGGTCTGTATAACGCCAAAATAATTTCTTTGCTTGAACTGCTTGAAGATATGCGTGTGAAAGAAAATGCCAAACGTGTTCCATTACCAGATAACTGGCGACAGCTTTCGGCAGAAGCCATAAAGACTTATAACCAATACTTTGTCCGCATCAACAAGTCAAGGGCTGGTGACAAGGCTACGGCTGCAAAAGAAATGTTGGTGAAAATTAACAACACACCTAGTTTATCACTACAATCCAAGATTTTGCTGAAAAATGCTCGTAAGTTTATTGACCGAGGAAGTTTTGATATTATCAAAAAAGTATTGGCTATTGGTCAGGAATTAGAAGAGCGGGGTTTACGTCTCTTTGCCATAGAGCAACAAGATATAGACGAGATTCTGGAGCGAGAAATCGGCAAACTCGTAGCCCATGTGGAAAGTAAACAAGGCGAAGCATCTATTGTATTAGGAACCATCAAGTAAACAAATACCCCCATGAATAAGGAGTCATTAAAAGAATATTTAAGCAGCCGATATCAAGGCTGGAGTTCGTTCCTCAACAATGTTATTTTTCCCATTTTCGGTGAAGATGACTTTGAGGATGGTTTTGAAACAGAGCTTTTGGAGAGTCAGCCCGAACGAAGACAACTGGCAGAAGCGACGGGAATACGCAGCATCAAGCAAGTTGGAATGATGTATGTTGGCGTTGAACCTTTACAGATTTTCGATGTGACAGTCAGCGACCGGGTTATGATGGAGCATAACCGTGTGAACATCCAGCGGCTCATCCGTGCTGTCATGGATCAATTCTCTTGTGCCTTCATGCTGTTCCATTACGAGGATGATACTCGTTGGGATTGGCGTTTCACCTATTGCCGAAAGAGTGGCAACAAAGAAGAATCCACCAACAGCAAACGCTATACGTTCCTGCTGGGGCCTGGTCAGTCATGCCGCACGGCAACTGACAACTTCATAGCTCTATACGACAAAAGGAATTCTCTTGAAATTAAAGACATCGAAAATGCATTCAACGTTGAAGCTCTTTCTAAAGAGTTCTTTGGGAAGTACAAGGCTCAATACGAAGCTTTTGTCAATTACATGGTTGACCCTACAAACGGAATGCGTCAACACTTCATTGATACAGGCTTTGACCATACGGGTATGGCTGCTGACAAAATTCGTGACCGTGAGGAAAAACCCATTCGTGACTATGTGAAGAAACTTCTTGGACGCATTGTGTTCCTGCACTTCCTCCAAAAGAAAGGCTGGCTTGGCGTTCCTGCAAGCAAGGAATGGGGCGAAGGCGATCGTGATTTCATGCTGAATATTTTCAAGAATGCAAATGAACGTCAAAAGGAAAACTTTCTTGATGACATATTAGAAGACTTGTTTACAGAAGGTTTAGACCGTAACCGTTCAGATCAGGGCGACCTTTACGACACAAAAGTAGAAGGCTTCCGCAACTGTCGTATTCCATATTTGAACGGCGGTCTGTTTGAACGTGACATTCTTGACAAGAAGCCCAGTCATTTTCCTGCCAGCTATTTTAATGGCCTGCTGACAATGCTCTCGCAGTACAACTTTACCATCGATGAAAATGACCCAAACGATGCAGAAGTGGGCGTTGACCCAGAAATGCTTGGACGCATCTTTGAAAACCTGCTGGAGGACAACAAGGATAAGGGTGCATTCTATACGCCGAAAGAGATTGTGCAGTACATGTGCCGAGAAAGCTTGATAGCATATCTGCAAACAGACATGAGGGAAGAAGACAAGGAGTGTATACGTCAATTTGTGACAACTCACGATGCATCCCAGCTGGGCGAATTAAAGGAATACATTGATCAGAAACTGTACGATGTGAAGATATGCGACCCTGCAATTGGCTCTGGTGCTTTTCCAATGGGATTGCTGCGCGAACTGTTCTTCTGCCGTTCTGCTATTGAGCCAAACATTGTAGAGAATGCAGCTAACATTAAACGTCACATTATCCAAAACAACATTTATGGTGTTGACATTGAACGTGGAGCAGTGGATATAGCCCGACTTCGTTTCTGGCTCTCACTGATTGTTGACGAAAAGTCACCAGAGGCTCTGCCTAACCTTGATTTCAAGATTATGCAGGGGAATTCCCTTCTGGAGCAATATAAGGGTGTTGACCTTTCAACGATGACAGAAAAGAAAATAGGAGCTGGTGAAAGTCTAACTTTCTTTGATAGCATGTTAGATGTTTATCGCAAAAATCTACGCGACAAACTTACTGAATATTACGCTTGCCCTGAACATGACAAGAAAATGCAGCTGAGAAAGGACATTGCAGATATTGTAAAGCAGGAACTCGTTGAACAAGGTATTCATATTGATTTTGAAGATATGGACTTGTCTGCAAACAGTCAGTTCTTCCTCTGGCATACCTGGTTCCATGATGTTTTCTCACGACCCTCAAAAGAGGGCTTCGATATTGTCATCGGCAATCCACCATACGGTGCTAAATACGACAACCAAACAAAGAGGTATTATAAGAATACCTATGTGACGGCAAATAGCATCCGAGGATTACAGAAGGGGTCTCTTGATACATATACACTATTCATAGAATTGGGATACAATCTGCTTAGGAAGAATGGGAGTTTTGCCTATATCGTTCCAATATCCTTGACATCAAGTGATTCCCTAACAGGCGTACACCGTCTTTTGATGGGAAACTGTGATACCATATACATATCATCGTATGCAGTACGTCCTAAGCCTGTTTTTGAGAACGCTGTAGTAAACACTTCGATACTTCTTTTTAAGAAGACTGAAACGCCATGTCAGTATCTTTTCTCAACCAAGATGCACAGAAGAGGGAATGAGTTTGAATTACAAAGGCTCATTGATAATTTGCAATTTGTTGATGTGAAAGGGCAAACACTTTATGGTCGTATTCCAAAGATAGGTTCTGAAATAGAGAAAACCATCTTAAACAAACTCTTCAACTATACAAAGTTGGGAGCTCTTATCAAGACTTCAGGGAGTCCAATCATATATAGGTTTGCAGGAGGGCGATATTTCAAAGTCGTAACAAATTATAGTACCGGTTCATCAGCAGAGAGAACTATCTATTTCGCTAATTCCAAAATCGCAGATGCTGTTGGCTGCATACTCAGTAGCAGTTTGTCATTTTGGTTCTATCAGATTTTTTCTGATAATTTAAATTGGAAGACATACGAGATAGAGAATTTCACAGTTCCACAGCTCTCAGCTGAGGATATTGACTATCTTGACAAGTTGTATTCTCGTTATCTTTCTGACATAGAGGCAAAAGCTAATATCAGAATAACTTCTGGAGAGTCCACCTATAATGTTGATTCATTCAAGGAATACAAAATTGTACGCTCCAAAGCCATCATTGATGAGATAGATGACTACATCTGTCCACTATACGGATTGACGCAGGAGGAAACCGATTTTATCAAAAATTACGAATTAGAATTTAGGTTGGCTGGAGAATGAATGATAATTGGAGGATAATCCCTCCAATTATCATAATCTTTCCTTTCAGAATTAACGCTTATTCAGCATTTCGATATTGATAGTCATAATTGATTAAAAAATTTATTTCAATCTCAGATAAACCATATTTTTCTCCAATAAATTTATCAATTGCATCAATATGCATTTTAGATTGTCTTGCAAAAAAACATTTCAGTCCCGTTTTAGTTGTCTGGCTCTTTGAATATAAATCATTAAGATAAGTATCATATAAAGTATTTATTTTATCAAGTTCTTCATCTGAAAATGATTCGAATGGGATAGGAAACATTTCTAATTCGGATGATCGTAGGTTATGCCAATCTGAGTGTATCAGCCAAAACCAATAGAAAAGGTTACTTGACAAGGCTGCTCCTACAAGACTTTGATATTTTTCTCTGACTTTCAATTCCCCTTCTGCAGAAGAATGAGTAGGAATCTTAGTTATTATTTTATAGTACCTACCACCTGCCTTCCGGTAATAAATAGGTAAACCTTCTCGTTTATACACATCTTTTATTGTTGTGACACAACGCTCTAATTTGCATAATATTCCTAATTCTATTTCAT
Organism: Bacteroides sp. 3_2_5; assembly: GCF_000159855.2. NCBI lineage: Bacteria > Pseudomonadati > Bacteroidota > Bacteroidia > Bacteroidales > Bacteroidaceae > Bacteroides > Bacteroides sp. 3_2_5. The sequence continues at coordinate 1,492,757 of NZ_JH636044.1, read as the reverse complement.
TGCCTATCTTTGGAATTCTCCCATTGCGAATATGATGAAGGGCATTTACAAACTTTAGGTCATCTAAGAGTAACCACAGAGATTCATCAGAATAGCGTTTGTTGATATACGTAGTCATAATTCTTGTGGCCTTGTTGCTGGATTTTTTAAAACTAATAATGGATACTTGTTGTTCTGCACTTTCAAATATACGGCGTGGTCTGTCTCCATATGAACTGACATAGATTTCGTCACAGTGATTTATTAGTAGTCTATGAAGTCCTGACATTGCATCGGAAGCAGTAACACTTAGTGGAACAATAAAGATTGCATTTCCTTTAGTGTGTAATATTTGGTAACCTAAATCAATGAAAAGCGAAAAAGTATCTAAAGATCCTTTTTGTATATTAGGTATAGTTTGAGCAGATGTAAATATATGTTTGAAGCATGCTTTGTCTATAGATGAAATTTTAGCACCATACGGTGGATTGCCGATGACAATATCGAAGCCCTCTTTTGAGGGTCAACAATATGTCATTGATACAATGCGGTCACAAGTCCATTGAGTTGTTCTTCCAATTCGGAGTAATCAATATTTTCTTCTCGACGATGTAGAATCTCTTTTACAATTACGCCGATCGCGTTTTGTGCTTCTCTTTGCGGAGCAGGGATTGGAAGATTGCGAATGTGTTCAGGATATATGTGATAGTCGCCACCTCGTTGGTCTGCCAACAACTGGTCTGCCATAGAAGAATTAAGAATGCCCAGCAAATAATATAGGTCAACCTTCTCAGACAGAGATTCCATAACTGCACGGTTATGTTTGCAGAACTTTTTGATGCTTGAAGATAAGCTCTTATTATAGACACCTTTCAGGTCTTTCCATAAGACAGCACAGAACATTGAATCACTATGCAAGAAATGAGTATCCATATCAAGATATACCTTTAGAACACCCAAGCGATTTATTAATAACTTGGGACAATCGTACAGTTCACGGAACGTCGGACGACGTAGTTTATCTGGGCACCGTTCCGTGTTCCATTCAAGATAGCGCACCCGTTTAACTTGAAATTTGTCTATATCCTTTGCCTCAATATACTTCCTACAATGGATGGCATCGTATGAGTCACTTATCAAATCCTCTTTTTTAAATGCTCCTTGAGCATTCTTCTCATTGGCATTAACGACCATTCCTACACTTATATAGCAAAAGTCACCCAATATATTCATATTGGCGAAGCGATTTCCTGTTCTTTCCTCTTCTGTCAAGTTCCAAACATAATTTTTCTCGTCCTGCTTTAATGCCTCTGGAGATTTGCTTAACACTTCACGGATGGTCTTGTCCTCAAAGATTTTTGTGATGCGAAGTTCACCCTCTGGTTGAGTGTTCTTAATAAATGGAATGCAGTTACTCACTGTGGCATTCTCAAAAATCTTTGTGCCGTTTAGGTCGGCTATCTCCAACAAATGATATTCTTCTGCAATCATCTTACGAAGTTTCTTTCCATACTTTTGATTTGTCAAAGGATATGGAACAATCATAGAAAATATTCCATTGGGACATAGGAGTTGCATACCAAGTTCCATGAAAGGAACATACAAATCCCACTTTTCATTAAGCGATTTGTACTTCTTGCTTGCCACTATACGCGACCGCTGTTCGTTCAATTCTGGTGATGCTATCTGTGTCGGTGCACTGATGTATGGTGGGTTGCCAATAGTGATGTCGAAGCCGCCCCCATTTGAGGGTCGCTTCTGTAGTACATAGAAATCAATGATAGATACCATACTCTTCCCACCCTTCTTGTTGACAATTTATAGGCAAATGAAGCCCCGTATAAACGAGATAACGATATAATGTTGTTTTTGAAACTTTCAACCTTTTAGATATAACAGTTTTTTCTGTTCCTTTAGCCAACTCTTTTACAATATAATCATGTTTGTTGGCACATTTGGGATTAAGTCTACAGCGAAAGCCACGACAATGTCCGAGCATAGCCCCTTCTGATTTTTTTCTCGCTAATGCCTCTTTTGTACGTTGACTGATAAGATTGCGTTCAATCTCAGCTGACAATCCAAAAGCAAAGGCAAGGACTTTACTTTGTATATCTTCCCCTAGTCGATAGTTATCTTTAATTGTCCATACCTTACATTCCTTTGTCATACAGATATTCAAGATTTCCATAATCATAAAAAGATTACGTCCAAGACGTGAAAGTTCACTACAGATGATAATATCATCTTTGCATACTTTACGCAGTAAACGTCCAAGCTGTCGTTTTGTGTAATTTTTCGTTCCACTGATAGTTTCTTCTATCCAATCGTCAATTGTTAACTCATTAATTTTACAGAAATTACTTATCTCAAAACGTTGGTTTTCTACAGTTTGTTTATCACTGCTTACTCTAATGTATCCGTAAATCATAACGCTAAAATTTATATTAACATACACCAATATAAAAAAATCCCTTCACAATTAATTGAAATGTAAAGGGATAAATTGGAATAAACAGTATATACGTAAAATGTAAAAGCATATACTAATTTCCCCTTTTTATTGTTTCTATCAAGTACTGATGCTGTTCCTTCACTGCCCTATACATAGAATAATGTGCAAAGGATTCTTCCTTAAATTTCATACTACTAGCAGAAGCAGCAACAGCCCATATAATAATAATGGCAATAATGGGCACTATATACTGGAGTTTTATATGATAGCCACATATAAACAACCCACTGATATTAGGAGGAATAACGGTTACAGGGCTTTTCAATTCATTGATTTTTACTAATATCTCATCCTGCCGTTTCAATATACATCGGGTATTAGTTTCGATAGTCATACGATTTTGATTGTAATCGCAGACATGCCTATAAAGATATTCAAGAAGTTTAGACTTTTGCTTGAATAAATCAATGAGTTTTGGAAACCATAGCGAAAACGGCAATGTGTTGGGCTGCTGTTGCCAGATATGTTTCTTGACCACAGACAAGGCTTCATTCCAGCAAGTACAGAAACTTTTGGCAATTCCAGTATAAATGGTCTTTTCATTGAAATCCGCTTTTACAGATTGTTCTGGTTTAGGAACTGTGGTGTTCTGTTTTTCAATACACACTTTCAGTTCGTTGATACTTTGACGCAAATTCGCAAGATTTGCAGCTACTACATCTTCTTTCATTATCTTCTACGTTTTGTGGTTTTATGAAAAGGTTCGTTTCTTTCGTTGTCTCTGTTTTTATCGTTTCGCCATCCTTGTTCATTGTTGGTTCCTCCACCTCCACTGGGAGTTATGGCTTGATGGGGTTGAATAATCAGTTCTGCTGCCATATTACCCAATGTAGCACAAAGGCTGTTAAAACTCAAATCACGGTCAAGTTTAGAACCAGCCATGCTATACTCATCCTGACTGAATGATATACCACGAATTTTATCAGAATTCTCAGCATGATAAAAACGCATATCTATACCCAAGCCTTTGAGAATGCTAAAAAAGTCATTCCACGAATGAGAATTTGCTCGCGCATCAAGCACAGAAGAACGAAGATTATACTTCCGTAGTTGATGAGGACGCAAACGGCTTTTATTTCTGGCTTTACTATTTTTAGGGGCAAAGTAAAGTCCATACTCTTTAGTCAAAGTCCGACAGACTTTTGCATTGCGTATTCTTTCATTGCTGTCGGAAATGAGATTGCCTTTATTGTCTATCCGATTAAATACCAAATGACAATGAGGATGTTTCGTATCGTGATGCCGGGCTATGATATATTGAGTATTACGAATCCCCATTTGTTCCATCCATTTCTTGGCAATCTCCACCATCAGCGCATCCCCTTCTTCATTATCGGGAAAACGGCTAATATCTTGCGAAGAGAAAGCAAGTGATACGTGCTTCACAGGACTCTTTACTTTCGGGCGCATGGATGCTTGAAGGCAAAAAGAATCGGCAATCAACTTATTGCTAATGGCACATACTCCTTCGTGCGCTAAAAGTGTAGCGCATTTCTTCTTGTTCTTTTGGTCGTTGGCGTAGTTTACAATACCTCCGAAATCAACTCTTGTTTTAATCTTCGCTATCATGACAGGTATTCTTTACTTGGGTGATAATTCTACTAACTTCCGAGACAATCAAAAAACACTGTTGTTTGACTGTTTCCAATCCATAGATGTGCATCTGATGGGCAATCTGATTGACGTTATTGGCGATACCGGAAAGGTCACGAATTGCCGATACCATTTCCGGACTGATACGTTGACAGACTTGACAATCCATTGCAGCCTGATGGCAAAATTCATTGACAGATAATCCTGCCTGTTCCGCTTTGGATTGGATATAAATGTAGTCGTTCTCGGTAAACATTACCCGAAAACATTTGGTACGTTTCTGATAGCTCGCCAACTTTGGGCGGCCACCAAGTTTCTTTTCCTTTATACTCATATTCATTCTCAATATTGATAAATTGTTTTTTTGAGAGTGGCAGGTCTGTCGCTTGCCCCACAGGTTTTAGTGGCACTAAAACACAAACTTGCCACTCAAAAAATCTTCCTATATTTCCCCTGCTCTATCCGGCATAGCTTGCTATCTTTAATAAAGGCTTCTATCCACTTGTTTGCCGTACTCCCATTCTCACCTAAAGCTAAAACTGTCGCATCATAATCCTTTTTAGTGAATGTTTCGGGCAACATATTATAAAGGGTATTCCTTCGTGCATAAACGCCAATTTCTTGTGAAGCGGGTTGTAATCGCTTAGACTGGTTTCCTGACAAATTCTGATAAATGAATACGGCATGATAAAGCAGGGTGTCGCAAATACTCATGGCTATGGAATAGTCAAACTCATGGCAAACCAATTGTACAGTCTCGTCAGAAGAAGATTTGTGAATCACATTATCCAAATGTCGGATAGCAGTCAACACCATCATTATACGATAAGCAATCAGTCCCATCCGTCTGACTACTCCTTGCATCTTATTATCCACTTCGTCACAACACTCTTCATTCACACGGCTGAGATATTCAATAAAGTGTTCCTGTAAATCGGAGGGAAGGGAGAATGAATAATTTCCCTGTCGTACAAATTCCTCATGCAGATGGCAGAATTTATCTCCCAATAGTTTGAACATTCCATTTTTGGATTGAGAAATGTCGCTTGTGGCAAACACATTTCTTATGCCTCGCTTGAAGCGGATGATATAGAAACAAAAGCGACTCATCAATCCGTTCTCCGCATCAGGTATCAATCTTCTTACCTGTTCGGGAGTTCCAGCTAAAGCTACAGAAACTCTCGGATTAGCTACTTCACAATACTCCCTATCTTTGCGACGGCTCAAACTGACCAACTCATGATGGAATGCCTTCCGCAACACATCGGAATAATTACCATAGTCCGACTTCAAAGTCTGGCTTAACGTATCGCCCTCCGATTCAAACAACAGCCCAATTCCGTCATTATCTCCCAATATCTTCAAGAAAGAGCTTGCGCTGCTATTGGCTGGAATGACAAGCATACGCATGGGCGGTTCGACCAGCATAGTCATTCCACTATCTTTCTTACCTTTGATATAAGCATTCATCGCTTCCTTGTATTCCTGTTCCAATCGTTTTGAAAGTTCATGCAAATGGCGGTTGATAGGAGCTACAAGTTCTCGGCATAAAGTCAATGCTCCTTTTCCCATACCGGCATCTGCCACAACGAACAGGTATAGATTCGGATAAACAATACGCTCATCGTACACACCACAAACATTATGAAAGCAGACTGACAAACACACAATAGCCCCAATCAGTATCGTATCACGGTCATCTACTGAAATGGAATTATTGACAACCTCATTTAGAAAAGGAGGAAGATGCTCAAACACACATTCAGGAAATACAGGAAGTTCTTCTTCTGATTTTATCCATTTACCCGTTTTACCATTTTGGATATTTGGTAAAATGGATAAATGCTCTTTACTGAACGGAGCCAATGAGATTACGGCTTGATTTGCCAAATGGAAGAAAGAACGGATAGTAATGCCTTGCCCTTTGGAGTGCAGACAATGCGTGTATTGTTTATCCGTTTCTTCCCTTTGATAGGTAGGGTAAAACCTGCTGATGCGGTGATAATACTCCCGTCCGTTCTCTCCTAATCCATCCACAAGTGCAAAGCCCAACTCTACCCAATCTTTATAATTAGGGGCTATATCAATGGCACGCCGTTCTATCTCCCGAACAACACTTTCCACATCTTCCTCCACCTTATTATATATAGGGGCAATACTTGGCGTATGTATTTGCTGTATTTCAGAAGGGACATTCTCCCAATCTTGGGCGGAAAATATTTTCTTCGACATCATCTTTGTATTTATGGTTAATATATGCTTGTGGGTCGTATGGCAGGAAGCAAGAACGAGCTACATCACTGCCAGATATATCCGCTGATGGCAAACCTGTTGCTTTAATACAATTAGCAACAGCCTTGAAATATCGGGAATGTTCCCAGCCTTTCAAGTCTACAGGTATTATCCACTTCAATCCATTACCGGATGGACTGACAAATAATAGTTCCGTATCAAAATATTCATGATTGAGTAATTGCTGTTTTAGCTCCACGATATTCTCCACATGGTCAAAATCCAGACACATCAATCCTGAGTGCATAATCAGTTCCTTTTCATTCCGTTTACGGAATAATCCCGAAAAAGTACAATAGTCGAAATGGGTGGCTTTGTATCTTTTGGATTCGGGAGAAGATAGCATCGAACGCAGAGACTCGGTTTGTGGTTGCGCATAATGCCCGATGATATAACGATACACATCCACAATACCTACCGCCCTTATCGGTTCGATGTTTTGAATGGGCTTGCGAAAGAACGAAAAGCAATAGTCTGTCGTTTCCATCATCTGATAATCTTTTTAGATTCGACAAATCGTCTGGCTTCTTCCATTAAGTCATCCTGTGTCTTATGCGATTTATTCTTCAACCAATCATCAATTTCCGATTGCAAGAAAGCTAATGCCTTATTTATTTTATGTACGGGAATCTGTTTGGTTGATACCCATCCATAAACCGTTTGCTTGGCTGGATGTGATGGCAGATAAGCGCAAAGCTCGTCTATATCCATCCACTTAGGTGAGCTACTTGCCTGCTTATGTTGCAAGGCATTTACTTTGGATTGCAGTACTTCTACGGACTCAATTAGGTAGGACAACGCATTCGGCATTTCCTCCAATGAATTTACTTTATAAGCCATTTTTTCTTCGTATTAAAGTTTATGCCGCAAAAGTATAGGGATGCTTATAGGTGCTAAATAGGTGCTTGACCGCCACCAATCAACCGCTCATTTACCACTGACAGATTTAAGTTTCATTAATACGAGAATTTATTGGAAGACATAATGAAAGGGGAATAAACCACTATTGGGACTAACACATTCCTTGTCGAAAGCCTCAATGCTACAAAATACCCCTCAAAAAGCCGATGCTTCATGAGGGGTAAACGGTGGTAAATACATGATAGGTATCACATAAGTTGTTGGTGCTCAGAGGTGGGAGCCTCCACCACAACCTATAAATCCAAATTGTCTATATGCAGCGTATTGGCGGCTTTCTCTTTTTGTTCGTTTACGATGTGCGTATAAATCTGCGTGGTTTTGACGTTAGTATGTCCCATCAAAGACTTGATGGTATATATGTCAACGCCATTTTCCAGCAACAGCGAAGCGTAGCTATGGCGGCCACAATGGAAGGTGATGTGCTTCTTGATACCGGATGCTTCTATCCAGACTTTCAACGGGCGAGAAATCCAAGAGGCATCAGTCAATCCTTCAAAAACAAGTGCTTCATCATCGTCTGGACGTATGCCGCATAGTTGAAGTGCCTGTTGAATGACTGGCTTGTAATCGGGCCTTTTTGTCTTTTGCTGAATTACGACAGCTTGCCATGTACCCTTGCTTGTTTGCTGAATTTGTTTCCATTTCAAAGTTTGAATATCACTATGCCGCAATCCAGTGAGAATAGAGAACAAGAACGCACGTTTCAAAACATCATCTTTGCAAGGAGTACCAACCAACATTTGCACTTCATTCATAGTAAGCGCAACACGAGGTTTCTCAATGTTTGTTATTCCCTTTACTTTCGCACTAATATCAACGGTCAGATATTCATCAATGAATGCCTGTTTCAATCCGGCTTTGAGTATAGAGAAATAAGTCGATGCTGTGTTTTGTGAGATAGTACCTTTCTTATTCCCTCCCATTGGAGCACGGAGAAGGAACATCTTAATATCTTCAAGCAGTTTAACGGAAATCGCCTTGAATGGAATTGGCTGCCCCTGCGAATACATTTTCAATAATTCACCTACACGCCTCCAGTTGACTATAATCGAATCGGAACTGTTGGGATGACGTGTGCTTATAATACGATTGAAATACTTGATAAAATCCTGTTCGCTCCGCTCATTCTGTGCTGCGATTTCGTTTTCCTTATCAGTGTAAAGGATGGCACTATCGTATTCGTGTTGGCGTAACTTACGAACATTGTCGGCATAGATGCAAGCCTCTTGGTCTATCGTTGAACGGCATTGGATAATCCCATTCAAATCACGCTTAGGCTTATAGTTGAATGTTCCATCCGGCAGGATACGTGCAATGGACGACTTGTCCCAAATGGGTGTGGATATAGTCCGGTTAATGGATTCTACCACACGGCTTGCCCGAGTTGAACCTCGCTTATAAACTGGGTATGATTCTATAATCAAATACCACTCTTCTTTGTAGTTCGACCTTCTGAGCTTGACGGTCACTTTGGTATTAGGTAATGCTTTCTTCATCACGACTTGTATAATTTATCAATTTCAGATTTGGGAACATAAACATAGTTACCGATTTGGCGTATAGGAATAGAATGACGGCGTATGTGCTTAAATACACTGCTGTCATTGATATGGAACTTCTTTGCAATCTCTCCGATGGTGTAACAATCTTTGGGTTCAAAAGACAATGCTTCTTTTTTTCTCTTTCTACTCCCTGCCTTTGTTTTGAAGTGTTCGTCCATATATTGCCGACTAAGGCGTGTTAGACGTTGACCAAAATTGTATGACGGTATCAAGCCTTGCCGTATCATACGATAAAGAACGTCTTTACTAATGCCGTAAATCAACATAGCCTCTTTTACGGTTAGATACCCCTTGCAGGATGGTATTCGTCTAATCAGTGCTTGGCGTATCGCTTCTTTCTCTTTTGCGATTTGTCTTTTCTTATATGCTCTCTTGGAACAAGCAGGGCAACAATACTTCGACACTAATGTGGAAGGAGTAAAGATTTTACCACACTCCTCGCAACTTCTTTGAATGGTGTAATTTCCTCTTGGCATATTCTTCTCGTTTTAAATGGTTTATATCAATCTAAGTTGTACCTTATCGCCAAATAAGACGTGTCGCAAACATGTCGCAAATAAGAGATAAAAAAGCCCATAGAAAACACATAGCAACCATGAACCCCCATAAACGCAAAAAGCGTGCAACTCATTGAGCTGCACGCTTTTGCTTGTTGTTTATTATCTGTATCCTTATCGGAATCATTTGACTTCCTCAAAGTCAGCATCCTGAACATTATCGTCTTGTTTGCCATTATTTTGTCCGGCATTTGACTGACCTGCGTTCATATCCGGACCGGCCTGTGCACCACCTTGTGCACCGCTCTGAGCGTACATTTCGGCACTTGCAGCCTGGAATGCAGTATTCAGTTCAGCCATAGCGCTATCGATAGTTGTCATATCCTGAGCCTTGTGAGCATCTTTCAGTTTCTGGAGAGCAGCCTCGATCGGAGCTTTCTTATCTGCCGGTAACTTATCACCCAATTCCTTCAACTGAGTCTCAGTCTGGAAGATCAAACTGTCAGCCTGATTCAGTTTATCAATCTTCTCACGTTCTTTCTTATCAGCCTCTGCATTAGCCTCAGCTTCAGCCTTCATTTTTTCGATTTCCTCTTTGCTCAAACCGCTGGAAGCCTCGATACGGATAGCCTGTTCTTTACCAGTAGCCTTATCCTTTGCAGATACTTTCAGAATACCGTTGGCATCGATATCGAAAGTTACCTCAATTTGAGGAACGCCACGACGTGCCGGAGCAATTCCAGTCAGATTGAACTGACCGATTGATTTATTTTGTGCAGCCATCGGACGTTCACCTTGCAGAACGTGAATGGTAACTTCTGTCTGATTGTCGGCAGCAGTAGAGAATGTTTCGCTCTTACGTGCAGGGATTGTAGTATTAGCGTCAATCAATTTAGTCATCACACCACCCAGTGTTTCGATACCCATTGACAACGGAGTAACATCCAATAATACCACACCTTTGATTTCATCAGTCAGCACAGCACCCTGAACAGCAGCACCTACAGCTACAACTTCATCCGGATTAACCCCCTTTGAAGGAGTTTTACCAAAGAAATCTTCAACCAGCTTCTGTACAGCCGGAATACGAGAAGAACCACCTACGAGGATTACTTCATCAATATCCGAGTTACTCAAACCTGCATCCTGCATTGCTTTTTTACAGGGTTCAAGACAAGCCTGAATCAAGTTGTGAGCCAAAGATTCAAATTTAGCACGAGTCAGCATCTTAACCAAGTGCTTAGGTACACCACCTACCGGCATAATATACGGCAAGTTGATTTCAGTGCTTGTAGAAGAAGACAATTCAATCTTTGCTTTTTCAGCAGCTTCTTTCAAACGCTGCATAGCCATCGGATCCTGAGTCAGGTCAGCACCCTCATCGTTCTTAAATTCCTGAACCAGCCAATCGATAATAACCTGGTCAAAGTCATCACCACCCAAATGGGTGTCACCATTTGTAGAAAGCACCTCGAATACGCCGCCACCGAACTCCAAGATAGAAATATCGAATGTACCTCCACCTAAGTCGAATACGGCAATCTTCATATCTTTATGAGCCTTATCAAGACCATAAGCCAACGCAGCCGCTGTCGGTTCGTTTACAATACGTTTAACCTCCAAACCGGCAATCTGTCCGGCTTCTTTAGTTGCCTGACGCTGCGAATCAGAGAAATATGCAGGAACGGTAATCACAGCTTCTGTTACTTCTTGTCCCAGATAATCCTCAGCTGTTTTCTTCATCTTCTGCAGAATCATTGCTGAAATTTCCTGTGGAGTATACAGGCGTCCGTCAATATCCACACGTGGAGTGTTGTTATCACCTTTCACTACTTTATAAGGAACGCGTGCTATTTCTTTTTGTACCTGATCCCAATTCTCACCCATGAAACGTTTGATAGAGAAAATTGTACGGGTAGGATTCGTGATAGCCTGACGTTTTGCAGGATCACCGACTTTACGTTCTCCGCCATCTACAAATGCCACAATAGAAGGAGTCGTACGTTTACCTTCACTATTTGCAATTACTACAGGTTCGTTTCCTTCAAATACAGAAACACAAGAGTTTGTAGTTCCTAAGTCAATACCAATAATTTTTCCCATGATCGTTATTCTTTTATTTATTATTATTTCAGTTTCTTTTGTCCGGTTGTTCCCGCACCCCCTTCAGGAGTTTGTCTTAAGCGGACGACTATAAAAAAACAAACCTTGTGCCAAAAGGTTGAGTAAGATCGAAAATGACAGGACTCTGACAGAAAGTCAGATTTTGACATTCTATTGTCACTTGAAAGATGAAAAAGAGTCAAAGTTACAGGGAAAATAAAATAATAATTCCCCGCCCTGTAACAGACGAGGAATTATCGTTGAGATGAAAAAAAGAAAAAGTAATAGTTAGATCCTGTTTTCGAACATCTCTTATTTCTCTACACCCATCGATATGTCTCTGACAGCAACAAACCTAAGGATGGACTTAGAAAAGCATTCAATCTTTGTTCATACAAACTTGTAGATTCAAACAGGTTCTTAAAATTTTTCAATCCATTCTTCAGGTACAGCAACACGAAAACATCCCATAGAATGAAAACGGATCCTTATCCGAAACCCTGTGTCCGAAGTATCCAGTTCGCCCACTAACCCAGTCAAAGGACCTCCTGTAACACGAACCATTGTGGCGGATTCCAAGCAATCGGGTATCCATTCCACAGCGGTATCCATTTGAGAAAACAATAGTTGATAACTTTCCACCTGCCATTCCGGAACACGATAATCCCAGATGTTTTGAGGAATAATCAATCCTGATATTCCGGATAACTGCCGAATGTCGGACAATGACGTCCAAATAAGGACGCAACGAGCTATTTGTGGACATAATGCCTCCCTGGAACGTCCCTGCCATTGATAAGTAATTTTACGTAGTGGAAGATAGTTTCGGACTTTCCGCTGATCCAGTTCTTGCTTCACGCGTTGCTCTGCCCGAGAAGCAGTAAAAGCAAGATACCAATGACATGACTGTTTTTCTGTCATTTCGGGCCTTTCGTTTGTATTCATCTATTTCTTATTTTGTTAAACTCACCATCGAAGCAACCATCGCAGCTATAGAAGCAATGGAGCTACTCATGCCAACTGCTCCTGCCGTAGTCATTTTCTTCCGTTCTCCTTTGCTGGGCACAATTATTTCACACCCGGGTTCAATGGCATTTGCCGTATTTCTTCTCAATCGGGAGACTGTACCATTCATATATACAACATAAGCACGCCGTTTCAAGGCCCGGTTTCCAAAACCACCGGCTTGTCCTATATAATAATCAATTCCACTTCCTTTCTGATAAAGCACAGTATTGGGGTACATCACAGCACCGTTAACAGTCACGGTACTGACATATTTAGGAACAAAAAGTACGTCGCCCTCCCGTAATACCAGATCTTCATCCGATTTCGGCTTTGCCAGAGCTTTTTCAAGTTCAATACCGACAGAGTAAGTCTGATCCACTTCCAAAGAAGATAAAGAGACCGAATCTTTTCCGGTTCCCTTTGTTGCAAACCGAACTGCATCTTGCTTTTGCCGGATTTCATCCGCTGTCATCCTGCGCATCAGACGCGCACCTTTCGCATAGGCGCTCTTCGATAACCCTCCGGCTTTTGCTATCAAGTCACTCAGCCGTTCATTCTTTTTAGTCAGCGCATAGTTTCCTGTAAATGTAACTTCCCCATTGACCGTCACATTTGCCTGCTTTTGATACCCTGGACTTCTACGTACAAACACCATATCATAAGGTTCCAATTTCAGTGTATTGCTCTCTCCTATCAACAGTCCATTTTTCAATTCTACTGTAAAGCTTTTCCCTATCACAGTAGAAGAAGAAACACTTTTAGGATCTTTAATTCGTCGTGACACATCGATACGAACAGTCGAAGCCGATTCCAATAATCCGCCAGCTTTTAAAATCAAGTCCTGAACACTCATATTCCGCGCAAAGGGAAAATAACCCGGTTTTGCCACGTCACCATAAATGAAGAGAACTCCTTCTTTTTCCAATTCCTTTATACTTGAGATATAGAGTACATCATTCTTTTGCAGAGGTAAATCGGGTGCAGTTCCTGCCATAAGTTTTTTCAGATCAACAGGAATCATTTCATGAGACAGATCTTCACGCTCCCGCCTCAACAAGGCTCTATTAAGAAAAGCATCTCCACGAAGACCTTCCGCCTGTTGTATCAGCCGCTTTATAGTCCCCGTCACACTATCCAACTGATACATGCCTGCACGATAAACCGCTCCATGAATTTCTACTTTATTTGAAAAACGTCCCAATACCGCCTCAACGGACACTTCATCGTTATCAGTCAGAATAAAGTTATCGTAATCCTGTTGGTCCACATTATATATTTGCTTCTCCCTTCCGCTACGACGCACCAGACGGACCGTATTCCGATAAGCATCTCCGGTAAATCCACCCGTATAACCAATCAAAGTAGCTAAACTTTCTCCATGTTTCATTTCATAGATCATCGGTCTCTTCACCTTTCCCGATATACCAACCAAATTTTCATAAGGAGATACCAAAATCACATCTCCTTCCGACAAACGTATATCATCTGTAAGTTTTCCTTTCATAATATACTCATACACATCCACATCAGCTACTTTCATACCACTTCGTACGACTTGAATGGTTCGTAAACTGCCTATACGATTAACTCCTCCGGCACGATACAAAGCATGAAACACCGATGCAAAAGCCGATAACCGATACGTGCCGGGAACTTCGACCTCTCCCATCACATTGACCATAATGGAACGTATTTTTCCTAACGTCACCTTGATATGTGCCGATTCTCCGGAGATAGCTGCATAAATCTTACTAAATTCATGCCGCAAATACCGTTCAGCCTCCTCCATATTCATACCACTCAGGTAGATAGGACCGATATTCTCCACCATGATACTACCTTCCGGAGAAATAGTCTCTCGTACCGTATTTTCCGAAGTTCCCCATACATCGATAATCACTTCATCCCCCGGCCCCAACCTATAATTTTCCGGAGTAGGAATATTTAAATTTGGCTCAAATGACAAATTCCGGCTGGCAAATATATTGCGTCCAAAAACCTGGAGTTGTTTACTCTGCTCCGTACCATTTTGTAACTCTTCCTGTTGAGCCTTTGTCCATCCGATAAATGATAGCAACAGTAAAAAGACTAATACTTTCTTGCCCATCTTTCTAACTCATTCTATAAAATTATTTTTCTTCTTGAATCTCCGAAAATCATAAAGTATCCATATCAGACAAGCGAGTAGTCCCAATATCACACTTCCAAGAATACATCCTAATAAAACCATAGCAGTTAACTATTTATAAATTCTCAATAAAACATTCTTATTATCAGCACATTATAGTCCAAAAGATGTGTTTTTAAACGTACGTTTAAAAACACATCAAAAACGAGTGATTTATTACGAAAAAGGATACATAAAAATGAAAAGAGAAAATATAAACCCTAACAACTATCACCTATTTGAAAATGAGGTTATTTCAATTAAAATAGAAGTAAAAAACAAGTCTTTTTATTAAACACTTTGTATATTTAAATATTAGCCCTATCTTTGTGAACAAATAAACGTACGTCTAAAAACACATTCCACTTACTTTCTTTCATCCCCGATTTTATAGCATTTTCCCAACTTAGCAGACTTATAATCCGGAATAATCTTGTATTTTTGCGCCACGACTATTCAAAATTCAGATATGATGACCCGATTTTCTTTTGTCCTTTTCGCATTAATCTCACTTCTGCTAACCGCTTGCCAAGATAAGCAGAAAGTAGTTTCCAACACCGAAAACGGGACTTCCGTGCCACTTTCATACGCCCAAGGATTTGGTATAACACATTCCTCCGGATACACCACAATTACAGTATACAATCCCTGGAAACCAGGAGAAATTTATGATACCTACTATCTGGTGAAAAACGAAGGTCAGGCAGTTCCTACTGACGGACTAAAAGTAGTAATTCCTCTAAAGAGTATAATGACCAACTCAGCCACTCATCTGGGATTCCTCGAACTTCTTGGAGAATTGGACAAAGTCACGGGAGTCTGCAACTCAAATTACATTTATAACCCTACTATCCTTCAAGGTGTAAAAGATGGAACAATAAAGGATTTAGGTGACGCTTTCAATCTGGACATAGAAAACCTACTTCTACTACATCCGCAGGCCGTAATGACTTCTGCCTACAATGCCGAGGATGAAAACAGCCGGCGTATGAAACAAACAGGATTACCCATTTTGTATAATATCGAATGGCAGGAAAAGTCCATCTTGGGACGTGCAGAGTGGATTAAGTTCATAGGAGCTTTTTTCGATAAAGAAAAGCTTGCTGACAGTATCTTTAGTCAGATAGCAGAACAATACAATGAAATCAAAAAGAAGGCTGAAAAATTATCATACGCCCCTTCCATTCTTTCCGGACAAGATTATAGGGGAACTTGGTCCATGCCAAGTGGAAGAAGCTACAATGCGCAACTCTTTCGCGATGCAGGTGCCAACTACTATTATGCCAATGACACCACAGTTTCCGGAAGTATATCCAGTAGTATCGAAGAAGCTTTGATACACTTCAACCAAGCTGATATCTGGGTAGGTGTACAAGCCAACACACTCGAAGATTTGGGAAAGATGGATTCCAAATACAAACTATTTAAATCCTATAAAAATGGTAATGTATATCATATAAACAAACGGACAAACATTACCGGAGGAAACGATTATTGGGAAAGTGGAGTAGCCCGCCCGGATCTGTTATTGAATGATATGATTAAAATCATTCATCCGAGCCTATTACCAGAGTACGAATTGACCTACATGGATAAATTAAAGAGTAAATGAAACACTACCGACTGTTTTTACTATTAATAGGATTGTTAGTTTTGGCCTTTCTGGCAGATATCGCCATCGGAAGCGTTAGCTTGTCTATACGTGACGTATGGAATACTTTTATCGGTAGCAACGATAACCTTATCTACCGGGAAATCATCTTGAACCACCGACTCCCTAAAGCACTGACAGCCATTTTGGCAGGAGCCTCACTCTCCGTTGCCGGAGTGTTAATGCAAACTCTGTTTCACAACCCACTGGCTGGTCCCGATGTGTTGGGAGTAACTTCCGGTGCCAGCTTAGGAGTAGCCTTACTGACTCTCGGCACCTCTTCTCTTCCGTTGTGGCTCATTACAGGTTGGGGACAAGTGACTGCTGCTATTATTGGAGCTATAGGGGTTTTATTATTGGTTATTATTGTCTCTATCAAAATTCCTCAAACCATCTCGTTACTGATTATAGGTATGATGTTTGGTAACTTTGCCGGTGCCATCGTGAGTATCCTGCAAAGTATGAGTAATCCGGATACCCTGAAACTATTCATCACCTGGACCTTTGGAAGTCTTTCTTCAGTAGGCTGGGAACAGATGAGCGTGATGGCACCTGTCATTGCCTGTGGAATTCTGACTGCATTACTATTACAAAAACAACTCAACATCTTGCTGCTGGGAAAAAACTACGCCAACGGATTAGGGGTCTCTGTTCCCCGGCTGCGGCTTTGGATTATCCTGGCTACAGCACTCCTGGCAGGAACCTCCACTGCTTTTACCGGTCCCATAGCCTTTATCGGCATCACGATGCCTCACGTAGCCCGTGGCTTATTCGGCAGCCCCAACCACCGCATCATTCTTCCAACCTCCATGCTCTGTGGTGCCATCACACTGTTAGTCTGCGATTTAATTTCCCAACTACCCGGAATGCAAGGTACCCTACCTATCAACGCGGTTACTGCCTTGTTTGGATCCCCTATTATCGTATGGATCATACTACGGAATTCATATATCAATAAATAAAAGTACACGAATAGACTATTTTCACTGGAGTACAAGACTACTTAATGAACTAATGTGACTGTCTAGTATTCCATTTACAAAGATACTTTCTGCATCAGCCTACTATATTCAAACGCAAAGAGGATGCTTGTAAGCATC
>NZ_JH636044.1:1455481-1475272 GCF_000159855.2 Bacteroides sp. 3_2_5 | reverse complement strand
CGTTTGAATATATCACTAATAAGAGAGCAGGTCCCTCCATCAAGCGTTTTTTTATTTTTTCACAAGTACCATTACCAGTGTTCCGTCTGCACTATAAAATCCGATACCTCCTCCGGATAACACATCGAATGACTTCACCTCGTTGATAGCTTTCATCACTTTGCCTTCCACTTCCATATCAGGACAAGCCATCATAGTAGAAATAACATTAGGGAAAGAAATGGAACGGGGATTCTCCTTATCTGTTTCAAATCCTCCATTAATCAAATTACATCCCGCATTGCCATGAATGGACTTCTTCTTCACGTCAAAATTGATAAACGGTTGTTTTTCCATGCCCGAAGGGATAGCTTCTCCATTCACTTCTTCGATTTTCCATTCACCATTCAAAGCAGACAACTTTACATCCGAAGCTTTCTTCTGAAGAACGACTACCGGACGATTGGAAGCGTTGCAAAGAGCCATATTATGTTTACCCAGTTTTTTATAACTCTTCACCTGTCCCAATGCATTCAGCACATTTTGTTCTGTCGTCATATCCGGACAAGCCATACGGGTACTCCCCAATCGGCTCATATCGATAGTACCGGGTTTTGAATTGAGATCTATAGATCCCATCATCCGGTTACAACCACTATTACCATATACTTTACCCGTAGCTGTATCAAAACCAATAAACGGCAATTCCTGATTTTCTGCCGGCACAATGGCCGAGCCATTCACTTCAATGATATTCCATTCACCATTTAAAGATGATAAAGAAGCGGCTTCTTTTGTCGAACCGCAAGATGACATAGCGAATACTGCACTCACCATACAAATTGAAAGTAATACTTTTTTCATTGTCATACTGTTTAAGTTAAATATCGGCGCAAATATATAAAAAAATAACATAAAGTTGATACATTTGCCGAATTAAGATAAACAGAACAAACAAACGAATAGTTCAATTTAACAAAATATAATCATGAAAAGACGCCTCAGAACCTTATTACTCCTTCTTTTGATAGCCACCAGAACATTACTTGCACAAAACAGCCATTTTGCAAGTTCCTCCTCCCCCGACTCCCTATCACCCGATGAAGAAACGGATTTCATAACAACACATTTCTCCTTAAAGCAGTTATGTAAATGGACACCCGGAATGAAGTTTATGTTCATCCCCGATAGTAGTGATGAATTCGTCCCCATATTATGCAAATATGAAGATGGGAAAGAAGTCGACAACGATTTGCTCAAAAGTAAAACGCTGGAATATACCGGTTCGGAAGAAACTGTACATGAAACGTATATCGGCAAGATTTATACTTCCCGATTCATATTCCAGTGTGAAGATCATAAATACTATTATGAGATGAAAGATGTCAAACTGAACGATTTGTGTGATCAAAATCCGTATGCCAGCATCCCTGCCCTCGTCTATCTGCAAGATGTAAACAAGGCCAAGGAATTATTAATTGGGAAAACGCTCTATACGCGTACTACCATAGCAAAAACAGACGATGCCAACAGCTATTCAGGATATAGAGAAGTCAATATCGCGAAAGGTGAACCTGTCAAAATTACAACAATAGATGTCGGTAACAAGTCCTTCCCGGTAAAAATCACTTTTATTGACCGCAAGGGAGTTTCTTATTATATTGATGTAGCCATGTCCAGAATCAACTCCGGTATGGAACCTGCAGATTTTCAAGCGGAGAAAAGAATAAACTATTTTCCAAATGCATTTTCTTTCACCAATCCGGATGTCAAAACCAGAGAGTCTATCCAGTCCAAATACATCGGACAGTCTGTTTATCCTCAAAAGACAATTCGGGTCAAGCAAACAGAGTTATTACGTTATACCCCATTACATATCAAAGATGTACAACCTGAAAAGGCAGGAACATCAGCTACACTCCTTCTGACAGATATTCAAGGAAACACATATCAAGTCAAAGTAGATTTGAAATATGATCCGATCCTTAAAAATGAAGATTTCATAGAGGACCTTTTCGGATTCTCCGACATACGAAAGAAATATCCAAACATTAGTGAATCCAACTGGCTTATGCTTGCCAAAGGAGAAGTAAAACCGGGCATGACAACCGAAGAATGCAAATTAGCAATAGGAGAACCGATAGAAATCAGAGTTCGGACAGACACCCGCTTTGAAACCTGGTTATATAGAGGAAAGATATTGGAATTTGAAAATGGCATCTTGCTCCGGGCTAAATAAAGAAACTTAAATCGTCGAATATTCTGAAATAATGCCGTATATTTGTTCCATCAACAATTCTTAAATTCTTAATTTAAAATTCTTAATTAAAGAAATGGGTAGAGTTCTTATTATCGGTGCAGGCGGTGTAGGTACCGTTGTAGCACACAAAGTGGCACAAAATGCCGATGTATTTACTGATATCATGATCGCCAGCCGCACGAAGTCAAAATGTGACGACATCGTGAAAGCCATCGGCAATCCCAACATAAAAACAGCCCAAGTGGATGCTGATAATGTGGACGAACTGGTAGCACTCTTCAACGATTTTAAACCGGAAATGGTCATTAACGTTGCATTGCCTTATCAGGACCTGACCATCATGGAAGCCTGCCTAAAAGCAGGAGTCAACTACCTGGATACCGCTAATTATGAGCCTAAAGATGAAGCTCACTTTGAGTACAGTTGGCAATGGGCCTATCATGAACGTTTCAAAGAAGCCGGCCTCACCGCCATTTTAGGTTGTGGATTCGATCCGGGAGTAAGTGGTATTTATACGGCATATGCCGCCAAACATTATTTTGATGAGATTCAATATCTGGATATAGTAGACTGCAATGCCGGAAATCATCATAAAGCTTTTGCAACAAACTTCAATCCAGAAATCAATATCCGCGAGATCACCCAGAACGGACGTTATTATGAAAATGGCCAATGGGTGACCACAGGTCCACTGGAAATTCATAAAGATCTGACATATCCAAACATCGGTCCTCGTGATTCATATCTGTTGTATCACGAAGAATTGGAATCATTAGTCAAAAACTTCCCGACCATCAAACGAGCACGTTTCTGGATGACATTCGGTCAGGAATATCTGACTCATTTGCGTGTGATTCAGAATATCGGAATGGCGCGTATTGACGAAATAGATTACAATGGACAAAAGATCGTTCCGCTGCAATTCCTGAAAGCCGTGTTACCTAATCCTCAGGATTTGGGTGAAAATTACGAAGGTGAAACTTCTATCGGTTGCCGCATTCGTGGTCTGAAAGATGGCAAAGAACGCACTTACTATGTATATAATAACTGTAGTCACGAAGAGGCATATAAAGAAACAGGTATGCAAGGAGTAAGTTATACCACAGGCGTACCGGCTATGATCGGTGCCATGATGTTCTTTAAAGGCGAATGGAAACGTCCGGGTGTAAACAACGTGGAAGAGTTTAATCCGGATCCGTTTATGGAACAATTGAATAAACAAGGCTTGCCTTGGCACGAAGTATTCGATGGAAATTTGGAACTGTAATCAACATAACAATATGCCTATTGGCTATGCCTAACCCTAAGTAAGTCAATCGGCATATTTATTATTGGAAGAATCATCAAAAATGAACGTAGGAGATAAAGCCCCAGAATTGCTGGGTATCAATGAAAAGGGTGAAGAGGTACGCCTCAACAACTATAAAGGAAGAAAAATCGTCCTTTATTTCTACCCTAAAGATAACACTTCCGGCTGTACGGCCCAAGCCTGTAGCCTTCGGGATAATTACGCAGAGCTACGTAAAGCCGGATATGAAGTGATCGGTGTAAGTGTAGACAATGAAAAGTCACACCAAAAATTTATTGAGAAAAACAATCTGCCATTCACCCTGATTGCCGATACTGATAAAAAATTGGTAGAGCAATTTGGAGTATGGGGAGAAAAAAAGCTATATGGCCGTGCTTATATGGGTACTTTACGTACAACTTTCCTTATCAATGAAGAGGGAGTTATCGAACGGATCATCGGACCCAAAGAAGTAAAGACCAAAGAACACGCTTCACAAATTTTATAAATCGATCATTATGGCAAAGAAAGAAGACGAATTAAACTTTGAAACAGATAATAATAAAATGGCATCAAGCGAAAAATTAAAAGCCTTACAGGCTGCCATGGACAAGATAGAGAAAAGCTTCGGTAAAGGTTCTATCATGAAAATGGGTGAAGAAGTGGTAGAACAAGTAGAAGTAATTCCAACAGGTTCGATAGCACTGAATGCTGCATTAGGCGTAGGCGGTTATCCCCGTGGAAGAATCATTGAAATTTATGGTCCGGAATCATCCGGTAAAACGACACTGGCCATCCACGCCATTGCAGAAGCACAAAAAGCCGGTGGAATTGCCGCTTTCATTGATGCGGAACATGCTTTTGACCGCTTCTATGCGGCTAAACTGGGAGTAGATGTGGATAACCTGTTCATCTCGCAACCCGATAACGGAGAACAGGCGTTGGAAATTGCAGAGCAATTGATACGCTCTTCAGCTATTGACATCATCGTAGTGGACTCTGTAGCCGCCTTGACTCCGAAAGCTGAAATTGAAGGGGATATGGGTGACAACAAAGTGGGCTTGCAAGCCCGCCTAATGTCACAGGCATTACGTAAGTTAACATCAGCTGTAAGCAAGACTCGTACAACCTGTATCTTCATCAACCAGTTGCGTGAGAAAATCGGTGTAATGTTCGGTAATCCGGAAACAACAACCGGTGGTAATGCATTAAAATTCTATGCTTCCGTACGTTTGGATATCCGCGGTTCACAGCAGATCAAAGACGGTGAAGAAGTGATTGGTAAGCAGACGAAAGTCAAAGTTGTGAAAAATAAGGTAGCTCCTCCTTTCCGCAAGGCAGAATTCGATATTATGTTTGGTGAAGGCATATCACATTCGGGAGAAATCATTGACCTGGGAGCGGATTTGGGAATTATCAAGAAAAGCGGTTCATGGTATAGCTACAACGACACCAAATTGGGCCAAGGTCGTGATGCAGCAAAACAATGTATCGCCGACAATCCAGAACTTGCCGAAGAACTGGAAGGACTGATCTTTGAAAAGTTGAGAGAGCACAAGTAAGTGTAATCAATAAACAACGATCGGCAGTGTTCTATCGAACAACCGCCGATCGTTTATTATATATCTTAATTCATCATATTCCGTTTTTCCAATGCCAACGGATAATATTTATTCAGCAGCATAGCCCACTCCGCTACCAACTCGATAGGTATGCCCGGACCATTTTCATCGTTAGATTCGGCAAACATCCTTAACCGGTCGTCCAAGATAACCAAACGTCGTATCTCCGGCTCTCTCTCACCTAATACTTCTACAATAATGTCCAATTTTGTTGTTTCATTTTGACTCATAGTATCTATTTTTAATTCAGTCATTAAAAGTACATCTTTTTCGCCAAAGATCTTCATCTTACTTATTCTTTTTTCGCTTTCTTTGTAACAAAATTCCTCCCGTTACGTCTTAAGGATATAAACATTGACAAGAACGAACACATGGATACCGAAAGTTTTAAAAGAGAGTTTCTACCCTATCATCGCAAGCTGTACTGCGTGGCCTATCGGCTATTGGAGAATGCTGCTGATGCGGAAGACTTAGTGCAAGAAGCCTATCTGAAGCTGTGGGATAAACGGGAAGGACTGTCGGTTATCAGCAATCCTGAAGCATTCAGTGTCACTTTAGTAAAAAATATGTGTTTTGATTTGCTTCGTTCAGGAAAGTATGTTCTGTCCCGACAAAGCGTGGAGCTATCAGCCGCCCAAGATGTTTTTCAACCGGACAATCTGGAAGCACGTGAAGGGGTACGACAAATAAAAGATATTATTGCCCACTTACCCGAACAACAGCAACGAATCATAAATATGCGCGATATTAAAGGTTGTTCATACGAAGAGATAGAACAAGTCACTGGATTAAACTCTATAAACGTCCGTGTGCTACTGTCACGGGCAAGAAAAAAGATACGTGAAGAATTTAATAAATGGAATAATTATGAAAGTCGAAGAAATTGAAAGGCTGCTCGCCGAATTTTATGAGGGAACCACTACCGAGAGCCAAGAAGAGGTGCTGAGAAATTATTTCAGAACAACGGAAGTGCCCGGACATCTGCTGAAGGACAAAGAAATTTTTCTCAATCTTTGCCCGGATGCCGACCAAGATATAGAAGTTCCTGCACATCTGGAAGACAAACTAAATCTGCTGATTGACGAAATGGCCGAGAAAGAACAACACTTTTTCCGCCCCAATAACTCCAAAAACAGCTGGCACTGGATTGGAGGGGTTGCAGCTACCATATTATTGCTTATAGGCATTGGATACGGGATTGACAATTTAAGCAAAAATGTATGCCCACCCACCCCACAAGATACATTCTCCGATCCGGAAGAAGCCTACCGGATGTTACAAGCAACTTTACTGGAGATTTCTGCCAACCTCAACTATGGACTCAATGAGGTGAAAGAAAGCCAGATAGATATGAGAAAAATACATCAAGAAGTAAGAAATGAAATTAAAAAATAAACAATTATGAAAACAATGAAATTTATTTTGGCATGCGTACTGCTATTGTCTCCTCTGCTTTGCCAGGCACAAAAAAACTTATTCAACAAGTACAATGACATGAAAGGGGTATCCTCTGTTTATATCTCTAAAGCAATGATGGAATTAAATCCGAATCTATTTATGAAGGACCTTTATATAGGTAAAGTAGCAGAACATTTGAACTCTGTCCAAGTGCTCTCTACACATGATAATAAGGTACGTGAAGAAATGGCCAAAGATATCCGTTCATTGGTGCAATCATCCAAATACGAATTATTGATGAAACAAAAAAGTACGGTTTCCGGTTCGGAAGTTTATGTAAATCGCAAAGGAAGTAAAGTGAAAGAACTGATTATGGTAATGAACGGAGCATCTTCTCTAAAATTTGTATATATGGAAGGGGACATGACTACGGATGATATCAAGAAGTTAATGTTATACCAAAGCACCAGTCAAAACTTTATAATATCAGGAGATCTGTTTTATGCAAATAATAAACCGGTTACTTACTTTAAAAAAGAAAATTCGGACAATCAAAAAGACATGGCAGAGTTAAGTGGAACCTATAATTTAAATTCGATAGATATGAATTATAAAGAAGAACTAAGTACCTTAAACGACAAATTAAAAAGAATTGAACAAGGGCTCAAAAACATAAATATAAAGTAGAAAATCATAAAATAGTTATTATACAAAATAAGGTACGATGTATTTGGGCATCGTACCTTATTTTGTATAATAACTATTTATCCTGAAATTAGAACCAATAAATATAGGCCAGAGTGCTCAAACTAATCACTACCCACAGAAGCACTCCTTGTATCAAAGGTTTGATGCCTACGGACTTCACAACATCCAATGAGAGAGAAGCTCCAATAAAGAACATAGTGATAGTCAATGTTTTGCGAGCCAACCCATTGATAGCGGCCCCCAATTCAGGTACACTACCCAACAAATAAGTATTCACAATCATAGCCAATACAAAGAAGAAGATAAACCAAGGAATACTAATCTTCTGCCCTTTGCTCTTAAATATGAACGAAGTAGCAAATGCCATCGGAATAATCCAAAGAGCACGTGTCAATTTGATGGTAGTAGCAACTTTCAAAGCTTCTTCACCGTATGCTGCACCGGCCCCCACCACAGAGCTTGTATCATGAATGGCAATTGCGGCCCATGTTCCAAATTCATGCTGACTCATATTTAAAGCGTGTCCGATCACCGGAAATATAAAAAGCGCAAGAGCATTCAATATAAATATAGTCGCCAATGCCACAGACATTTCACTATCATTAGCCTTTACTACAGGCCCTACAGCAGCAATAGCGCTACCACCACAGATAGCAGTTCCTGAACTGATGAGATAAGAGGTGTTACGATCTACCTTTAAAAACTTACGCCCAATGAACCATCCTAAAATCAGAGTGCCAATTACTGAAACAATCGTAAACTCCATTCCTTCTTTACCGGAAGCAAGAGCTGAATGTAAATTCATACCAAACCCTAATCCTACAACAGAATATTGTAATAGATATTTAGATGTCTTTTTGTTAAATTTCGGATGGGCCTGTCCACAAGTCAACGCAAAAGCTAATCCTAGAAAAAGAGCCAATGGCGGAGTAACCCATGTAGAAAATGCTTGCAAACCGGGAATATAATCCAACATTAAAAAGAAAGTCAAAATAGAAAGCAAAGAAACATAGACCGTTTTGTTGTTTGTCCTCAACGTTTTCGTAATAGCTGATACCATATCTTATTATCTTTATTTATTTTTCGGGTGCAAAGATACGGCTACTTGTCGGTATATGCCAATTGCATCTAATTATACTCTATAACTTTTTGTTATGATGCATAGCAAACTGCATCAAAACTTGTGATAACCCACTCTCCTGTCCTTGCGGTTGTGCAAAACAGAACTCACGTAGCATTGGCATACCTTTAATCTCAATAACACGAAAAGTACCTGAAAGTAATTCACGACTGATAGAACGGATAGAAACAATTCCGATACAATCTGTATGTTCTAAAAACAACTTGATACTCTCTGTACTGCCTAAATATAAAAGTACATTCAAGGATGATAATTTCATATTATGTTCGGACAAAGCTCTCTCAAAAACATCCAGTGTGCCCGAACCTCTCTCCCTGAGTACAAGCGGAATTCTGGATAGATCCTCCGGAGTTATCTCATCAGGCAATGAAAGCTTGCTACCTGTATGAACAACTGCCACTAATTCATCCTGTAAAAATGTAGTATATCTAAGATTGGGCAAGCGACAAATGCCCTCTACCAGCCCTAAATCAATGCGATGCTCCTGCAAAGCAGCCTCTATCTCTCTGGAATTCCCATTCAATAATGAAAGATTTACTTGAGGAAACTTGGCTATAAAATTAGCAAGCAAAGGAGGAAGCACATATTGAGAAATGGTAGTACTGGCACCCAATTTCAAATCGCCTATATATTCGTTATGCAGCAAATGCATTTCGTATTCCAACCGCTTATAGTCCTCCAATATCTTTTCACTATGCTCCTGCAAAAGCTTACCCGCTTCTGTCAAAGAAATCTTATTTCCCTGCCGATCGAATAACCGAACCTGATAACAAGTCTCTAATTCCTGAATATGTTTAGTTATGGCAGGCTGACTGACAAACAGCTCTTGTGAAGCCTTAGTGAAACTGAGGTTCTTAGCAACGCTTAAAAATACTTTCAGACGAAAATCAGACATAAATATAAAGGCTTATTGTCAATATTACAACTCTTCTCCCCTGATTCCCAATGCTTGCATCACGGGATATGCCAACATTTCCCATTGATATCCTTCAATACTCTCCTCCGGTTCATTCATACGGAATTGAATGGTTTCCTTATTCTTGACACCTTTTAACCGTTCCATTACCTTATCACCATATTCTTCATTGAAAGAAACCAAAATCAGCCGTTCCACATCGGCAGAATCTAAAACGATACTCAGCAGATCCAAATATAATTCTTCACGAGATACCATTTCCTCACAAGGTACACTGGCAAAAGAAAATTCTCCGAACTGACTCTTAAATGCCACCCCATTCAATTCTGCCGATAAATCGGAAGGTCGGCAATTAGACAACTGAGCCGAATCTTTATCATATACCATTAATATTTGAATTTGATTATCGCCTACTGCCATACCTGCATCAAGTACTATATAAGTTACCAGTTCCGAGAGATCAATCTCTTGCAGTTCACGCATCAAGGTTTTCTCAAAGTACTTCTTCAGATCCGTCACAACTAGATTCAGAAACGCTGCATCAATCAGTACCACATTCGAAGGAAACTTTATTTTTTCGTCCATATCGTAATTCCTTAATAATTATATTGAGGGCATAAAGATACAACATACTTCTAAAATGCTCTTACATTCGGACACAATTTCCTCTACAAAAGAAAATATATGACATTTTGACTTTTATTTTTCTTAAAAAGCTGAAAAAAAGTCAGTTTTTACCCCATGGCAAATCTTTTGCGCCTCTAATAGTGTTATTGAAAACAAGAATAAGAAAGGAGAACAAACGATATGAACTTTAACAATTTTACCATTAAATCTCAGGAAGCTGTACAAGAGGCTATTAACCTGGCACAAAGTCGGGGACAACAAGCCATCGAAACGGCTCATATCCTGTACGGAGTGATGAAGGTAGGCGAAAATGTGACTAACTTTATCTTTCAGAAGTTAGGACTGAACGGACAACAAATCTCCCTCGTACTCGATAAGCAGATCGACTCTTTCCCAAAAGTTTCCGGCGGAGAACCTTACTTGAGTAGGGAAGCGAACGAAGTCTTTCAAAAAGCAACGCAGTACTCCAAGGAAATGGGCGATGAGTTTGTTTCATTGGAACATCTTTTGCTGGCTTTACTGACAGTAAAGAGCACGGTGTCTACCATCCTGAAAGATGCAGGAATGACCGAAAAAGAATTGCGTGGTGCCATCAGTGAATTGAGAAAAGGAGAAAAGGTGACCTCTCAGTCCAGTGAAGATAATTACCAGTCACTGGAAAAATATGCCATTAACTTAAATGAAGCAGCCCGTAGTGGTAAACTCGACCCTGTGATCGGACGTGATGAAGAAATCCGACGGGTACTTCAGATTTTAAGTCGACGTACAAAAAACAATCCTATATTAATAGGTGAACCGGGTACCGGTAAAACAGCTATTGTTGAGGGATTGGCACACCGTATTCTTCGGGGTGATGTTCCTGAAAACCTGAAAAATAAACAGGTATACTCACTTGATATGGGTGCACTCGTTGCAGGAGCTAAATATAAAGGAGAATTTGAGGAACGACTGAAATCGGTAGTGAATGAGGTGAAGAAATCAGAAGGTAATATCATATTATTCATTGATGAAATCCATACTTTGGTAGGAGCAGGAAAAGGAGAAGGTGCTATGGACGCAGCTAATATTCTGAAACCTGCACTTGCCCGTGGAGAACTACGCTCTATCGGTGCTACCACTCTCGACGAATATCAGAAATATTTTGAGAAAGATAAAGCTTTGGAACGTCGTTTCCAAATAGTACAGGTAGATGAACCGGACAATCTGAGCACAATATCTATCTTACGTGGATTAAAAGAACGGTATGAAAATCACCATCACGTACGTATCAAAGATGATGCAATCATTGCTGCCGTAGAATTAAGCAGCCGGTACATCACTGACCGTTTTTTACCCGATAAAGCAATTGACCTGATGGACGAAGCTGCCGCAAAACTTCGCATGGAGGTGGATTCTGTCCCTGAAGGATTAGATGAAATCTCACGAAAGATTAAACAGCTGGAGATTGAACGAGAAGCTATAAAACGGGAAAATGATGAACCGAAATTACAGACAATCGGCAAAGAATTGGCTGAATTGAAAGAACAGGAAAAGTCATATAAAGCAAAATGGCAAAGCGAGAAAAGCCTGATGGATATAATCCAGCAGAACAAAGTTGAAATAGAAAATCTTAAATTCGAAGCTGACAAGGCAGAACGTGAGGGAAACTATGGCAAAGTTGCAGAGATTCGCTATGGCAAATTGCAGGAACTGCATAAGGAAATTGAAGATACCCAGAAAAAATTGCACGAAATGCAAGGGGATACAGCCATGATAAAAGAAGAGGTGGATGCTGAAGACATCGCTGACGTAGTATCCCGCTGGACCGGAATTCCTGTAAGCAAAATGATGCAGAGTGAAAAGGACAAATTGCTCCACCTTGAAGAAGAATTACATCAGCGTGTTATCGGACAAGACGAGGCTATTGCAGCTGTGTCTGATGCTGTACGCCGCAGCCGTGCAGGCTTACAGGATCCCAAACGACCTATTGGTTCCTTCATCTTCCTGGGCACTACAGGAGTTGGTAAAACCGAACTTGCCAAAGCGCTTGCCGAATTTCTGTTTGACGATGAAACGATGATGACCCGTATCGACATGAGCGAATACCAGGAGAAGCACAGCGTTTCGCGTTTAGTTGGAGCGCCTCCGGGATATGTAGGATATGACGAAGGCGGACAATTGACAGAGGCGATCCGTCGCAAACCCTATTCTGTAGTATTGTTTGATGAAATCGAGAAAGCACATCCGGATGTATTTAATATCTTGTTGCAGGTACTCGATGACGGACGGTTGACAGATAACAAAGGCCGTGTGGTAAACTTTAAAAATACAATCATCATTATGACCTCCAATATGGGCAGCAGCTACATACAGAGCCAGATGGAAAAACTGAACGGCGCCAACAACGAGGAAGTAGTGGAAGAAACCAAGAAAGAGGTAATGAACATGTTAAAGAAAACCATCCGTCCGGAATTCCTAAACCGTATCGATGAGACTATCATGTTCCTGCCATTAACAGAAAAAGACATAAAACAGATTGTCTTGTTACAGATTAAGAGCGTACAAAAGATGCTTGCCGGTAATGGAGTAGAACTAGAACTGACAGATGCGGCTTTGGATTTCCTCTCACAGGTCGGCTATGATCCGGAATTCGGTGCACGTCCTGTAAAAAGGGCTATTCAGAGATATTTACTCAACGATCTATCGAAAAAATTATTGGCACAGGAAGTAGACCGTAGTAAAGCAATCATTGTAGATGCACAAGGAGACGGGTTAGTTTTCCGTAACTAAAGAATTAAAAAGTAATAAACAACAGCGATTTGCCGGTATGCCT
Source organism: Bacteroides sp. 3_2_5 (assembly GCF_000159855.2). Lineage (NCBI taxonomy): Bacteria > Pseudomonadati > Bacteroidota > Bacteroidia > Bacteroidales > Bacteroidaceae > Bacteroides > Bacteroides sp. 3_2_5. Next base: position 1,462,521 of record NZ_JH636044.1, on the reverse strand, counting down.
TATGGTATACCGGCTTTTCTTTTTTTTAAAGTTCAATAAATGACTCTCCTAACTTCCACCGGATAGGATAAACAGTGAATTACAAGCACATACATACCTTTTTGAGGTAATGTAAAAGTAGCAGAAGATTTTGTTGAGTGAATTTTCCCTATTAACTCACCCTGCTCACTATACAGATATACCATTGTATTAACATCCAGATGCTCTAACGATAAAACTCCGGTAAAATCATCCAGTTTCATACAAATTCCGCTATTTCTTGCTGCTTTCATGCTCTTTTCCTTCCTTCTATCCCTCCCGGTTCCCTCGAAAGAATCTTTCGTATATAAAAAAGCGTGGGAACGTTGTAATTATCGTACCTGAGGCTCTGGACTGCCACTATTCAAATAATGTACAACAACCCACGCTCGATACTATATATTTGCATATACAGCAGAGCATGAGCGTTCGTTACATTATTCCTGAATAGTGAAATTGTCCAGATTTCAAGTACAGAATAATATCTTAAAAACGCTTTTGTTCTTTTTGTGTAATATTCCTCGTAACACTGACTCTTCAGGTTCCGACGGATTGCAACAAAGATAATTAAAAAGCCCTGAATACGACAAATAAGTTCTCTAAAATATTCTATGCAAATTTCATATAGTCCTGCAAGAACAGCTTAAAAAAACTTTTGTTTATAGAGATATAATAAAAAAATAAAAGCACAATACCCTTTAATAAAGGACATTGTGCTTTTAACTAAAAGTGTGGTAGATTTATTCTGCTTCAACGGCAGTCTCTTCACCAAAGTCTGTAATTCCGTTAGAGACTAAGATATTATACCACAAAATCAATTTCTTGATATCATTGGTATATACTCTGTCACGATCAAAGTCAGGCAAAACCTCAGCCAAATATTCTCGTAATTGCTCAGAAGTAGCTTTCTTCACATCTATAGAAGCGATAGCTGCATTTTCTTTTTCTTTTATTGAACGCAACACGTCACGTAAAGGCACTTCTGAATCGTTTGTGTACATTGCTATATCTGCCAGAGAGATAATTTTTTCGTTACCATAAGCAGGGAAACGTTTCTTAGCTGCATCAATTGTTTCTACAATCAACATATTTTTACCCTGCGAAATAAGCTTATACAACCCCGGTTTGCCGGAGATAGACAAAATAGTCTTTAACATAGTATATTACTTTTATATTAGTTATTTTTTGCGGAGCAAAGGTAATGAATCTTTTGATATAGAAAAGCAATTAGCTCTAAAATCTGTGGTATCAACGGCTTTTCACCATCGTTTATTATGACGAAAGAAGCCCTCTCACATTTTTCTTCATCACTCATTTGGCTCCGGATACGCTGCATAATCTGCTCGCATGAAGCATTGTCACGCCGCACCGCACGTTCTACCCTGAGTTCCAAAGGCGCGTAGACCATCACTATACAATCAACTTCATCCGCAAAGCCCGATTCTATCAGAATTGCCGATTCCATACCTATTATATCCAGACACTCTTTGTGTGAACTCCATTGCCTGAAATGCTCCTTAACCCTCGGATGTATGATTCCATTAACCTGAGAAGCATGCGTCGAAGAAGCGAAAAGATATGTGGCCAGTAAAGTCTTATTTAATTTGCCGCCAGAAAAAACCTCCTCTCCTACTAAATCACACAACTCTTTACGAATAACAGGATCAGTGGCCACTACTTTCTTTGACTCTTCATCCGAGATATAGACAGGAACTCCCATCACTTCAAGTAAATGTGAAACGACACTTTTACCACTACCGATTCCGCCGGTTATTCCAATTTTAATTGCCATCAGAAGAGAGTTGTTCTATCAAAAAATCAACCTGTTCCGGATGGATTCGCACATGACTTACTCCACGTGGAAGAGATTTCAATTTTACAGTATATTTATCAGTACCCAATTTCAAAAGTTCTTCATAAGAAACATTCACAACAAAGTCACTTGCGTTAACTTCGCGAAAACGACTTAATCCAACTTGAAACGTAACCTGAACTTTAGATGGAAATGCCCTCAATACCTTATCTGCAGGAAAATTGATACCACGTAATAAGACTTCAACTGTTTTCTCCGTATATATATCCACGGGTAAAGTCAAATCAATAGCCCCGGGAACAAATTTGGCCCCCTTTACTCCGGCAAGCGCTATTCGCTGCTTCAATGTATCCATTACATTTTCAAAATTAACTTTTTGCGTATAAGCTGCCGTTATTGTATCCAATATAGCCACAGGGGCATATACCAAAACAGAATCCGGAGAATAGATCGTATCGGAAATATAATATTGGCGCCCTGCAACGACTTTACCTTCCAATTTGACAGGCACTAGTTTAGACTTTCCGGTAGAATAGATATACTCAAGAGTATCAGGCTTTACAGACAGCAAACGGGTCGATACATTAAGTTGTCCTGCTATTTTTTTCTCAAGTTCCGACGCATAAATCTTCACATGATTATCAGGTACTTTCGACTCGGAAAAATCGATATTAACGGGAAAAAAGCTTTTACCCAACATATAGTTCAGCAACACCGTTCCTTTATCTTTTACTTTAATGCGGAGTTCAGAAGGAGGTTCAGAAGTTAAAACCACATGATTGGGCACTCCTTTCAAACGGACAGGAATAGAAAATTCTGCTTCATAATCATTGTTTAACGTTTGAAGCAACCAAAATCCGCCTGCAATAAAAAAGAAAAATAAAAAAATTAAGAACTCTCTGCTCTTATCACTAAGCAGAAAGTCCTTAATCTTTCTTGATAATTTTAAATAAATATACTTTATGTTCCTACGTTCGAACATAGGCTTTATTTATTTTTAGTTCCTTATTTCGTAGCAGACTGACTGTTGGCAGCAGAAGCATCTGCAAAAATAGAGTTCTTATCTATCTTAATTTTTACATTAGAAGCGATTTCAAGAACAATGTAATCATCATTGATTTCCTTAATCACACCATGAATGCCACCAGCAGTAATCACATTCTGGTTAACCTGGAGAGATTTGCGGAAATTAGCGATCTCTTTCTGCTTCTTGTTCTGCGGACGAATCATGAAGAAATACATGATAACAAACATTGCTATCAGCATGATCCACATCAAACTACCGTCAGGGCCAGCAGCAGGAGCTTGAAAAAATACAGTTAATAGGTTCATAAAATAATCAGTTTTATTAGTTTTTTAATCTATTTAGACAAAGGTATTAGTTTTTTGTCAACTTACCTTCTTTTTTTAATTGATTAACTATTCCGTCCAATGTACCATTGATAAAGCTACCGCTTTTCACTGTACTATAGAGTTTAGCAATCTCTACATACTCATTTAACGAAACGCTGACCGGAATGTTCGGAAAACTAAGAATTTCTGCTAATGCACATTGCATAATAATTACATCCATGAAAGCTACACGATCCAAATCCCAGTTCTTTGTATTTTCACTGATCAAGTGCCGGTAATAGTCGGCATTTAAAATGGCCCGACGGAACAAACGGCGTGCAAACTCCTGGTCTTCGTCATCTTTGAACTCGGGTAACAATGGTTGGTTAGCTCCCTGTTTTTCTTCAAAACGCTTAATGGTCTTCAATACAAATGTATCGACAATCTCCTTATCATCATTCCAATATAAACTCTGATCTTCCAACACCTGATCTAACGAATCATTATTAAAAACGAAAGTTTTATAGAGTTTTCTCCATAATTCACGATCTGCTTCATAAGATTTGTCAGAAGAAGCCATATACTCCTTGTATATATCGGATGCAATAATCTTTTCGTATAATTCTTTAATGAAGTCCTGATCATTAGCCCAGGTCCTTTTCTGATTAGCTATAAATTCGCTCAATTGTTTATTCACTTCGAGTTGTGCAACAAATTTATTTTCCACAAACTTCATGTTAGGATACAACTCTTCTTTAGTCGGCGCTAGTTTAGCTTTCGCTGTGTCGATGCGTTTTTGTGCATATTCCGTCAAAGCAATCATAAGCATCAGCAAATAGTTGTACAGATCATAAGCCTTTGAGAGGCTAAAGAACAACTCTTTCTCCGCTGAGTCTAAATTTTTGCTGCCGTTTTGATAGTAAGCATACACTATCTGTATGATCTTTAGACGAATAAGAACTCTGTTAATCATAATCTTAATTAATACTGTTATTAACGAATTGCAAAAGTAGACATTTTTAATGAGTTTACACAAATAAATCACATTTTTTAATGCAGTATTTCATTCTCTTTCCTTTTTCTTTTGACAGTTTAAAAAAAATATCCAATTTTGAAGCCAATTATAAACAGACCTAACAATATGGAAGATTTTAAAAAGAAAATAGGAACAGACATGAATGATAAAGAGATCGTATTCTCAAAATCAATAAAGGCCGGTAAACGTATATATTACCTGGACGTTAAAAAGAACCGCAAAGATGAAATGTTTCTTGCCATTACCGAAAGCAAGAAAGTTGTGATGGGCGAAGGAGATGACTCTCAAGTAAGCTTTGAAAAGCACAAAATTTTCTTGTATAAAGAGGATTTTGGTAAATTCATGGCCGGACTCGAACAAGCTATCAACTTCATCAATCAGAATCAAGAATATACAGAAGATTCCGAATCGGAGGAAAAAGTCGAACCTGAAAGTGAACCGGAGACTACAGTTTTGGATAGCGAAATCAAAATTGACATTGATTTTGAATAATTAAAGGCATCAATTCTTTGATATTTCAGAAAGAAAGTGTAATTTTGCACCGCTTTTTGCACATCGTGTGATAACCACATCGTGTGATGGTGAATTAAGCAAGCAAAATAACTTAATTTAGAGTAACACAAAAAATTTCAAGAAATGAGATCAATTGAAGTAAAAGGAACTGCAAGAACAATTGCAGAACGCTCTTCTGAACAGGCAAGAGCTTTGAAAGAAATTCGTAACAACGGTGGTGTACCTTGCGTACTTTACGGTGGTGAAGAAGTAGTTCACTTCACAGTGACCAACGAAGGACTTCGTAATTTGGTTTACACTCCGCATATTTATGTAGTTGATTTGGTTATTGATGGCAAAAAAGTAAATGCCATTCTGAAAGATATCCAATTCCACCCGGTAAAAGATACTATCCTGCACGTAGACTTCTATCAGATTGACGAAGCTAAACCTATTGTAATGGAAGTACCTGTACAGCTTGAAGGTCTTGCTGAAGGTGTGAAAGCCGGTGGTAAATTGGCATTGCAGATGCGTAAACTGAAAGTGAAAGCTTTGTATAATATCATTCCGGAGAAACTGACTATTAATGTATCTCACCTGGGTCTCGGTAAGACAGTAAAAGTTGGCGAACTAAGCTATGAAGGTTTAGAATTGCTGAATGCAAAAGAAGCTGTTGTATGTGCTGTTAAGTTGACTCGTGCAGCAAGAGGTGCAGCTGCTGCAGCCGGAAAATAATATCGGTTATCCCTTTAACAAAGATATCATTCAAACGCAGATTAATGCAGATTTTACGATCTGTGTTAATCTGCGTTCTTATTTAAAACAAACAGATTGAAAAGATATGAAATACTTAATTGTCGGGTTAGGCAATATTGGTCCGGAATATCATGAAACCCGCCATAATATAGGTTTTATGGTATTGGATGCTTTAGCCAGAGCAAACAACCTATCATTCACAGATGGTCGTTATGGCTTTACCACTACCCTATCTGTCAAAGGAAGACAAATGATCTTGTTAAAACCCTCGACATTCATGAATCTAAGCGGCAACGCCGTACGTTATTGGATGCAAAAAGAAAACATTCCATTAGAAAACGTATTAATCATTGTAGATGACTTAGCACTTCCCTTTGGTACCTTACGCCTGAAAAGCAAAGGCAGTGATGCCGGTCATAACGGATTAAAACACATCGCAACTATCTTGGGCACCCAAAACTATGCGCGCTTGAGATTTGGTATCGGTAATGATTTTCCAAGAGGCGGACAAATAGACTTTGTATTGGGGCATTTCACGGACGAAGACTGGAAAACAATGGATGAACGTTTGGAAACAGCCGGAGAAATCGCCAAAAGCTTCTGTTTGGCAGGTATCGACATCACGATGAATCAGTTCAACAAAAAATAATTATTCATTTTTCAATTCATAATCAAATGCCTGAAGCAAGAATAGATAAATGGATGTGGGCAGTCCGCATCTTCAAAACTCGCACAATCGCTGCAGAAGCCTGCAAGAAAGGACGAATTAGCATCAATGGGTCGTTTGTAAAAGCAGCTCGTATGATAAAACCCGGAGACGTAATCCAAGTGAAAAAACCTCCGATAACATATTCCTTTAAAGTCCTGCAAGCCATTGAAAAACGGGTGGGTGCAAAACTTGTGTCTGAAATGATGGAAAATGTAACAACCCCTGATCAATATGAACTTCTGGAGATGAGTAAAATCAGCGGTTTTATTGATCGGGCACGAGGTACGGGACGTCCAACTAAAAAAGATCGCCGGAGCATTGAGGAATTTACCACTCCCGAATTTATGGATGACTTCGATTTTGATTTCGACTTCGAAGAAGATAATGAATAAAAATCCCCGACAGCCGTCACGGACACCGGGGAGGTATAAATAAATGGACTTATTTATTTATAAAATTATCCACCCGGCCGATGGCTTATCAGCCGGATGGAGATAGAGGTCAAAACTTAAATCCGATCTTAAATGTCGGAGCGGCCAGCACACTGTAGTTGTGGCTGTCTGCCGACAGATCGCCAAGACCTGCTTGTGGGTTATACGTAGTCTTATTATACGTATATGCAAACGGATCGATCTGCGCACCGATATAGAGTGCAGGAAGAACAAAGTAGTCGACACCGATAGTCAAGGCGCCGCGAAGATTCCAACTCTCGGCAATAGATTTGCCCATAGAGGTCTCTTCATCATACTTCATTTCATTTTCACCGTAAGCAAAACCTACGCGAATACCTGTATACCACATCAGGTTAGGAACACGCTTGATGTTGAAATAACGATCAACACCTGCTGACACATTATAGGCGAACGACTGAGCATCGGCTACGG
>NZ_JH636044.1:1180420-1455381 GCF_000159855.2 Bacteroides sp. 3_2_5 | reverse complement strand
TTCTCGTCAGCCGAGTTATTCTTATTCGAATCGTCTATTGTGCCGGGAACAGCCGGATAACCGGGGTTATTCGTGAAGCTGACACCGCCACCCAAATTTAGTTTCCACTGATCTTTGAAGAACCAGCCTCCTTCAAAACCAACCATCAGCTTTTTGTCTGCCCAGTTGGTAGAGAGCGCTCTGACTTCATAGTCAGTCAGCAGCCCCGAAGGGGCTGTGACACTTGTGTAACTATTGTATCCAACAGTAGCTGCTACCGTAAAGTCTCCTTTTTTAGGAGTATTGTCTTTACTGGAGTTCTGTGCATTCACTGCAAGACACAGCATGGGTAGAACGGCCAACACTAAAAGTCTTTTTATTTTCATACGATACTTTTTTTAATTTGTTGTTTTTTGCCGTTACTTTAGGAATTATTCAGCGTTTAATTCTGCGTCTAACGCAGCTTTTGCATTGTCAACAATAATTTTTTTAGCGGCAATTTCTTTTTCCAGGTTATCCAATTCTTCTTTTCCTTTAGCTAATTGGGCCTCAGCATTTGTGATATTAGCCTCATAGAATTTAATCTGCTCTTTAGCATAAGCAATATTATATTCACATTGAGCAATTAATTCTTCAAGATTCTGACTATTATCATAAAGTGCATTGAGAACCTTATATTCATTCCAAAGCTTCGTCGAAGTCTCACTAGCATCACTAAATGCTTTGGCAACAGTTTCATTCGCTTTAACCAATGCTACAATTGCACTAACCGCATCATTATATGCTTTTACATCAACAGCAGCGAGAGCAGCCGTAAATTCATCAGAAGCAGCCTTTTCTTCATCATAAGAAGCTTGTGCCCTCACAATCTCATCTTTCGCCAAAGCAATTGCAGTCTTTGCATCTTTTATAGCTTGCTTCTTAGCTTCCTTTTCAGCATCTGTCGTTTCACCCATTTTATTTGCATCTTCCAACTGTGCATTGGCAGCAGCAAGATGGCCATAAGCAGTATTTTTATCTTTAGTATCAGCTGATGTACCCAAAGCATTTGCTGCATCTTCCAAGTTCGTTGCAAAATAGTTTTCAGCATTTAGTTTTTGAGCTTCACTTACATAAGCTCCTGATGGCAAGCTACGAGAAGTAGATCCAGAAGTAGTCTCCCAGCTCAAATATTCATACCCAGTAAATGCAACCACATTACTATAAAGATTATTCACCGCCTCAATAGCATCTCTATCCAAAGCATCAATGGCCTCCTGAATACCCTTGGCGTCTGCATCCAAAGCAGCACCTTCATTATTCATCAGTGTACTATAGGCTAATGTATACTTTTGATAAGCAGCCTCCTTTTTAGCGTTAAGCGCATCCTTATCAATATTTGTATTAGCTGGATCTTTCAGAACCTCCAATTTAGCAGTTTCCGCTGCAATAGTTCTATTCCAAGCAATAGTGTTAACCTTAGCATTTGCTTCTGCTGTAGTAATACCTGCTTCTAATTGAGCAAGACCAGCTGTTTTGGTAAGAAGTTTTTCATTCAAAGTAGCCAATTCATCAGCAGCCGTAGTATACTGTCCGTATAACCACTGAACACGTTCATCAGCATTTTTTAAAATAGCCAGTTCAGCCTCAGAAGCAGCTTTTTTTGCTTCTGCAATTGCTCTTTCTGCTTCTGCTTTAATCCTCTCAATTTCAACTGCAAATTCCTGTTTGGCCTCTTCAGTCATTTCTTTTTGGTATTCAGCTTGTGCATTTTTTAATGCTGCCTCAGCCTCAGCTGTAATTTTTGTAGCCTCAGCTTGCGCATTTGCCAATGCTGCCAAGCCTTTCAACTGTTCAGCTTTCGCATTACGTACCGCCTCCACAGAAGCTGATTCGTTGTTATCAACGCAAGCTCCCAGTGACAAAGCACCCAGGAGCACTGCTACCATCATGAGTTTCTTTTTCATAATCTCAAAATTTAAATGAATAATAGTAATAATATAAATGTTATGTTTCACTCTGTTTTCTCTCCCGCTACCGGAAAGTGTTGCTTCATCCCTCTTGGTGATTCGCTGCAAATATATCCTAATTTATCTGATAAAACAAATAAATTATGAACAAAATACAAAAATAAACAGATATTCTTTTATACCTATAAACCTAACTCTTCAGATTATGTTGTACTTTCATGCAAATGAAAAAAAGCAATATTTATATAGGTGAAATTATCAAAAATGTGATGTCTGAGAGACAGGTTACAAAGGCCGAACTCGCAAGACGGTTGGATGTTAAGCCTCAAAGTGTAGATTACTTACTGACAAGGAAAAGCATCGACACGGATACATTATACAATATTTCAATAGCGTTAGACTATGATTTTTCCCTTTTATATAGTATCAAACGAGAACAGAGAAATTCTGATAACGAAGGTATCAGATATAAACTAGGAAATGCCAAAATTATGGTAGAGATAGAATTACAGCAAGATGAAATTATAAAGCTTAATTTGAAAAAGAAAATAGCAGAACTGTTGGATGGAGGGGCTAATAAATAGATCTTCTTATACCTTATTATATATAGCGAACAGAAACTTCCAATAAAAAGATATCATCCGGGAAGAATAATTTAACAATGTTAATAAAGGCAGAAGGTTATTGGTTTTCCCTGTACAAAGAACAAAGCTTCTGCAGACAAATAACTTGTTCTTTGCATTTACAAGACTTGTTTTAACATCATGTTAAAGCTAATATTATAAACAATTAGAGTTAAGAAGCAATCAACTGAATAATAGATATATAAGCTAAAGACAAAGCTATAACAAAAAGAAAGTCCAGCTTCCAAACAGTATATATTATTAAGAATACAACAACTATAAATTAAAAAGAGTCCGGATTATATACTCAATATATCCGGACTCTGTCATTTCAAAAAATAACCAAACTAACCTTTTTTACACCAACTATCTTTATTTCCACTTTTTAAGTGCTTTCTTATCGGCAGGGGTAGCCTCTATCAAACTAATAGCAAAACCTCCACTACGGGCCAAGTCAGTGGAAATCTTCGTCTTATAAGTCACCAGACCTTTTTTAATCTGATAAGAAGTCGGATTTTTTTCATAATCCGCATCTTTACCATCGGCATATAAAGTAGCTACATATTGCTTTCCCGGTTCCAGGAAATCAAGTACAAACGTAGATGTGCGTGCATTTTCACCAGTAATTCCTCCAACGAACCAATTATTGGTGTTTTTAGCTTTACGGGCCACAGTGATGTACTCTCCCGGTTCTGCTTCAATATACTTACTTTCATCCCAGTCTACTGCTACATCTTTAATAAACTGAAAGGCATCCATATAGCGTTCATAACTCTCCGGAAGATCGGCAGCCATCTGTAATGGGCTATAAAGAGTGACATACAAAGCCAACTGTTTGGCCAAAGTAGTATGTACAAAACTATGCTCACCACTCAGGAAAGAGAGTTGAGTATCGAAAATACCCGGAGTATAATCCATCGGACCACCTATCAGACGCGTAAATGGAAGCAACGTAGTATGGAAAGGCTTATTGCCTCCGAAGGCTTCATATTCTGTACCACGGGCAGATTCATTACCAATCAGATTCGGATATGTACGGCACAATCCGGTAGGGCGAACAGCCTCGTGTGCATTCACCATAATTTTATGATCCGCAGCTTTCTTCACCGCATACAGATAATGATTATTCAGCCATTGACCGTAGTGGTGTTCACCACGTGGGATGATATTGCCAACATATCCACTCTTCACCGCATTGTAACCGTTATCTTCCATAAATTGATAAGCTTCATCCATATGACGTTCATAGTTACGCACAGATGCAGAAGTCTCATGATGCATCATCAGCTTCACTCCTTTACTTCTAGCATACTCATTCAACATTTTCACATCAAAATCAGGATACGGAGTAACGAAGTCGAACACATAGTCTTTTGACTTGCCGAACCAATCTTCCCAGCCTTCATTCCAGCCCTCGACCAGCACCTGATCAAAACCGTGTTCGGCAGCAAAATCAATATAACGTTTCACGTTCTCATTATTGGCACCATGACGACCATTAGGCTTAGTTTTAGTATAATCGGTTTCGCCCAACTTCACTGAATAAACATCATCCGTATAAGCCCAAGTACTCTTTCCGGTAATCATTTCCCACCATACACCTACGTATTTTACAGGCTTAATCCAGGAAGTATCCTCCAGTTTGCAAGGTTCGTTCAGATTTAATGTTAATTTAGAAGCAAGAATATCACGCGCATCATCACTAACCATAACCGTACGCCATGGAGAGTGGCAAGGAGTTTGCATATATCCTTTGGTCCCTTGGGCATCAGGAGTCAACCACGATTCGAAAACAAAATTCTTATCGTCCAGATTGAGATGCATGCAAGAATAATCCACCAAAGCAGCTTCGTGCAGATTGATATACAACCCGTCGTCTGTTTTCATCTGCAAAGCAGTCTGTACACCGGTAGGAGAAAAAGGAGTTTGAGAAGCATTGGGAGTGACAGCCGTCTTCATTAAGCCGCGTATTTCAGAAAGCTTCGACCGAGTATAATCATATTCCTGCGTATCATAATCTCCCGGTATCCAGAAAGCAGTATGATCACCGGCCATAGCAAATTGAGAATGTTCCTCTTTAATTACAAAATAATTCAGATTCTTTTGTTGTGGAAATTCGTAGCGAAATCCGAGTCCGTCATTATACAGACGAAAACGAATCACCATTTTGCGATCCTGAGCTTTCTGGTCTAAAGTAATCGCAAGTTCATTATAATTATTGCGAATCTGCTTAACCTCGCCCCAAACAGGCTCCCAAGTCTCGTCAAAAGAAGAAGTTTTGGCATCAGACAACGTAAAACCGTCCATCAACCCCGGATCGTCTTTCAGTTCAAGACCCAGTTTAGAAGGTTTAATCACTTCTTTACCTTTATAAGAAAGTTCATACACAGGTTCCCCCTTCTCATTCACAGATACATTCAGTTTCAAGAGTCCGTTGGGAGAAGTAATACTTTCGGCCATTGCCACACTACTCACTAAAAGAGAGAGAAAAAAGCAAGCTAACTTAAAAGTCAGTTTTTTCATGTTCTTCATGATATGGTTCAATAAAAATTAGTAATCATGCAGCAAAGATAAGCAAGAAGCAGATTCATGTTCGATGAATAGAACCGAAACAAAGAAGAATTATCAGAAAACGTTTGCATAAACAGTTGACAGTGGTAACTTTGCCGATAAAATCAAAAAAAGATGAAAGAGATTATTTATATATTTATCGGAGGAGGCATGGGCAGTGTAACCCGCTATCTGACACAAATCGCCGTCAACGAACGGCTTAGCCCGGCTCTCTTCCCATTTCCATGGGGAACATTTGCCGTAAATATCATAGGCAGCTTATTAATCGGTTTTTTTTATTCATTTTCGGAGCGTTTCAATCTATCTTTCGAACTGAGGCTATTTCTGACCGTTGGTTTCTGTGGCGGTTTTACCACATTCTCCACTTTGACCAACGACAGTCTGAGTTTGCTGAAAGGAGGTTTTTATGGCATATTCACCTTTTATGTATTCATCAGCATATTGCTTGGACTTTTGGCTGTATTGGCCGGAGGATATCTTGGCGAACAATTTAAATAACAAACGAATCATATATGAAGCCAACAATCAAAAAAGTGCAACCCGTCAAAGTCGTAGCTCCGTTCCTTAACAGTCAGTCCGAAAGTCCGGTCCCACTGGATGCACTTACCGACCAAGAGAAAGTTTCCGATTTGTACTTCCTTAAGGGAACCGTACATCAAATAGCTAAACCTTATCTAAGTATTAATAATTGCACTTTCAAACAACAAATATTCAGCGAATGTCAGTTTAAATCAGCTCAACTGACAGACGTACGTTTTGAAAATTGCGATTTATCCAACGTTTCGTTTGCCGGAACTACTTTCTACCGGGTAGAATTTATATCTTGCAAATTGCTGGGAACCGGTTTCCCGGAAGCCACCCTCAATCATGTTTTAATGGATCATTGCTACGGACAATACATCAATCTCTCCATGGTAAAAATGCGAACAGTCCGTTTCAGCCATTGCAATTTCCGAAACGGCAGCCTGAATGACAGCAAACTGATGCCGGCAGCTTTTGATACTTGCGAATTGTTAGAAGCCGACTTTTCGCACACTTCACTCAAAGGTATCGACCTGAGAAACTCTAGAATAGCAGGTATTCAACTCAATATAGCCGATCTGAAAGGAGCCATAGTCAGTTCGTTACAAGCAATAGATCTGCTACCTCTACTAGGGGTCAAAATAGAAGACGATTGAACCTTTCTTCTCTTTTCTTTGTTTTATAATATAAAAGTAATGATACTGATTTATAGGGAAAGAGCCCGAACGGAATACCTATTAATAGTGATTCTTCCGCTTCCCATAAGTGAGTAAATTTGCAGAGACTAAAAAACAAGAGAAACAATGAAAATAGAAAAAATTACAGGACGAGAAATTCTCGACTCAAGAGGTAACCCTACAGTAGAAGTAGACGTAGTATTGGAATCAGGCATTATGGGACGTGCATCCGTTCCATCGGGTGCATCGACCGGTGAACACGAAGCGCTTGAACTCCGCGACGGTGATAAACATCGTTATGGCGGCAAGGGTGTACAGAAAGCAGTAGAGAACGTCAATAAAGTCATTGCTCCGCATCTGATCGGTATGTCGGCCCTCGACCAAATAGGCATTGATCATGCCATGTTGGCATTGGATGGAACAAAGACAAAAGCCAAACTGGGTGCCAACGCTATTCTGGGTGTTTCGCTTGCCGTAGCTAAAGCTGCTGCCAACTATCTCGATATTCCTCTTTACAGATACATCGGAGGTACGAATACGTATGTATTGCCTGTACCAATGATGAACATCATTAATGGAGGCTCACACAGTGATGCTCCGATAGCCTTCCAGGAGTTTATGATCCGTCCGGTAGGTGCAAGTTCTTTTAAAGAAGGGTTGCGCATGGGTGCCGAAGTATTCCATGCTTTGAAAAAAGTATTGAAAGACCGTGGTCTGAGTACAGCTGTTGGTGATGAAGGCGGTTTTGCTCCCAACCTGGAAGGAACAGAAGATGCACTTAACTCTATTCTTGCCGCTATCAAAGCTGCAGGCTACGAACCGGGCAAAGATGTAATGATTGGCATGGACTGCGCCTCTTCCGAATTCTATCATGACGGTATTTACGATTACACCAAATTTGAAGGTGAAAAAGGCAAAAAACGTACAGCTGACGAACAAATTGACTATTTGGAAAAACTTATCAACGAATATCCGATTGATTCCATTGAGGATGGTATGAGCGAAAATGACTGGGAAGGCTGGAAGAAATTGACTCAACGCATCGGGGATCGCTGTCAGTTGGTAGGCGACGATTTATTCGTAACTAACGTTGACTTCCTGGCAAAAGGTATTGAAAAGGGTTGCGCTAACTCTATCCTGATCAAGGTTAATCAAATCGGTTCACTGACAGAAACACTGAACGCTATTGAAATGGCACACCGCCATGGATATACAACGGTCACTTCACACCGCTCAGGCGAAACAGAAGATGCAACCATTGCAGATATTGCCGTAGCAACCAACAGCGGACAAATCAAGACCGGTTCTCTAAGTCGTTCGGACCGTATGGCAAAATACAATCAGCTGCTTCGTATTGAAGAAGAGTTGGGAGACCGCGCTGTATACGGATATAAACGAATTGTAGTAAAAGGCTAAACAAAATCATGATAGCATAGCATGATAAAAGGTTAGTTATTTATAATAATTGAATGTAAATGCGAAAAGGGATGTATCATAAACAGGTTCATCCCTTTCCTTTTTCATGAGCCATCAGAAGAATAAACGCAAAAAAAGCACCCCGGCAGTGCCGAGATGCTTTTCCTTTTTTGAGCCTCTTGTCGGATTCGAACCAACGACCCCGAGATTACAAATCACGTGCTCTGGCCAACTGAGCTAAAGAGGCAAGTGGGTAAGCTTACTATATCGCGCCGCTACAACCAACTACCTTTGCTGCGATCAAGCCCTGGAGGATTCGAAGGGAGCTGGCCGTATAGGACTTACCCGGGTGCAAAGGTAGGTATTTTTATTAAACCTGCAATAGGGGATCGGTACTTTTTTGCATGCTTTACCGGTAAACTCCTACTTTTCAGATATTTAAAATCGAAAAAAAAATGTTTTTTTTCTGACCGGATAGCTTTATTAACTTTAACAGGCATAAATTCCATACCAAACAATATTATTTGTACCTTTGTGCGCTATTTATTAATAAAATGACAGAAAGCAGAAGTAACTTACAAAAATATGCCATGCATTTTGGCACCTATATGGGAGTATACTGGATACTTAAGTTCATTCTATTCCCATTGGGATTGTCCATTCCGTTTCTTTTATTCCTGTTTTTCGGGCTTACTTTAGGAGTTCCGTTCATGGGATATTATTATGCACGTACCTATCGTGACAAAGTATGTGGCGGCTCGATCCGCTTCCTGCAAGCATGGGTATTCATCGTTTTTATGTATATGTTTGCGGCACTCCTCACGGCAGTGGCCCACTACATTTATTTCCGGTTCATCGACCATGGTTTCATTGTAAACACTTACATGGGAATGTTTGACGAACTGAGCAATAAAGAAGTACCGGGAATAGAAGGGTACATCAGCCAACTGAAAGAAGTGATGGAAATGATCAGTACATTGACACCGATAGACATTACTATGCAACTGATGTCACAGAATGTGTTCTATGGCAGCATATTGGCTGTCCCCACTGCCTTGTTTGTGATGAGAAAGCCCAAATCACCGGAGGTGCAACCTCTATAGTTTGTAATATCTAATTTATAAGTAAAATGGATATATCTGTTGTCGTACCATTGTTCAATGAAGAAGAATCCATTCCGGAGCTTTTTGCCTGGATTGAAAGAGTGATGAAGGCCAATGGCTTTTCATACGAAGTTATCTTTGTAAATGATGGTAGTACCGACCGTTCTTGGGAAATTATCGAAGAGTTTCAGAAACAGTCGTCCACTGTGAAAGGGATCAAATTCCGACGAAACTACGGAAAATCCCCGGCTCTGTACTGTGGCTTTGAACGTGCCGAAGGAAATGTGGTGATCACGATGGATGCCGACCTACAGGATAGTCCCGATGAAATACCGGAATTATACCGTATGATTACTGAAGACGGATATGACCTTGTTTCAGGCTATAAACAGAAAAGATACGACCCGCTGTCGAAAACTCTACCTACCAAACTATTTAATGCCACGGCACGTAAAGTTTCAGGGATTCATAATCTGCACGACTTTAATTGCGGATTGAAAGCTTATCGCAAAGCTGTTGTAAAAAACATCGAAGTATACGGAGAGATGCATCGCTACATCCCGTATCTGGCTAAGAATGCCGGATTCCAGAAAATAGGCGAAAAGGTGGTGCACCATCAAGCACGTAAATTCGGAAAAACTAAATTTGGAGGATGGAATCGCTTCTTTAACGGATATCTCGATTTAATCTCTCTTTGGTTCCTCTCAAAGTTTGGAATTAAACCAATGCACTTTTTCGGTTTATTAGGCTCATTGATGTTTATACTGGGATTTATTTCAGTGGTTATTGTCGGAGCCAGTAAATTATATAGTATGAATCACGGTATGCCTTATCGGCTGGTAACAGATTCTCCCTATTTCTATCTGTCGTTGACTGCCATGATTATTGGAACACAACTCTTTTTGGCAGGATTTCTTGGCGAACTGATTTCACGCAACGCCCCGGAACGCAATAATTATCAGATAGAAAAAATAATATAACGAACGATTAATGAAACCTGTACGATGAAAAAATTAATAAAACTGGTACTCTTCCTGATGGTAGCCTATCCACTAACGGGGGCTATCCTTTCGGCTTGCTCGGAAGAGAGTGATTGCTCCATGACCGGACGCCCGATGGTCTACGCCAAAATGTATACCATCAATCCGGAAACCAAGGCTGTACTGAATGACACCCTCGATTCATTGAGTGTGACAGCATTCGGAACTGATTCAATAATCATCAATAACCAGAAAAAGGTACATGATATCGCTCTCCCACTACGCTATACAAGTGACTCGACTATTCTTGTGTTTCATTACACCCGGTTGTTAAGAGATACAATGGTGATCCTGCAAACCAATACTCCTTACTTTCAGTCGATGGATTGCGGATACAGTATGAAACAAAATATCATCAGTATTCATCCGATTGATTATACGGAAACCAATAAAAAGAAATATCATAGCATAGACTCTCTATATATCAAATCAAATGCAGCTAACATTAATGGAACAGAAAATCTCAAAATATTCTACCGCTACAATCGTTAGCCTGCTGTGCCTCATATTCAGCCTTCCGCTCCAAGCACAACAGCAAAGACCCGGTGCACGTCCTGCTGTCAAGCAGAAAGCAAAAGAGGAGATAAAAGCGGATACGATTCCCTTTTACAATGGGACGTATGTCGGTGTGGACTTATTCGGGTTGGGCAGTAAACTACTCGGAGGAGATTTTCTAAGTTCTGAGGTAAATGTGAGAGTAAACTTAAAAAAGAAATTTATTCCTACAGTAGAAATCGGTTTCGGACAAACAGATACCTGGAGTGATACCGGTATCCATTATAAAAGTGCCGCTCCTTATTTTCGCGTTGGGGCTGACTATAATGTTGTTAAAGAATATTTGTATGTAGGACTACGTTATGGATTTAGCAGTTTCAAGTACGACATCTCAAGTACACCTTTTTCTGACCCTATTTATGGAGGCAGTATGGCTAATCCCGGATTGATAGACGGCATTTGGGGAGGAAGCGTACCTTATCATTACAACGGACTGAAATCTAACATGCAATGGCTTGAACTGGTGGCCGGAGTCAATGTTCAAATCTATAAAAGCTTCTATATGGGATGGACCTTACGCTTTAAATTTAAAACAGCGGGCTCGATCAGCGAACATGGAAATCCATGGTATGTACCGGGTTTTGGTGAATATGACTCCTCAAACATAGGTATCACATATACACTGATTTATAAATTACCATTTTAACGACATGACAGGATTAGAGATTTGGCTACTTGCAATTGGTTTAGCGATGGATTGCCTCGCTGTCTCTATTGCAAGTGGTATTATTTTAAGGCGTATTCAATGGCGGCCTATGCTCATCATGGCATTTTTTTTTCGGACTTTTCCAGGCTATAATGCCTTTATTGGGGTGGTTAGGAGCAAGCACATTCAGCCACCTTATCGAATCGGTCGATCACTGGATTGCCTTTGCTATTCTGGCCTTTCTAGGCGGACGAATGATCAAAGAATCTTTTAAAGAAGAAGATTGCTGCCAAAGATTTAACCCTGCAAGCCTGAAAGTAGTGATAACAATGGCCGTTGCAACCAGCATTGATGCATTGGCCGTAGGAGTATCCTTTGCTTTTCTGGGTATCAAAAGCTGTTCGTCTATCCTTTACCCGGCAGGAATCATCGGATTTGTTTCTTTTTTTATGTCCCTTATAGGATTAATCTTCGGCATTCGCTTCGGATGCGGCATTGCCAGAAAACTTCGTGCTGAATTATGGGGAGGAATCATACTGATCCTTATTGGAACGAAAATATTAATCGAACACTTATTTTTTAATAATTAGCTATCAACCTCAAACAACAAAAGGCTGTGTAATCATAAACAGATTTGTTGCTTACTTACTTTTTACTTATTATGGAAAAGAAAACAAGAAAAAGCTTCATTTGGCTAGCTATCCTGCTGTTGGGAACAATTTGGATACTAGCCCAACGAAATAAACAAATACCTTACAACAGTATCAATGGGCTTGTATTCGGCACAGTATATAATATTACCTATCAATATGACGGCAATCTGAAAGCGGAGATCGATGCCGAATTAAAAAAATTCGACGGTTCACTTTCTCCATTCAATGATACATCTGTCATTACCCGTGTTAATCGTAATGAAGAAATCGTCACAGACACTTTCTTCCAAACCTGTTTTAACCGATCTATGGAGATCTCAGCCGAAACTCGCGGAGCTTTCGATATCACAGTAGCCCCATTAGCCAATGCCTGGGGATTCGGTTTCAAAAAAGGAGCCTTCCCCGACTCGATCATGATAGATAGTCTACTCCAAATCACAGGATACCAAAAAGTTAAACTGGAAAACGGCAAAGTGATCAAAGAAGACCCTCGGGTGATGCTAAGTTGTAGTGCTGTAGCCAAAGGATATTCCGTAGATGTAGTAGCCCGGTATTTGGATAGCAAAGGTATCAAAAACTATATGGTAGATATAGGTGGCGAACTGGTGGTAAAAGGGGTGAATCCCAAAGAGGAAGCATGGAGAATCGGCATAAACAAGCCTGTAGACGATTCCTTGTCGCTTAACCAAGAGATACAAACAACATTAAAACTGACCAATGTAGGTATAGCAACTTCCGGAAACTATCGCAACTTTTACTACAAAGATGGCAAGAAGTATGCCCACACCATCGACCCACGTACCGGATATCCGGTTCAACATAATATTCTTTCAGCAACCGTAGTTGCCGACGATTGTATGACTGCCGACGCATTAGCCACAGCTTTTATGGTAATGGGGCTGGATGAAGCGGAAGCTTTTACAAAATCACACCCCAACATAGGTGCTTATTTTATCTACAGTGATGAAAAAGGGGAGGTGAAAAGCTATTTTACAAAGAACATGAAGCAATATCTTGACAAATAGCGTGAATACCTGCTCCCATAACCGGCCCCATGGGAGCAGGTATTCAGAATGACCGGCACAGAAATTACCAAAAAAGCAAGTTGATTCCGAAGCAAGAATAACGCATTATCAATAAGCATATTATCTCTTTTTAAAGCATCTTTATCTCAGCTCGGGTACGCAGGTTCACGAACCCACATACCCGGGCATGTGGTCCAAGATAAGCTCCCTACCATTTTCACTAAAGATACTAAGAAAAACAAACTGCTTTAAATGATATAAACGGATAGGATAACAAATACATCTATCTGCATATCAAACCAAATGCTTTTGACACCCCATACCGGCACAAACCGCCTACCTCATAAACACGAAATATACCGCTGCTATCAAGCAGACAAAAGCTGCCACATGATTCCAATGCAGTGACTCCCCTTTAAATAATAAGGTAGAAAAAACGGTAAATATAATCAGTGTGATCACCTCTTGGATAATTTTAAGTTGCATCAATGAAAACGGCCCTCCGTTTCCGCTGAACCCCAGCCGGTTGGCAGGAACCTGACAAGAATACTCAGCCAACGCAATCACCCATGAAAACAAAACCACGCCATACAAAGGCCAATTACTGATTATTTTTGTTTCCTGTAGCTTCAAATGCCCGTACCAGGCAAATGTCATAAAAATGTTGGAAACGACCAACAACGAAATAGCATAAATACCTTTCATATTTTATTCAAAATTAAAACTCCACTTCTTTGGGTAACAATTCTTCCTGTACATTTGTCATGCTCCCCCACAGACTGTACCGAGCCTCCGGATTCATCTTTTCCAATTGTCGGAGTATCCCCTTCATATCGCTACGGCTCGATTGGGATTCATAAGGACAATTTTTCACTTGCTTGCGATATCCCCTTATTTGCGCCAACTCCAACAAATCCGCTTCATGCACCAGGCACATCGGGCGAATAATGGTCATATCAAATTTGTTCATTACCAAACGTGGTGGCATTGTACTGAATGCACCCTGATAGGTAATGTTCATTAATAAAGTTTCCAAAATATCGTCCATATGGTGTCCAAGGGCTATTTTATTGCAACCCTGCTCTTTAGCCACAGTAAACAGAGCTTTCCTCCGGTTCCATGAACAGAGAAAACAAGGTGATTTACGCGTATCGGTAGAAGGGTCGAAAGAAGTCTCGTAGACAACTAAAGGAACACCATTCTTTTCAGCATGTTCACGGAGGTAGTCCCAATCACTCTGGTATGGAATATTCTTCATAACCACATGTACAGCTACCACCGAAAAACGAGGTTTGAAAATATGCGAACGTTTACCCAGCAATTCGACTAATGCCAGGGAATCTTTTCCTCCTGAAAGGCCAACAAGCACTTTGTCACCCTCTTCAATCAACCCATATTGAACCATACCTTTGTTAAAACGCTTTTCGATACGCCGAATGGTTTTCTCTTCTTCCGTAAACTGTGCCATAACTCTCTTGAAAAATCGGCTGCAAAAGTAAGAGAAAAGAATGATTTAAAGAAGAATTAACATAATAGAAGAAGAGAAAAAAGGTTTATTTCCAATTAATTTGTATTTTTGAACTTCTGAATAATAACCCAAGACCATTTATGAAGAAAAAAAATATCCTATTCTTTCTATTATGCTTTCTCCTGACAAGCCTATCGGCACAAACTTTGGAACAAGCAAGAGGCATGTATGGCAGAGGGCAATACGCTGAAGCCAAACCTGTTTTTCAAAAATATGTCAAATCGCAACCGGCAAACGGTAATTACAACCTATGGTACGGTGTGTGTTGCCTCAAAACAGGTAATGCTGCCGAGGCCCTAAAATACCTGGAGACGGCAGTAAAGAAACGCATTCCGAGCGGACAGCTATATCTGGCTCAGACTTATAATGATTTATACCGCTTTCAAGATGCAGTAGATTGCTACGAAGAATACATTGCAGACTTGTCTAAACGCAAAAAACCGACAGAAGAAGCCGAGCAGCTTTTAGAAAAGGCTAAAGGAAACCTTCGCATGCTGAAAGGGGTGGAAGACGTATGTGTTATTGACAGTTTTGTAATAGACAAAGCCAATTTCCTCAAAGCTTATAAAATTAGTGAAGAATCCGGAAAGCTCTTCACTTACAATGACTATTTCAAGACGAAAGGCTATCATCCGGGAACAGTTTACGAAACAGAAATCGGAAACCGTATTTACTACAGCGAGCAGGGAGAAGAGAGTCTGAATATTCTGTCTAAAACCAAGATGCTGGACGAGTGGAGTCAGGGAAAACCACTTCCGGGAAGTATCAACGCCTCCGGAAATGCCAATTATCCGTATGTCCTGTCGGATGGAGTGACCATTTATTATGCCTCGGATGGTGATGGCTCCATGGGAGGATATGACATTTTTGTAACCCGATATAACACAAATACTGATACCTATCTGGTACCGGAAAACGTGGGTATGCCTTTCAACTCACCTTATAACGACTACATGTATGTCATTGATGAATATAATAATTTAGGATGGTTTGCTTCTGACAGGTATCAACCTGAAGATAAAGTTTGTATCTACGTATTCGTACCCAATGATTCTAAACGAACTTACAACTACGAAGCTATGGAACCGGAAAAAATGATTGAACTAGCCCAGCTCCATTCTCTAGAGAGCACTTGGAAAGACTCTAAAATAGTGGATGATGCCCGTCAACGACTTGAAGCGGTTATCAACCATAAACCGGCTGTAGAACAAAACTTTGATTTTGAATTTATCATTGATGACCACTCTACCTACCATCACTTAACGGATTTCAAGTCTCCAAAAGCCAAACAACTGTACCTGAAATATGAACAGATGGAAAAAGATTACCGCCAGCAAACCGGTAAACTGAAGAGCCAGCGTGAAGGATTCGCACGGTCTAATAAAGACGAACAAAGTAAAATGGCACCGGCTATCCGCGATCTTGAGAAGAGGGTACTTCAGATGTCAGAAGAACTGGATAAACAGGCTATTGAAGTCCGGAATGCAGAAAAACAAAACTTAAAATAACAAACTATGGATGTACTGATCATCATTGCACTGATAGCCGCCGCAGTAATACTCTTTTTAGTTGAACTGTTCGTAATTCCGGGTATCAGCCTCGCCGGTATTTCAGCTTTGGTCTGCATTATCTATGCAAACTATTATGCTTTTGCTAACCTGGGAACAGGTGCAGGGTTTATAACACTTATTATATCGGGAATTGCCTGTATCGGCTCGCTTGTCTGGTTCATGCGGTCGAAAACCTTGGATAAATTGGCATTGAAGAAAGACATAACATCCAAAATAGACCGAAGCGCTGCCGAAAAAGTAAAAGTTGGCGATACAGGTATCACGATTACCCGACTGGCTCAAATTGGCAATGCTGAAATCAATGGCAATATCATAGAAGTCAAGTCAATGGACGGATTACTGAATGAAAAAACTCCGATTGTTGTCAATCGGATCACTGATGGAATAATCTTTGTCGAAAAATTAAAATCCTAATATTCACTTAAAATCAAGCACAATTATGAATGTCGAACCTATGTATCTGACTATCTTCTTGATAGCGGGAGGTATTATCTTCCTGGTTCTTTTCTTTCATTATGTACCTTTTTTCCTATGGCTATCAGCCAAAGTATCAGGAGTTAATATCTCTTTGGTACAACTTTTTCTAATGCGTATCCGTAATGTTCCGCCATACATCATCGTACCGGGTATGATTGAAGCACATAAAGCAGGTCTGAGCAACATCACCCGTGATGAACTTGAAGCACACTATCTGGCAGGCGGACACGTAGAACGGGTAGTCCATGCATTGGTATCTGCATCGAAGGCCAATATCGAACTTCCATTCCAAATGGCTACTGCAATTGATCTTGCAGGTCGCGATGTCTTCGAAGCCGTGCAGATGTCGGTTAATCCTAAAGTTATCGACACACCACCCGTAACAGCTGTTGCGAAAGACGGTATCCAGCTGATAGCCAAAGCACGTGTGACGGTACGTGCCAATATTCGCCAATTGGTGGGTGGTGCCGGCGAAGATACAATCCTGGCACGTGTAGGTGAAGGTATCGTTTCGTCAATCGGTTCCTCTGAAAACCATAAGTCAGTACTTGAGAATCCTGATTCCATATCAAAACTAGTGCTGCGCAAAGGACTCGATGCCGGTACTGCATTTGAAATTCTCTCTATTGATATCGCTGATATTGATATAGGTAAGAATATTGGTGCTGCCCTGCAAATAGACCAGGCAAATGCCGACAAGAATATCGCGCAGGCAAAAGCGGAAGAACGCCGCGCAATGGCTGTGGCTACCGAACAAGAAATGAAAGCCAAAGCGGAAGAGGCCCGTGCTAATGTAATTCAGGCAGAAGCGGAAGTTCCAAAGGCCATGGCTGAAGCTTTCCGTAGTGGAAATCTCGGTATTATGGATTATTATAAAATGAAAAATATTCAAGCTGATACATCAATGCGTGAAAACATAGCTAAACCTATCGGTGGAGCTACCAGTAAACCGTTGAGCGATTAGAGAAAGCATTTCACCACAAACAACAGAGAGCAGTATAACCGCCGGAGAGAACAATCTCGGGAAACAAGCGGTTAATCCATGTAGTTTGTGGTGAACATATTTATTAAACTAAAACCTTTCAATAACATGAAAAAGTATTTTCCTTCCTCCGAATTAATTATCAACGAAGACGGTTCGGTATTCCATTTGCATGTAAAGCCGGAATGGTTGGCAGACAAAGTAATATTGGTAGGTGATCCCGGACGGGTGGCACTCGTAGCTTCTCACTTCGAAAATAAAGAATGTGAAGTGGAAAGCCGCGAATTTAAAACGGTTACCGGAACTTACAAAGGCAAACGGATAACTGTCGTTTCTACCGGTATCGGTTGTGACAATATCGATATCGTGGTCAATGAACTGGATGCTTTGGCAAATATCGACTTCCAGACTCGGGAAGAAAAAGAGCATCTCCGCTCTTTAGAGTTAGTTCGCATCGGTACATGCGGAGGATTGCAACCCAACACACCGGTCGGCACATTCGTCTGTTCTGAAAAGTCAATCGGCTTTGACGGACTGTTGAACTTCTATGCCGGACGCAATGCTGTTTGTGACCTTCCCTTTGAACGGGCATTTCTGAATCACATGGGCTGGTCCGGTAACATGTGTGCTCCCGCACCTTATGTTATTGATGCCAATGCAGAATTAATAGACCGTATTGCCCAAGAAGATATGGTGCGCGGTGTTACTATTGCAGCCGGTGGTTTCTTCGGACCGCAAGGACGCGAACTCCGTGTTCCCTTGGCGGACCCTAAGCAGAATGATAAAATCGAAAAGTTTGAATATAAAGGTTACAAGATAACCAACTTCGAAATGGAGAGTTCCGCCCTTGCCGGCCTCAGCAAGCTGATGGGACACAAAGCCATGACCGTTTGTATGGTTATAGCTAACCGCTTGATCAAAGAAGCGAACACAGGCTATAAGAATACCATCGATACATTAATTAAAACAGTTCTCGATCGAATCTGATGAATTTATCATTTGCCGCCATTGACTTTGAAACCGCCACAGGATACATGGAAAGTGCTTGTGCGGTAGGTATCGTTACCGTTACAGACGGAGAGATTACAGACGAATATTACAGCCTGATTCAACCACCGGAGAATGAATATTGGCGTGCAAATATGCTTGTACATGGAATAACGCCGGGAATGACAGAGTCACTCCCGGGATTTCATGCCATCTATCCCGAAGTCAAAAAGCGCTTACAAGGCAACGTAGTAGTTGCGCACAATGAACAATTCGACCGCAATGTACTGAAGAATAGCATGCGGATGTACGGACTGGATTATGATGAGTTATCGCTTCCGGAACGTTGGGAATGTACCTGCCGCATCTATCGTTCTTTAGGATACAAGCCGGTCAACCTAAGCGCCTGTTGCGAACGGGAAGGCATCGAACTTAAACACCACGAAGCACTTTCCGATGCCCGGGGATGTGCAAAGCTATATCTCAATTTCCTTGAAAAATACCGTCCGCTCAGTACCCTATGGTGAAACGCTCCTGATGATGCTCCGGCTTCTCAAGCTCATCAATCATGGCAGCCGCATAATCTTCCACAGATATATGACTGTTACCTACCATATCCACAATCATCTCATCTTTCCCCAGGCGATATCTGCCTGTACGTACTCCAGGAGCCATATCTGCCGCCGGCGAGAAGAAAACCCAGTCAACCTCTTTTTCTTTCTTCAGAAAATCAAGATAAAAATCACTCAAGGCTCTCACACCAGGCAATATCTTTTCGGGAACTTCTCCCGAATCGACCAGTCGGATGCCGGGAGCAATAAACAGTGAACCGGCACCACCCACCATCAAAAAACGATTAACTCCAGCCTTTTTTACACCATCGATAATCGTCAGATAAACCTCAATGGTTTCCTTGTATATATCGGGATTATTCCACCCCGGGTTGAAAGCACTGATCACGGCATCAGCACCTTTACAAACCTTACATACTTCATCCAATGAAGAAACATCAGCTCTCTTCACTTCCAGATTTTCATTCTCTATCCTGATCTTTTCAGGATGACGAACTACCGCCGTCACATGGAATCCACGGTTCAAAGCTTCATTCAGAATAGCCGAACCGACGAAGCCGCTGGCCCCGATTAGTACTACTTTCTTCATAATCCAATTTATCTTTATAGCATTATTTACTACAGAACATACTATATGATAAATTGTTGCATTGAAAGACCGACTATTCCTCCCTCCTATAAATAAGTTTCGATCGTTTCTTTCAGCTTCTCCAGAGGATATGGTTTTGCAATCACTTCATTACACCCTGCTTCAAGAGCTCGCTCTCCTTCCGGACAAAAGGCATATGCTGTAATTGCTATAATCGGTATCTCTTGCGAGATAGCACGAATTTTTGCTGTTGCCTGAATACCATTCATCACCGGCATTCGGATATCCATCAAAATCAAGTCGGGCTTCTCGCGTATGAAACTCTTCACAGCTTCTTCTCCATTAGGCACCCAAAGAATCGTATATTCTTTTTTCAGAAAGGCATTAATCTGCAGATAACTGGACTCCACATCTTCCGCAATCAGTATCTTCTTCTGCCGGTTCTCCACTCCCATATTACCCGCTGCGTTTTCTCTTTCGCCAACCACAACTTCCTGTACTTGCCTATTGGGCAAATAAAGAATGAAAGTACTCCCCTGCCCAAGCTCGGATTCCACTTCAATCCGACCGCCCAACCGCTCTACAATACTCTTACAGATAGGTAATCCCAGCCCTGTTCCTTGTACAAAATCATTCAACTTCTCAAAGCGGGTAAATATCAAAGGTAATTTCTCTTTGGAAATACCGCAGCCGGTATCTGTTACATAAAGTTTAACCCATTCTTCCTCTTTTACAAGTCCGAAAGTAATGCTACCCTCAATGGTATTTTTAATTGCATTCGACAAGAAATTGAACAATACCTGCGTCACCCGATTCCTATCTGTCGAAATCCAAATTTCCTCTGATGGACGAATCACATTCAGCTTGACTCCTTTTTTCATTTTAAGACGATGTACTTTATCCACTTCATCTACCAATCCGCTCATTTCCGTCAACTGACAATGCATTTCCGACTTACCCGACTCGATTCGTGACAAATCGAGAATATCATTAATCAGTTGTAACAGTAGATTGCTATTCTGCTGAATGATCCCTAAATACTCTTCTTTCTCCTTTTCATCCTCAGTCAAAGCTATAATTTCCGAAAAGCCCACAATGGCATTTAAAGGAGTACGTATCTCATGACTCATATTGGCCAGAAATACTGATTTCATCCGATCAGCCTCTTCTGCCCGTTGCTTGGCTTCAAGTAGCTCTTGCGAACGTCGCATCCGATCACCAATATCATGAATCAAGGCCAGCACCTTATTTCCCTCAAACGGAGCAATGCGTGCCTGAAAAAAATGTCTGCCGGCTTCGACATCCACAGGATACTCTATTTCTTTTAACTTCCCACTTTTTAGGCATTCATGAATACTGCTAATAAACAAGTCACTGACCTCAGAAGAATAAATAGATCGCCCATCTGCTCCTGTTAACACTTCCACCGGATGCAACAACTCTGTATCGGGTGCCATCAATACATCCGTAATAAAAAAATTATCATCAAAAATAAATATGAACTCCGGTAGTGCTTCAATAATTTTCCGGTTTCGTTCCTCAAGCTGCCTGATCTGGACTTCTTTTTCACAACGTGAAGTGATATTGGCAGTATATGCTATAATTTTATCAGAGCCATTCTCCTTATTCTTCTTATAAGCAATAAAATTATCTTCAAGCCAAATTGTTTCTCCTTGCCTCCCTACACAACGTACCACAATTTGGGAGATTTTGGTTTCCGATTCAAGCATCCGCGCAAAAGTCGTTTGGTAAGAGATAACATCCTCCGGATGGGCAAACCGATAAAAGTCATTAATATCTCTGAATATGATTCCGGCCTCCTTCAACCCTAAAATATGGAAATATTCATCTGTGAAATTACACTCTCCTGTAGGAATGTCATATTCCCAAAATGCAATCTGATGTCCTGCCAGGACAGAAGTGATTTTCTGATAATTATCTTTCAAATTCTCAAGGTCTCCGGTATCCGGGAATGAATCCAGTGTGTGTTCCATAGCTATAAAGTTTGTCTTGCTGTATGCGAACAAAGATAAAATAATAAAGTATAACTTCTATCTGTTTGCTCTGTTTTTTACCAAGAAAGCTCTATCTTTGCCTCTCAAAATGAATTAGATAATGAATCAAGACACAATTTGCGCCATAGCAACCGCTCAAGGAGGAGCCATCGGAAGCATTCGTGTTTCCGGTCCTGAAGCTATTACCATCACCAGCCGTATTTTTACCCCGGCCAAATCCGGAAAGCTGCTGAGTGAACAGAAACCTTATACGCTTACTTTCGGCCGAATTTATAACGGAGAAGAAATGATAGATGAAGTTCTTGTCAGTCTCTTCCGGGCTCCACACTCTTATACAGGGGAAGACAGCACTGAAATCACCTGTCACGGATCATCTTATATTTTACAACAAGTGATGCAACTACTGATTAAGAACGGGTGTCGCATGGCGCAACCGGGAGAATATACTCAACGAGCGTTTCTTAATGGTAAAATGGATTTAAGTCAGGCCGAAGCCGTTGCCGACCTGATTGCCTCTTCCTCTGCTGCTACCCACCGTCTTGCCTTGAGTCAAATGCGAGGTGGCTTTAGCAAAGAATTGACAACTCTACGTGAGAAACTGCTGAACTTCACTTCAATGATTGAACTGGAGCTGGACTTCAGTGAAGAAGATGTAGAGTTTGCGGACCGTTCCGCCCTACGCCGACTGGCTGACGAGATAGAAGAAGTCATTGCACGTCTGGCCAATTCGTTCAGTGTAGGGAATGTCATAAAAAATGGTGTACCGGTAGCTATTATCGGAGAAACCAATGCAGGAAAATCAACTCTACTGAATGTCCTGCTGAATGAAGACAAGGCTATTGTAAGCGATATTCACGGCACTACACGGGATGTCATCGAGGATACTGTGAATATAGGTGGTATCACTTTCCGTTTTATCGATACAGCCGGTATCCGGGAGACCAGTGATACGATAGAAAGCCTGGGTATCGAACGGACTTTTCAAAAACTCGATCAGGCAGAGATTGTACTGTGGATGATTGATTCGGCTGACGCAATTTCACAGTTAACACTGCTCTCCGATAAGATTCTTCCTCGTTGTGAACACAAACAATTGATTTTAGTCTTTAATAAGGTAGAACTGATAAATGAAACTCAGAAAAACGAACTTGCCTCACAATTTTCTGAGCATATAGGTTCGGAAATAGAATCTATTTTTATTTCTGCGAAACAACGTTTGCACACGGATGAACTCCAACAGAGACTCGTAGCAGCCGCTCATTTACCAACAGTCACCCAGAATGATGTCATTGTAACAAACATCCGCCATTACGAAGCACTAACACGTGCGCTGGATGCAATTCACCGGGTACAAGAAGGATTGGACGTAAATATCTCCGGAGATTTTCTGTCACAAGACATACGCGAATGTATTTTCCATTTATCCGATATAGCAGGGGAAGTGACAAATGATATGGTGCTGCAAAATATATTTGCGCATTTCTGCATCGGCAAGTAAGTGGTGATTACCAACGATTAGTATATATCATCAATGATTATTAAGGCGTTCATTTTGAACGCCTTTCTTTTTAGCCTTATAAGCGATGATTATCGTTTATAGGGCTTTTTCAGCTCATTTTTGTACCGTATTTGTTGCTCGCTTGTTACTCTCCGATTTTAGGTCGGAAAGGTCGTGGACACACTGGTACGTCATGGTACGTGGTGGTACGCGATGAAACAGATTTGGCGAAATAAACGGATAAATAATGAGTAGTAAAATCGACATTCAGAAAAGATGTAAGTGGTGCAATGCTGTTTTCACAGCCCATAAGAGCACCACGGAGTATTGTTCTCACCGATGTGTCAACCTTGCCTATAAAGACAGGGTTAGGAAACAGCGTATTGAAAGTTTGCAACACGAATTAGGGAAAATCATAAAGACACCTCCTAATTTGAACAAGGAGTATCTTACTCCGTCAGAAGTAGCCGTGTTATTAAACATTGGGCGTACTTCTATATATCGCTATATCCGCAATGGAGTAATCAAGGTAATCCGATTTGAAAGAAAAACCCTTGTTCGTAGAGCTGACATAGAAGATATGACAGACTTTATTGTTCCAGAAACAGAGAACAAACAGTTAAAAGAAAAAGCCCCTATCACCGACTTCTACACCACAGCAGAAGTGAAAGAGAAATACCATGTAAACGAGTCATGGATATTTGTGGTAGCCAAGAAGAACAATATCCCTCGAACTTTCAATCGTGGCAAGACCTACTGGAGCAAGAAGCACATGGACGCTTACTTTGCCAAGAAAGCCCCAAATCCTGACATTACCGAATGGTATAGCACACAGGAAATGCAGGAAAAATTCAGTATGACCTTATCCGCCATCTACTGTTTCGCTTCTAAGAATGCCATTCCGAAGAAGAAAGAGGGAATCATAGTGTACTATTCCAAGAAGCATGTAGATATAGCTAAGGGCATTGCAGCACCCGAAGAACCACAATATTATACGGTGGCCGAAGCAATGGAAAAGTTCAATCTTACTCGTGACCAGCTCTATCATTATGCGAAGTACCATAATATCCACAAGGTCAAGAAAGGCAAATACACGCTTATCTCCAAACTTGAATTGGATAAACTACTTGCCGCCCCAAAGATTGAATAAGTTATTTATCGGTGAATGTACCCACCATTGAATCACTCTATTCCTTTGCACCAAACAAATGTAAAACTCTAAATATTAAACAGTATGTCACACACGTGTACAAAAGTAACAGTTCGACAAAGAGCGATTAGGAATAATCGTATTTCCTTGTATCTGGATTATTATCCGGCAGTCCGTAACCCCGAAACGATGCAGATGAGCCGCAGGGAATACCTCGGTATCTACATCTATGCCCACCCCAAAAACGAAATGGAACGGGAGTTCAACAACGATATGTTGAACAAGGCAGAGGCTATCCGTTGCATCCGGGTACAATCACTCATCAATGAAGAATTTGGTTTCTTGGATAAGACCAAGCAAAAAGCCGATTTCCTCGCCTATTTCAAGAAGATGTGTCGGAACAAAGACCAGAAATGGCAATTCGTCTATCAGCATTTCTACAACTTCGTCAAGGGACAATGTACCTTTGGCGATGTAAATGTAGACTTATGCAAAAAATTCCGTGAATACTTGCTGAATGCCAAGCAACTCAAACATAGCAACCGACCCATGTCCCTCAATTCGGCATCCGGCTACTACTCTACTTTCAGAGGATTATTGAAGATTGCCTATCGGGACAAATGGTTTCGTGAGAACATCAATGACTATCTTGATAAGATTGAGCCACAAGATGTGAAGAAAGAGTATCTGACTCTGAACGAAGTGAAGCAACTCGCAGCCACTCCTTGCGACATCCCCGTATTGAAAGCAGCCTCTTTGTTTGCTTGTCTGACAGGTTTACGCATCAGTGATATTCTAAACCTGCAATGGGAAGACTTCACTATCGCCCCCGACCAAGGCTATTGTTTACGTATCAGAACACAGAAAACCCAGACGGAAGCGACACTCCCCATCAGTTACGAAGCCTACGAACTATGCGGCACACCCGGAACAGGCAAGGTTTTCAAGGATTTGAAGCGAAGTATGATTAATTACCCACTGAAAAGCTGGCTCAAAAAGGCAGGAATAACGAAACCGATAACCTTCCACGGATTTCGTCACTCGTATGCCGTCATACAAATATCCTTAGGTACAGATATTTACACAGTATCAAAGATGCTAACGCATAAGAACGTGTCCACAACTCAAATATATGCCGATTTGGTCAATTCCAAGAAGCGAGAAACAGCCAATAAAATATCACTCAAGTAAATTGTAACTATGAAACGAGGAATCATAACCAACAAAGGGCTAGGCATCCATATTTCTGATGGCGAAGTATGGATGACCACTTGGGAACTTGCAGACTTGTTTTATACAACGGCTGGAGCTATCCATGCAGCAATCAAGAGAATCTTGAAAACCAATATTTTGAAGAGCCACGAAGTTTGTAAGTACATCAAATTGGAGAATGGGAACAATGCCGATGTGTATAATCTCGATATGGTTGTAGCCTTATCTTATCAAATAGACACCGGACATTCCATAGTATTCAGAGAATGGCTAATAAACAAAGTCGCTCATAATCAAGATTACAACATCCTTTTATATCTCAACAAGGGTACAAACCATACATTGTATTGCTAATAAGCTATATCTCTATACCCTATTGATTATCTGCATTGTTTCACCCCAAATGATGCAGATAATTTCTGTTTTTAAGATACACAAGTCTATTTACCCAACTATTTTCATTCAAAAACAAGAAATTTGCAATACGCTTATTATTAGGAGTGTAACGTGGTGAAAAGTGATGAAATATATCGTCAAAAGCCCATTAACAAGCAAAACTATGGATTTTCTCAAAAATTAATCCTATATATTTGCACACAAACGATTAATACATCTCACTATGGAACAGAGAAAGATAGAACATATAACATTGCATCTGATTGTTTTTGGTACAATCGCAATCATTGGTGTTTTAGCCCGTCAGACCGTACTTCACTATGGTTGGGACGAGTTCAGCAGCTACCTTATTCTTGTAGTATGCTCTATTGTCATTGGAGCAATCTATCTCAATCTGCAAATAGCATTCAGACAACTCCTTTCCCCAACAATAGAAAGATGCTTTATGAGATTTGAGAGCTATCGCAACAAAACGGTGGTAGCTGAAATTCCAATAGAACATCATGAAGTTATTGAAAGTGCAGCAGATATAGAATCTATCGTTTCAGAATCTGAAATCGAAAATGAAACTCCATCTGACACCACAGAAGAAGTTTCTACTCTCTCGCTTTCAGAATCCAATGAAGACAGTACAGAGCTTCCAAAGAATGAAGCCACATCTTCTATTATCAATAATACTCCCATAGAAGAATCCAGCCAGCCAACAGAATATGAGATATACCACGCTACCGCTATGGCTGAAAAAGAACGAGCATCGCAAAAAAAATTAGATAAAGTTCTCACATATATAAAACAAACTTTGGTTCTCTATCTTAACGAAACTGACCTTAATCGCTTATGTGGATATGTTACAGAATACTACTTATCAGATTCTTTGCCTAAAGTCGAACCTATAAAGGTAGATTCTCAATTAAAGACCATCGACATTATGCACTTTGGATGGAATATCGGTAAGGCATTCGGCAAACCACGTTTACAGACTGCCACATTTATAAAGAGGGTATTTGCCCATACCCTCAGTGATTCGGAAATATCTACCATTGAACGTAAAATGTCGCACACGGAATCCGTATGCAAGATTAAATTGGATAGGAGAATAGCATAAAATCACCACATATAATGACAACATAAATAGTCAAAGCGAACTTGATTTTTCAATTATTGACAAATACGCTTTTATTCCTTGTAGCTTATTCTTTATAGATTCGTGCGTTGAGAGTTGCTTGGATAGTATTGCTATCTTTTTTTTATAACCCAAAGGAGCAAGAAGTCGGTTGTTTTGGCATATTACACCTGTTATAATAGGATTTTTAGTTTGATAATGTGTCTTTTTGTGACTGATTCTGAATCCAGACTTTTTAATGATTGCAAGGAACTGAGGTACTAGATTTTTAAAATCAACTTTAGATGATAAAGTTATATCGTCAACAAACATTGAAAATTTAATATGATGCTCCTTTGCTAACTGGTCAATTTCCATGCCTATGGGTTTAAATACCAAATTAGCAATTAAAGTTGAGGTTGGAATACCTTGCGGAACTTGATATTTATGAGTAGTTAGTTTAGTTAATATTCTTGCTATAGCAGGCGTACAGCCCTCTCGAAGAAACATTTGAAAAACTTGCTTATGAGAAATTGATGGAAAAAATGACTTCAAGTCTGTCGTAAATATATATTTATTTCCTTGATGAAGACGAGCATTACGCACATTATTTTTCCTCAGAACACCACCATAAACATATTGAGGAATTTCAACTTGCTTTGACATAAAATCATAAAGACGCGTTTGAACCTCTTTTAGTTTTCCTTTAGACGAGTTTATTTGTCTAGTGGCAATTTCTCCACTACTATTCTTCTTTGGTTTGTCAGTAAACTTATTAAATTTTACTCTTTCAAAAGAATAATAATAATCTTCTATATGTGTCAACAAGTAATCCAACTGTTCCTTATTAACACCCAGTATATATAGTAAATATTTTTCGCTTGTTATCATCAAAAAAAAGAAATTAGAGAGTTGATTATAACAATTCAAAAAAAGATTTGCACCATTCTATCAAAGGCTTCATTGCATTTGATAATTGAATCAATGCCTTTATAAATTCAGCAATGGCTTTAATCCATTTTGCCAAATTTTTTATCTTCTTCTCCTGTGTTACAATCATTGGAGAACAATGGAGGGAATTTTTGTTAGCCTTCTTCCCTCTCTTTGAAGGCTTCTTCTTTTTTTTAGTCATAAGCATTTAATTTTAGTTCGGGCAATATTGCCACGTGCCTAAAATCAATATGACCTAACTAAAATATGCTTAGACATTGTCTTCCATTGTACTCTCTATTTTCACGTGCCTAAAAAATGGACACAAAATAATGAAGTAGATACGAATCTTACATATATCGACAATCGGAAATAATGAACGAACTATATGAGATGTTCTTATCTCCATTCTGCCATACTTCAAAACTATATCCGCCCCATTTTACCAATGACTTGGTGCGATTGCTCGCTTTAGGTTTTAGCATAATTTAGTCTCCAAAGCCTTCTCAGTCTATCAAAGAACTAATACGCCGCAAAGATATACAAATCTTCGCAATTGTTCTACCAACTACATCAAAAAGTTATTCATCAGTTATATTTTGGTGAATGATTCCACCATTGAAACACCTGTTTCCTTTGCCGTCGAACAATTAAAAACGAGCGACGTATGCAAAAAGAAACAGTAACATTTGATAAACTGCCCGAAGCGGTGGGTTATCTGACCGAACAGATCATTGAGTTGAAAAGAATGGTGTCGGAACTTCAACCACCTGCATCAGACAAACACGTGTTGGTTGAAATTGAGGATGCTTGCCGTATCATCAGAAAAGCCAAGCCTACCATTTATACTTTGGTACGCAAGGGGCTGCTTCCTGCCTATAAGAAAGGTAAGAAGCTCTATTTCTACGAGGACGAACTTCTGGCTTGGATTGAGAACGGGCGTAGAAAGACTTCCGAACAAACATACGAAGAAATGCTTGCCAATATGCAAGGCGGTGTCCGTCATAAGCCCAAATCGTCAGTGAAATTTTAATGGATATAGCTATGGATACATCTTCTATTAATCCGGCGTCCATCATTGACGAAACGGTTGATTTAAGTATGCGATTGGCTGGTACTGATTTTCCGGTCAGCATATTCCCGACAAAAATCCAACGCATCATCAGTGAAGTTCACAAATGCCATAACTACCCTACTGACTACATTGCCGCTGCTATCCTTACGGCAATAGCGGTGGGCATCGGCAACACGCACCTTGCCCAAATCAAGCAAGGCTGGATAGAAAGCCCTATCCTGTATATGGCATTGATAGGAAGACCGGGAGCGAACAAAAGCCATCCGCTTAGCTTTGCGATGAAACCGTTTCTTGATTATGACTATCAGCAGAATCAAGTCTTTGAAAAGGCTCTTACCAAGTATGATGAACTGATGAGTATGAGCCGCAAAGAACGAACAGAAAGCGGTGAAGAGCAATTTCCACAGGAACCAGTCCGTAAACGCTTCTTGATTTCGGATGTAACACCTGAAGGATTGAGCCTCATTCATGCGCAGAACAAACGTGGTTTATGCTTGTGGGCTGATGAATTATCCGCTTGGTTCAAGAACTTCAACCGTTACAACAACGGTTCGGAAGAACAGTTTTGGTTGTCAGTGTTCAGTGCCAAGACCACTATATCCGACCGCAAGAACGCCAAGAGTTCCATCTTCATCAAGCGACCGTATATTTCGGTTATTGGCACTATCCAAAAGAAGATTCTTAGTGAATTGGCAAAGGGGGAACGTTCCAGTAACGGATTCATCGACCGCATTCTGTTCGTGATGCCAAACCTGCAACAGAAGGCACGTTGGAATGACAAGGAGCTGCCGGAGAACATTGAACAAGAATGGAATGCCATTATTGACAAACTGATACAACAAGAGTATGCCCTCAATGAGTTTGGAGAGATAGAACCGCAGATTCTTCTTTTCACGGAGGATGCCAAGAGACGGCTTTACGAATGGCAGCACCACTTCTCAGAATTGTGCGACCAAGAGACAAATGACACCATTGTGAGTATCTATTGCAAGCTGGAGATATACATCATCCGTTTCTGCCTGATTATCCAATTAGCACGATGGACTTGCGGAGAGTGTGGTAAAACATATATCGACCTGTTGACGGTAGAACGAGCCATTAAACTGACGGAGTATTTCAAGGAATCCGCATTGAGCGTTCAAAATATACTCAATGAGAACATGCTCAACAGCCAACAACAGGCGATAGTCAATCTACTTCCTCCATCCTTTACAACTGCCCAAGCTATACAGATAGCCGAGCAAAATGGAATGAAGGAACGCACATTTCAACGCTTTCTCAATGATAACATCGGAACATTGTTCCGCAAAGAGAAGCATGGAGAATATTCAAAGATTAACCCGTGACATTTTTGTCAGTTTTGACACTTTCCAAACGAAAACGACAATAACGACAAAAGTGACACACCAAAAAGAAACATACAATGAGTACACATAGATTCATATTAGAACCCTACAAAGGTGTCAGCACTCGGCATACTTGTCCGAACTGCCACCGTCAAAGATGCTTTTCAAAGTACATCGATACGGAGAAGCAAATCAAGTTCCCAGAATACGTGGGGCGTTGTGACCATGAGCAGAAATGTGGTTATCACTTCACGCCTCGTGATTACTTTGAGCAGAACCCGTCTGAGAAAGAAAAGTTCGCAGAGAATAGTTTCAGGAGCTATGCCCCTATTAAGGAAGCAAAACCCATAGCCACTTCCTACATTGATTTGGATATAGTCAATCAATCATTGCGTGGCTATCCTGCAAACAAGTTGTTTCAATTTCTATCGGCTCAGTTCGGAGAAACAGAAACATTAAAGCTCATGAAGAGATACAAGGTTGGTACATCCAAGTATTGGGACGGTGCAACTGTATTCTGGCAGACGGATAACCAAAATAAAGTCCGCACGGGTAAGATAATGCTTTACAATTCCGAAACTGGCAAGCGGATAAAAGAGCCATACAATCATGTCACATGGGTACACTCCGTACTGCACAAGGGCGATTATAATCTGAAGCAATGCTTCTTCGGTGAGCATTTGCTTCCTGAAGACAAAAGCCGTCCTGTTGCACTGGTCGAAAGTGAGAAAACGACACTCATTGCTTCCTACTATCTACCGCAATTCCTATGGATAGCATCCGGTGGAAAGAACGGTTGCTTCAATGCCAACAGCCTATCCGTTCTGGCTGGAAGAAGCGTTGTATTATTTCCCGATTTAGGAGCGACAGACTATTGGCAGAGCAAAATCGGTCTGATGAAAAGCTACGGAATTAAGGTGCAGATGTTCGATTATCTGGAAGCCAACGCCACCGAAAACGAGCGAAAAGAGGGGTACGACATAGCCGATTATCTGCTCAAAGTGAAGCCTGATGAAGCTATCCTCCAACAGATGATAATGATGAATCCTGCCTTGAAAATACTGATAAAAACATTCGATTTGAAACTCATTAGCATACAACAAGGCACTCCACAACCGAAGGTTTCACCACCTAAGAAACGAGGATTCAGACTTTGAACTCAGAGAGAGAAATTGAGACTTTTTTACTGTAGCAAGTTAATGTCGGTGTATTACATTTCCCGACCACTTGCTCCTCAAAAAGTCTGAGGAGGCAGCTCCCGATGGTCACAAATTATTCACTAAAACAAATTCAAATGGAAAAGAAATATACAATAACAATCCGTCTGTCATATCAGCAACACGCATGGCTTGGTGCGCTTTGCAGACGGAGCAAGCAGACTCAAAGTGAAGTCATCCGTTCGCTCATCGAGAACGGTTCGGTACGTGAAAGAATCACGCAAGAGCATATTCACATCATCCGGCAACTGATTGGTGAAAGTACCAATCTTAACCAGTTGGCAAGACAAGCGAACACCTACGGTTTCTTTGCCGTTGCGGATAGATGCGAGGAAATGGCTCAGCATATTAATCAACTTATAAAACAACTGAAAAATGATAGGTAAACAGACTAAAGGAACATCGTTCGGTGGTTGTGTCCGCTATGTCCTCAAAGAGGAAAAATCCAAGCTATTAGAAGCGGCCGGAGTAGAAGGTACACCCGAACAAATAGCAGAGCAATTTGAATTACAGGCATTACTCAATGACAAGGTAAAGAATATTGTCGGACACACTTCGCTCAACTTTTCACCAGAAGACAGTGCAAGGCTAAAGTCTGATGATGTTCTGATGCTAAACATAGCGCACGACTATATGAAGCTGATGGGTATTGAAAATACGCAATACATCATTGCCCGACATATCGACCGTGAGCATCCGCATTGCCATATCGTATTCAACCGGGTGGACAATGACGGTAAAACAATTAGCGACAAGAATGACTTCCGTAAGAATGAGAAAGTCTGCAAAATGCTGACCGCCAAATATCGCTTGCACTTTGCCAATGGTAAAGACCATATCAAAGAGGAACGCTTGCGCCCATACGATAAGGCAAAGTACGAGATATACAAGGCATTGAAAAAAGAACTGCCCACAGCTCATAGTTGGGATGATTTGAAAGATGCGCTTGCCGACCGGGAGATTGATATGAAATTCAAAGTCAGCCGGACTACACGGGAAATACAAGGTGTCAAGTTTGAACATAACGGCTTTTCTTTCTCCGGCTCAAAAGTAGGTCGAGAGTTCAGCTACTTGAATATCGACAACCGACTGGAAGAGAATGCTTGTGCATCTTTGTTGGAGTCTGCCAAACAGGAATCCAAACAACAAAAAGAAGAGGTACAGCAAAGCGTTTCCCATTCCGATGATAGCTTTGGCATCAGTCTCGGTTTGCTAAACGGTAGCTCATCCTACGATGCCACTGCCGCAGAAGAAGCAGAGTTCAATCGCCTAATGAAAAAGAAAAAGGCTAAGCGTAAGCGAGGCTTTCATTTATAATTCTCTATTTATTAATTTTTAAAACCCAATTATTTATGGTACAAAAAGATTTAATTCTTGATTTCAATCTCTACTTGTGTGAGAAATTTGGCTACAGAGAAAGCTGTAGCGTGATGTCCCATGCCAACGGCTTTTGTGTGGACATTCGTGAACGTGATTTGGACTGCTATATCCGCTTCTGGGAGTATAGCTGTGGAAGAGGCAACTTTCCCGACTGGTCTATCATCATTGTGCGCAGTAATTTCAAAAAGAACCAAGAAGAAAGCCTGAAAGACTTGGCTCGGTTCTTCAAGGAGTACATGCCACGCTACGGTTACAAATACCTCTGCACCGAAGATGATGACTACAAGTATTATCAGACACTTGGTTTAAAGTGTATAATGGACGGTTTTTATCCCAATTATGCACTTGCACTGAAGGATTTGAATGTCTGAGACATGGTTTAGAGTTAAGGAGGGGATTTTTCCTCTCCTTTTCTTATATACCGATAAATCAGAATTTAGAGGCGATGGCAAAGCAGCTTTATGATTATTGGTTTGTACAGTTTGATTTCCCGAATGAGGAGGGGAAACCGTATAAATCTAGTGGAGGTAAGATGGTTTGGAATGAGAAGTTGAAGCGAGAAATTCCCGAAGGATGGGATATATCTTTAATAAAAGATATTGCTACCACATATTCAGGAGGTACACCCAAATCAACAAATATAGAATACTACGATAATGGAGAAATAGCTTGGATAAACAGTGGGGAACTGAATAGTCCTATAATCACTAAGACTACCAATTATATTACAAAATGTGGATTAGAAAACTCAAGTGCAAAGTTATATCCAAGCAACAGTATATTGGTCGCAATGTATGGCGCAACAGCAGGTAAAGTTAGCTTGCTTACATTCGAGGCTTGTTCTAATCAAGCCGTTTGTGGCGTTATCCCTACAATAGAAAATATGTTATACTATGTGTACTTCCATATATCATCATTGTATAGCCATTTCATTACACTCAGTACGGGTTCTGCAAGGGATAATATTTCTCAAGATACAATCAAGAATATCTTATTGCCCATACCAACAAGAAATATTCTGAAACTATTTGATGAAAAGATTGGAAGCATTTACCAAACGATTGTAAATAACTACCAACAAATAGATTCCTTGACTAAGCAGCGAGACGAACTTCTCCCACTTCTGATGAATGGTCAAGTGTCGGTAAATTCTGATTTAGCAGTCTCTTATATTATATATAAAGACATAAATATCAGAATTATGAAAGAGAACATTATTCAGGCGATAGTTGCGGAAATGCAGCGTGACTTAGATTGCCGACAAATGGCACGGCTTAAAGCTGTGCTTACATCAGAACTGCATAATGTAGAAATCATTGAAAAGAGCGATTGTGCCACACTGCAAACGCAGGAGAATGAACATCTTCTGAACTCTTTTATATCAGCCAAAAAGATAGAGGGATGTTCAGAAAAGACATTAACTTACTACCGTAATACCATTGAACGGTTGTTAGTCTCGCTTTCATTGGCAATTTGTCACATCACGACAACAGATATTCGTACTTATCTATCCAATTATCAAGAAGAACACCAATCGAGCAAAGTGACCATTGACAATATGCGACGCATCTTTTCCAGCTTCTTTGCATGGTTGGAAGATGAAGATTATATCGCTAAAAGCCCGGTAAGACGCATTCACAAAGTTAAGACAGATTCACTTGTAAAAGAGGTGCTTTCTGACGAACAGTTGGAGCAACT
Source organism: Bacteroides sp. 3_2_5 (assembly GCF_000159855.2). Taxonomy (NCBI): domain Bacteria; kingdom Pseudomonadati; phylum Bacteroidota; class Bacteroidia; order Bacteroidales; family Bacteroidaceae; genus Bacteroides; species Bacteroides sp. 3_2_5. The sequence continues at coordinate 1,420,897 of NZ_JH636044.1, read as the reverse complement.
TCGAGATAGTTGCACGACCAAACGAGACCTTGCTATTATAGACTTTCTTTCATCCACGGGCATCCGTGTGGGTGAGTTGGTTAAACTGAACCGTGAGGATATAGATTTCCATGAGCGTCAATGCGTGGTATTCGGAAAAGGTAACAAAGAGCGTGTAGTTTACTTCAACGCCCGTACAAAACTACATTTGCAACAATACCTCAATGGGCGTACTGACGACAATCCTGCTTTATTCGTCTCACTCCATTCTCCTCACACACGCCTTACAATCAGTGGTGTAGAAGTGAGAATCCGAAAATTAGGACACACACTTTCTATGCCCAAAGTCCATCCTCACAAGTTCCGTCGTACCCTTGCAACAATGGCTATCGACAAAGGTATGCCCATCGAACAGGTGCAGCGACTACTTGGTCATGTACGCATTGACACAACACTGCACTATGCCATTGTGAACCAAAATAATGTAAAGTTGGCGCATAAGAAATATTTGGGATAATAACCGTGCTGATTTCTGCTTTAAAATTTGTACTTTTGCAATCTAATATGGAACGCTAATAAAAGCACTATGGACTTGCAGAGAATCAATAAACATAAGCAATCGTTTGATGACATTTGCCATTATATCGAAGACGATAATGGAGCGGATAAAGTAGAAGTATGGTTTGCGAGAGAGTTGCAGATTATATTGGGATATGCAAGATGGGAGAATTTTCAAGTAGCATTGACTCGCGCTGTTGAATCATGTAAAACACAGAATATCAACATCGACGACCATTTTCGTGAGGTCACGAAAATGGTTACTTTGGGTAGCGGAGCTAAGCGTGAAATACAAGATTTCATGCTGACTCGTTATGCGTGCTATCTTGTCGCACAGAATGGCGACCCCAAGAAAGAAGAAATAGCTTTTGCACAAGGTTATTTTGCCGTACAAACTCGACGCGCAGAACTTATTGCGGAGCATATAGAACAATTGTCGCGACTTGAAACGAGAGATCGTTTGCGTTCTTCCGAAAAACAATTATCACGTAATATTTATGAGCGCGGAGTGGATGATAAAGGTTTTGGACGCATTCGTTCTAAAGGTGATGGTGTGTTATTCGGTGGGCATACAACAGAAGATATGAAGAACCGGCTTGGCATTAAATCGACACGCCCATTAGCAGATTTTCTTCCAACTCTTACAATTGCAGCAAAAAACCTTGCCACAGAAATGACAAATTACAATGTCGAACAAAAAGACCTTTATGGTGAGCATAGTATAACTACCGAACATATGGACAACAACCGCAGCATCCGACAAATGCTCGGTCAGCGAGGCATACGCCCGGAAGAACTGCCAGCAGCTGAGGACATCAAGAAGGTAGAACGACGCGTTGCTTCCAATGAAAAGAAAATTGAGAAGTCTTCTTCAAAACTCCCTAAACTTAAACCTGAAGACAACAAATGAAATTAATTGACATTATAGAAGTATTCATTGCTGGAGATTGGGGCGAGGAAACTTACTCTAAAGAAACACCTTGTGCGGTAACTTGTGTACGTGGGGCTGATATTATTCCAATATCAGAATATGATTTCTCGGCAATTCCAGTCCGCTATATTAACCAACAAGCATATGCAAGAAAATGTCTTCAAGTAGGAGACATTATCATTGAAAAGTCAGGTGGTAGCCCAACTCAATCCACAGGGCGTGTATCTTTGGTATCACAAGAGCTACTTGACCATGCCGGGGCTGTTATATGCTCCAATTTTTGTACTGCCTTTCGAGTAAAGAAAGGTTGGATTCCCCTCTATGTCTACTATTATCTTCAGTTTATCTATAATCTTGGGGCGTTTTTTAATTTCGAAGGCAAAACATCCGGTATAAAAAATCTCCAATTGGATGCAGCCTTTGCTGCTATACCAATTGAAGATATTAGTGAAAGCATCCAAAACAATATTGTAGCTATTCTCCAAGGTTTAGAGAGGAAAATCGCTATCAATCGTCAGATAAATCAGAATTTACCAACACTTGACCATTCAGCAGAAGTGGGAGAAGTTCGTCTCGCTGCTTAATCAAAGTATCAATCTCTTCACCTAAAAGCATTTGTCTATCAAACATAGGTGAGCAAATCTTGTCAAAAGCACTTATAACCTCTTTTGCGGGAATAACAATTGGTAGGTTGTATAGATCTTCTTTAGTAATAGAGCCAAATGTTGTACCAGCAGCATTCCTTTGATCAAATGCAATTCTCAAATCATTGAGTATATAATACAAGTGCGTTGTAGAACCTATTTTTGAATTAAGTGCTGATAAACCTCGTCCAATACAGCAGTCATTGTTTGCTATATTAACGGCGCCAACAGGTGCTCGCACACTCATTAGTATGTCACCTTTCTTTGCAAATCGAGATGGTGCCGTTGTATATTGTCTGACTGATGGGAATCTCATCCCAAAATCTGTACTTCCTTGATAAAAGAGCACCCCTTCCCCTATTTCATTGTAACTGGTACCGTCTGGTGATTGCCCCATTGTTATATTGGCGATGTCTATAAGTGTGCCATTATTCCATCCTATTGGTATATTTCGTTTCAGTTTTTCATTCCAAACCATATTCCCTCCACTTGATTTATAAGGCTTACCCTCCTCATTCGGAAAGTCAAACTGCACAAACCAGTAATCGTAGAGTTGTTTCGCCATTGCCTCTAAATTCTGATTTATCGCACAATTAAGTTCTATTTTGCGGTCTATTTTTGATAATATTGCAGCAATACGTTTTTGACAATCTATGTCTTTATGACATGGAACATTCAAAGAATGAACAACTTTCCTATCAAGTGAAGGGACAACACTACTTCCTTTATCAAACATCTTATCTAAATGTAAATTCTTAAGGAAGTAATATAAATACTTAGGGTCATTTCCTTTGAAATCTTTCACAAACAAAGCAGTATTATGCGCCCATGTTGCCTGTTCATAATAATGAACTTTTCCCACACTGCCACTTCGCCCTACTGTAATACAAGGATGATTACTACGAGCTTCGTTATGATAACCAATAACACCATTAGAACCAGCAACAAGGATATCTCCTTTTTTCATTTGAGAAGAGGGCAAATCATATCCTCTCTGCAACTCAAGAATTTCTCCCAATTTATATCTCGTAAGTTTCATAATAATCTATTTTGGCTTTTAAGATACACATTGATTTGTTCTTCAATGGATTTCAGAATAAGCTCTCGAATATTCTTTTCCACTTCTTTTTGTTCAGTGGTAGCATAACGGTTCTCTTCTATTTCCTTTTTATGACGAGCAATTATATACTCAAAGCCATCATGCAAATCCTTTTCCGATATAACCAGATTTCCTGCTCCAAATAAATCATTGAAAGCCACACCTGTTAACTGCGCACATCCACCTGACTTTGAAATCATAGTGGCTATATATTCATTTATTTTATCGTAATCAATCATTCAAATCCATATTACTTTACACCACAATAATTACTTATCCAATATACCCCTAACCTGTTTGTCAAAGTCAGAATCTATCCGCTGTGTCTTATTAAAAATATCATATTCGCTTTCTGCCTTTGCTTTGGCTTGCGAGGCAGAAATACGCCCTTTGTCCGGTAAAATCTGATAACGGCGGAATGTGAGGAATTCATTGACACTTTCAGAAAATTGGGACATATTGAATGTATTCTCACGCTCGATAAGGTCTTCTATATAATCAAAGAAACCTGTTACAGCACGTTCCAACTGGCGGATTTCCTTTTCCTGCAAATAGTTCTTGGCTATTGATACATCAGACTTCAATATACGTCCATCGGGAGCATTCTTCCATGTGGTCAAACCCATGTGTTCTTTGCGATGGTCTGCCTTTGTGTAGATAATTTCGGCAGCTGTCTGTCCTGTAATGGCATAATGAAAACGGTTCTGTATCATAGCATAGAAATCACGTGTTGTGGGCGAGTTCTTGTCATAGTCAACACTACATTCTGCATATATATCAGTAATTTGCTGCCAAATACGGCGTTCACTGGCACGGATAGAGCGTACTCTTTCCAGTAATTCACGGAAATAGTCTTTCCCGAATACAGCCGTGCCTTGCTTCAAACGCTCATCGTCAAGTACAAATCCTTTCTTGATGTACTCATTGAGAATCTTGGTTGCCCATTGGCGAAACTTGGTTGCTTTAGGCGAAGAAACACGATAACCCACTGCAATAATCATATCCAAATTATAAAAGTCAACCAGTTCTTCAACCTCCCCTCTGATACCTCTATTTACGACGGTTGCAATTTTTGCAACTGTCGTGTCTTGCTGAAGTTCATCTTCCTTAAAAATATTGGATATGTGGCGACTAATACCGGATTTATCAATACCGAAAAGCTCTGCCATAGCCTTTTGCGTACACCAAATGGTTTCGTCTTTGATAACGACTTGCACCTTCCCTTGTTCATCTGGCAGGCTGTATAATAAAAACTGTATCTCGTTACTCATTGTTGCCTACATTTGCGTTGAACTGCAAAGCATCCAACTGTTTCATTATTTCCTCTTCCAAACGATGGCTCTCTGCAAATTGCTCGGAAAGGATTTGCTTGTAGTCCGCCATTCGGAAATTAAACTCTTCTTCCGTTATATCTACATAATCAATCTTGATGTCGAAATATTGCCCAGCAGAAAGAGAATATCCCTTTTCCTTTATCTCATCGTAAGAGACAGCCACAGAAAAATCTTCCACAGCCTCCTTTCGCTGGAATGTGCCGACAATCTTTTCTATCTCTTCATCGTTCAGACGCACCTTTTTCAATCCGTTAGCATCTTTATATTCCTCGCCCAATTTGCTGGCATCAATCAAAATTACTTTGTCGGCAGTTGCAGACCTGTCAAAGAACAGCACACTGACATTTGTACCTGTATTGGCAAACACGTTGCTTGGCATAGAAACACAGCCAAATACCACTTTGTCATCTACAATTTTATGAAGAATTTTGTTCTCAATGCCACTTTTGGCCGTGATAAAACCTGTCGGAATGACAATTGCACCCTTGCCTGTCTTTTTCAGTGAATTGATAACGTGCTGAATGAAACAGGTATATATAGCCATTGACTCTTTCTTTTTGGCGGGTACATTTGGAACTCCTGCCCAAAAACGGGCTGGCATGGCGGCAATCTTCTCTCTGGTATCAGAGAAATCCATCTTGAAAGGAGGATTGCTCACCACAAAATCAAACTGGCGTAACTGTTGTCCGTCATCGCTCTTATGGTAAGGGCTTACAAGTGTATCGCCTTGAATGGCATTATCAAGCGAAGACACAAGTCCGTTAAGTAGCAGATTAAGTTTCAACATTTTGTTGCTTCGCTGGGAAATATCTTGCGAAAATATGGTACAGCGTTCTTCTCCTATTTGATGACTAAGTGCCATCAGAAGCGTACCTGTTCCTGCCGAGGGGTCATAACATTCCATGCTATGCAAATCAACATTATCCCCCACTAACAGACGAGCCATAATCGTTGCTATGGCATGAGGCGTATAATACTCCGCATATTTTCCACCTCCAGCGGTATTATAATCCTTAATCAAATACTCAAAGATGCTGGAGAAGAAATCGTAATTCTGTGCAAACGCTTCTTCAAAGGAGAAATTCACGAGTTTATCCACCAGAGCACGGGCGAATGGCGCACGTTGTGCCGAATCGGTCACAAACGGTGTCAATGCCTCGAACAATGGAATCTTCGTGTTGGCTGTGGTCTGCGTGGAAAATATATCTGCATTTTGTTCCGCTATATCTGTCATAGTGGAATCGAAGATAGTATCAAAATCCCCTTTTCCCTGTTGATTCCAAAGATTGGCTATCAGATGATAAGGTTCAAGCATCGGAACATCTGGAGAGATGGCACTCTGAATAAGCATACGTTCATCATCAGAAAGATTCTCGTATGCTGTTTCCCATTTTACATCCCCGGTCAGTTTCTTGGCAATCTCACTTTTCGCATTTTTTAATTCATAACCGAATTTGTCATTCAGGAACTTATAGAGAAATACCTGAGTGATAATCTTATATTCGTTACCATCGTTTCCCATACCGTATGATTGGCAGGTGGCTTTAAGTCCGTCGATGAGCCTTAATGTTTTTTCTTTAATATCTGACATAATCTTTATGCAATGCCGTAAGTGGCGTTATATTGGTTGATATACTGTTGTGAAATGCGTGTCTGAATAAATTTGTAATCCTCCATTTCGGGCTTTATTTGTGGGAAATGGAACAAACATCCATTGATAAGAGCCATCACCGTGCGTCCGAAATAAGCATCCTTTTTCAGAATGTCGTTACGATCATACACTTTGGCATCCACATCCTCTTTTATAATATTGAGAATGGCAGCAATCTCTTCGTCAAGGAAAGAGAACATAGGCTTCTGTCCCTTATCTTCCCTCTGCTTATTCACTTCACGAATACGCTTGTGTACACGAGCAAATTTTTCATCGCCCTTGTACTTTTTCAACAAGACATTATTGCGCTTTTGTAAGTCTTGCAGACGACCGATGATTTCATCCAAAGCCTGTGTTTCTTCGTTGAACTTGGCTATCGTGTCAATCACAAAACCGTGTTCCTTGAAGCGTTCCATAAAGGCTTCACGCAACGAGATAAACTCCGGATCGTCTTGGTCGAAGTTTTGGGTAAATGAAGAAATGGTACGTTGCCATTTCTCTTTCAATTCCACACCACCGGATATAAGGCGCATTTCCTCTTGTCCTATTTTGGAGAAAGTGAACTCTATATCCATCATTGCCTCATTGATTAGAGTTTTCGTTTCCTCATTTGTATTGAAAGCCTCTTTCTGATTGATGATACTTATCCGTCTTTGCACCTCAGAGAGTAGTTGCGGCAACTTGGTGATTTCGAGTTTGGCAAATTGCTCTTTCATTTCATCATCACCAAATGTACGCACGATGTTCGCCATGTTCTTGGCTGATTCCAATGCCTGTTTGAGGTCGAGCAATACAGCTTTATCCTCTTCGGTGGAGATTTCAGAAGAAAATTCTTCCGCATTATCGTATGTGTAATTGAAAAGCGTTTGCCGAACTTTCTTCATCTGATTCAATATCTCTTCCTTGTCCTCAATGACTTGGGTAAAGGTATCGGCGGCAGCGGATTCGCCAGTCTCATCCACGTCATTAAAGCGGTTTAATTCTTGTAAATATGCTTCGTTGGTTTCCTTGAAGTTGCGCTTGATGTCGGCAAAGTCAATGACAAAACCGTAACGCATACCGGGATAAGGACGGTTTACACGTGTTATGGCTTGAAGCAGATTGTGGTCTTTCAGTTTGCGCCCGAAATACAGGCGTTTCAAGCGTGGCGCATCAAAACCAGTCAAAAGCATATTAAAGACAATGAGAATATCCACTGTCATATTTTTCTTGAAGTCTTTGACTATCTGCTTGCGAGTTTCCTTGTCATCCGTATCGTGAAGAATGATTCCAGCTTTCAGCGGTCTGTATTTTGATTTGTAATCCACTTCCGGTTCACCCACTACATACGAACCATCGGAAAGTTTTATCTTGATGGGCTTCGGCTGATACTTCTGCCATTCTTCTTGAAATACATCATAAAGCCGCCTTGCCTGTTCGCTGGTTTCACAAATGACCATACCGCCTAAAGTATCATCTCCTTGTATCTTGCGAAACTCTTTTAAGTCCGTCATAATGTAACGGGCTAACTCGCTTACATAACTTGGATGCTCTATGATTTCCGACTTACGAATGTCTTTCTTTTGCACAAGGGTTTCCAGTTTGTCGTACACATCAGACAAACGCTCTTTGTAGGAAGTTTCAATATCTTCACGAATAATTTTCAGCGTATAACCATCTGCAATGGATTTATCGTAATAATAAGTATGCAAATAGTTTCCGAACACTTTACAACTAGCACGTTCTTCCTTCAATAGCGGAGTACCAGTAAGAGCAATTTTTATTGCATCAGTGTCCGCATCAAACAGATTAGCAAGGAAACAGCCACCGGGTTTATACCCACGATGTGCCTCGTCAAGAATAAAGATACGCTGAAAGTTGGTTGCATAGTCGTTAATACGTACTTTTTCTTTATCCTCCGCAAAGCGTTGTATATTTACTACCGTTATTTCAGCCTGACCACTTACCCCCTGCTGTGCTTGATTACTACGGAATTGCGCCATCAATTCAGCTCTTGAATTGGCTGTTGATACCACCAAACCACGAGCTTCAAACTCTTGTGTAGCTTGTTCCAACAAATCAAGACGGTCAACTATGAAATAGAATTTGGCGACCTTATTCTGTTTGGAGTAGAAATCGTTGAGAATATAGGTCAGATAGTATGACAAGGCGGTTTTACCACTTCCTTGTGTATGCCAGACTACGCCAGATTTCACCCCCTCGGCCAGTTTCTTGCGAATAGCCAATGATGCAAACAATTGTTGGTAACGCATGATATGTTTTTGGTCGGTAGATTCAATCTTTCCATCTACCTCTCGTTCCATTCTAACGTATGCTATACCGTATTTAATAATATACAGCAAACGTTCCGGTGAACACATGGAAGTCAGTATCCTATTAGTAGGCGTATTGAAATCGAGATTGGTTTGATATTCTGGGCTTGTATGAATGACTTGGCAATTATAATCTGATAATATTTGCTTTTCCGCTGTCTTGTCAATGTCCTTATATGGATAATCACAATGGAAAGGTGCAATCTTTTGCGCAGACAGATTTTCTTCACGGAAACAGTTAAAGGGAGAATATGAGCGTGCTCCAGTACAATAGAAAGCCCCTTGTATGGGTACAATGCCACCAAGTGCATCATATTCCATATTGTTACTGAATATCATTAACTGTGTGATATTAATGAAACGACGGAACTTCTTATTTGGGAAACGTTCTTTGTTCATTCGTGCGCTCTCCGCCAACATTCCACCCTGATTGTTGGGCTTCTTCACTTCTACAAAGCAAAGTGGCAATCCGTTTACGAACAAAGTAATGTCAGGACGAAATTCGTCCTGTCCGTTCTTACAGGTAAATTCGGCTGTGAAATGGAACGTATTATTCCCAATGTTATCAAAGTCTATCAGCTTTACAGGCGAAACAGCTTTGAGACGGTTGTAAAAGCCTCGACCGAGGTCATCATCGTTCAGTTCCTTACGAATATCTTTCAAAATTTGAAGAAACTCTCCCTCATGTCCGGGATTCAGATTCTTAAACTGCTGTTCAAATACCTGCAAAAGAATATTCGTGTCACTGTCATAGACCGTGCCATTCTTATCTTCACTCAACTTGCCGAAGTAAGTATATCCTATTCGGGTGAGGTGAACCATTGCAGGCATCTGCACCCGTGTAGCTTCCGAAAACTGTTTCATATCACCTATCCTTTTTGTCGGTTATCAAATCCTTCAAATCGACCTGCAATATCTCTGCTATCTGTTGCAAGGTCTCTAAATTTGGTTGAATCCTATTACAAGCATAAGCATTTACCATACTGAAACTTTTATCAAGCTTCTTCGCCAACCATGTTTGAGAAATGCCTTTTTCCAAAAGGACAGCCTTTATTCTATTCAATTTCATTCTTTGATGTGATTTTGTAGTGCAAATATAGTGAATTATATTCAATAATCAGGATTATTTCGTATTTTTGCAAGCATAATTTTAAATAAACGATTTTATGGAAATTAGAGAAGCAATTATTCATGCATTAGATGGTGATGCCATATTATTTATTGGTTCTGGTTTTTCACTTGGAGCAATTAATGAGGGGAATAAAAAAATCGAGACAGCAACTCCACTTGCACATAAATTATTAGCGGAATGCGATTTTGAAGAAAAAGATTTCACAAATGATTTAGGAATAGCTTCACGAATTTATCAAAGCGCTAAAAGCGAAATCGATTTAATCGAGTTTTTGCGTAAAGAATATACAGCAATAGATGTTACTCCTGAACAGGAAATTATAGCACAAATTAATTGGCAACGCATCTATACAACTAATTATGATAATGTTTTTGAATTAGCCTGTGAGAAGAACAAAAAGAAAATACAATCTGTCACATTATCTGATAGACCAAATGATTTTAAAAACAAGTCAAATCTCTGTATACACATAAATGGAGACATTAAAAGACTTACCCAAGAAAAGCTTAATAGCGAATTCAAATTAACAAATGTCAGTTATTTAACTGAAGACTTTAATAAAAGCGAATGGTTAACCCTTTTTAGAAGCGATTTACAAACTGCAAAATCAATAATTTTCATTGGATATTCTATGCAGTATGATTTGGATTTACAACGTATAGTATATTTAACCCCGAAGTTAATAGATAAAACTTTTTTTATAATAAGCGAGCAAGCATCAAAAACTGAGCAAGCGCTTATCAAAACATTTGGGATGCCGTTTCCTATTGGCATTAAAAAACTCACAGAACATATAAATGAAATCAAGAAAAATCATGTACATATAACAAAATTGCCAGATAGCTATCTATGCTTTAGTAAACCTAAAATAAAAGATTTTCCTTCTTCAATATTGGACATAGATGAGTTTAACTTATTAGTTCGTGGGGAATACAACATTGATAATCTGTATTATTCAACTATCAATCCAACTGATTTTGTATATTCCATACATAGAAGCAAACATGAAGAAGTTATTAATTTAATCAAAACAGGAGAGCATAATATTCTTATACATTCGGACCTAGGTAATGGGAAAAGTATTTTCATGACAACATTAACCGCTTTCTTATCTAAAGAAGGATACAATGTATTGAGATTCAATAAATATTATACCACATACAATCGTGAAATAGAACAAATTTGCCAAAAGGAAGGCCAACATATACTTGTTTTTGATGACTATATGTCATACATAGACTGTTTGAAAGAATTAAAAATACATAGAACAAATCAAATTTTGATTCTTTCAGAACGCAGCGCAATGAATGATATTTATTACAACAGTCTGTGTGATTTATTTGGAGACTTTCACAATATAGACCTTAATAGACTTGACTCTAATGAAATTAAGCAATTTGTAAACATATTAGACCATTATGGATTTTGGAATAAATTCTCCGCTGAACGAATTGATAGAAAAGAGGATTATATTAAAACAGTATGTAAAGGGCAAATTAAAAATATCATTCTTAAATTACTCAATTCAAAAACTATCTTAGAGAGTTTTCAGAAATTAATCACGTCAATAAGAAAACGAAATGGCTATTATGAAGCCATACTTTTTATACTAATTGCTAGGGTATCAAAATTAGATCTTGATTTAGAGGATTTAGCATACAGTCTAAATATGTCTCAATTAAATAGTCCAAGTTTTCAAAAAGATCCTCATGTCAGAGAATTTGTTGATTTTAACACCTATTCAATAAAATCAAAATCTTCAATAATATCCCAAGTCTTATTACAACAAATATTTGATTCAACAATCGTTGTGGATGTTATGCTATCTATCTTCCGTAATCTTAATGCACATCGTCATGACGAAAAAATAAAAAGAATTTTAAAAAATATGATGATGTTTACCAACATACAACAAACCATAAACAAAGATGATGCAAACTATAAACATAATATATTGAGGTATTATGAAAACATCAAGCCACTTTCTTCGTGCAATAAGAATCCACATTTTTGGCTTCAATATGCCATTGTAAAATTATCTGAATATGATTATGAACAAGCACAAATATATTTTGATACAGCATATTCTTTTGCTAAAAAAATAGAGAATTTTGATACCTATCAAATAGATAATCACTATGCTCGTTTTATTATAGAAAATGAAATAAAGTTTGGAACAAAAGCAACATGCATGCAAGCATTTAGTTATGCACATTCTATACTAATGGATCCTAAACATAAAACAGAAGTTAGATACTACCCCTATCGTGTAGCACAAAATTATTATCCATTCTATGAGCGCTTTTATAAAGAATTAAGTCATAAAGAACAAGAAATATTTATACAGTCATGCTTTGAGATATTAAAACGATTAAAGTCATATTTAGAAACTACGACAACAGCTTCTGATCGTACAGACGTAAAGAAATCCGAGAAAAATTTACTGCGAATATTCAAAGAATTAAATATTACTTATGAAACCAAATGAATAAGATTATAAGATATTTTCTATTAGTAGATTTAAAACTTGTCATAATGTCCTGATAATAAGATTTACCCCTGTACAGATAACTGTGACAGGGGTATTTTTTCAAAAAGGGATTTTGCCACCCCTCGTAAGACATGATATTATATTAGAAAAGGTATAATTTATCTGTACCTTAAGAGATACTACCACATATATAATTCAACACTTTTTCATGTGAACAAATCAGATCTGTTACACTTTTTCCAACGAATTCACCTATTTCCCCACATTTTTTCAAGCGAATCATAAATATTCCACAAAAGATAGCCGGTCTTATGACCAATTTTCCACCATCCAACACCCTTCAAAGAATAAAAATCAACCGTAAACCACAGAAATCCCAAGAAAACCACTACCTTTGCATTTAACAAGCGTTCTGGAACATACCTGCGGAAATGCCCTATCATCCAATACATTGAATCTGATAGCGGACATTCCACAAAAGAGCTGAGAAGAGGCGGTACAACACGTATATGCAAAACCATGAAATACAATGGTTTGCATTTGTCCACACATTCTTTGTATTTGTCAAAACAGAGGTTGTACCGATTAAAATGAATAGTCGCTGATAATCAGTGATGTAAATATGCTGCATCGGCAAGTAAACAACCTAAGATTCATTGCCTTATACCCAATTTGAATACCTAAATATTACCTTAGATTTGCATCCGAGGATTACAGATAAAATAGAAAGTATGGCAGACAATTATATCGAAAGACAATACGAGCAATATGAAACCAGAAAAGCGGCTTGGGAAAAAGCACGCAAATATGGCAAAAAGAAAACGGGGATCACTCACCCTGCTAGAACAGAACAACCGGGCCAAACGACAACAGAGCCCCATCATTATAAAAGAGTATTTGTTACGGGAGGAGCCAATGGAATTGGTAAAGCCATTGTAGAAATATTCTGTAAAAGTGGGTATCGGGTGGCATTTTGCGACAAAGACGAAATAGCAGGAAAACGTACTGCAGAAGAAACAGGAGCCATTTTTCATCAAGTTGACATAAGCGACAAGGATATGCTTGAACACTGCATGCAATCCATCATTGAGGAATGGGATGACATTGATATTTTAATCAATAACGCAGGTATCAGTGACTTCTCTCCTATCACTGAAACAAGCATAGAAGATTTCGACAGGATTCTATCCATTAATCTACGCCCGGTATTTATTACTTCACGCTTCATAGCTATCCACCGTCAATCGCAAACAACATCCAATCCGTACGGAAGAATCATCAATATCTGCTCTACCAGGTATTTAATGAGTGAATCCGGCAGCGAGGGATATGCAGCTTCTAAAGGGGGAATCTATTCACTGACACACGCGTTAGCCTTGTCACTTGCCCAATTCCATATCACAGTCAATTCTATTGCGCCGGGCTGGATACAAACCCATGACTACGATCGTCTCCGTCCGGAGGACCATGCGCAACACCCTTCAAGAAGAGTCGGTAAACCGGAAGATATAGCCCGCATGTGTAGATTCCTTTGTGAAGAAGGAAATGACTTTATCAACGGTGAAAACATCACGATTGACGGAGGGATGACTAAAAAGATGATTTACACGGAATAATATAGTTCCGAACCAAACATACAGAAGTAAATGGAATATGGTATTATAACGTACTAAAACCATCTCCACTTTTCCACTCCATGATACATTTTACTTTAAAGTCCTTGTTTCTATTTAAATGATACTCCAAATAAAAAGCTGCCCGGAAAATTTCCGGGCAGCTTTTTATTTGCCTCCGTTCAAACAACGGAGTATTCTTTTACAGAAGTTTAAAACTTACGTGTGTTCAGGTTCTTGTCGACCAAAACGCCATCAATAGCTTTCAGATCAAACTTCACAGCGCGTTTCGCTTTCAGCTTCAGAATAAACAGATCGTTTGTTCCTTCGAGGGCTTCTTTAGCTCCGAGGTTAACAAATGTAGGATAGAGTGCTTTTGTACCATTGGTATGGAGTCTGTCATAAGTCAGATTTTCCATAGCTTTGAGGTTCAGAGGTTCTACACCCACGAATTCATAATCCTGCTGATTGTATGGCAACGCAAAACTCAACGCATTTACAGAGCGGAGGTTGACACCTTTTACAAGCACTTCAACAACATCACCCTTACTGTAATTCCGTTTAGCAGTACTGATTTCAATGGTACCATCCAGTTTCTCAATCGGCTCTTCACTTACACCATCTTCCAATTGTGTTGCCACTACAGAAATATCATAAGCGTCAATCAAACCATTCTGATCAATGTCGCCTACACTGATATAGCCTTCATAGTCGGAATCACCTTTTCTCAGACCGGTATAGTTGGTATACGAGGTTAAATCGTTATTGTCGATCTTACCATCGTTATTGATATCACCCTGCAAACGGCTCTCGGTTCCGGGAACTTTAAATACATACAATTCCCTACCCGAACCATAGTTGTTTACACCTTCTGTTACAGCCAGTTTGATATAGCGTGCAGTCGGACGTTCAGTAAATGTAAATACTTTCACATCACCATTACGTTTCCAGTCGATTGCTCCGGCCTCGGTCCAGTTTTCCTTATCCATACTATAATATACAGTACCTTTCAGGATCGTTCCGTTACCACCATCGGTACGTGGTAGGTATTCGAATTTATCCAGCTGGTTCACTGTTCTCAGATCGATAATCATATCATAAGGCAGTGCTTTTGCTCCATACTTCGTATGCCACATATCACCCAGCTCGGCAAAGTCGAACAAACGATCGATATCAAATCCTTCCTGATTCTTCGCAGTTGTTTCACCCTTGATTCCGTGAAGAGCAAATTCCAGCGGATTAGCTTTTGTCTTAGCACCGAATTCAGCCCAATCCGAATAGCCATCCTTGTTTACGGCACGAATCTTAAATGTATAGTCTGTTTCAGCAGCCAGTCCGTCAAACAGCAACTCAGTATCCTTTATTGTTGTATACAGCATGCCATTGAATTCTATTTCATAGAAATCAGCATTCGGCACTTTGTTCCATGTCGGCTTCAAGGTATAAGCCTCAATATCTTCGGCAGCAATTCGGGCAGCAGGAGCGGTCAACGAACCGGAGGTTACTCTGTAATTATCGGCAGGTGCATATTGGAAGCCTTCGATATCCATTACAACTTGATTTTTAGTAATATCGGTAGCGGCGAGTTTCACAAGAACTTGAGGATTCTTAGTAATAACCTTCTTCTCAAATTCACTGCCCTTTGTAGCAAACTTATTCAAATTAGGAGCAGCGTCATAGAAGTATACGTTTTCACCTTTCCGGAAATCATCCATAGAAGACACTTCGGTCAACTTCACTTTGCCTTTACCTATCTGAGCAGAAACCTTCTTCGGCTTAGCAGTAACATTTACTCTGAATTCTGTGGCTTTCTCTTTTACAAAGCCGTCGAAATCACCCTGTGTAGGACGAATAGAAATCTTCACATTATTCTTTGAATCAACATTCGATTCAATGAAAGTAGTGGTTCCTTTACCCTCTTTATATGCTTCAGATATACCGTCATCGTCATATTCAACGGTCATCATGTGCTTATACGGATAGATTTCGTAGATACGAAGTCCCTTATTAATTTCAGCAACGTTATTATTAGGATTGGTCATCGGGATGATAGCTCCGTTCTTTACGAATACCGGAAGCTTCCAGAGAGGAGCGGCAAAATTGTTGAGAACACAGTTACCCTGATATTTCTCTCCGGTAAAATAATCGATCCACTCTCCTTCGGGCAAATAAATGCCATCACGGATATCATTGCCTTCAGCATCTGCTTTGGTAGCTTTGTAAATGGGGGCTACTAAAAAATCGGTACCATACATAAACTGATACTGCGTAGCTGTTCCCAAGGTGTAAGCATTCGGATATTCCAGGAACATGGCACGGATAAGCGGCATACCGGTTACAGCCTCTTTTGCAAAACTATAAGTGTAAGGCAGTAATTCCGATTTCAGTTTCAGATACCAGCGATTGATAGAAGTGGCAGGTTCGCCCAGAGCGTGAGGATACTTTTCATTAGATCCCCATCCGTCCATATTCAACTGCATCGGAGTGAAAGTTTTCCACTGGAAGTCTCTGGTGTTGACAATCATATTCTTGCCGCCAAAGATGCCATCCATATCCGAAGAAATATTAGGTTGGCCTGACAGGCCTGAACCGATATAAGTCGGGATATGGAAACGGATGTACTCCCATACACCGCCTGTCTGGTCACCCGACCAGATTCCGGCATATCGTTGCGTACCGGCCCAACCGTCAAGTGAAATAATGAACGGACGTGCATCGTTACCGTAATAAGGCATAATGTGACCCACATCTGCCACTCCATTCAATCCGAACGAATATCCCCACCCGACCCATGCTACGTCTGTTTTCAACACACGCACACCGGCATCTCTAACTTCTTTCACGATATCTCTTTGCAGCAATGCACTGACGCCTTCTTTCGGATGTAAATCCGATTGTGTCCACAATCCAATTTCAACGCCATTCTTACGGGCATAGTCACCCAGACTTTTCAGATTCTGAATGTTTCCGTCGAGTGTCTCCGTCTGTCCGTATCCGGCACCATATCCATCATTCGGCAGGAGCCAGCCCAACGGCATATCGTGATTCTTGTAACGGTCAATCACTGCACGGGCCGAGAACTGATAATTATTCTTTTCACCGTTCAATGATTCTTTGATTCCGCCATTATCTTTCTGACTTTCTTTATAACGCTTTCCATCTTCGAACAAGATTCCTTTTTCGTCTTCTTTCCAATAGTCGCGATTGTAAGCATTCAAATGTCCCTGATAGAAACCGAACTTGGGCAGCAACACCGGATTACCGGTCAACTGATAGAAATCATTCAACACGCCCACAGCTCCGTCGCTAACCATATAAAAGAGATCGAGATATGGAGAATCATGTGTAAGTTTCACTTTTCCCTTCTCGTCTGCACCGAAATCATATTTACCCGGTTTGAAGGTATACCACATCATACCATAGCCATTGGTCGACCAATAGAATGGCGCAGGAGAAGCTACTCCACCGTCAGTCCAACTATTCTCGTTTACAATATTAATGGCTTTTCCTTTGTGTGAAAAACGTCCGTTCTGCACACCGCCACCATAAAAATATTCATTGGGATTTTCTTTCAGGGTTACAGTCACTTTTCCCTTATCGAACAGTACGGGTTCTACCTCTTCAAAGGCAACAGTATTCTTTTCCAAGTCAATCACTTTCATCAAAGAAGTATTCTTGTCGATTTCCACTTTGATTTTCCCCGTAGTGATAGAGATGAGATTGCTGCCATCATTCAAGTTGAGTGTAGAAACTGTGTTTCTGGGATTGTTTACCAGAATTTGTGCTTCAGGTTTTGCTTCCGGATCACGGATGATTCCTCCGGCATTGTCCTGAAATACTCTGAAGATGTTTTCCCCGTAGAAATCGAATGTCATTCTCTGATTATTAGAGAATAATACTTCAATCGTTGTCGGATTGATTTTCTTTGCACTAACGATCTTCAAGTTTTGTTGTGTCACTTCTCTAACGATTTCGGACCTGTGCATTGCCTGCGCAGGCGAACCGGAAAACATCAGAGGCAAAGCGAGGGCGAACAGCACTGCTTTTCGCTGCCTACAATTACCAATTGCGTTTTTCATGATTTTTACTATAAAATTTCAACTAAATATTACTCCATTCTGTCAATAGATTGAATACGCAAAAATAGGCAAAAGTATTCATAAAAGACATATTTTATGAAAATAAATACAAGTAAATACGCTTGCTTCCTATAATTCAGGAAGTACTTTCGCACCTTATGCCTCTTTCCTCCTAATCATCAATCTCAAAACATGGGGATGTTCTTATACTAAACATCCCCATGTTGTCCACCTAAACATCCCCATGTTTTGATAGTAAACATCCCCATGTTTTCCTATGTGGCATTAGAACATAAGACTATCCGGTCAGCAAGATAAAGCACTTGCCTTGTTACGTAAGCTAACAACCGGTTCGTGATATCGGTAGACTACTTCCTTAAACACACATTATTTATAGAGGAAATTAGCCAATCAGAATGAAAATCTTAACTTTGCAGAACAAAAATGAAATCATATATGGAAAAGCTAAAAATGGAATCTGTGAGCATCGCAGAGGACAGCCTGAATAAAATAGCCGAACTCTTCCCAAACGTAGTCACTGAATCGATGGGTAAGGACGGACAACTACATAAAGCTATCGACTTTGATAAACTGAAATTCCTGCTTACAGCCAACCAAGCAGAAATGGGAGTGGTATATGATGACGACGAACGTTACGAATTAACATGGGTGGGCAAGAAGCAGGCGATAAGAGAGGTGGCGCATCCTATCCGAAAAACATTGCGTCCCTGCCCGGAAGAGAGCAGGAATTGGGAACAGACCCAAAACCTATACATCGAGGGAGACAATCTGGACGCAATGAAACTCCTGAAAAAGAGTTACGCAGGAAAGGTAGACGTTATCTATATCGATCCGCCTTACAACACGGGTAAAGACTTTATCTTCAATGATACATTCGCTCTTTCACAGGAAGAGTCCGACGAGAAACAGGGAAGATATAATGAAGAAGGGCAACGATTGTTTCAGAATACGGAGGCTAACGGAAAGTTTCACTCCGATTGGTGTAGCATGATGTATGCCCGACTGATGCTTGCCCGCACTCTGTTAAATGATAATGGCATCATTTTCATTTCCATTGATGATCACGAATTGGCAAATCTGATCAAAATAGGAAATGAAGTATTCAATGCTTCTAATTTCATCGATGTATTTAATTGGGCCAAGACGGAAACTCCGGAAAATCTCTCAAAAAAAAGTAAGCAAATCATCGAATACATCGTCTGCTATCAGAAGAAGAAAAACGACATGAAATTCCAGGGTCTGAAGAAGGAATCGGTCAGTTCGAACGGTTTGTTGAATCAACCGAATTCCGTCGGTATCCTGACCTTCCCCGCCAACAAAGTAGTCACTTCCATCCCCGACGGAGTGATCAAAGCAGGCATGTACGGAACAGATGCTTATGATGTGGAATTACTGGAAGACACCACCGTACGTGGCGGACTGTTTACAGCCCCCGTCAAACTGAAAGCCAAATTCAAATGGAGCCAGGCGAATCTGGACAAAGAGATACAAAAAGGAACAACAATCAAAATACCGACTCTCAAGTTAAGTCCTTCATACGAAAAGCTGGAATATGATCCGGAAGTTCCGCCCAACCTGATCAATTACAAAGTAGGAGTCGAAACCAATGAACAGGCCGGTAACCATCAACTACAGTTCTTTGATAAGAAAGTGTTCAACTTTCCGAAACCTGTCAGCCTGATCCAATATTTATGTGAGTTTATCGACACCAAAAACAAAGATTGCATCGTGATGGATTTTTTCTCAGGAAGCGGTACGACCGCCGAAGCAGTTATGCGGATGAACATGAAACCACGTAAAAACAAGGTGAAATACATCCTCGTGCAACTGCCGGAAGATGTGACTGAAACAATAAAAAAGGCCAAAACTCCCAGTGAAAAAGAGATTATGCAGAATGCAATCGACTTCCTTACGGAAAACCATAAAGCATTGAACATCTGCGAACTGTCCAAAGAACGTATTCGACGTGCCGGAGACACAATTGAGGCGGAATGCAACCAGCGTAAATCAAAGGACCTCCCGGACATCGGTTTCCGTGTTTTTCGGATTGCCGACAGCAATATGAAGGACGTGTACTACAGTGCAAAGGAATATTCACAGAGTGATTTATTCTATTTCACTGATAATATCAAAGAAGACCGTACCGGACTCGATCTGCTTTATGGTTGCCTGACCAACCTGGGACTATCCCTGTCTCTACCACATGATGAAGAGGATATACATGGATATACGGTTTATTCTGTCGACAAGACCGAATTAATGGCATGTTTCGCAGAACAGATTCCCGAAAAAGTCTTCCGTGAAATAGCCGGCAGGCAACCACGCCGGGTTGTCTTCCGGGACGCCTCATTCCGTGACAGTTCCGATCGTATCAATATAGACGAGATATTCAAAACATTATCTCCCGGTACTACGATCGAGATTCTTTAAACAGAGAAGGAAGATACAGAAATGAAATTAAAATTCAAACATCAGAAGTTTCAGGAAGACGCAGCAAAAGCGGTATGTGATGTCTTTGGCGGGCAGCCATACAAGATATTCGACTATCAAGTAGAGACCCGGAAGAAAGACGGACAGACCAGCTTTGAAAAGTTTACAGGATTCCGTAACCACCCTATCGTACCTCAACTCACAGATGAGATCGTTCTGAAACACATCCGGGATATCCAGCGTGCCCAACAAATCAAACCGTCGGAAGCGCTGGAAGGGAAATACAATCTCACCATCGAAATGGAGACGGGTGTAGGTAAAACGTATACCTACATCAAAACCATCTTTGAACTGAACAAACGCTACGGTTGGTGCAAGTTCATCATTGTCGTACCCAGTGTTGCCATCCGCGAAGGAGTCCACAAAAGCCTGGAGATTATGAAGGAACACTTTGCCTCGGATTACAGCACCCCTCTGTCTTATTTCATCTACGACTCCAAACAGTTGGGTGAATTGAACGCATTTGTCACAGACAGCAAAATCCATGTAATGATCATCAATTCACAGAAGTTCAATGCAACGAACAAAGATGCCCGCCGCATCTACATGAAGCTGGATGATTTTGGCGGAAACTGTCCCATCGATGTGATTGCGCAGATGAATCCGATACTGATTATCGACGAACCTCAGTCAGTAGAAGGAGCCAAAACAAAAGAGGGATTGAAACGATTCAATCCCCTGTTCACACTGCGTTATTCGGCTACACACCGCGAACTCTATAATCTGGTCTATCGCCTGGACGCAATGGAAGCTTACAACCTGCAACTGGTTAAGAAGATCGCTGTCAAGGGTATCTCTATCAGTGGGACAACAGCTACTGAAGGATTCGTTTATCTGGAAGGTTTGAACCTGTATCCGGACAAAAACCCGACTGCCAATATCGGATTCGAAGTAAAAAGAACCAAAGCAGTGAATCAGGTAGTACGAGCTCTGAAGATAAATGATGACTTGTATGCTAAATCAAACCATCTGGAAGAATACCGGAACGACTATGTAATTACAGATATCAACGGCGTTGAAGACTCCGTCACCTTCCGGAACGGCATCAAACTTTATGCAGGTGACGTAGCGGGTAGCGTCAACGAAACCCAACTACGACGTATCCAGATACGGGAAACCATCTTGTCACACATAGAAAAAGAACAGGAACTGTTTGAGAAAGACATCAAAGTTCTCTCCCTTTTCTTCATCGATGAAGTAGCCAAATACCGCCGGTATAACCCGGACGGAAAGGGAGAATATGCCGAGATTTTCGAACAGGAATATACCGATATCATAAAACACCTGGATCCTTCGTTATTCAATCAGCCGGAATATATCGATTACCTGAAATCGACTGTGGCATCGAAAGCTCACAAAGGATACTTCTCCAAAGATAAAAAAGGAAAACTGATTGACAGTAAAACCGAGCGGGGAACCAAAGAATCGGCAGATGAAGATGCTTACGATTTGATTATGAAGAATAAAGAACGTCTGCTTGACCGGAAAGAGCCGATCCGCTTTATTTTCTCACATTCCGCTCTGCGGGAAGGATGGGACAACCCGAATGTCTTTCAGATCTGTACCCTGAAACAAAGTTCGGCAGAGGTACGCAAGCGTCAGGAAGTGGGACGAGGGCTGCGCCTCTGTGTAAACGGACAGGGAGATCGCATGGACGCCAACGTTTTAGGCGTAGAAGTGCATCGTGTCAACCTACTGACCGTGATAGCCAGTGAATCGTACGAATCGTTTGCCAAAGGCTTACAGACAGAAATGGCGGAAGCCATAGCCGACCGTCCACAGAAAGTAACCATCCAATTATTCAAGGACCAGTCGCTCCGATTACCTAACGGTGAAACCATCATAGCCACCGAAGATATAGCACAAAGTATCTACGACTCTTTACTTGAAAACAAGTACATCAAGAAAGGAGAACTGACAGACAAATTCTATGAAGACCGTAAACAGGGAGAAGTGATTTTCGACGACGAGCTCACCGATTATAAGGCGTCTATCATGACCATCCTGGCCTCTATCTATAATCCAAGAGAGATGCAGCCGAACGATGCAAGGAAAAGTAAGATAAATCTTCGGTTGTCAAAAGATAAACTTGAAAACAGCAAACTTCAGGAACTGTTAAAGCTGTTATGCAGTAAGTCAACCTACACCGTAAAGTTTGACGAAAAAGAATTGGTAGAGAGAGCGATCGAAAGTTTAAATGAAAAGTTAAGAGTATCCCAGCTCTATCTTTCTGTCATTACGGGCCAAATGGAAAAAATCAAGTCCAAAGCAGCTTTAATTTCGGGAGAGGCATTTAAGGTAGATGCCAATCAGGCGCACTATGAAAAGATAGATGCCATGGCAAACGATCAAGTAAAATATGACTTGCTCGGTAAACTCACAGACGCCACCAATCTGACCCGACAGGCAGTTGCTCAGATTCTCTCCCGGATAAAACCGAATGTATTCGGCCAATTCAAAAACAATCCCGAGGATTTTATTATCAAGGCTTCGGAACTGATTAACGAAGAAAAAGCATGTCTGATAGTAAAACATATCGAATATACCCCAATCGACCAGTACTATGATGTATCGGTCTTTACCCGGGCAACTATTCAGGGGCGTTTGGGAGTAAACACAATAAAAGCAGATAAACATCTGTACGATCATGTGAGATTCGACTCCCAAAATGAAAAAACATTCATGGAAAGACTGGAAGAAAATGACGAAATAGAAGCTTATGTAAAACTACCCGCCAATTTCTATATCCCTACTCCGATGGGAAAATACCATCCGGACTGGGCCATCGTCTTCAAACAAAAGTTATCGAAGTATCCTTATTTTATTGCCGAAACCAAAGCCAGCGATTCCTCCCTACAAGATCGGAGAATAGAAGAGGCAAAGATCGAATGTGCCAAAAAACATTTTGCGAAGACAAACGGTGGGAAGCTTAAATATAATAAAGTAAGCTCCTTCGAAGAACTCTTGAAAATCGTCACACAAGAATCCGTTTAAATCCAATAAAGTAGCATGTTTCATTCCTTCCAGACCTCCATTGCCGGCATCGAATTGCCCCGCTTGTTTACTTATCCCTTCCATTACACTCCTCATCCGTTATGTGTAATGGCAGCAGGAGAAGTACAGGCTTACATAAATAAGCAGACAAGATGGAAAGAAGAATTGGACAAAGGAAAAATGTTCGGCGTATTGATAGTCCGTACTTCTAACGGACAAACGGGATATTTGGCTGCTTTTTCGGGTAATTTGTGCGGAAGCAATTCACACTCTTTCTTTGTACCGCCGGTATACGATCTGTTGAAACCGGATGGTTTCTTCAAGATAGAAGAAGAACAAATCTCGGCTATCAATCACCAAATCGGACAGTTACAAAACTGTGACCGATATCTGGAACTCCAACAAAAGATGGAGAGAGAAACAGCTTCCTCACAGCAGGCATTGTCAGAGGCCAGAAAAGTTCTGAAAGCAGCAAAAGAAAAACGGGAACAGCGCAGACTTCACCGACCGAACGAAAATGAACAAGCTGCCATGATTCGCGAAAGCCAATACCAGAAAGCAGAATTCAAGCGTTTGGAAAGATACTGGAAAGAACAAATTTCCGAAATAAAGACAGAACTGGAAAGTTTCTCGTCACAGATAGAGGCTCTCAAAGCCGAACGCAGAAATCGTTCGGCAGCATTGCAACAAAAGCTATTCCAACAGTTCAACTTCCTGAATGCCAAGGGGGAAACTAAAAATTTGTGTGCTATCTTCGAAGAAACCGTTCAAAAAACACCACCAGCCGGAGCAGGTGAATGTGCTGCCCCGAAACTATTGCAATATGCTTATCTAAGCGGATTAAGCCCCATTGCCATGGCCGAATTCTGGTGGGGGGAATCTCCTAAGACAGAGATCAGACACCACGGTTATTATTATCCGTCTTGCAGAGGAAAATGCGAACCCATTTTGCGACACATGTTGCAAGGTCTCAATGTAGAGCCAGCACCTTCAGAAAGATACTCTTTGTCACAAAATATGCCGGAGATTCTTTTCGAAGACCAATGGCTTTTAGTTCTTCATAAACCCGAAGGAGTACTCTCCGTACCCGGAAAGTCAGAAGAACAATCGATCTACAGTCTGCTTAGAGCCCGCTATCCTGAAGCGACAGGTCCCCTCGTTGTACATCGATTGGATATGGCCACTTCAGGATTACTGCTGGCTGCCAAGACCCAAGAAGTACACCGGCACCTACAGGCCCAGTTTGAAAACCGAAGCATCAAAAAACGATATATAGCCCTATTGGATGGTATCCTTCCGGAAGAAGAAGGAGTTATCGATCTTCCCATCTGTCCGGATTATCTTGACAGACCCAGACAAATGGTGAACGAAGAGCTAGGAAAAACAGCTATCACCCGATATCGGGTGATGGATCGGAAAAACGGACAGACCCGTATTGCTTTCTTCCCGCTGACGGGACGGACACATCAGTTGCGTGTACATGCAGCTCATCCGTTGGGATTAAACTGCCCTATCGTAGGAGACGAGCTTTATGGACGGAAGGCAGAACGCCTTTATCTGCATGCCGAATATCTGGAATTCATCCACCCCGTATCCGGGCAAAGAATGGTCATCGAAAAGAAAGCTGAATTTTAATTGATAAGTCATGATAGAACAACCTTCCCCAAAAGTATATGATGAACTTCTTTCCATCTGGGAAGAAGCTGTCCGAAGCACACACCATTTCCTGACCGAAGCAGACATACAATTTTATAAGCCGCTGATCCGACATGAATATCTTGCCGCAGTCCGATTGTACATCATTCGCGAAGATTCAGGAACTATTGCAGCCTTCATGGGATTAAGTAATGATTGCATAGAAATGTTGTTTGTCCGTCCGAATGCCCATGGACATGGCTACGGTAGTCGGCTGGTTGAATTTGCCATTCGGAAAAAACGAATCTATAAAGTAGACGTAAACGAACAAAATGCAGCAGCACTGGGATTCTATTTACATATGGGATTTGAGACTGCCAGTCGCGATGCATTGGATGCAACAGGTAAGCCATTCCCCATTTTACACCTGCAAATTCCTCCCATCCGACTCCGAAAAGCAACTCTTGAAGATATAGATCTGCTTAGAGCCCTATTTACACAAAGCGTGCAGAATACCTGTTCGGCTGACTATAACAGGTTACAAATCCAAGCATGGACCGGACGGGGAACTCTACAACGTTGGCATGAACTGTTTCAAAGCGACCTATACTTTCTGTTGGCAGAAGACAGCAGAAAGTCTCAAGTGGCAGGATTCACATCTGTCAACTCTAAAGGATATCTGCATAGCATGTTCGTACATCCCGACTATCAACGCCAGGGAATAGCTTCGCGCCTATTGCTAAAAGCAGAAGAGTATGTCCGTATCCGTCAAGGCGTATCTGTCTATTCGGAAGTGAGCATCACTGCACGCCCATTTTTTGAGAAACACGGCTATAGTATCGAAAAAGAACAAACAGTATCTGTTGGTGACATAGAAATGACTAATTTCTTGATGTATAAACGAATTTAACAGAACGAACTGAGATTTTTTTATAGCTTTGCGATAGATTACCATTTAAAATCAGCTCATGTTAAAATCAAAATACCTGTTTCTTTCACTTATTTGCCTGCTGACATCGTTCCGACTCCATGCTCAATTTATGGATTACGGCTCGGATCCTGCTAAATTCAAATGGAATATCGCGAGATTACCCCACTACAATCTGGTTTATCCGCAAGGAAACGATTCCATGGCTTACCGTTATGCCCTCTTTCTCGAGAATGTTTATCCACACATGTCAAAGACCATTGGAAAACCGATCAAAGCTAAGTTTCCGGTCATTCTTCATCCGGGCAACATGCAATCCAACGGAATGGTATCCTGGGCTCCCCGACGAATGGAACTTATTACAACGCCTTCTTCGGATCTGAATAACCAAAGTTGGGATAAGCATCTGGTACTGCACGAGTCACGCCATGTTTTCCAGACAGGAAAGGTAATGCACGGCATTTTCAAACCGCTCTATTATATAATAGGTGAACAGGCAGCCGGAGTAGCCTCTTTTTTCTTGCCGGTATGGTTTCTTGAAGGAGATGCCGTAAGTACGGAGACTGCCATGTCTAACGGTGGTCGTGGACGACTACCGGAATTTAACATGGTTTACCGTGCCCAAATGTTAGGAGGAAAAAAGAACTATTCCTTCGACAAGTGGCTAATGGGATCTTACAAAAACTATACCGGTACCTACTATGCACTGGGGTTTGATATGACCTCTTATGCTCGTCAACGCTACGGAGCCGATATTTGGGATAAAAGCACCAGTAGATACATTCGGAACCTACTGTTCGAAGGTTCATTTAAGCATTATACGGGCAGTAGTTTTAAGCGTCTCCAACATGATACGTTCGACTTCCTGCGTGCAGAGTGGGAGAAACAGGATACTTGTACACAGTCCCCGCAATATCTATCACCTGCAAAAGAGACTTATACCTCCTATCGATACCCACAACCCATCAACGATTCTATAGTGATTGCCGTAAAGTCGGAATTGAAAGATATCAACTCTTTAGTGATCATCAATAATGGCAGAGAAAAACATCTGGACTATATAGGTAGTATTAATAGCCGTTTGAGCTATCGAAACGGCCGGGTTTACTGGAGCGAACTAGTACCCGGACTACGTTGGACACACCAGAATTACTCAATTATAAAGTACTATGATCTGGATAAGAAAAACATAAAAACCCTCACTCCCCGACAACGTTATTTATCCCCGGCCATTGACGAGCAAGGACAGCACATTGCCGTTTCACGTCCTACAGTCGAAGGTAAAAACCAACTCGTGCTGATACAAGCAGAAAAAGGTAATGAACTCGCTGCTTTCGACGTTCCCGATAATGCATTTATCAAAGAACTGACATTTGCAGGAGGCGACACAATTATCTCGATAGCTGTCGCAGATTCCGGTATCCGCCTGTTACAATTCAACTTCGGAAACGGAATATGGAAAGAACTGCTAAAAACAGCTTCCGCCAATATCACTTCTCCTGTTTGGAAAGATGGAAAAATCTTTTTCGAATCGGGAGCCAACGGCACCAACAACATCTACAGCCTCAATCCGGCAGACGGACAAGTCCGCCGAATGACAGCTGCCCGCTTCGGAGCTTTCGATCCTTCTTTTGGATCGTCAGACGGACGTTTGTTCTTCTCTGATTACCAAGCCGATGGATATCGCATTGCCTCACTCCCGACTGACAGTATGCTCTTTGAAAAGGCAGATCTCAACCGGCCGGCTTCCATGCCATTTGTTGAAACACTTGCCGCTCAAGAGCAATTCAACCTGGACTCGGCACGTCTGACATCAGTCGATTTCAATCCGAAACGTTATAGAAAAGCGGAACATACGTTCAAAATTCACAGCTGGGCCCCTTTCTATTATGATGTGGCTGAGGCAATGAACTCAGGTGCCAGTGATCTGAGTACAATAGTAAAACCCGGAGCAACCCTGATGTCCCAAAATACCCTGAACACAGCCATCATGCAGGCCGGATGGTATATAGACAAAGGCTATCATCATGGTAAACTGTCATTTATCTATCAAGGCTGGTTCCCCGTTATCAACCTGTCGGTAGACTATGGTGATAAAGCTTTCAATGTAGACTGGACACAGAATGACAAAGGGCAAGACATTACACAGGGCCATTATACCCAACGAAATCTGGTGGAAGCAGAAGCACGTGTCTATCTCCCTTTTAACTTAACACACAACCAACGAATACGAGGCATACAACCGGCTCTAACTTATTATTTTACCAATAATAAATATCAGGAATATCACAGTCGGAAATTCCATAACTTCCAATATATCCTACCGGAAATTCTATTCTATGATTACAGACGAAAAGCTCAGCGAGACATTCTCCCCCGCACAGGCTATCAATTACGTTTGCAATACCTGAAGACTCCATTCAATTCTGAAAATTACGGAAGCCTGTATGCCGCCCGCCTGACTACTTACTGGCCGGGAATCATCAGGAATCATGGGCTGATGATCCGTGTCGGCTATCAGTATCAGGATCTTGACAACAAAGCATTATACCTTCCCAAACATCTTTTGGAAAAACCCCGAGGATACCATTTCCAGTATCAAACCCGCCAACAATGGGCCTTCAAAGCAGATTATGCTTTACCCCTGCTGTCACCCGATTGGAGCATCGGCTCACTTATTTACATCCGTCGGTTGCGTGCAAACCTCTTTTATGATCTATCGCGCAATCAAGCCAGTTCTAAAAGTAGGTGGAGTAACCAAAGTTCATACGGAGGCGATCTGATTTTCGACTGGAATATACTACGAATGAGTTATCCGCTTACAACAGGCATACGCTTGATACAGCCGATCGATTATGGCAAATTTCAAGTAGAGGCACTGTTTTCAATCAGTTTCTGACATTGGGTGCAAGATGGTCTGTGCACTGATTTTCCCAACAGATATCATGTATACTTGCCTGGATCCAGTCAAACAAACACATAAAACTCCGTTCACGCCCTGACCATTCTTGCCCGGCTTTCCGGTTAAAACGGTTAAACTCAGGATACAATCTTCAACCGCGGGCTTTACATCTCGGTAGCCGAGATACAAAGCCTGGCACGCAAGATTTGTATCTAGACCGCTAAGACAAAGAATGAAAACCGTCAAAAGCAAGTTTACTCCCATCGCTCCGCCACTTTGCATAGAAGGTTCTCTATCTACCTATCAAGAAGGTGTGTCATCACTCTTCTTACCACGGCACACAGAGTATAACAGATTCTTTTTTTCAATGATAATCATCAACTTAAAAATCGCCTACGTGTTACTCTGTGTCCTTTGTGGTGAGTTTCGATTTATAAATAAGGTATAATCGTTATATAAATGCCTGTAATAATGGCCGAAGTGATTACTCCTGAAATGTTGGCTCCTAATGCATCACCCAAAATAAAAGAATTCGGATTATCTTTACTTACCAACTTTTGAGCCACTTTTGCCGTAGTGGGTACACAGCTTACGGCTGCAATGCCGATCACCGGATTATAGTTCCCTTTCTTAATGAAATACATAATGTACCCTCCCATGATGCCTCCGATACCCGACAGTAACAAAGCAAGCATACCTAATACTAACAGTTTAAGAATCTTCGGATCGAGTAACAAATGTGCGTCGCAAAGTACACCCAATAATAATCCTAACATAAAAGTAGAACCATAGAGCAACGGACCGCTCACAAAATCATATATATGCTTCATACCGGATTCACGTACTGCCACTCCCAGGAATAGCGAAAAGAACAATGGTGAAGCAACCGGAAACAAGAAACACAATACTGCACACAGGATTGCAGAAAAAGCCAGCTTCACTTTCGCATCATAATTTTTAGGAGCTTTCTTTTCTACCATCTTGATAGCACGCAGACATTTAGGAATCAGTAATTTCACCAAATAAGGATATCCCCCGTAAGTCAATCCCAGATAAAGATAAGCCACCACCGTAATAGGTACAAACAGGTGTTTGGCCAAAGCAAGCGATGTAAACAAAACCATCGGACCATCAGCTCCGCCTACCATTGCCACTGAAGCACTTTCTTTTAAAGACAGTCCCAGACCGGAAGCAATAGGCACTGTCAAGAATGTACCCAATTCAGCACATAAAGCAAGAAAAATGCTGGCAAACGGTTTCTGCAATAGGAATCCCACATCAAGCAATGTACCGATTCCCATAAATACAAAGCAGGCTATCAATCCGTTACTAAAGGTCAATGTGTATACCGGTTGCAGAAAGTCAATCTGCATCGTGTTCATCAATGCGTCGGTATCCGACAGCATCGGATCTAAAAAAAGATTCCCCAATGTTCCGTCGGGCATAATCAGTGTTCCACAATTAATAGCTACCATTCCCAGGCCCATCGGAATCATCACCATTGGCTCGAGTACCCCTTTCCAGCCTAAATAAATGAGCAGAAACCCCAAAGCTATTAAAAACATACGGGCACTGGCCAGAAACCATCCGCTGGCTATCATTGTTCCAAATCCCTGAAACAGGGTTCCAAAGTCTATACTTTCCATACTATCAAGATTTATTGTTTTTTATTGGTTGAGGATGTCTTATTATTTTTTTTATCATGCTGTAACATCTGTTCTTCTTTCCGAAGAAACATCGTTCTTGTGTCTTCCGGATAAAAATAATCCATTAAACCTCTCTCCGATTCACCGGGACTGACACCATGATAAAACCCACGATTATCTCCGGGATGTTTTGTGACCCCCCTGCTGAAGTCTTCACGCCCATCACTGCCATACTCCTCATCACTCAGAGCACTTTCAGTTATTAACGTAGCTACTTTCTGATGCAGTTTCCGAATACGCTTCAGCCGGGCCAATTCTTCCTGGTGCGAACTATAAAAAGCCAACGAATCAGCTGCAGAGGCAATCAACTTTATCACCCCGGCAACGAAAAAACCAATGACGAAGGTAAGCCCCATCATGGCAAAAGTGGATAACAATAAGCTAAACATAACACAGTATGATTTTAGATTGAAAAATAAAATGCAATGTATACCGACCGCCGGAAAATACAAGACGCACCTTCCCGGCATTTATCGGAATGGATAAATGGGGTTACCCAATCACTTCAATACAGAAGTGTAGAATCGGAAAGCTAAATCAGGATATGCTCTAACGAGTATACATAATACCCGCTGGAATATTTAATGAAGTTATGATTGAAGTCCGGATAAGTATCTCCCCTCTCCGATTGATGGAAAAGTGAGGCATTGAGCAGCCGGATAGCAGTCTGCAATTTGAGTTTCAAAATTTTGGAAGAACTTAGTTCCCGTGAAAAAGAACTATGGGGAAGAATAGCATCACACACTTTGGATTCAGCCGTCTCATCATTAAATAAAGAATGGTCTCCGGCATATTGTGATACAAAGGTGGCAGTAACTTCGGCGGGAAGTTCTGCAGCTTCTTCTATAGAAGCGGTATAACCGGCTCCATACACAAAAAAGATACCTATCAATATGCAGAATATGTACTTTATCATAGTAGTTGCAAACGTAGCAATAAATTTGAGAAAAAATAGAATTCGTTGTCTAATTAACGAATATTTTATAATGATTGTTCCGGATATAAACGGATAAATGACAAAAAAAGCGGAGAATCATCCGATTCCCCGCTTCTTATTCATATAATATAGATTGTGTTTAATTACATGGTAACCTGCTTTGCAAGCAGTTTTTGAAGTTTGCCATTTAACAGCTGGCACATTGTTCCATTTCCCATTGCTTGGTAACGTTTGATACGATACTGCAACATCATAATTTCATTTGCATTCTTTTTCATAATTTTGGTCCTCTTTTTTTGCTCTCCACGTTTTGAAGAGCGGTTTTACATCTTGTTTTCTTTATTAACACTGCAAAGATACGAAATGTTTTCGAAAATATGTTCTAAAACATAAGAAAAGTGTATCGTTAGTTGATTTTTCTTTTTATAAGGCCTGATTTGGCAAGTGTATATTACAAATATATTGCATAACTTTGCGCTTTATCAAGAAAAACGACTATGCTCAAACGGATACCCCACACATACACCATCATTTCTTCGGTCATTCTACTCTGTGCAGTGCTTTCCTGGATCATTCCTGCCGGAGAATATATGCGAGAGACAATCGACGTAAACGGTATTTCCCGCACTGTCATTGTAGACCATTCTTTCCACCGGGTAGAACAGACGCCCCAGACCTGGCAAGTGTTCAGCTCCCTTCTTGAAGGCTTCGAACGTCAGGCAGGGATTATAGCTTTCTTACTGATTATGGGAGGTGCCTTTCAAATAATGAATAGCAGCCGTGCTATTGATACCGGCATTTTTTCATTTCTGAATTTCACGAAAGGACTTGAAAAACACCGACTGATCAAAATACTGGGAGTAAACAATGTAGTGATATCCTTAGTCATCATCCTTTTCAGCCTTTTCGGTTCCGTATTCGGTATGAGTGAAGAGACACTGGCCTTCGTCATCATCATTGTCCCACTTGCCATATCAATGGGATATGACTCCATCACCGGGCTGTGTATGGTATACGTAGCTGCCCATATCGGCTTTTCCGGTGCAGTACTGAATCCTTTTACGATCGGCATTGCGCAAGGTTTGTCTGATCTCCCGTTGTTCTCCGGATTTGAATACCGTATGTTTTGTTGGCTGGTACTGACCACCGCCCTGATTGTTTGCGTACTCAGATATGCCGCTGTCGTCAAAAAGCATCCGGAAAAATCACCTATGTATCATGCTGACGCTTATTGGCGGAAACGGGAAAAAGAAAGCTGTGGAGAGATATCCCATGTAACGACTCGCCAAGCATGGATCGTATACCTATTGTTACTCGTGTCCTTGGGGTTGTTCTCCATCATCTACCCGATCAGTACTTTTTCAGTAGGTGAAGCATCAGTCACCTGCTATGCAGTTCCCACCTTATCTATCTTGTTTGCAGTTTTCGGTTGGCTGGGTTTACGCAAATCCAACCAGTTCTTTATATTGACCTTACTCGCATTCACTATTCTTTTCCTGATTATCGGTGTCATGGGTCATGGCTGGTATTTACCGGAAATATCCGCCATCTTTCTGGCAATGGGCATTCTTTCGGGGTTTGCCAATAGTGAACATGCAGATGCTATCATCAAGCAATTCATGGATGGAGCCAAAGACATGTTGTCGGCCGCCATAGTTGTGGGACTGGCCGGAGGGATTATTCAAATACTGCAAGACGGACATATCATCGACCCCATTTTACATTCTTTGGCTTCACTGATGGGAGAAGCTGGAAAAATAGTATCTTTGGGGGTGATGTATCTGATACAGACACTCATTAACCTGATTATCCCTTCCGGGTCCGCCAAAGCAGCGTTAACCATGCCTATCATGGCACCCTTTTCCGATGTCATCGGACTTTCGCGGCAAGCTACGGTAATGGCTTATCAGTTTGGTGACGGATTTACCAATATGATCACCCCTACTTCTGCTGTATTGATGGGTGCCTTAGGCATTGCCCGCATACCTTATGAGATTTGGGTAAAATGGTTCTGGAAGATACTTCTTTTATTCATTATCCTAGGAATGGTACTACTGATTCCCACGGTACTTTTCCCATTGAATGGATTTTAGAGTTCCGTTCTCTTTCCTTCACCCGGAAAATGGAAAAGAGCCGGACTCCGAAGAATGTAAACCAGAATTTTCATAAATGACCATAAAGATACCGAAAGATTAAAGTAGAAAACAGTAATTCCGGAAAGATGAAACAAAAAGAGAAAGAAATCAAAACTAAATATATGAACCAAAAGCATTCACTCCCCCCTCTCCTTAAGAGAGGAACGGGGGTGAGGCCTTACTTAACAACAAATTGTATGAAAACCCTAACCCGCTTTCTAATCATTCCGATGTTGTCGGTTGCGTTCTTTTCATGCAGTGAGTCCCATTTCCTGAAAGATGTGGCTTACCGAAACCAAGTGACGCAAGATTTTGAAATGAAGAAGCAGCAACTTCCCAATGGAGAATTGTTTGCAGTGTTTAATGAAAAGCTCACCATTCCCGAACAAGAGGCTTTAATGTTCCTCTATGCCTACATGCCTACAGGTGACGTAACGGATTATACAGGCGACTACTATCTGGAAAATGTCAGACTCTCCGATCAGGCACGTCAGGAAATGCCTTGGGGAAAAGAAATCCCCGATGACGTATTCCGTCATTTTGTGCTCCCCATTCGGGTAAACAATGAAAACCTGGATGACTCACGCCGGGTGTTTTACAATGAACTGAAAGACCGTGTGAAGAATCTGTCATTGCACGACGCTGTACTCGAGGTAAACCACTGGTGCCACGAAAAGGTAATCTACACCCCAAGTGATGCCCGTACGAGTTCTCCACTCGCTTCCGTAAAAACCGCTTATGGTCGCTGTGGTGAAGAATCCACCTTCACCGTAGCAGCTCTTCGCTCGGTAGGTATTCCGGCACGACAGGTATATACTCCGCGTTGGGCACATACCGACGACAACCATGCATGGGTAGAAGCCTGGGTAGATGGCAAATGGTATTTCTTTGGTGCCTGTGAACCGGAACCGGTTTTGAACCTGGGTTGGTTTAATGCTCCCGCCAGTCGTGGTATGCTGATGCATACAAAGGTATTCGGACGCTATACCGGACAAGAAGAAATCATGTACGAAACTCCGAATTATACAGAGATCAACGTGATTGACAATTATGCTCCGACTGCCAAAGGTTCCGTACTCGTGACAGATGCCGAAGGTCAGCCGGTAGCCGATGCTACCGTAGAGTTCAAGGTCTATAACTACGCTGAATTTTATACGGTGGCCACCAAACATACAGACCAGAGCGGGCATGCATCATTGACTGCCGGCAAGGGTGATATGTTGGTATGGGCCTCCAAAGACGGACGGTTCGGTTATTCTAAACTATCATTCGGCAAAGACAATGAACTGAAGATCACACTGGACAAAAACGCCGGTGAAACCTATTCTCTTCCACTGGACATCGTTCCTCCTGCCGAAGGCGCCAACCTGCCCGAAGTGACTCCGGAACAACGTACTGAAAATGATCGGCGCATGGCACAGGAAGATTCTATCCGCAACGCATACGTAGCCACTTTCATTACCGAAGAGCAAGCTCGGACTTTTGCCAAAGAAAATAAGCTGGATGAAACCGAAACAGTACGCTTACTGATAGCTTCCAGAGGTAACCACCAGACTTTAACCGATTTCCTTTCTGATGCTGTAAAAGCCGATAAGGCCGGTCAGGCTATCAGCCTGTTGAAAGTAATCTCGGCCAAAGACCTGAGAGACGTAAGCCCGGAAGTATTGAACGACCATCTGAATAACTCCGGCCTGCCCGCTTCTGAAGATTTCTGTAGCAACGTACTGAACCCGCGTGTAGCCAATGAAATGATCACTCCTTACAAAGCATTCTTCCGGAAAGAGATTCCGGCAAGTGAAGCAGAAGCCTTCCGCAAAAATCCACAAGCTTTGGTAGAATGGTGTAAAAAAGAGATCACAATCAATAACGAATTAAACTCACAACGTATACCAATGTCACCAATGGGTGTATGGAAAGCCCGGGTAGCAGACGAGAAATCCCGTAACATTTTCTTTGTATCCATGGCCCGTAGCCTGGGTATTCCTGCCTGGATAGATGAAGTGACCGGCAAGATTCAATATCGGACTTTCAATGACAACAACCTCAAGAACGGCAAGGTCTATGATGTCGATTTTGAAGCCGCACAGCAAACGCAGGCACCAACCGGAACGCTCGTAGCCCGCTACCGGCCGATCCCTTCGTTGAGTGATCCAAAATACTATTCACACTTCACCCTCTCAAAGTTCCGCAATGGAACCTTCCAACTCCTCAACTACGACGAAGGTGACGTAGATATGGGTGGAGGAGCCACCTGGTCGAACTTGCTGAAGAATGGTACACGCCTGGACACAGGATACTATATGATGGTAACCGGTACTCGCATGGCAAGCGGAGCTGTATTGGCTAATGTGACTTTCTTCACCATTGAAGAGGGAAAGACAACAACTGTCGATCTGGTCATGCGCGAAAGCAAAGACCAGGTACAAGTAATTGGTAATTTTAATTCCGAATCGACTTATCTGCCTATAGGAACCTCCGAACCGCAAAGTATTCTTCAGACTTGTGGCCGGGGATACTACGTTGTAGCAGTGCTGGGAGCCGGACAAGAACCCACTAACCATGCCCTTCGGGATATTGCAGCTTTAAGCGGTGAATTTGAAAAATGGGGACGCAAAATGGTGTTGCTCTTCCCTAGTGAAGAACAGTACAAAAAGTTCCGCCCGTCAGAATTCCCCGGATTGCCTTCAACCATTACCTATGGTATCGACGTAGATGGAGCGATCCAGAAACAAATTGCCGAATCGATGAAGTTGCCAAACAGCACCATCCTGCCCATGTTTATTATCGGTGATACATTCAACCGGGTAGTCTTCGTGTCACAAGGTTATACCATCGGATTGGGCGAACAGTTAATGAAAGTAATCCATGGATTATAGAATAAAACGGGCACTTGCCTGAAACATATCCTCCATTAAAAAAGGAAGAAGTTCAGACTTCTTCCTTTTTTAATATATCATGAAATAGAAACAGACATCAAAGATTCCCTCCATACCGTTCACTATTCCCCAAACGTAAATATCCCTTTTATAGGTGTGTCGCCCGGAGAGTAACTTGTTATTCCCACTCTTCCCTCATAATAGGAGCTTTCAACAATAACCGTTACCTTTTCAGCATTATCCAATAACAAGGTTATATCTTCTTTTCCATCAGCAGATAGACGGATGTCAGGAGTTATTTCTTTCCCTTCATGATCCAGCACCCCGTCCGGAAGATAATGAAAGCCTACAATATCCATTGAATATATTCCATAATAGATATATACCTTAGCTTTATAATCCGTATGTATTCCGAAATCATCCTTATATTTCACAATAAAATCTGCGGTTCGCTCATCGGACTGTGGGATATCTCCTTTATCTTCATCATGGCAACTGCAGAGTAACGCCAATAATGCCAATAAAACAATCGAATATTTATGCAAGCTCATAGTTCCTTATAATTTATTAGTTCTCAATATGATATTACTTCCAAATATATAAAAATAATGCCGGACAAATACGATCATGCAACTATTTTTTTCTTAGGATTCCACCTTTAACTATTTTCCCCAATCACTAAATTCAAAACTCAGTTGTTCCCATACTCCCCGATGTTCATCCGCTTCTTCTCTCGGATTCGATACCGAAAGCCCGATCAAGCGAATGGGATGCTGCTCATACTCCACCTCTTTCAGCAATTGTTTGGCAAGGGGCAAGATTCTCTCAAGATTCGTAAGTTCCTGTGCCTGTGTCATGCTTCGTGTTATCTGGCTAAAATCATGAAACTTGATCTTCAGAGTTAGTGTATTTCCCCGGAACTCTTTCTGCTGCAATCGCTCTACAAGCTCCGTAGCTACGTGATAAAGCTCTATAATCACAGACGATCTTACATGGATGTCTTTCTCCAATGTATGCTCACATCCGATTGATTTACGTATTCTCACTGCTTCTACCGGTCGAAGATCGACTCCACGTGCAAAATCATAATAAAGCAGTCCCACTTTACCAAACTGACGTACCAGCATTTCAGACGAACACTCCCGTAACTGAAGTCCATTGTGTATCCCCAGTAAATGCATCTTCCGGGCAGTCACCGGCCCTACTCCCCAAAATGACTCAATAGGCAAACGGGCAATGAAATCGATTGCCTGATCAGGATGAATAGTACAAAGTCCGTCGGGTTTACGAAAGTCCGAAGCTATTTTAGCCAGAAATTTATTATACGACACGCCTGCCGATGCCACCAGGCTCAGTTCTTCACGGATACGTTGCTTGATAGCTTTAGCTATATCCACAGCCAGCAAGATCCCCTGCTTATTCTCCGTCACATCAAGAAACGCTTCATCCAATGACAGAGGTTCAATCAGATCGGTATACTCATGAAATATTTCGTGTACCTGACGGGAAACGGATTTATACACTTCCATCCGTCCGGGAACAAAAATCAATTGCGGACACAGACGTTTCGCCTTTTGTGACGACATAGCCGAACGAACTCCATAACGACGAGCTTCATAACTTGCTGCCGCTACTACTCCCCGCTCCTCGGCATGCCCCACGGCAAGCGGTTTACCACGCAATTCAGGATGATCCCTTTGCTCCACAGAAGCATAAAAGGCATCCATATCGATATGTATAATTTTACGTTCATTCATCTCTGCAATCCTTCTGCATCGCAGTTCTCCTTTCGGATAGCAAAGATAAGAGTAATTCTCTCAATCCAGTCGACCGGATTAGTTAATAAAATGAAGACCGGTAAGGTGGCTCCCTTACCGGTCTTCTGTCGGTCTATAAATTGTTTATATACTTCGTCGGTGAGCCCCCATAATATTTCTTAAACACGATCCCGAAGTATTTAGGATCACTGAAACCCGTCATATCCGCAACCTCAGCCACCGTATACTTTCTGCTCATTAACAAAACCAATGCTCTGTTGAGCCGCACATTACGCACATAGTCCGCAGGAGCATGCCCGGTTATCTCCTTAATCTTATTATAAAAACTCGAACGACTCATATTCATGCAGTCGCTCAGTTCACCAATCTTAAATCCGGAATCGGTCATCCTCTCTTCAATCAGACTTCTCACCTGACGGATAAACTCCCGATCACCTTCTGATGACTCTACCTCTTTATCGATAGGGTCCGAGGCCTCACCCCCCAAGGCCAAACGAATATACCTCTTACGGATCATTTCCCGGTTAGCAATCAAAGCTGCAATCTCAGTCTTTAAAGATGATATGGCAAAAGGCATCCACACATAAAGATCGGCATTCCGTTGAATGTACCGGTCATCTTCTCCCGGTTTCACTAACAATATTACCGGAATATGTGCTACTCTGTCATCCGATTTAATCCGAACGGCAAGTTCCTCACCCGAAATACGGGTAAGAACAGAAGAAGCCAGTACTGCATCCGGACATTGTTCACACACAGTCTCAAAGGCCGCCTCCGCATCACAAACAGACACAATCTTATACTCCTTCATCAGGATTTGCACAAGATAATTGCACAAATCCTTATTCCTTTCAACCAATACCAGAGAATGTTTCTCTTTTTTCTTATCCGGACGTTTCTGCTCAGAAGTTTTCACTGCCGGCAGCATTCCGGTAACCGACAACAACTCACTATTCCCTGTGGAGACCTCCGGTACGGATAATATCCCAGAGAATTCAGAAACTCTTTCCGATTGCCGGATGACAATAGGAAAAATTAAAATAAGCACCAGTTTTTGTTCTTCTTTATAAGCAAATTTGATTTTACCTTTATGCAAACAGATTAATTTACGTATAAATAACCAACTCATTGTC
Organism: Bacteroides sp. 3_2_5; assembly: GCF_000159855.2. Taxonomy (NCBI): domain Bacteria; kingdom Pseudomonadati; phylum Bacteroidota; class Bacteroidia; order Bacteroidales; family Bacteroidaceae; genus Bacteroides; species Bacteroides sp. 3_2_5. Next base: position 1,381,539 of record NZ_JH636044.1, on the reverse strand, counting down.
TCGGAAGAACCTCCCGAAACGAACCCTTTATAATTTAGAATTTTTTTTTAAGAAACCCGTTATCCTCAGATTCCAGCCTCAACTCCCACTTTTGATTGTTACACGAAGTACTCAGAAGAATTTCGCCACCTCGATCCATACTGTCTGTAAAAGCCATTAACAGGTTTCTAAGAATGGCAGACATCTTATCCTTATCGAGGCATACGGTAGCAAAGGCAGGCTCTTCCGTCCAACGGAGCATAATGTCCTTCTCGCTGATATAATCTCTAATTCGGGCTACTGTCTCTTTCAAGAATATGGATAACTCATAGTCGGCAAGCGACAGACGCCCCGGAGCAGCAGAAACACGACTGATATTTTCCAGCTCAGCCAATAAATTGTTCACTCCCTTTATCTGTTGCAATACGTTACTAACAAGTTCGGAAGATGACTTTTCATAAAGATATTCCAAAGGAACTTTTATCAGTGTAAGTGGCAGACAAAGGTTACGTGTCGTATTCACAAACAACCGTACTTGTTCTCTTGAAAGGTTTCTGTCTTGCCATACGAACCATGAACGTACGGCCAGAGAGCCCAATATAAGTGCCAAAAGACCGTAACAAAAGAAAGCTCCACCTGTCTTCCAAAGGGGTTGACGAATGATGATGTGCATATTTCTTTGCGCAAACGGCCGACCGTTATCAATGGATAACGCCCGCACAGAAAAGATATATTCACCCGGAGGAAGGTTCGAAAAACGAATTCTATTATCTACAGACGGAGTACTCCAATCCGTATGATCAAGTTTCCAACTGTAAGCTATGTCCTGCTTTTCAGTATAGCGAATGGCAGTAGCCGTAAACGAAAAAGTATTTTCATTGTGCTCCAACTGTAACGTAGCTGTACAGTTCAGAGCTTTCTTCAATGGAGAATTCTCCGTTTCGACGGTCACCTCTTTGTCCAAAACCCGAAGTTCGTCCAAGTAAAATCCCAAACAAGCTTTACGCAGCGGTCGAGCCTCTTGTTTATCATACTCAATTGCGCCTTGATAGGTGCCCAAAATGTATCTTCCATTACCTAAGAAAGTACCCGATGTAATCCGAATTCCTTTACTCAGAAACCTGTAATATGAATGTTGTACAAGATCGAGCGAGAAAGCAAACCCATCACTGCTTCCCATTAACCGCCTGCTATCATCCGACCAAACAGCATATACATTACCGGTTCCTAAAGCAGCAACCGTATCCATCTGCTCATGCTCCGGATGATAGACCATTAATCCGTTTCCTTCAGTCCCAATATAAAGACAATCATCGGACTGATGCAAAGCATGAATGTGTAAACCGGACAAGCGTTTTACCTCCACGATACTATCGTTTTCCGGACAATAAAAAAACACCCCTTCATCCGTTCCAATCCAAAAACCGTCTTTATCCTTACGACACAATGCGTTTACTCCCGAAATACGTACATACGGTGTAACCGAATAATTACTTTGCTTTCGGATGAAGAACAAACCGTGTACATAGTTCCCGGCACATATCTCTCCTGGCTTTACTTCACACAATGCAGTATACATCTGACAAGGAAGAGGCGTAACAATCCGGTTCCATAAGCCTGTCGACGGATGAAAACAACTGATACCGTGATCCGTTGCAAACCAGACATCCCCATCCGAATCATGCAGGACCGCATTTACCCGATTGTTGGTCAGTGAATGACTGTCCCCGGACCGTGCCCTGTACCATTTATAATCATCAGGAGATTCCACATCGATCATTGATACGCCTTCCGGATAATCCGCCACCCAGATAAGTTTCTGATCATCTACAAACACGTCAGCAATCCGGTTGGTACGAATTGAATTATCATTCTCAAAATCAGTTTGTATAAAAGATGTAATATCCGGATTAACGATATCCATACGAAATATTCCCTCACCATCTGTAGCTACCAAAACAGTCCGGTCATCCCATATCCTCAGACCACTGACCCGACTATTCAACAATCGGTTCCAAGTACCAACCAATTGCTCCGACTTCATATCCCATACCCCTAATCCTTCCGAATAATCAAACACAACCAATCTTTGGGTATAAGGATGAAAAAGTATTTCATGTATCCGGCTACATCTTTTACCGGACAATTCTCCGGTTTGCCTGTCGACGGCATAATTCTTTATTGTAATTCCGAACAGCCCTTCATCCGAACCTACAAAATACTCTCCCGGAGCCACCTCTACCATACAGGAAATCGTTGCCAGGCTATGATCCACCCGATGAAAAGTATTGGATAGTATTTGATAGGCTATCAACCGGTTTCCGACAGAAAACCAGATATGACTACTGTTATCTACGCAGAGAAAATGAAGGGAAACATCATTCGGAATAACCAGATGATTCCTGCATTCGAATTTATCCAATGATGGATTGTACATCCATAAATATCCATTACGGGTGACTACCCACAACCCATTCCGATTATCTGTAAGCAACCGGCAATTGCCCATATAATAATCCATGGTTCGCCCTTCGGCCGGCAGTTTATAGTGTTTTAGCTTGGTCCCATCAAACCGACTGATTCCGGCATGGTTCATAAACCACATATAACCCAGAGCATCCCTTTGGATCTGATACACTTTACGAGTATTCGTTTCACTTCTTTCTACAATGTGTTTGCAAACGATGGCATGACATAATGAACCATACAACATCATCATGAAGTATATAATATATTTCATTCTATTTGTTTGTTATAATTTAAATGGAGTAGTTTATAAAAAGCAAGAATCAAACAAGAGGTAGCGAGGGGGGGAAAAGAAATACTACCTTCTTCACGTCACGTAAGGAGGTGATCGGATTTGTAGCGCTCCTACACGCTTTAAATCCCTCTCAGTTATCGTAGTGGATATTAACAAAATAACAGCAATGAGATGTTCACATAGTTTATTTATTAGTAACAAGACATTGAGAGAGGTGACTTACATGAAAAATCAATCTGATCTACATTAGAACGGGATAATATTCAATTTGTTTTCCAAATATGGTTTCTAATAAAAAAAGACAGATTAACGGGGCATTTTCCAGAATATGAATTAGGAACAAATATGGGTAGACAATAATTTCCTTAACCAGACTTGGAATCAGATTGTTTTTCATTTGTCGATTCTCTATGACAAATTACTCCGAAGCCAAATGTAGAGTGTTTATTTTAAAAAACAAAATAAATTACCCGGACAAATAATTGGGGATAAAATGAAGTTAATCCAATATATTTCAACAACTTACGTTAGAGAAGAACTTTATAACCCGGACAATTGGGATCTTATTAACCCAAAAAGTCCCCCTGAATTTATAAGTTCAGGAGGACCTTTTTGTCATAAAGTGGAGCTGGAGGGATTCGAACCCTCGTCCAAACGAGGAAATCATAAGCTTTCTACATGCTTATCTTTGCCTAAGTTTTTCGTGCAGGAGCAGAACCAAAGCCATCAATTCCTGCCTTATCCTTTAAAGTTTCATCAGAAGCGCAAGGCCACTTCTGACTATCCCCGATGTAACTGCACCACTGAACCGGAATGCTTCGGAGCAACAGCTTCCGAGTGATGTCTCGTCCTGGCACCTGGTGCCTGGATTAAGCTAATCTACTATGATTCGATTAAGCAGCAAGAGCGTAATTAGTTTCGCCAGATAAAATTTTGATAACTGAGATTAAAGTGCAAATCACCGACGCACTGCATGCTTACCCACCATTTCTGCCCGCTGTCAAAACCAGTCAACCCCTTTTGAAATGAGGAAGTGGTAACCACTTATGTAGGTGCAAAGATAGATAATATTCGTCATATAGAAAGAAAAAGAGGGTGGATTTTAGATATTTTATTCATTCCGGAAAGAAACACAGGAGATTATACTAACTTTGTATTTTCAGAATGTAACAAAGACAACCAACAAAATCTCAAAACAACATCTATTCATTATGGTCAAGAAAATCATTAGTATCTGTGCTGCCGGTATGATTGTAGCCAGTTGCTCCCCCAAAAAGACAACAGCTCAGCCGACAGATCCGTCAACCACTGACAGTGAATTAACAATGCTGGTCGGAACTTACACTTCCGGCAACAGCAAAGGCATCTATACTTTCCGATTCAACGAAGAAACCGGAGAATCGCTCCCACTGAGTGATGCGGAAGTAGCAAACCCTTCATACCTCATTCCATCAGCGGACGGAAAGTTTGTCTACTCCGTCAATGAATTTAGCAAAGACCAGGCCGCAGTCAGCGCCTTTGCCTTCGACAAAGAAAAAGGAACTCTACACTTATTGAATACACAAAAAACAATGGGAGCCGATCCGTGCTATCTGACCACCAACGGAAAGAACATCGTCACAGCCAATTATAGCGGTGGAAGTATTACCGTCTTTCCTATCGGACAAGACGGAGCATTGCTACCCGCCTCAGACGTAATCGAATTTAAAGGTTCCGGTCCGGACAAAGAACGGCAGACAATGCCTCACCTACACTGTGTACGTATTACCCCCGACGGTAAATATTTACTGGCAGACGACTTAGGTACCGATCAGATACATAAATTCAATATCAACCCTAATGCCAATGCCGATAACAAAGAGAAATTCCTCACAAAAGGTACCCCGGAAGCTTTTAAAGTTGCTCCCGGTTCCGGCCCCCGGCATCTGATATTCAATTCAGACGGTAAGTTTGCCTACCTTATTAATGAAATCGGAGGGACGGTAATCGCTTTTCGATATGCTGACGGAATGTTGGACGAAATTCAAACTGTTGCGGCTGACACTGTAAACGCACAGGGAAGCGGTGACATCCACCTTAGCCCGGACGGAAAATATCTCTATGCCAGCAACCGCTTGAAAGCAGACGGAGTAGCTATCTTTAAAGTTGATGAGACCAACGGTACCCTAACCAAGGTAGGTTATCAGTTAACGGGAATCCATCCACGCAACTTTATCATCACTCCCAACGGCAAATACTTATTGGTAGCTTGCCGCGACACCAATGTCATTCAAATATTTGAAAGAGATCAGGCTACCGGATTATTAACTGATATCAAGAAAGATATAAAAGTAGATAAACCTGTTTGCCTGAAATTTGTAGACTGATAGAAAAAGAAGGTAAAGGAGAAACAAACAGTTTTAGTTTTACCCTAGAATAACCGAAAGGAAGACGTTTTTTTATTATTTTTGCATCACTTTATTAACCCTAAGAGATTTCACAAATATGAAAAGACACGTCTTCCTTTTGGTAACCTTGTTTACCATGAGCACTGTTGCAGCTCAACAACAACCAATTATTTCCCCCAAAGACTCTATCCCCTCTGTGATCGAACGCGTCACCGGAAAAGAGAACAAAGGATTTTCCGCTCACATGAATCTCCAATTATATACTTCATGTGCTGCCTCTTTTACTGAAAATGAGTTAGATGAAGTTGCTTTCAAGTTAAACCGGTTTAAGCTGGAAATCATAGGAAATATCAACCGGAAGTTCTCTTACCATTTCCGGCAATCTTTTAATAAATACAGCAACCCCTTTGCTCTGGATAATCTGTCCTCTTCCGTAGAGTATGCTTATCTGACCTATCACCTTTCCGATCGCTTTTCCATCACGGCCGGAAAGCAATTTCTTATGCTGGGAGGCTATGAGTACTACGTCAATCCGATTAAAGTACGTGAATTCAGCGAGTTTAATAATTATGTAAACTGCTTTCTGGCGGGAGTATCTGCCACTTGGAATGTGACTCCGACTCAAGAACTCAATTTTCAGATAGTCAACAACCGTAACGGTGGAGACGCAGATACTTACCTTCACGGCCTGCCGACAGATGTCGAAGCTACCAAAGTACCTCTGATATCGACCATTAACTGGAACAGTTATTATCTGGACAAAGCCATTCAGTTGAGATACGCCGCTTCATGGGGACAGCAGGCCAAAGGAAGAAATATAATGTATCTTACCGCAGGCAATGTTTACGAAAAAGGTCCATGGATCGCTTATATGGATTTCATGTACTCCCGACAAGGAATCGATAATAAAGGCATTATCAGCGCCTTACCTCGCATAGACTTGGAAAACCCGCAGACAGCCCAACATACCGAGTATTTTACCACGATTGCCAATGTAGACTACCGCTTCCACCCTAATTGGAATGCTTACCTGAAAGGTATTTACGAATCCGGAAAAATTTATAAAGCTAACGGTATCTTTGAAAAAGGTACCTATCGCCGGACATGGTGCGGACAAGTTTGTGTGGAATACTATCCAATGAGGAACAGCGAACTATTGATCTTCTTGCACTATCAATACAAACGGAATAAACTATTGAAACCCGCCCGCAATTTAGATGCTATAGACCCGAATACGCAGCGGATCTCGCTAGGGCTGGTATATTCCATACCGGTTTTTTAATCCCGGGCAGCTCATATAGGAAAGGCGAAAGAGTTTTATATTTAGGAAGGACTTTTTCGCTTTTCAAAGCTTTAACAACAATTCCCTTACCTTTCTTCGTACATTGCAAATAATCAGTACGCAAGGTTCCCTTCTTCATATCAAAAATAAGACCGGGATTAAAGTGTTGTCCGTTAATCCGCGTCTCAAAATGCAGATGCTCGGTAGTAGCCCGTCCGGTACGTCCGGTCAGGCCAATAGCCATTCCGGCTTTCACCACATCCCCACTCTTTACCAGATTCTTCACATTATGACTGTATACCGTCTCCAGTCCATTGGGATGTCGTATCACAATCACATTGCCATACGCACCATAAGGTTTAGCCATACGTACCACCCCGTCAAAAGCTGCACGAATCGTATCGCGGGCACAAGTTTTTATGTCGTCACCGCTATGGCCTCCACGTGTTCCATAGCCCGAAATGACTTTGCCTCCCGGCAAAGGGAAAGAGTAATTCCGTGACAGGGACTTCAGATCCAGCATGACACAATTCTCCTTGGAAAAAAGTCCCGGTGTAGCCACCCGGACATGATTGACCTCCATATCCGAAAATTTGTTCTGTGCCCTACCCGATATGTTGGCACACAAAAAGCATACAGATAAAATCAGTAAAGTGAATATGTTTTTCATGGGGATATCCGTTATTCAAAGTAAGTAATTGTTCCTCCGTCCGAGTCAGCGTATTTTTTCAATAAAGTTTGTATCATTTCGGCAGCTTCCTGCAGTCCTTCTTTACCATTATAGCCATTAACGATAGCCAATATATGTGTTGTTTCCAGCCCCATCTTTGTCCGTTCGTTATCACTGGTCGGAGTCCCTATTCCCCCCACAGCATCCCGGTACACCGGCAGCCCTTCGATATTCAGCACACCACGCCCGATCCCTTCGAAAGGCTCGTTCATCTTACCGATCCCCAGTTCCAGACCAGTGCCCGCTATCTTATCAGCATCAAAACCACCTATCGAATGTCCGGTCCGGAGAGAAACCAGGTTAATCAAATCGACCAAAGTATCAATCTGATACAAAGCAATCCCCCGCATCAATCTGCGACGTAACGCTTCGGCCGACGGCCGATATCTCCCAGGATCTTTCCCGCAGCGTTTGTAGGCTTCACGTGTGGCAGCTATCACAGGTTGTTTCTTAATATCTTCCAACCGGGTTGTTGCAGTGAGCATTTCTGTGAAAGATTGAATCTCCTCCCAAAGCCCTTCACAATAAGAAGTGTTTTTCACTTCAGCATATATAGCAACCCCTGCAAAAACAGGACATGCTTCTTTTAACTCTTTCGATACAATAATGGTATACATAATAAATCAAAATTTTATCTATCAGCTATTTATCATAATGCCCGACAAAATACGTCCGGACTTTATGCCCAATCTTCGCGCTGAAAAGAAATCCTCATGCCGGATGTAAGTACAAATATCCGCTATTTCAATTTGTACTCCCGGTACTCCAAAATCCAAAAGCTGTTGCCGGTTGGCTTCCCATAAGTCAATATGGTACTTATGTGTAACCGAATGCCTGAAAGAGATACGCGACATATCAAAACCATTCAAACGAAAAGTTTCATAAACTTCATCCCCCACCTCGAATGATTGCAGAGAGATACCCGGACCGATACATGCGATTACATCTTGTCCTTCCGTTCCAAAAACAGCCCGCATCTTCTCAAGCGTATGTCCAACAATATACTCCACTGTCCCCCTCCACCCGGCATGCACAGCCGCTACAGCATGATGTACTCTATCATACAACAATACCGGAATACAGTCTGCCGTGGAAATACAAATGCAGCATCCCGGCTCAGTGGTAATCAACGCATCAATCCCGTTTAGCATTTCCTGTTGCTGCTGCCCAGAAGCTCCAAGAAATTTTTCATCGACCGGAAGTATTTTCGTTCCGTGTGTCTGAAAAGAAATAATCAAATGCCTAGGAGCTTGCGATAGTGATTGAAACAACAACGTCTGATTCTTCTCTACCCTTTCAAGTTCATCTCCCGAAAAAGGTGAACAATTAAAAGAAGCATACGCCCCCTCACTATAACCGCCGTGACGGGTCGTTACAAAATGAGAAATGTTGGGGTATGCGCCCAACAGCCCATACCCCAACATTTTTCTATCGTCAGTGAGTGAAATCATTTATCTTCCCAATCCTCTTCTTCGTATTCGTAATCCAAATCGTCCTCATCACCATCATCCTCATATTCATAGTCGAGTTCTTCATCCTCACCCATATCTTTGAGTTCCTGCTGCAATCGGCTGACATCCTTCGGACGATGCACAATAGCTTCTATTTTATTGCTTTCCTTATTCAACTCCGTCCATAAAATGTCCTTCAGCACCGAGATGCCCAAACCGGATACAGATGAAATGAATACATGAGGAATTCCCTCCGGCAATGTCGGTTCTATTTCATCCATCAGCTCCTGATCCAGCATATCACTCTTAGTGATGGCAAGTACCCGTTGTTTATCCAGCATTTCAGGATTAAATGTTTTCAGTTCGTTTAGCAGCACTTCATAATCTTTACGGATATCATCGCTATCCGCCGGTATCATGAAAAGTAACAAAGAGTTGCGCTCAATGTGACGCAAGAAACGCAATCCCAATCCCTTACCTTCACTGGCACCTTCGATAATTCCCGGAATATCAGCCATCACAAACGACTGTCCGTCACGATAAGATACAATACCCAGGTTAGGCTCCAATGTTGTAAACGGATAATCGGCAATCTTTGGTTTTGCAGCAGAAATAGCAGATAACAAGGTAGACTTACCTGCATTTGGGAAACCTACCAGACCTACATCAGCCAGCAACTTCAATTCAAGGATTACAGTCATCTCCTGCATCGGTTCGCCCGGCTGGGCAAAACGGGGAGCCTGACGGGTAGCCGTCTTGAAGTGCCAGTTTCCCAATCCGCCACGTCCGCCTTTTAAGAGAATGACCTCTTGTCCGTGTTCTGTTACATCACATACATATTCACCTGTTTCGGCATTGTAAACCACCGTACCACAGGGAACTTCAATAATCTTATCCGCTCCGTCTTTACCGAAACTACGGTTCTTACTGCCCGACTCCCCATGACCAGCCATTGCATGACGATCATATCTCAAGTGAAGCAATGTCCAGTAATTCCGGTTACCACGCAGGATAACATGGCCTCCTCTTCCGCCATCTCCTCCATCAGGTCCACCGTTAGGAGTATATTTTTCTCGCCTCATGTGCGTAGAGCCTCTTCCGCCTTTACCCGAGCGGCAGTATATCTTTACGTAATCAACAAAATTCGATTCAGCCATAACCAATTATTTTTTCGATGTAATCATGTGCCAATATGTCCATTGGCTATAAATAGCGCATGGAGCATATCAGCACACATATTTTATAATTATAATGTATCCACCGCTTTACAAATATCTTCGAAGATACCTTCCATGGTTCCAAGACCATTGATATGCTGGTATTTGCCTTCGCCTTTATAATATTCTTTCAACGGTGAAGTCTGTGTATTATATACAACCAAACGTTTTTTGATGGTCTCTTCATTATCATCTGCACGGCCCGATTCCTTACCACGTTTAATCAGACGAGTCATCAGTTCTTCTTCCGGAACATCCAGATCCAACATCACAGAGATGTCCTGACCACGTTCTTTCAACATCACTTTCAACGCCTCAGCCTGTGGAATAGTTCTTGGGAAACCGTCAAAAATAACCCCTTTGCTATCTTTGAAACTATCAAACACACTTGCCAGAATGTCTACCATCAATTCATCCGGAATCAACTGTCCCTGATCAATGTAGCCTTTAGCTGTTTTACCCAGTTCTGTGCCGTTTTTAATTTCTGCACGCAATACATCTCCTGTTGAAATGTGATTAATTCCGTATTTCTCAACAATACGTTCGCTTTGTGTTCCCTTTCCTGAACCGGGAGCACCGAAAATTACAATGTTCAGCATCTTGTTAATTTATAATTCTACATTTTACCATTACTGGTATACCTATTATTTTATGTTAGTCTACAACTGTATAAATATCCGGATAGTTACGGCCGAAACCATCATAATCGAGACCATATCCTACAATGAAATCATTGGGAATATTCATTGCCACATATTCAATATTCAAGTCCACCTTCAGTTTATCCGGTTTCACCAGCAACGAAGCAATATGAATTTCTTTTGGTCCGCGTGTTCCCAATGTTTCCAGCAGACGCTGCATAGTCAGTCCCGTATCCACAATATCTTCTACAATAACGATCGTACGTCCCGCTATGTCTTCATTAATACCGATCACTTCCTTAATGGAACCGGTAGATGATACTCCCTGATAAGAAGCCAGCTTCACAAAAGAGATCTCGCAAGGGATCGTAATGTGTTTCAGCAAGTCGGCAGTAAACATAAACGAGCCATTCAACACACTGAGGAACAACGGGTTCTTACCTGCCAAATCACGATTAATTTCGTTCGCCACGCGAATCACTTCTTTCTGAATCTCTTGTTCCCTGATAGAAACAGTGAATAGTTTATCTTTTATCTGAATGGTATCCATAACCGGTTATTTTAAAAAAGTTGGTTGCAAAAATACGATTTTTATTCCACTCCTTACACCATCTCCTGCAAATTCTTTAAGAGAAGTTACAGAATCCCTCCGATATGCAAGGTGTGAAAAGCCATTCGGAAGTTGAACTAATAATTTTAATGGAATTAGTACCAACCGGCATCCGTCTTTTACCTATTTTTAGGTATTTCACACTCTTTAAGGACCCTCTATCTTTGCTGTCTCAAAAACAAAGATTATGATGAAAGTAAAATTAGCATTACTACTTACTCTTATAGGAACACTTCCTTTAGCAGCACAGAATGTACGGCAAGAACAGGACACAGTCTCTTATATGAACGATGATCCTTTCAATCTTGAACAAATTGTGGTTACGGCAACCCGAACAGAAAAGAAGATTAAGAACACACCGGTCATCACTCAGATAATCACCTCTAAGCAAATAGAAGAAAGAGGAACCGGTAACATTCAGGACCTTCTGACTCAAGAGGTTCCCGGACTTAACTTTCAGGAGGTTGGCTATGGAACCAGCATCGATATACAGGGATTAGGTTCCAAACACATCCTTTTCCTGATAGACGGCGAACGTATAGCGGGCGAAAACGGTGGCAACATCGACTATTCGCGAATCAATCTTTATAATATCGACCATATCGAAATAGTCAAAGGAGCTTCTTCGGCCCTCTATGGTTCTCAAGCGATGGGCGGAGTTATCAACATCATTACGCGTAAAGCCAAAAAGAAATTCGAGGCTTCCGCAGGCATACGCTATGCAGGAAGAAACCAGCAAAACTATAAAGATACTCCCAAAGATCATTCGCAATACAAATATCGGATTCATCTGGATAAACCCAATCTGAACACCAATCTGTCTCTTGGATTGAACCTAGGCAAGTTCACCATGAACACCGACGTACTTTACAAAAGTTTCGATGGATACCAATTATTCGATAAAAAACCTCTCGTGAAATATTTTCCGGCCTATAACACCACAATTACCGAAGAACTCAGTAAAACCCCGACCAGTATATCGGGATACGAAGACGTACAAGTAGCCCATAAAATGGACTATCGTTTCAGCAAACGACTCAAAGTCCAGTTAAAAGGAAGCTATTATATGCTGAACAAATATGATTTTCAAGCAGATAATATATTCGAGAAATCAGAGGACTATACCTATGGCGGAAGCATAGATTACACGATTTCCGACAAATCCTCTTTGGTAGCCTCTGTTCATACCGATCACTACAACCGATATGATAAATACGAACTGAAGAGCGGTCGTCGTCTCGAATATAAAAACAATATTATCCAGCCCCGTATCGTATATAGCACTACGGCGCTCGATAAACAGACCATTACGGGAGGATTGGAATATTACAGAGAATCATTATTCAGTGATAAATTTGAAACCGGTGTGAAAGAAAACAAAAGTCAATGGTATGCCACCGCTTTCCTCCAGGATGACTGGAGCATCAACAAGCAATTCTCCGTAATAGCGGGACTCCGCTGCGACTATCACGAGAAATACGGTACCAACCTCACTCCCAAAGCTTCCGTGATGTATAAGATCTTTCCATTCACTGTCCGCTTTAACTATGCACGCGGCTACCGTTCACCCAGCATTAAAGAGTTGTACATGAACTGGGACCATCTGGGCATGTTCTGGATATATGGCAACAGTAAACTGAAACCCGAAACCAACAATTATATCTCTCTTTCGGGAGAATATGTGAACAGTTGGATCAATATCAATGCCAACGTTTATAGCAACTGGTTCCGAAACAAAATAGAAGGAATGTGGAGCAATGACCAAACGGAACTCCATTATATCAATATAGGAAAAAGCCGCCTGGCAGGAGTAGAGACCATGTGCAAAATACAAATAAACAGACATATCAATGTGCATGGAGCATACAATTATCTGTACACAAGCAAAGATGCTGATGGAGTCCGGTTGAGCTCTTCCAGTCCACATTCCGGTAATATTCGTGCTGAATATAACACACGCATCCCACGCTATGCCACCGTTGTCAACCTGTCCGGCAATATTATGGGGAAAAAGAAATTCGATGTGTTGGATGAACTGGAAATAGACGGAAAGAAGGTAGAAGCCTACTATCAGGCTAAAGTAAACCCTTATTGTCTTTGGGATCTGACAGTATCTCAATATATCATGCAGAATCTGAGAATCACAGCAGGAATAACCAATTTATTCGATTATACTTCAGATCGAGTGACTTTCAATACTTCCACTTCACCGGGAAGAAACTATTTTATCGCATGTAATTATACACTTTAATTAAACTAAAACAATAATGAACAACAAAAACAAATTCAGATTCGCCATTCTATTATTTGGCGTACTTTCAGCGTTTATCATCACCGCTTGCTCAGACAACAATAGTCCCGACGATCCTTCACAAGGAGAAAACACGTTGCCGGTAAAACAAGTAAGCCTGAGTCGGAAAACAGCATACGGAAACGACTGGATCTATTATTCACTTGAAAAAGGAAAAGAAGTAAGCGTCAGTGAAGAATCCCATGCCGAAAATACAGACTGGGACATCGCATTCAATCGTTACAATGTGCGTACCAACAGCGGTGCATCCGGCAAAGGAAAAGGTGGAGCATTACTCACTAACATTAAAGATTTGGCAGCCTGTACGACAGTTCCGCAGGGAACATTTACTGTCGACGCAGCCTATACCATCACTGCTCCCGGCACAGGTTTCCCTCCTCCTACCATGGAGTCCACCGCTAATGAGGTTCTCTGTAAAGCAATCACTTTTGCCGGCCCTCCTCCCACTTACACCCCAAGCGATTACGTATTTATCGTTCGCACAGCCAGTGGGAAATATGCCAAGTTGAAAGCCAAGAGTTTTTATGATGACGAAGGCAAAAGCGGTATTTATTCATTTGAATATGCCATTCAGCCGGATGGCAGTACAAATTTAAACTAAGCAAAAATCTCTAATGAAAAATTTCTGGAAGAAATACCATAAATGGGTAGGTTTATTCTTTAGCTTTTTTATCCTGATGTTCTGCTTTTCCGGTATTGTACTCAATCATCGTACACTCTTTTCAAAAGCTGAAGTCAGCAGAAACTGGATGCCGGAAAGCTATCACTACAAAAATTGGAATAATGGAATCATAAAGGGAACACTACGCCTACCCGATGGGAAAATTCTGGCATATGGTAATGCAGGAGTCTGGAAAACAGACTCCTGCTTTGCTACATTTGCCGATTTCAACCGAGGTCTGGCCGAAGGAATCGACAATCGTAAAATAAGTAATATCGTCCGTGTAGCCAATAACGATATCTGGTGTGCCGGATTATATTCTATCTATCTCCTGAACCATGACAGTTGGAAAGAATATCCGATAGCCGGCAATGACGAACGAATCTCAGATATCACTCAACGTGGGGATACCTTAGTCATATTGACACGCTCTTATCTTTATACGAGTGTTTCTCCTTATGACGAATTCCGGAAAACAGAATTGAAAACACCGGAAAACTATTCCCCAAAGACCTCTTTGTTCCGGACCATCTGGCTGCTGCATAGCGGAGAGTTATTCGGTACCCCCGGCAAACTGGCAGTCGATTTTCTGGGAGTAGTATTAATCGTTCTCAGTGCTACAGGAATCATATACACCCTTCTTCCCCCATTCATTCGCCGGAGACACAGAAAAAGGCTTCCTGTCAAGACACAGGCAAAGGCTCTGAAAACTTCACTGAACTGGCACAATAAATTGGGTACATGGTTGATCGGACTGACCCTATTGCTATCTGTCACAGGCATGTGTCTGCGACCTCCATTAATGATACCTTTTGTTCTGGTCAATACCCGGCCTGTCCCTGGGAGTACACTCGATTCGGATAATCCCTGGCACGACAAGCTTCGCAGTATTCGTTGGGACGCATCCCGGAATGTCTGGCTGTTATCTTCGTCAATGGGATTCTACCGGATAAACGATTTACAACTTCCACCGGTTAAGTTAAAACAAACTCCACCGGTAAGCCCTATGGGAGTAAATGTATTTCATCCCCAAAGTCCGGACGAATGGCTGATCGGATCTTTCAGTGGCCTCTTCGTCTGGAATCCTTCCACCGGCACCGTCCTCGATTATTATACGGGACAACCTCCTGCAGCCGTTCACGGACGACCACTCGGCGGCAGTCTCGTCAACGGATTCACTGACGATTTAGTTACCCGTGAAGTAATCTTCGAATACGACAACGGAGCACGCAATAAAGAGAACAATTTAGTATTACCGGCAATGCCGGACCTTATAAAACAGCAACCCATGTCGTTATGGAATTTCTGTTTGGAACTTCATGTCGGTCGTTGTTATTCTCCGTTCTTAGGTGTTTTTTCAGATCTATTCGTTTTTATTTCCGGACTTCTGCTAACGCTAATCCTCATTTCGGGATATATCGTATATAAAAGACACCATAAACGAAGCAAAAAAATAAGGATGCATTAATGCATCCTTATTTTTTTGCTTATAGAACCCCCAAAAGCTAGTTATAGTTTTTAGAAGGAATTAATAACGGTCATAACTAAAATTATTATAGATACAATAATTATCTTTTAGATAAAAGATGCAAGTGAAAATATTTGTGCATAAAAACAATATATATTCCACTCAGCAAGAGGATACAGCCCAATAAATACCAATAACCATAATTCCGGCAATATAAATATCCGATGATAATTATAATTTGCGCAATCATATACACCAACGATACTACTACGTGCGGTATTCTCAGTTCATTAGCCATTATCTGATATAAATGTTTCCGGTGAGGCAAACCAATATTTTCGTGAAGCATCAATCGATGAACGATCGTCAACACACTATCTACTCCATATACAGCAAGCAATATAAGCCAGCCAAAATTCTCTGTTTTGATAATTAAACTTCCGATCAGGAACAGGATTACAAAAGCTATACTGACCGAACCGACATCACCGGCAAAACATCTCGCTTGTTTGCGGAAATTAAAAAAATTAAAGACCAATACTGCGCAAAGCATAGTATAAATAAGGTCCGGTTCAACAAATGGGACATATATCCTATTTATGTAGGCCAATGCTATCAGAATGATCAATGAATATCCGCCTGTTATGCCATTAATGCCATCCATAAAGTTGTAAGCATTGATAATCCCAGTACAAATGATCAGGGCAACAAGGATCGTCCACCAAGGCAAGCTAAACAGCCCCCATTGATAAAACATCAAAGCCATTGCCGTAAAATGAAAGACCAGACGAAGTCCTTGCGAAGTAGAACGGATGTCATCTATAAAACTGATAAAGGTTATCAGACTCAAAGCCAGCATAAACCATGGATATTCAAAGTGGTTTGTCAGAAAATAAGCCAACGCCCCAAAATAAAAGATGATCCCTCCACCACGCAGTGTAATCCGGGTATGTGAACTACGTTCGTTAGGCTTATCGATAATGTTACACTTATCCGCAATACGGAAATAAAAAAGTTCTGCCAGGAATAGCAGAACTAAGATTATTAGATAGTACATAAGTTATTTAGTTTCTTCAAATGAACGAATGGTCTTCATCAATCCTTCTTTAGCCGTTACAGGTAATTTATCAATGCCCAAAGCGGCCTTGATCTTAGCGTTGCTTACCACATAATTTTCCGTCAGTTTACGAAGTCTTTCCGTATTCAAAGGTAAATGCATCAAAGTACCCAGGCCGGCACATCCTTCCATAACCCTTTTGTTCATTTTCCAGATATGCGGCTTTTTTCCCATTGCTTCACACATGATGCCAATCAGTTCATTCGTTGAAAGAGCTTCATCATCTCCCATATGGTAGATGCCCGTAGGCACATCCTGATTCAAAAGCCCCTCAATCACATAACAAAGGTTATCGATTGAAGTAAACGAACGGCGATTATCAAAATCGCCAAGAGGCCAAGGGATTCCTTTTTTCACTACATTATATAATAAATTCAGATTCCCTTTATTTCCCGGTCCGTGAATCATGCAGGGACGAAGAATATACACCTGTTTATTCTTGGGTATCCTCCCCTTCTCTTTTTCCAACCGCAAAGACCGATCCTCACTAATAGAAGAAGTTGGAAACATAAAATGATTTTTTATATATTCTTCCGCCTTAATCTTACTCTCCCCATAAGGACCAACCGGAGTAGGAATCACGTCTTCAGTAAGCACGTCTCCTACTACACTATCGGCAGCAGCTTTCACCGAACTAAAGAAAATGAATTTCTTGGCAGAAGACTCCAAAAAGAAGTCGAATATCTTTTGAGTCAGACCGGTATTGATGTCAAAATAGGACTGAGCGGCTGATTGGTTTTTCGTATCATGGGCCTTTCCGGCAAGATGAATAATGGCATCGAATTGGGGAAGAGTTTGAAAAGGAAAAGATGTGGGTTCGAAGTCTTGCCAAGAAAAAGTAGTTACGACTCCCTCTTTAGCAGGAGAAACAATATCAAGCCCATACAAAGTATGTTTATCTTTCAAAGCCCTAATAAAATTAGAGCCTACAAAACCATGAATTCCAGAAATAAGTATATTCATTTTTTTATAAAAATCAGTTCAAATACTTTTACTAAATATTTTAATAGAAGCAAAGGATAACAAGTCCATATTCCATTCTCCTTACAGGCTCTGACTATCTCTTTATTCAATAGGATATTACTTTTAATAGAAGCCGTACTCGCACCTCCTGTCCTCATTTTCATAAAATCCAAAGGTAAATATTTACTCTTTAACCGGTGTACATATAAAAAACGAACAAGCAACTCATAATCAGCAGCTATTTTATAATTTGTTTTATAATAGCCAAACTGATCAAAATATTTTCGATAAGTAAAAAAAGTTGGATGAGCAGGCATAAATCCAAATCGAAACAAGGATGGGACAAACCTTTTAGAGGAATAATAGCGAACTGTCCTATCCAAATTATCAGGATTTACAAAACGTACATCTCCATAAATAGCCTCTGTCTCACCAGCTTCAAACGACTCAGCAACTTTTTCTAAAACGTCTCCTCTATGATAAAAATCATCCGAATTAATAATCCCGACAATATCCCCGGTAGACATTCGAATTCCTTTATTCATAGCATCATAGAGTCCCTTGTCTTTCTCACTTATCCATTTCAAACGACCTTGAAACAGAGGCTCATATTCTTTAATAAGTGTAACGGTTTCATCATTAGACAAACCATCCACTATTATATATTCTATATTAGTATAAGACTGTGAAAGGACAGAATGAATCGTATCACAAAGCGTCTTAGCACTATTAAAAGTGACAGTAACAAGGGATATTTTCATAACTATGAAAGAAAAACTATCTTTCTTTATTTAGTAATTGATCATAAAGAGAC
Source organism: Bacteroides sp. 3_2_5 (assembly GCF_000159855.2). NCBI lineage: Bacteria > Pseudomonadati > Bacteroidota > Bacteroidia > Bacteroidales > Bacteroidaceae > Bacteroides > Bacteroides sp. 3_2_5. The sequence goes on along the minus strand of NZ_JH636044.1, from coordinate 1,363,147 downwards.
AAGTAGTAACTCAACTGCTTTGACTTATCAAAAAATTGCAATGCTCTCTGACGACATTTTATTATATAAGACTCTTTACCTCTTTCTCTTATTTCTAAAATCTTTTCTAATAACGTATGAATATCCCCACGTTTTAAAACCATTCCCGTATCAGAATCTACAATATCAGCACTGCCTCCGGTATCATAAGTTATAACAGGAGTACCACAAGCAAGCGCTTCAATATTGACTGTAGGTAATGTATCTTGATATGTCGGGTTTATAAAAATATCTGCAGCAGAATATATTTCAACCAATTGACTAGTATTTTCCGTTCTCTCTATACCAATCATATTACCAGGTAATTTTTTTATCTGTTTCGTGGTTACCCCCACCACTACAATTACACTCTTATCTGGTAATAAAGAGTTGAGGTATATAAGATCATCAAACCCTTTCGTAATCCCCCAAACCGTAGCGACTGCTAAAATCATATATCGTGTCCCTACCCCTAAATTACTTTTTATCACATCACGATTACCTTTGGGAGTAAACATTTCCAAATCAATCCCGTTAACAATAGTCTGCCGTTTTATTTGAGAAAGATATGACTTACTCAACATATCACTTAGCCAATTGCAAACAGGTACAATCATCATACGTTCAACCGAAGTAAACAATCTCTTCTTTTCTATAAAGTTCATACGAGAGTTATCACAACCTAAAGCTTTGGGATAATCTCGTATATTGGGACATGCAAAACAACCTGTCTTCCACTTCTCACACCCGATATTCTGAAAATGGACACAATGTCCCGTGAAACTCCAACAATCATGCAAAGTCCAAACAACAGGTATTTTAGCTGTAGATAGATAGTCAAATAAAACCTCACAGTTTAAATAATAGCCATGAAGATTATGCAAATGGATTATGTCCGGTTTTATTTTCTCTATTTTTGAGATTAAGTGCAAGGTAGCTCTCCGTGAACCAAAACCATGCCTGTCAAAAAACATGGATTTCAAGCCATGGACAAAGAGATCAAATCTAGTTCCAACCCGAATCAACATAGATTGGCTGGGACAGGCCCAACGACCGTAAGCAATATAACTTTTCCAGCCAGAAGCAATAACCAAACGCCCTAACTCCTCTGCAATATGGCCGGTGGAACCAGAGTTAGCAACAACATTTATTTGAAAGAGAGTTTTCACTATCGTAGTGATCAAATAGAAGAGAACAAGATCGAAAAGACTAATTAAAGTCCCCTATTTTTTATGGCAACTCAAAAAATAAGAAACATGTTTCACGGGCCAAAAAGGCTCAAAATGCCGTCTGTTAATTACGCGACCGCCAAAAGAAAAGTAATGTTTATAGTCCGATTGAGAAAACACATATTTGTAATACTTACATGCAATATCAATCGAAGATTGATTAGCGTGTTCCAAGCGTCCATATGGAAAGGCAAAGTATTCACAAGAAGTAGAGAGTTCCTGTTCTATTACCGATTTACAACAACCTATTTGCTTGTCTAATTCCACCCAATTACTATCATTAATCATATAATGATCCATTGTATGTGCACCAATAATATGTCCCCTCTCATGCAAATCCCTTATCTCTTTCCACCGCATTGGAGTTTTACCGGGAGTGAGAACTATGTTATTTGTAAAATTTTGAATATACACATCATCCCCATTCGCAAAATTGGGATTGATAAAAAAAGCCGCATTCACCCCAAACTGTTCCAAAACAGGTGCTATCATTGAATGACATTCCATAAAACCATCGTCAAATGTAAAGGCAACCAAAGGTTCATCGACACTTTCATTATTGAGAATTAGAGAAGTGGCCTCCTCCACCCTTATGAAACGTACATGTCGGGAAAGTTCTTTTAATTGATAAGAAAAATAATATTTTGCTTGATCATTAGCCACTCCACGACATATCATATGTCCATTCAATATATGAATACCATTTTGAGGACGGGAAAATATCCCTAAAATATCCAAAACACTATTCCTTATTAAACTCCGAAAGTCATTCATCCTTAGCTTGTTTAAGAAAAACTTGTTTGAGAATATTCATCTGGTAATACAAGTTCCATTTGGTATCAATTGTCTGATAGGCAAACTGCCGAATAGCCTCTCGACTATGCAAATTCTGACTTAACCATTTCTGAATAGTATCAGCCAGACTATTTACATCATTTTCCTGAAAAAAATCACCGGTTTTCCCCTGAATTATAGACTCAAATTCAGGACCCTGAAAAGGAAAATTATTATGGGTTATAACAGGACAACCATAAGTCAGAGAATGGATAGCAGTCAAGCCAACATTCCCTGGAGACACACAGACATCCGCATTATAGAACATCTCTCCTATGCGCATCTCGTCATAACAAGGTCCATATAACCAGACATGAGAGCCAAGATTATATTTAGCTATTTCACAATCAAGATGAACCCCATCCACATCTTTACCGACAACAACAAGATTTACCGGAAACCCTTTCTGTTTCAAGATATCCATAGCTTGGATTATATATTCCAACTTCTTCGATTTTTGCACACGCCCGATATAGAATAATACAGGATAGGAGTTGGAAAAATGAGTAGAATAAATAGAAGAAGGCGATAAATTGAGTCTAATTTTCAACTGATTATCATAATCCAAAGAGTTTGCAATACAAACCATCTTTGATTTATCAAAGCCTTCTTTTGACATCAGGGAAATAGCATATTCGCCATAAACCATCAACTCAGAAAACAAAGAATAAAACAACTTTTTTATAACCTTCTTTACAATACTTTCTCTGCCATACCAACCATGAGTCCAAGCTACTGTTCTCTTATTTAAAAGTTTTGCCCAGAAAAGGATAACCCATGAAGACAAACAATAAGGTTCTCCATCCAATACATAATAAGTATAGGGTTTAAAGACTAACCGGACAGATTTAGATTGCCAATAAAACTGAGAAAATAAATATTTGTTATGCAATTCTGAGCGAAAATGGTTCAATTGGATATAATCCATTTTCTTTATTGGTGTCAATAAACGATCGCCAAAATAAAAATCGCAGGGAAGCTCCGAAGACATTTTTGAATATATAGGATTGCGATAGTGAGTCCCTATATTAAAAATACAACAAATAGAAGAATTATAATCTGCCATCTATTATATCTTTACTCAATACAGCTTTAACATCATAAACAACACCCATATCAGAACGGAGAAAGCCGCGAATATTCATATGCCGGAACTCTTTATGTCCAACACACAACACCACCGCATCAAATTGTCCAACCAAATTATCAAGACCAGCAGTCAGGATCGATATACCATATTCATGTGCCACTTTAGCCGAATTAGCCCAAGCATCATAAACGGTAATGTCAGAAGTATACTCATGTAAGGTAGAATAAATGTCTATCACCTTGGTATTTCGAATATCAGGGCAATCTTCTTTAAAAGTAAAACCCAGAAGCAGAATCTTTGAATCTTTGACAAGAATACCTTTTTTATTCATTAATCTAATCACCTGATTAGCGACATAGTCTCCCATACCATCATTCAAGCGCCTTGCTGCAGACATGATTCGTGGGAGTACCCCATAAACCTGGGCCTTCTGAATAAGATAATAAGGATCAACACTAATACAGTGACCACCGACCAAGCCAGGTTTCAACTTGATAAAATTCCATTTGGAAGATGCAGCCTCAATAACATCATTGGTATCAATGCCCATTGCATTGAAGATCTTTGAGAGTTCATTCATGAAGGCAATATTCACATCGCGCTGGGAGTTCTCTATTATTTTGGAAGCTTCAGCCACTTTGATAGAAGGGGCTTTATGAGTACCGTTAACCAACACTGAATTATAAACAGAATCAACAATGTCAGCAATCTCAGGAGTCGAACCGGAAGTTACTTTCTTAATCTTTTCAACAGTATGCTCTTTATCACCCGGGTTTATACGTTCTGGTGAATAACCTGCATAAAAATCTACATTGTATGTTAACCCAGACACCTCTTCGACTACCGGAAGACATTCTTCCTCTGTTACTCCCGGATATACAGTAGATTCATACACAACAATATCCCCTTTTGAAATAACTTTTCCGACTGTTGTACTCGCACCAATCAAAGGTGTAAGATCGGGGCGATTATTCAAATCCACAGGGGTTGGTACAGCTACAACATAAAAGTTACAATTACTTATTTCGTCAATATTACTGGTACATTTGAAACCATTTTCTAACGCTTTCCGAAGTAAGTCATCAGAAACCTCTAAAGTCATATCATGACCGGAATTTAAAGCATCAACACGAGACTGGTTCAGATCAAAACCAATACATTCATATTTTGTCGAAAACAATCGAGCCAAAGGTAGCCCAACATAACCAAGACCTATTACGGCAATCTTTAATTCTTCCATTTCAATTTCTATATATTATTTTTTATCAACTTAATTATTTCTTTATAATACTTAACCTTTAACTTATCCCCTCTAGCCCATGAATAAAATTCAAGGAATCTATACATGTTTAACATCTTATTACGAGATCTATGCAGGTCTAATCCTAATTTATCACATGTATATATAAATGAATGATAACCAAGCAAGAAATTTTTAGAAGAAAATTCCCGATTCTCCTTAGGATGTAAATATCCAATTGTACTATCATATACAATATGATAATTTCCTAAACGTAAAATTTTATAATGTAACATTCGCTCCTCACCATAAAGAAACATTTGTTCATCAAACATTCCTACTTTAGTAAAAACAGATTTTCTAACAGCAAAACAAGCACCAGATATACAAAAATATTTTTCATTAAACTTATTTATCTTAGTGTATACCGCATATAAAAATAAGCTACACAAATCCTCTCTCAACATTAAAAATGATTGGCTTCTTTTCAACAATGATTCATATTGTTGCATACCAGCTATTGCAATATTCCTCCTTTCAAATAAAGACAAAATTCTTTTAAAAATAGGCTTAACCAATCTAACATCAGGATTCATTATTAGAATTATTGGTGCTTTTGCAACCTCTACCCCTAAATTATTGCCTTGCCCATAACCACCATTAACTTTATTATTTATAAGAACAACTTTATTGCCATACTTTTCTTCAATAGAGCCAAACATAGACAAATAATTTTTACTACAATTATCAACTAGCACTACTTCCAAATCATCAGAAATATCATTATACTTAAAAATTGAATCCAGACAATCCATTATTAAATTTTCCGAATTAAAAGTAACTATAACAACTGATACAGCTTTCCTCTTAATATGATTATTCATAAACCAATAATAATTCTATAGACAAACAATAATTGTATTAATACAATAGAAAACATTATACTAAAGCGTATTTTAAAACTATTTATAGTAGACAAACGCATTGAAATAAGGATAAAAGAATATATAACAAAAAAGTCCATTATTCTAGAGAACGCTTCAATAGCACTAAAAAGTGCCCCCAAAAATAAACCAACAATATAAACGTTCAAATATTTATAATAATATAGCGGCATCCTTTTACATATTATAAAAAACAAGCCTATAAGCAAACAAAATAAAAAACGAAATGAAATTTTAATAGAAGCATCAATATTACTGTATGCTTGCAATTTAGCAAAATCAGTATCCTCTATCAATGAAAATATCATGGGCATATTCCTATCTAACATATCTACAATCCAAAAGCTTACCTTTCCAAATAAAATTATACAGATCAACAAGAAAAGTAACAAATACGATCTCATTGTCATTTTCTTTGATATATAAAAAATAATAAGAGCAATAATTCCTAAAAGGGCAGTAATATGGAAAGAACAAGATATAATTGCTAATAAAAATATCGCTGACCATTTTTTTAAAGAGATATAAGGGGAACACAATAAAGTTGATAGATAAATTAGAATAGACATAGCAATTCCTGCCCTTAAAACGATACCTGTATAATACAATCCCCAATATGAAAAGTATAACAGAAGGAACTCTTGTAAATTAATTTGATTAATTAGAGTACCAGAAGATTTTTTTGAGGGGTAAGACTGATCTGTAAAACAGCTGAAAGATTTAAAAAGAAAATATGAATTTATAAGAACAATTATTCCAAAATAAAAGAAAGAAGAACCATTCGTTATCAGCTTTAATATCTTAGTCAATAATTGAAATCCTATTTCATAAGAGTATAAAGGAATATCTAAGATAGAAGAGGAAAGTGTTAGCTGATAAAATTCTAAATATTGGTCCGTATCAGGTACAGATATACTACGACCTCCTATTATAATAGCCAAAACTATTACAAAAAGCCAAAACAGATTCTTCTCAGAAAATTTAGAGGAATAAGATCCAATAATACCAAATACAAAAACAAAAAGTAGGACAAATAAATTCACTTAGTTTATGGTTCGAATAATTCTTGCAGGACACCCAACTGCAATTGAATTGGCAGGAATATTTTTTGTAACAACAGCATGTGCAGCCACTATCGAATTATCTCCAATTGTAACATTTGGCAAAATTGAAGCTCCTTCTCCAATCCATACATTATTACCTATAACAACAGGACCTTTAGAATATAGTAGTCTGTTTCTTACTGGAATTTGTAAATCATTGTACGTTGTATTACCATGAAAATGATCTGTTATGAAAACTCGACTTGCCACCACTACATCGTTACCAATAATAATTCTATTAGTAGCTCCAATATGACAACTATTATTAAAAACAACATTATCCCCAATTACTATACTTGGATGATAAGAACTATTATTATAAAAATCAATTGCTTCCAAACGAAGCCCGCTTAATGCCCTAAAATTAGTACCTAATTGAATATACTTTCCCCCTCGTATATAAAAAGGAGGGACAATAGATATTTTATCACCTACATGTCCAAACCATGTACGAACTATTCGAGAAAAAAGAAAAGGCTTTATTCTTTTAAAATAGTTATAACGATTCTCTGTACAAATTTTAGAAGTAAAATAAACGAAATAATTTAAAAACATTTTACAAACATATAAACAAGGCCTAAATAGATAATAAATCATTCCAATGATAATAACAACTAATTATTTAATTTCATTCTTTTTACTTGGTAATAATAGGAGAGAGATTCAGGAGAAAAATCATTATATACATCTATATCTAACTGACCGAGAATTATTTTTTCTAAAATACAAGCCAAATAGTCCGTATTATCTTGAGGAATCTCACATCCATATTTGCCAGACTCAACTAAGTCTTCAAAAGCTCCTACATTAGTAGAAACTATAAAGTTTCGAAATCGTTTTGCTTCATTCAATACTAAACCATAGCTTTCACACCGAGAAGTCAATACAAACACTTTAGATTTATTGTAATATTCCCATAAATGCCTTTTATCACTTATTGCTCCTGTAAAAATTACAGACTTTTTTTTCTCAGGATGATTAGAAAAGAAGTTTGAAACAAACTCTAAAAAAGTAATATTCTGAGGATCAATATCTCCAATCAAATAAATTACCCAATCTTTCAAGTCGATGTTTTCCACAGCCTTTAAAAATAATTCTGTGTTTTTTTGATTTGTTCCTAAACGCCCAACCGTAATCATTACATTCTCTTTATCAGAGTATTCTTTCACATTAATATCCAAGTGTTTTATCATATCTTCATCAAAGCCATTAGGCATATAGAATAGCTTTGAACTGATATCAATTCCTATTGTTTGCTGGGTAATATTTTCGAGTCCCATTTTTGTTTCATATGATACAAAATCCACCAATTCAAACATCCTCCTATACAATAATTTCCTGAATAGACTTTTTAAATTATTTTTATATTCAAAATTCATAACCCCATTACTATCTAGTTTTATATATGCTATTCCATTTCTATTTAGCATTTTATAAATAATAATCATAATAGCAGTTGTAATTGTAACATGAAAGCGCATAAATAAATCTATTTTTCTAGCGTTACAAAACAAATATCTCATTAGTTTAAAACCAAACACAAAAGAAAAAGGACGAAGTTTTTTAATATATGATACAGGAACAAGTTCAACATCTCTTATTGTTTTTGCTTCATACAAATAATTCGAAGGAAAAACAATCTTAACATCATAATGATAAATTTTACCAATGTAACATGGAACTAAAAAAACATCTTTACCCTCAAAAACATCATTCCATGGATGATTCACAATAAGAGTCATTTTCTTTTTCACATATTCTTCTTTCTTTTCCATATTAATCGCAGAATATTTAATAAATAGTCCTCAACTACTTTATATAGAGCAAAACAATATCTTCCTAAAGTATAATTATTAGGAAGTCGAACCCAACTGACAGGCAATAAATCACTAACACCCAACTTCACAGAAATGCCAAACCACATTTGAGGTGCAATAACAATTTTATTACTATTTTCATTAAGCCATGCTCCCCACCAACTAAAAGAGCTATTACTTATAATATTGTGAGTGCACAAGGATTGGATATATAAATCTAGTAAAGGAGTAGTGTTCTCTATGAAGTAATATCTTTTTCCTATAAAGTTTTTTTTACACCAATCGATATCATCACTACAAATAATGAATATTTTATCCTCACCAATATATTGAATAGCATTCTTATAGTATGACTTTCCACAAAATGGTAATGCATGTGGCAGCTTCAAGTAATCACCTCTTCTAACATGAATACTCACAGTTTCTCCCTTTTCTAAAATATTTCCACAAATATTCCATATTTTCTTCCTTAGCTCATCAGTTATTCTATAAAGATCTAATACGACACTTCTTTTAAAGTACTTTTCTGATTGGAAATATCCATCAATAATGAGATCCTTTCCTTCTTCATAAGGAATTCTGCTAAATTCATGGAATGGTTCTTTGTAATATGGTATGCCATCAGGAACCCCCTTCATAACTTTTATATTTTTAAAAAAAGAATCCTTATACAAAAGGACCTGTCTCTCTTGGTCCTTATTTACTGTACAAAATATAAAATTCTGAGTCAACGAAGCGGCAGTTGCTATCTGAAAAAGATTATTACCTAATCGTCCACGTAAAATTACATATAACATATATCAATTAAAGACTATATTTATAACTCGCTTAATAAATCTATTAGTACCATCAGAAAAAAAGAAGAAAATAGGGAAACTAATTATAGTATAAACAAAAATATTCAACATTGAAATTAGTATCCAACTGCTATAATCAGTACACATACCAATCCCAATATAATCAATAACTCTGATAGAAAAATAAAATGTTATCAAAGCAAAAGCAACGCATTTCATGTAAACAAAATAAAAATTCAAGCAATTTTTATTAAACCCATATTTAAATAAAAAAAATGGTTTCCATAATAAAGCAATTATTACCAAACTAACTATTACTCCCCCTAGAATCCCAGAAAGTCCCCAGTAATAACCAAATAAAATTGAAAGTCCTAAATTCAAGAAGGCTTCCAATATAGCAGCCCATACATCTTGATAGAGTCCATAAGCTGCAATAAATAGATCAACTAAACGAGTCAAAGAAATAAAGGCAATTAAAAGCATCAACAATAAATAAAAATCATCTAACACGAAACGATCACCTACCCAAAGTACAATAAACGGTCTAGACATTTGATAAACACCAAAACACAAAATTGAAACAATCCAAATTCTTGAAGAAAGCAACTCATTAAAAACTTGTATAATCTTTGCTTGATTTCCTTCTGCAACTAAATTACCAATACCAGCACCAATACTACTGAAAACTGAATTTATCAATAAAGAAATTCCAGATATTATGAGCATATAATTTCCATATACTGCTACCATTGTCAAATTAGTATATGAATAAATAATAATAGGACTTGTTTGATTCAAAACAACATTTGCTATTTTATGAAAAAAAAGTTGTTTCGTTTTTTTTATTATATAGGGATACTTATCTTTAACATCTTTTCCTATCTTAGGTGAAGTTTGAAGCCAAGGATATTCTTTTCTTACAATAGAATTCAATACGAATACCGTAATAACACCCATTAACAATTCAAGTAGCAGCCACCAAACATATCCATTACAAAAATATACTATTACAACAATCTGTAAAATAGTTTTTACCACCTTAAATCCCTGCACATTAGTGATCAACTTATATTCTTTTTGATCAGCAGTAAGTACAAACTGCTTGTAATTAAAAAAATAACTAAAAATAGAACTAGATAATAAAACTAAAAATGTCGCATATACATACCATATAGGAATTTCTATCTTAGCAAAAAATAAAGGAAAAAACAATAATATGACTCCAGACATTATAATCACAATTATCGCAATTCTTTTATACAGCCACCCCTGAATAGAAATAATTTCGTTAACAGCTTGTTTATCTCCCTCATACAAAGGCTTATATAAAGCATAACTTATTGCATAGCCAATGCCAAGTTCTGCTAAATTTAAATAGACAAGTATATTAGTTAATGTTGTATTTAAACCAAGTACCTCTGCTCCCAAATGTTCTATAAATGCCTTACGAGAAAGAAAACTCAAGATAAGATTTATAAAATAGAACAATAAAGCTACTTGTGCATTTTTTAATCCTTTAGCAGTTCTAGAATTATTCATTCTTATTAAATCTTATACTTTTTATTACACGACATGGATTACCTGCCGCAAATACATTTGCGGGAATATCATGTGTAACAACACTCCCTGCTCCTATTATTGTATTATCTCCTATTTTAACACCAGCCAGTATTATTACATTTGATGTTATCCAAACATTATTGCCTATAACAATTGAGGAAGCTATTATTTTATTAAAATCATTAACATCATGTGTTGACGTAATTAACATATTCCTAAAAGAGAAAGATACGTTGTTACCAATAACGACGTCTGCATAAGCCAAAATAAAAGTATCAGATAATCCTACATAATTTCCACACTTCAATTTCGGAGCATGACAAAAAAATCCCGAATTAAATTGAACTGTATTTGATAAATTAAACTGTTTCCTCAACAAAGGTTTCGAAAAAAGTCTCAAATACGGTATTTTATTCAAAAAAAATAAAATTCTAGTAATACGAGAATTCCATGGAATTATATCTTTTCGTACATCATAAACTAACTTTTTCATAGATATACTCCAAAAATATTATTTAAACAATATAATGTATTTCAATAACGGATGTACCCTATCCTTCTTAGAAAGAATTATACTTTTACAAGGAACTCTCCATTCGATTCCTAAATCCGGATCATTCCAAGCAATAGCTCCTTCTGCTTCCGGATGATAAAAGTTATCACACTTATACTGAAAAATTACTTCTTCGCTCAGCACACTAAAACCATGCGCAAAGCCACGTGGGATAAAGAACTGACGGTGGTTATCTTCTGTAAGCTCTACAGATACATGTTTTCCAAATGTAGGTGAACCCTTACGAATATCAACAGCTACATCAAGAACAGCTCCCTTAATCACCCGCACTAACTTGCTCTGGGCAAAAGGGGGTTTCTGAAAATGTAAACCACGAATAACGCCATAGCTTGACTTAGATTCATTATCCTGTACAAAAGTAGTTTTACAGACTTTTTCTTCGAATTCTCTCTGATTGAAAGATTCAAAGAAATACCCACGATCATCTTTGAAGAGTTGTGGCTCAAGGATCACAAGTCCTTCAATAGCTGTTTTTATTATATTCATTGGAAGAAAGTAGTTTTATTTTACATACAATTCATCTATAACCTTCAACAGATATTGTCCATATTGATTCTTAAGCATTGGCTGTGCCAATGCTTTCATCTTTTCCGGAGAAATCCAGCCTTTTCTTAAAGCAATCCCCTCTAAACACGCAACTTTTAAGCCTTGACGCTTCTCAATAACTTCAATAAAAGTACTTGCTTCGGATAAAGAATCATGTGTACCTGTATCAAGCCAAGCAAATCCCCGACCTAATAATTGAACCCTCAACTCCTTATCTGATAAAAAGTTCTGATTGACAGTCGTTATTTCTAACTCACCACGAGAAGAGGGTCTAATACTCTTAGCGACTTCAACCACCTTATTAGGATAAAAATATAATCCTACAACGGCATAATTAGATTTTGGCTTCTGAGGTTTTTCCTCTATGCTGAAAACATTCCCGTTCTCATCAAACTCCGCTACACCGTAGCGTTCGGGATCACTTACCCAATACCCAAAAACGGTTGCTTTACTTTCTGATTCTGCAATACGAACAGCCTCATTTAACATTCGCGTAAATCCTTGGCCATAAAAAATATTATCACCTAAAACCAAACAGACAGAATCATCCCCTATAAATTTTTCTCCTATGATAAAAGCTTGTGCCAAACCATCAGGTGAAGGTTGCTCTGCATACTCAAACCTCACCCCAAAATCAGATCCGTCACCCAATAAACGTTGAAATCCCGGCAAGTCATCTGGAGTAGAAATAATGAGAATTTCCCGTATACCTGCCAACATTAGTACAGAAATAGGATAATAAATCATAGGTTTATCAAAGATAGGAAGCAACTGCTTACTCACTCCTTTAGTTATAGGATATAACCGTGTCCCCGACCCACCTGCTAAAACAATACCTTTCATTGTCAGATAACTCTCTCTATGTTTTTCTTAGCTTCTCTTATCAGCTCCTCATCTCCCGTCTGCTCAAAGCACTCCAGCAGCAACTGACATTTCAATACAGAAGCTGGTAGTTTTTCTAAAACAGTCATTGAACGATCCAATAATTCTTGAATAACCTGTTCATTCTCAGAGGAGAAATTAAACAGCATGGTATCGTAACCTTTGAACAAAGTAACAAGTATTTCAGCCTCTTCTTCGGGAGATTCTCCTTTCTGAAGAAGAAGATCGGCACACAAGTTACGGAGTTCTTGATTTAACGCAGTAAGTTCATTCACATAGACAGGAGTACCGTCCTCGCCATACTCCAAGAGTTTCTTCACTACGGAGGACACAGAATTACACAGAGAATTTTTCATTTTAAAAAGGAATGAATTATGATTCGTCGATTCTTTTCGGTTTTTATTTGTATAGAAGAGTAATAATATCCAATAGAATTGTATCTAACGACGTAACGGGGCATTACATATATTGTTATCACCCGTTACATATATTGTTATCGCCATTACATATAATGGTATTTTCTTTACATATATACTTTTTATTTCTCTTTCCGGACGTAGCTAGCCGGAATTGTAACCATAGCGCTACCGAACATATCGATACGTACTAAAATATGATATTTATTATTATAGCGGACCAATTCTCCTCGCAAGCCTTGTAAATCGCCCTTGGCAACTACTACACGAGTACCTTTGGGAATGGACTCTCCTGTCAGGATCACCTGATCCTGGGAGTAATCGAGCATATAGCGAAAATCAGCCATTTGCGCATCAGGGATACAGGTAGGAGCCCCGGTGGAACGATCACGAAGGAAATCGTATACATTCAGTGTACTTCGGACGGCAGCCATTTCCTGACGGGAGATATGAACGAAAACCATACGGGGCAACAAAAGGCGCTCACGCTCAATGCGTTTTCCTTCACGCTCTATGACACGGTTTTGTACAGGAAGAAAGGTATCTACCTCCTGCAATTGAAAATAATCCCGAACTTTACGTTCTGAGTTAGTTCGTGTCAGTACGACATACCAATGTTTATCGCTATCTGTTGTCTCCAAGACTACGTTCGTAAGAAAAAGTTTCAGTAATGACTAAGGATGAAAATTTGTTAAAAACAGGAATATTCAAAAAACATGCCTTATTTTCAGCAATTTACAAATTAAGTTTTATGATAATCGGGTACAGAAAAAGTATTCGCACCGGATTTGAATACTATCCGATACGTTGAATTATTTTATTTTAAACATATATCGGACATAAAGAAAAGTATATTTGTCCGCCTATATATTTACGGGTGCAAAGGTAAAACCTTCTTTTGAGTCTCCAAAACTTTTCACAGGTTATTTTCATCATAGGAAGTTATATGACTGAATATCAAAGATATAATTTATCTCTTTGCAAATAAGGAAAGCAGCAATATACATAATACTAATGTGGCTGATAAAAGAATGTGGAAATAAGTGGAGAGGCAGGCTATGGAGAGTCTTAACGGTAACTTGATAAACAGACAACTACGCACATCTTGAACGTAAGAAAAGAATTTTACGACAGAATGCATCCAGAATATAAGCAATTGATTATCAAACAATAATATCTTAATAAGAGAACTGTAGGAAGTTAACATTAACAGTACGTTAATATTAACTTCGTAATTGCAAGATATTAATTCTTTAGAGATACGAAGTTAATAAGCTATTGATAAGGAGGGAAAGCACTTTTACGGGCATTAACATTGTTAACGTATTCGTTGGTAAGAGCGTCCCGGCATTGGTTACAACCGCACAGTTTGCCGATGGCTTACCAGGCACAGTTCTTCTTTCTTCGTCCGGAATATGGCCGTATCGGTAAAACCACTTTTGGAAAGAATCGCCTTCAGTTCATCACAGGAATGAATCTCCATCCCTTCAACAAGTCCCGTCCAAGCCTTATTGGCAGGATCGCTTATCTCACAACAGATAAGAAAAGATCCACCGGGCTTTAACACACGCGCCACTTCCGTAAAAGCATGCTGCAGGTTACCCCAGAAGTAGACAGTCTCGAAAGCAGTGACCGCATCGAACGCATAATCAGGATAGGGAAGTCGGTGGACTCCTCCCTGCTCGATAAAGCAGCGTGTACCGAGATACTTTTTATTTTTTTTACGCGCAAAGGTGACACTCTCCGATGAAATATCTATGCCATACGCTTTCCCTTGCGGGCAACGTTGCAATATCTGTAGCAAATTGGCACCACCACCGCAACCGATATCGAGTACACTCCATTCCGGTTGCCATTGCAAACATGACATTCCCCATTGCGCCAATGATGCATGTCCTGTATTCATCCCCCAAAGTATCATTCTTCCGAAAAAACCTTCAGGCTTCCGGAAATTCTGTAAGATCCTGCTTACAAAGCCTCTCTTATTCATTTGTCTGCTGATTTAATATTTCAGGCAAAAGTACAGTTTCTGCCCAAACAGGCAATACCCAGAAATAGGGAATTTGTTTCCTAAAAGATATTTGCAGGTATGCATCTGCTTCCCGTTAAAATTATGACGAACAGATGCCCGGAGGTGCGATGCTCTTTTCGTTTCCGTTTCATAAATATTACATAAACATTACAACATAACAGATTCATTATCAATATCTATTAATAATAAACATTCATATATTCAGTAACAGGTCTGTAACACTACCCTCCTATTTTTGCACCGGAAAACAACAAGCAGATGTTATGAACAATGTACAGCAAGTAAAAACTTATTCGCAGAGAAAAATTTCTGATTTCCTTTTCATTCTTTGGGCAGGCGGAGCAGCGCTGCTCTCCTATTCATTGGTATATGCACTGAGAAAGCCTTATACAGCAGCCGGATTTGACGGACTTGAAGCGTTTGGAATGGACTACAAAGTGGTAGTTACCATCGCGCAAATATTAGGATATGTACTTTCTAAATTCATCGGAATTAAATTAATCTCCGAATTAAAACGGGAAAACCGGATGAAGTTTATTCTGATCTCCATAATTCTGGCTGAAGCTTCGTTAATATTGTTCGGACTGTTGCCCGCACCTTATAATATAGTAGCCATGTTTCTGAACGGACTTTCACTGGGATGTATGTGGGGAATCATTTTTAGCTTTATCGAGGGAAGACGAATGACGGACATTCTTGCCAGCTTACTCGGAGTCAGTATGGTCATCAGCTCGGGTACCGCCAAGTCGGCCGGTTTGTATGTCATGGACACTTTGAACATCAGCGAATTCTGGATGCCTGCCCTGATAGGCGGAGTTGCCCTTCCTCTACTTGCCTTGTTGGGATATGCACTCAACCGGCTTCCACAGCCAACAGCCGAAGACATTGCCATGAAATCGAAACGGGAAACACTGAACGGCAAGCAACGATGGGAGCTATTTAAGAATTTCATGCCTTTCCTCACTCTGCTCTTTATAGCCAATGTGGTACTGACTATCTTGAGAGATATAAAGGAGGACTTCCTGGTAAAAATTATCGATGTCTCTCAATACTCTTCGTGGATGTTTGCACAGGTAGACAGCGTAGTAACCCTCATTATTCTGATAATTTTCGGATTAATGGTATTCGTCAGAAGCAACTTGAAAGCACTGTCGATATTACTGGGATTGATCATTGCCAGCATGGTAGTGATGGCAGTCGTTTCGTTTGGTTACGAACAATTGCAGCTGAACGCCATCGCCTGGCTATTCATCCAGAGCCTGTGTCTCTATCTGGCTTTTCTCACTTTCCAGACTATCTTCTTCGACCGTTTTATCGCTTGCTTCAAAATTCGAGGTAACGTGGGTTTCTTCATTGCTATGAATGATTTTCTGGGCTATACGGGAACAGTCATAGTATTGGCTGTCAAAGAATTCTTTTCACCGGACATTAACTGGACAGCTTTCTACAATCTGATGGCAGGATATGTGGGAATAATCTGTTTCGTTGCTTTTGTATGCTCTTTCATCTACCTGCACCAACGCTACCGCAGGGAGAATTACGGAAAGACAGGGGTATTCAGAAAAAAAGAAGAAGAAAAAGAAGTTCCCGATTTCGTATATTAATTGCTATCTTTGTGGGTCAAAAAACTTAAAATGAAAGTTCACCATGAAGATTTTTCCAAGTAGCAGCATCAAGAAACTGGATGCTTACACCATAGAACATGAACCGATTGCATCGATCGACCTGATGGAGCGGGCCGCACAGGCACTGACCAAAGCCATCACCGAACGCTGGGACATCACAACTCCCGTCACGGTATTTGCCGGACCGGGCAACAATGGCGGAGATGCCCTTGCCGTGGTCCGAATGTTGGCGGAAAAGGAATACAAGGTCGAAGCCTATCTGTTTAACCCGAAAGGGGAACTGTCTGCCGACTGCCAGACCAACAAGGAGCTGGTAGAGATGATGGATAATGTGAAGTTCAGCGAAGTAAGCACACAGTTTGTACCTCCTGCCCTGACAATGGATCATCTGGTAGTGGACGGACTTTTTGGTTCGGGACTTAATAAGCCGCTAAGTGGCGGTTTTGCGGCAGTAGTGAAATATATCAATGCATCGCCTGCCACCGTAGTCGCCATCGATATCCCCTCGGGACTGATGGGGGAAGAGAACACATTTAATGTAAAAGCCAATATCATCCGTGCCCAATTGACATTGAGCCTGCAATTGCCGAAACTGGCTTTCCTCTTTGCCGAGAATTCCGAATTCGTAGGCGAATGGAAACTGTTGGATATCAACCTCAGTCGTGAAGCGATTGAGGAGACGGAAAGCAATTATGCCTTATTGGAAGCGGAAGAAATACACGCTCTGATCAAACCCCGTAACACTTTCTCACACAAAGGAAACTTTGGGCATGCTCTGCTGATTGCCGGTTCGTACGGCATGGCAGGCGCGTCGATACTGGCAGCCCGCGCCTGTATGCGTTCGGGTGTAGGCTTACTGACAGTCCATGCACCTATACGCAACAATGATATCCTGCAGATTTCGGTTCCGGAGGCAATTATCGAATCGGATGCCAGCGATACCTACTTTGCCTGCCCTACAGATACGGATGACTATCAGGCTGTAGGAATCGGTCCGGGCATCGGACGCTCGGAAGAGACCGAAGCTGCACTGCTTGAACAACTCAGTGGTTGCCAGACACCTCTGGTACTGGATGCCGATGCACTAAACATATTGGCCAACCACCGCCACGCACTGACCACATTGCCCAAAGGCTCTATTCTGACTCCCCATCCCAAAGAACTGGAACGCATGGTGGGCAAATGCCAGAACTCATACGAACGACTGATGAAGGCCTGTGAACTGGCCCGAACCGCCAAAGTACATATCATATTAAAAGGGGCCTATTCGGCAATTATCACCCCCTCGGGCAAGTGCTATTTCAACTCTACGGGTAATCCGGGTATGGCAACAGCCGGAAGCGGAGATGTATTGACAGGTGTCGTGCTGGCTTTGCTCGCACAGGGATATCCGGCTGAAGAAGCTGCCAAAATCGGTACTTATGTACATGGCCTGGCAGGTGATTTCGCACGCAAAAAGCAAGGCGTTATCAGCATGACGGCAGGAGACATTATCAGTAATCTGCCATTGGCTTGGCGTCTGGTAAGCGAATAAAAGTTAACAACTTATGATTTTCCAAATAACTTCATTAACTTTGTTTTTTAAACCAGTTAAAATAAACCGGAAATGAAAAAGCTAATTATACTGACAGGGCTGTTACTCTCTACCTCGGCTTATGCCCAGACCGAAGTTACAGCGGGAGTTACCCGGGGAAAAGATTACGGTGTAACCTATGCACTTCCTAAAACAGCAATCAATATTGAAGTCAAAGTCAATAAAGTGACATATACTCCGGGAGAATTCAGCAAGTATGCCGACCGTTATCTCCGGTTGACCGATGTGTCGGGTGAGCCTCAGGAATATTGGGAACTGGTCAGCGTCAAAGCAAAATCTGTCGGTATCCCCGATAGCGAACATACCTATTTTGTCAAGCTGAAAGATAAAACAGTAGCTCCGCTAATAGAATTGACCGAAGATGGTATCGTAAAATCAATCAACGTACCGCTATCTCCTAAAAAATCGGCTCCGATGCAACCCGCCACGACACAGAAAAAGAAGATAAATCCACGTGATTTTCTGACCGAAGAGATTCTGATGGCAGGTTCTACAGCTAAAATGGCGGAGTTGGTTGCCAAAGAGATTTATAACATTCGTGAAAGTAAAAATGCCCTGGTACGCGGACAGGCAGACAACATGCCCAAAGATGGGGAGCAACTGAAGATTATGCTTGCCAACCTGGAAGAGCAAGAGGCTGCCATGACCGAAATGTTCTCGGGTACCTTGAATAAAGACGAAAAGATATTCAACATCCGCCTCACTCCGGATAAGGAAATGGACAACGAAGTAGCCTTCCGCTTTTCGAAGAAGCTGGGCATAGTTGCTAATAACGATCTTGCAGGAGAGCCGGTTTATATCACGCTGAAGAATCTGAAAACCGTCAACGTACCGGAAGACGATGGCAAAAAGAAGGTGGACGGCATTGCCTATAATGTGCCCGGCAAAGCACAAGTAACACTAACGGAGGGGAAAAAGCAATGGTTTAACGGAGAACTTCCTGTCACACAATTCGGTACCATCGAATATCTGGCTCCGGCGCTTTTCAATAAGAAATCGACTGTTCAGGTTACTTTCAACCCGGATACAGGAGGCTTGATCAAGGTAGATAGAGAAGAAGGAGAATAAAACATAATCAAAAACTCCGGCCGATCTTAAATGAAGTGCACCCCAAAAGTTCATGTTTAACTTTTAGGGTGCACTTCATTTTTAAATCAGCCGGAGTCTCTTTATTATATTCCGATAGTATATCGTAATGCAATCAGTTCTCAATCACTAATTTCACAAATCCGTCTTTCTGCAACTGAGTGATATAAGCCGTAATACGTGATTCGTAATTTTCTTCATAATTGAAGTGTTCTGCCAGCTCTTCAATAATCCGGCGTACGGTTCTCTTTCCGTCAATCAACTCCCATACGGCAGTGCCATGATCTTCCAGCCGGACATGAATATCCGTAGACATTCCTTTAGGCAACAAGAATCGCCGCATCCACTCGTATTTAAACCGGGGGAAAGCAATGGTAACGGTACCATCGCTTCCCTTTTCGGCCGTAATATTTTCACTACGGAAAGGAATTACATCCAAAAGATTTATTTTCTCTTTCACGTCTGCCATATACTGTTATTTTTTGATATTTGCTTCCTGCAGTCCGTATCCCTTCTTCTTGTCTTCCGCTTTCAACATTAAAGCTACAATCAGAGCCAAAACACCGAAACAAGCAAAGATAGCCATAGGCAAAGTATAGTCATAAGTCTGCGCTCCATCCACAACAGGACCTTTGCAATAGGTATTCAACACCCATCCGATCAACAGAGGTACCCCCATCAATCCCCAGTTCTGCACCCAGAAAATCAAAGCATAGGCAGTACCCAGTTGTTTCTCCGGAATAATTTTCGGAACAGAAGGCCACATGGCCGAAGGCACCAGTGAAAAAGCAATACCCAGAACAATCATAATCACAGTGGCAAACCACCATACGTTCAGAATGGGAAGCGCAAACAAAGTATGCACACCAATCAGCATGACGGCACCGATAATCATCAACGTCGCTCCCTTACCGATACGATCATAAAGAGTACCAAACAACGGAGTCAGGAAGATGGTACCTATCGGTAGTAATCCCGGAATATTTCCGGCCAGCTTAGGGTCTACGTTATACTTCTGCACCATCAAGTCGGTTGCATATTTAATAAAGGGGAAAAC
This sequence comes from Bacteroides sp. 3_2_5, assembly GCF_000159855.2. Taxonomy (NCBI): domain Bacteria; kingdom Pseudomonadati; phylum Bacteroidota; class Bacteroidia; order Bacteroidales; family Bacteroidaceae; genus Bacteroides; species Bacteroides sp. 3_2_5. The sequence goes on along the minus strand of NZ_JH636044.1, from coordinate 1,342,703 downwards.
AGCAGAATAGAATAGTACACACAATAAAGCAATCAGCCAGAAGCCTTTATTGGTGACAATCAGCATAACGTCCTTCATACGGAACGGTTCTTCCGGTTCTTCTCCCTGAGCATCTAAAGAAGCGTCAAGTTTCTTATCATAAAAGGTATAAATGAAAAAGGCGATAGTACCGATGCACAGCATGATCAGGCACAACAAAATAGGCATCGGAATATTGGTATGGAAACTGCCGCTTTCATCCGTATAGCCGAAATAATCGGCAATGGGAACGGTAAGCACCATAGCCAAAGTGGTACCGATACGTGCGGTTGCCATCTCAAGTCCCATAGCCAAAGCCATCTCTTTACCTTTAAACCATTTCACGATAATCTTAGAGACGGTGATACCGGCGATCTCTACGCCGACACCAAAGATAGCGTATCCTAAAGCCGCCAGAAAGACCTGAGTCTTGAAACCCATAATCAAAGCTCCCTCAGGAAAAGTAGTAGAGATAGCATAATATTTTAGTCCACAACCCAACACCATCAGTATACAAGCTCCCATACCGGTGAAACGAACTCCCATCTTATCGAGAATAATACCACCGAAAATCAACATGAGCAGGAATACATTGAACCATCCGTAAGCACTGGTAAAGAATCCGTAGTCCAAACTATCCCAGAGAAGCTCTTTCTCGAGCATAGGCTTTAAAGGGGACATTACATCGGTGAGGAAATAGCCGCAAAGCATAGTAAACGCGACCAGAGCGAGCACACTCCAACGAAGTGTTTTGGAGTCACTCAATTTGTTTTTCAATTGTTCTGTCATTGTAATATTTAAACTCAGAAATTAGTAAAAGTGTTATTGCGAACAAAGGTAACTAAATCTGCCTTGTATGCCTAACAAAAAGATGCATTTTACGGCAAAAAATAAGCGAAGCTGCAAGTTTCGGTTTGAAATTGCAGCTTCGCTTATCGTTTCTTAAAAAGAATCTGTTGTTAGTTTGCCGGAGTAGCCGGAGTTTCTGTGGCAGGTGCTTCAACCGGAGCAGCAGCGTCTGTCTTCGGTGCAGTAGTACCTACGGGCAGGTTATAAGGGTTGGTCTGCTCTTCCTGCTGTGCCTGTTCCATAATGACATCTTGTGTTTTAGAAGAAGAAGTCGGAACGACATACGCAGTAGCAATGCTCATCACAACCATAAATGCAGCTAAGCCCCAAGTTGCTTTTTCCAGAAAGTCTGTAGTTTTGCGTACACCCATAATCTGGTTAGATGATGAGAACCCTGAAGCAAGACCACCGCCTTTTGAGTTCTGAATCAACACAATGAAGCACATCAGTATGGCTGCAATAACCATTAAGATAACTAATAATAAGTACATTTTGTTATTTTGATTTAGCGTTAATAATCAATTTCTCTAAAAATCTGATTTGGTCTGCAAAGTAAGCATTTTTTTTTGGATATTTCAAACTTAATTTTTTAATAATTTCAAGCGCCTTGGAATATCGATGCTGTTTGACGTATATTTTGGCCAATGTTTCGGTGAAACAGCTATCATCTTCATCTTCTTCATGATGCGTCTCGCTCTGTTCCTCTTCGGAGATAGCTTTATTTTCATCTGCCGGTTGCAAACGGATAGATGTTTCTTCTTCACTTCTTTCGATAAAGCCGTCAATCAATTCATGACCGCGAAGTTTGGGAGTTTCTTCCAGTTCCGGTGTATCGTCTTCTTGCAGCAAATAGGTGGTATAGTCCGTTGCATAGTCCAGGCTTGTCTGGGCTGAAACCTCTTCGGGAACGGTGGCCAGAAAAGCATCGATCAGGGAAAGCGTACGATCGAGGCTGGGCTCTTCCTCTAAAACTTCTGTTTCGGGAAGTGCGTTCTTTTTCCGAGGTTTCAAAATATATCGTTCACCCTCAATCAGATAAAACAGCTTCCGGCGATCAGCCACATGCAATATGGCTTTACGAAGCTCGGCACCGAAAGAGATATCGTGCAACAAATATAGATTTTTAAGATAGAGTAATCGCAGTGACTGAAAATAAGGATAGCGTGTGACAAGCGTTCGCAACTCGTACAAAGTATCTTTATTCAGCGTTTCCGGATGCTGAATCCATTGTTGTAAGTTAGCAGAAATCATTCTAATTACCAGTTTGCTACCGTTGCGTTAAATATTTGATCTGTAATCTCTTTGGTCATCTCCGCAATCAGTCCGTCCTGAACGGCTGTCAGCAACTCCCTCGAATCATAGACACGGAAGGCCGAGAACTGTTGCTCGAAGTCCTGTTCATGATTCGTATTGTTCACAAAACGAACATTCACTGTGATGGTCAACTTGGTTTCAGAAGAGTATCCGTCGGCCGAAACAGCCTGGTTATACTGGTTGTATCCGGTAATCTCTCCATCAATCTCGAGGTCGGCATTGTTATTCACCAGTTTCAGACGGGTCTGACGAAGGAAAATGTCTTTCAGGTCCTCGTTGAACTTAGTGCCTAACGGTGCATAAACATAGTCCGACTTAATAGGAAAGTCGGCAATAGAGATAGTCTTTACCTTATCGTAATTGATATTACCACCATTAAACTTATAAGAAACAGTACACGAAATTCCTACTACCAGTGTGAAAACCAGCAGTGAAATTCGCATTATCTTTTTATTCCAATCCATATTCTTTTATTTTTCGGTAAAGGGTACGCTCGGATATATTAAGATCCTTTGCCGCGCTTTTTCGCTTGCCATGATGCTTTTCAAGGGCTTTGCGTATCATTTCTTTCTCGACTTCGTCCAACGAAAGCGACTCTTCCACATACTCTTCGGTATCTTGTATGTCATCGTCATCGGGACAATTGGGCTTGACCGGATGAATGATGGCAGGCACTGAGGGTGTAGGGGTTACTACCGGAGCCGGCGTATAAAACGTACCGACATTAGAGGTTACCGCTCCGCGCTCGGACATGATTTCGTGTACAAGCTTTTTCAGTTCGGTCACATCTTGTCGCATGTCAAAAAGGACCTGATATAAGATTTCACGTTCACTTTCGAAGCTCTTCCCTGTCTTTACACCGAACAGGGCAGGCAATCGCTGCGTACTCTGGGCAGGCAGATAAGATTGCAAGATAGGGGCATTAATCTCACGATTGGTCTCAATTATAGAGATTTGCTCCGTGATATTCTTCAACTGACGCACATTACCCGGCCAGGAATAAGACAGCAAAACCCGTTTGGCATCTTCGGTCAGCTGTATGGCGGGCATACGATACTTCTCTGCAAAGTCACTTGCAAACTTACGGAACAGTAACAGCACATCTTCTCCACGCTCCCGCAAAGGAGGGATCTGGATGGGCACCGTGTTGAGACGATAGTATAAATCCTCACGGAAACGTCCCTCTGCAATGGCCTGGGTCAAATTGACATTGGTAGCAGCCACAATGCGGACATCCGTTTTCTGTACTTTGGAGGAGCCTACTTTTATAAACTCCCCACTCTCGAGTACACGAAGCAAACGTGCCTGCGTGGGCAAAGGCAATTCTCCGACTTCATCCAGAAAAATAGTTCCGCCGTCGGCTTCACCAAAATAGCCCTTTCGCTCACCGATGGCTCCCGTAAAAGCCCCTTTTTCATGACCGAACAGTTCCGAATCGATGGTTCCTTCAGGAATAGCACCACAGTTGACAGCAATATACTGTCCATGCTTTCGGCGACTGTATTGGTGAATGATCTGAGGAAAACTTTCCTTACCGACACCACTCTCTCCGGTTATTAGCACGGACAAATCGGTAGGTGCCACCTGTATGGCAACATCTATCGCACGCGTCAAAGCTTCAGTGTTACCAATAATACCGAACCTTAGTTTTACCTGTTGTATTTCCGCTTTTGTCATATTCGCACTAAACTCCCTTCCTGATTAAATATCATCATCTACTGTATCGAGCTTCAGTTTATCACTGTCGTCTCGTTTCTCGTAATACTGTTTACGTAACGGATTGGCATGTGCTTCCTTCTCACGTTGACGGTTACGGAATACGTCGATCGCTACATAAATAGCCTGACGGAATGAATCTTCGCAAGCAACGCCTTTTCCTGCAATATCATAGGCTGTGCCATGCGCGGGAGAAGTGCGTATCACCGGCAAACCCGCCGTGTAGTTCACACCTTCATCCATGGCCAATGCCTTGAAAGGAGCCAATCCCTGATCGTGATACATGGCCAGTACTCCGTCAAAATGGGTGAAATTGCCCGATCCCATAAATCCGTCAGCCGGATAAGGGCCATAGCACAAGATTCCCTTGGCAGCCATTTCCTGAATAGCAGGAGAAATGATTTCCTGTTCTTCTGTACCGAGCAATCCGTCGTCTCCGGCATGCGGATTCAGTGCCAACACTGCGATGCGCGGTGCACCAATCCCGAAATCCTGTTTCAACGACCGGTTGAATATGGCAAGTTTCTCCTGAATCAGTTCCTTGGTTATTGAAGAGGCTATCTCGCGAACCGGAATATGTCCTGTTACCAAAGCTACCCGGAAATCCTCTTTCATCAGGATCATCAGTGATTTTGAACCATTCCCCAGACGTTGTTCGATGTATTCCGTATGTCCGGGAAAAGCAAATCCTTCGGACTGAATCGTATGCTTATTGATAGGAGCCGTCACTATGACATCGATCAAGCCTTCCCTGAACTCCTCTATCGCCTTCTCAAGTGCTCCCAAAGCTGCTTTACCGGCTTCCGGATCGGGTTTTGAGAACTCTACTTTCACCTCGTCATCCGTACAGTTGACCACGCTCAGGCGATTGTGGGCAGCTTCTGCAGCGGTATTGACAATACTGAAGTTAGTAGGCAAATCAAGCGACTTGCGGTGATATGCAGCCACTTTCGGAGAGCCGTAAATGACCGGTGTACAGAGTTCCAACATGACGGGGTCGGCAAACGTTTTTAAAATGACTTCGTATCCTACCCCATTTATGTCTCCCTGAGTGATGCCAATTTTTATTTTGTTATCTTCCATTTTGTTATTTGTTAGTTTTCTCCTCCTGCTCTATGCCCATCGGAATCTGTTCCTGCGCCTTCTCGGTAGGAAGTTGCAAAGTATACAGAGATGCTTCCAATCGGCGCATCAGGTCACGTTTCATTTTATCGGGTGAGTAAATAAATACTTCTGTAGTGATAATACGGTGGCTGGCTTTATCCAGACGGGTGTGCGAAACAAACGGGCCACCCATGAAATCGCCCTTTATGCGCCACAGTCCGCGTGCTTCCATTGTGTAATCTCCATGAATATCAATCGGACGAACCTCTACGGTAGACGAATCAGTCGCCATGTACATACCCTCTTTGGCACCCGGAATATTAGCCTTCATCACTGAATCGCGCTTATGGATAAAGAACTCTTTCGTAAAGGTATCCTTATCTGTATACGGGTAAGAGTAGATTACAAAGTTCTGGTCTCCGGTAGCGGCATTAGTACCTGCCCAGAAAAAGTCTTCTCCTGTCTTCGAACTGCTCAGTTCAGCCGGAAGCCAGATATCACTGTTGAACATGCTACCTACTTTCGTTGAAATATAGTCATTATGATTTTTCTCCAGGAAAGAGATCTGACGGTTCATTTCGGCACGGGTAAAGAAGTCTATAATCGGCTGTTTGTTCTCTTCGACAAACTTCTCAAACGATGCCTCGTCCGGAGCCTGGATAGTCAAAATCATCTGGGGAGATGCATATACATCCTTGGCATACTTGAATTTAGGTTGGGTATAAATGTCCTGTATATCTACGATAATAATGTTGCGCACCAACTTCAGGATGGCATCAAAATCTTTGGGAGAAGTAGACATGATCCTAAACGAACGTTCCGATTGCGGAAGTCCGGGCACATCTGTATCGAGCACATTGTACAAAGCTCTACCGGCAGGACGCTCCCACACAGGCTTCTCAACCACAACGAGGACTTCATAAGCACGTCCGCTGGAAGTTGGAGTAAACACACTTTTCTTGCCGCTTTTACAAGAAAACAACACTACTGCTACAAGAGCCATACTGAGGTAAAACAGGTACTTTTTCATATGCATCAATTTTAATGTTTTCACAAATCTACGAAATGGTCGTATACTTTCATCCAATGTGCTGATAATTTATATTAATTCTTGTTACTCTCCTCCTGTTTAGCCGTCGATAACATCCCGCAAGCGGCAAAAATATCTTCTCCCCGGGAAGCTCGAATGGTAGTGAACAGTCCATGTGAGGTCAGGTAGTCACGAAATGACGTCATAGTCTCCATACCGGCACCCTCGAGGTCTACCCCGGGAATGGCATGAAACCGGATTAAGTTCACCCGGCAGTCAAGCCCACGCAGCAATTTCAACAGCTCCTTAGCATAAATCAGCGAATCATTGACGCCCTTAAAAACAATGTATTCAAACGAAAGTCTGCGCTGTTTACTAAAATCATAGTTTTTTAACAGATCGACCATTTCTTTAATCGAGAAAGCCCTTTCGGCCGGCATCAGCTCAGAACGTTGTGAAGGAAAAGGAGAATGCAGGCTGATAGCCAGATGGCATTCGCTTTCTTCAATAAAGCGTTGAAGCCCTTTCCGCAATCCTACAGACGACAAAGTAATGCGCTTAGGGCTCCATCCGTATCCATACGAAGCAGTCAGGATATGCAGCGCTTTTAATACTTCATCCAAATTATCGAGAGGCTCGCCCATCCCCATCATCACGACATTAGTCAACTTATCCCGCTCCGGCAATGCTGCGATTTGATTCAAGATCTGATTGGCTGTCAGACTTGCGGTAAATCCTTGTTTACCCGTCATGCAGAACTTACAGTTCATTTTACAGCCTACCTGAGAAGACACGCACAATGTCGCCCGATCCTCGTCCGGAATATACACAGCTTCAACAAAATGATTGTCACTTACCTGATAAAGATACTTCACCGTACCATCTACGGAACGCATCTCATCAACAGGCGCGGATATCCCCAAATCATACTCTCCCTTGAGCAACTCTCTATGCTTCAACGACAGATTGGTCATTTCATCAATAGAAGTCACTTTTTTATCGTATAACCAGGAAGCGATCTGTTTGGCTGCAAAAGCAGGCATCCCCAAATCTTTGGTGACAGATTGCAATTCGGTAAGGGTCATTCCTAAAAGCGGATATTTGGGCATATTTACTACAAATATTTATTTATTCATGCAAATGTAAGGAATAAAAGTCGATTTTAAAAAAGAGAAGGGACAAAAGTTAATGGGAAGAGGGAAAGAGATAGCAAAAAGAAAGGCTGTTCCGTGCGGAACAGCCTTTCGTATATTAAAACGATGTTATCTAAAAAACAAATCCGTTTTTAGAAGAACAGGTATCGTTTATCTTTTACATCGCCTTTCAGATAAAGATCGTTCATAAAACGACTTGCCAGACGGGCATGCATGTTTTCCAATGTAGCCTCTTCTGATTGGGCATCGAATGTTTCGTTCAGCTTATCTTTGGCATATACCTGCAACACAAATACACCGCCATTACCCTTGATAGGAGCGCTCAGCTTATTGATATCCGAAACCGAAGCGTATGCGCCTACCAGCGGCTCACTACTACGCAAAGCGGCTACATAAGCAGGCGCTGCAAATGTTACGTGTTTTACAGAATCACTTACTGCATTGGCCATCGATGTGTACTGGGCAATTGTAGTTGCATTGGCAGCCTTCATGTCGGCCATGATCTTCTCAGCTTTCTTATCACGAATGATTTCAGCTCTCAACTGATCCTGAACCTGGGCCAAAGGACGATAACCTTCTTCGATCACGCTAACCAGACCAACAACCAACATGCGGTCGCTTTCGCCACATTCATATAAGCCGGAAACTTCACCCGGTTTTGCAGCAAAGGCCCATTTCAGTGCTTCTTTAGTCCCTCTGATACCACCGATTCCGTGTTCTGAGCTATACAGATCATTTCTTTCGAGCAATTTATAGCCTGATTCTTCAGCATTGGCCGCAACCTTGTCTACTGTCGGGTTAGCTGCAATAAACTGGCTGAATTCATTATAAGCTTTATTATAAGTTTCTTTGCTGAACTCAACCGCACGCTTGATAACGGCAACTTTATATTTATCTTTCACAGCTTTCTTATCAGTCACCTGCAAAATGATATTACCTTGTCCCAATGCTACGTTAGAGAGTTCGTTTACTCCCAGATTGTTGATAGTGCTGATAAATTTCAAGTTATCGCCATCAACCTGTGCATTTTCGTAGTTAGCAGACGAAATCCAGTTGGATTCACCTGTTTGTCCGTACTTCTTAGCCAAAGCTGTAAAGTCGGCTCCACCCTTAATAGCAGTATAGATGCTGTCAGCCAAAGCCTTTGTTTTAGCAGCGTCTTCTGTGTAAACCTGAATCTGACGGAACTGTACAGAATCGGCAGCAGCCACTTTAGACAACACCTTGAACGAATTGATAGTATTGTCGCCTGCATTGTAGTAAGGGCCATATACTTGTCCAATCGAAGCTGAATCCATGCGTGCAACTACATCTGACGGGAAAGCTTTCTTGGTATAGTACAAATCAACATACGGATATTCCGATCCGGTAGAACGGATGAAAGTAGTATAATCACCATTGGCAGTAGCCAGTTGGTTTGTATAATCAGTCACTTCTTGCTGGATAGCAGCTCTGTCTTCTGCACTGGCTGTCACCTGTACATCGATGTATTTGATGTTGCGTGTTTCAACATATTGTTTGAACTGTTCTTTCTTCTTGTTATAGAGATCTTTCAGTTCAGACTCTTTAACTGTGATAGTAGAGTCTACAATAGAAGAATAAGGAACAGCAGCCAACAGAACATCCGACTGGTTTACTCTTGCGTCGAATGCATCCTGTGCCTCAACCGGATTAGAGAAAAGAGCTTTAGTCACCAGTGCCTGGTATTTTTCCGCCAAACGGCTCTGGATCAGTGTCTTTTCTACAAATGACCAAAGTTTGTGCATTCCTTCATAGTATTCCACATATTGAGACGGCATCTTGGTCTTGTCCATTTTAGAGTAGTCAGCCAAGAATTTCTTCAACATATCTTTATCGAAAGCGCCCGTTTGAGGATTGCGGAACGGAGTCTGCTGCAGCAACGGATTCACACCTTCGTTAATGATTGATTGAATTTCAGCCTTCGAAACAGTAATACCGAGCTTCTTCGCTTCTTTTTCAATCAGTTTATTGTTCACATAGCTACGCCATACTTCGTCTTTCACTTGATTGGTCTGTTCATCATTCAATGAACTCATTCCGCTTGAGAACTTGATAACCTCGGTATATTCTTCTACCATGTTCTGGTAGTCCTGAGCAGAAAGAGTTTCTCCATTGACTTCGCCTACATCATGCGATTGGTGTGGCTGGAGAACTTTCCAGGCATCGCCCGCAATGAAAGCAAACAAAGCCAAACCAATAACGATCACCAACAGGGGTCCTTTGGATCTAATGTTTTGTAATGTTGCCATTTTGATTAATACGATTTATTTGTTATTATTATTTTCTTCATCTTTGGTTTTAGCGCACGAAGATACAAAAAATGCTAATATGCATCTATTTATTAGCTAAAAAATTACAGCTATCGATCATTATTCCATTACTTTCAGTCGGACAAGTTCGATTTTCGTTGCTGTAACCTTAATTATCTTAAACTGATATTTACCGACAGAGACCAATTCGTGCAATTTCGGAAAGCTCTGGTATTGATTCAAGATTAATCCTCCCACCGTTAGATAGTCATCGGATTCGGGAAGCTCCAAATTAAAAGTTTCGTTTACTTTTTCTATTTCCAAACGGGCCGAAAGCACGTATTCATGCTCACCGATCTGCTTACAAATATAGGAAGTGTTGTCGTGTTCGTCTTCGATATCACCGAAAATTTCTTCAACAAGGTCTTCAAGGCTGACAATGCCCGAAGTTCCTCCAAATTCATCCACTACCACGGCAATGGTCTTTTTCTGCTGCATAAACAGCTTCATCAGTTTATGGGCCGCCATCGTTTCAGGCACAATGGGAACTTCTTTCACATGATCGCGCCAATCTTTCGGGCTACGAAACATTTCGGACGAATGAATGTATCCCACCACATTGTCTATATTACCATCATAGACAATTATTTTTGATATACCGGACTCAACAAACCGGCCTTTAAGTTCTTCAAGGGATGTATCCAGCGCAACTGCTACCACTTCTGTCCGTGGAACGATGCAGTCGCGTATCTTGACCGCCGAGAAGTCGAGTGCATTCTGAAAGATTTTCACTTCCGTGTCCAGAGTTTCCTCACTTTCGGCATTGTCTATACTCGACTGGACAAAATAATCCAGATCTACCTTACCAAAGGCTTTCGCAGAGGCTTCCTTGTTCACTTTCATCCCAAACAGGCGAAGAAAGAGGTAAGAGACTCCCGACGAAAATTTAGATATAGGATAGAGAACAACATAACAGATGAAAAGAGGAACTGCACAGACATTCAGGGCCAGATTGGGATTGATCTTAAAAAGCGTTTTGGGCAGAAACTCTCCTGTCACCAAGATGATCAGTGTGGAGATCACGGTCTGTACCAATACCATTACAAAATGATTGGTGATCCATCCGGCCAGCAAATTGTCGCCGATAATCTGTGCCATCAATATACCATAGATAACCAGAGCGATGTTATTCCCGACCAGCATGGTCGAAATAAAATCATTGGGATTCCGGAAGAATAGCGAAAGGATACGCGATGATACCCCTCCTTTCCGGTCCATTTCAAAACGAAGTTTGTCTACCGAAACAAAAGCAATCTCCATTCCCGAAAAGAAAGCAGAAAATGCCATCGTAATCAACAGGTAAATAATGATGCTCATAGTTAGTTTACAGAATCTGTTTTTGCCTTTTCGGCATCTTCATCGATATATACTATACCGGATATGTTATGAACAACCGGCTTCATAAACTGATCGTCTGACTCAAAGCCATATCCGGTCATAATCTGATCCGGTTTTTCCATCCGGACAAACTTATCGGTATACACTTTCTTGGTGGCTTCATTCCAATATAACAACTCGGTGGTCACATGATCGCCCTTCAGACTCTTAATATCTACATTTCCAATAAGTTTCCAAAGCCGGTCACGATCATAATAATAAGCCGTATCCGCCTTTATACTCGCATCTATATGAAATAGCGAATCGAACTGTTCCAGATAAATGCCCTTCTCAAAAGCCCAATACGAGGGTTTCTTCTTATCAAAAATCAACCATTCTTCAGTGTTGACCCGGTAACGTGTGACACCGGAATCGGATATAAGGGTCGTTACCCCCCGTGTATCCATAACAGGCAGTGAATCCCGCTCGGTAATGGCATCGGCCATCGCCTTATTTCTCCCGCCACAGGAAGAAAATAAAAGAAGCATAACAATTGCCCCGAAGACAATTGTTATGCTCAAACTTTTATTTAATAAACTGTTACTTTGTTGTCGCAACATAGATTTATCTGATCGTTGTAGACTCTCCAATCCAACCACCGATAGTGATGCGGTCGCCGGCTTTGTAGCCCAACATAAACAAGTCTTTAGCCTGCGGAGTATAAGCGGAATATCTGCTGATCATTTTGTTAACTTCTTCTGTTACACTCGGATCTACAGATTTAGCTTTCTGCAATTTGTCGATAACAGCAAAATAAGTACACTTGTTCAAAGCCGATTCATCACTCCAGTTAGGACTCATAGCATACAAGTTGGCGATAAGGATATAAGGAGCACCATAGTTTTCATTGAAGCTGATTGCTTTCTGAGCATAAGATCTTGCCTGAGACAATTTCTTGGCAGTAGTCAAAACACTGGCAGCAGCATAAGCCTTTTCTGCTTTCTTTGCATTGTCTGTCTCAAGGTTGATCGCTTCGTCAAAGAACTTCACAGAACCATCGATATCCCCTTTCTTATAGGCCTGGTATGCACATCCGGTAGCAGCCTCAGCCGAAGGCTCAATCTTGTATACATAGAATGAAGCCTGCTGATAAGCGTCGCTATCCGTACACTTCATCATCTTCATAATGCTGATGACTTTCTTCAAATAATTCAAATCAGTCTGATTCGTTTCTACCTTAGGTCCATAGATACCTTGCAGTGATTCGCAATCGGCAGTACCGCTGTTAATGAACAGAGCTACCAGATTATCTTTGATACCTCCGAAAGCTTTCTTCACACTCTCTTTATCAGCAGCAGCTATAGCATCGTCTGCATATTCGGATGCAGCCAGATAGTCCTGAATAAACTGCTCTTTGTGAGCCGGATCTTCCTTCAGTTTATCGTGAGACATCTGCAAGAAATAGAACAATGTAGCAGCTGCAGACTCAGCTTTCGCAGCGTCCACCGATTTTTTCAACCAATCATAAGCTTGATTTACATCCACCTTCGGAGCAAATGCAATATAATCGACAGCTTTAATGCCCAGTGCTTCATCTTCCGACGATACTTTTACACCTTTTCCCAAGAATTCCTGAGTATACTTCATACGCAAATCGTGCGTATTCATCAACTCATCAAAATACTTTTTGTATTCTGCAGAGTTTCTGTCTTTGATCTGCCCCAGCAACCCTTTCAGAATTTTATAACCGTCTGTGAAGGTATAGAAACGAAGAGTCGGGCAGTTCTCCAAAACAGCTTTCCACGGAGTATAAGCATCTTTAAAGTTACCAGCTTTCACTGCTTCGTGAGAAATACTACTGTTCGAATTACAATTAGCGTCGTCCTGTGCTACCACAGTTGTTGCTCCCGCCGAAAGAAACAACACAGCCACAAGCGTTTTAATTTTCATTGTATCTAAATTTTAGTTGTTATATAATACCGTCTATTCTCTCTATTATTTAACTTTACGTTTGAAGAACCAGCCTTCATTGAACGTGATTCCGATGCTCAAACGCAATGTATTTTCATCTACCATACCGGCTTTCAGACCATGTACTTTAATATATTGAGCCGAAACGTTGATTAGCGAGCGTGAACCCGGAAGAGGTAATCCCAAACCGGCCGTTACTCCATACTCACGAGAGGCTCTCTCCCCTCCTATTTTATAATAAGGTTCCGAATAATATCCTCCGACGCGGTATTTGATATGCGCCAGATAACTACGCGAAAAACGACTCGGCATATACTCGGCACCCACTGAAATTTTCATCGCATCACAAAAAGCATTCGGCTGATTCATATAGGTCACGTCGCCCCACTTCTGCAAATTAAAATCAGCTCCCACGATCAGACGTTTGTCATACTCGTACGTAAGTCCCACCCCAAAGCTATTGGGCATTCCAAAGGTAGCCACCGTATCGACCGTATTCGTAGTGACGGCCTGCGTGCTGTTGGAGTTCGTAAGCGTCGATCTTTGTACATAAGCTTCGTTATGCAAATCTTTTTTAGGCGAGAACACTACACCTAATGTAACCGCATGCTTCCTACCCAGCTGCTGTGTGTATTGCGCGCCGAAGTCCAGCTTATAATCGCGCACGGACAAATAGTCTACATGCTGAAAAGCAAAAGCGTTGTCATTATAAGGAAAAGTAATACGCGCCTGACGCGTGATCTCCCCCCAAAAGTACGATACGTTGGCGCCGACTGAAAGGTTTTTCAGCACCTTCACTCCCAAACCTACGTAAAGCTGATGCAAGCCTCCGTCTCCGGCAAATGAAGTGACGCTCCGCGCTTCTTCCGACGCAACGTCGTTGTTCGCCTTGGCCATATTATAGCCTACACTCGAATAGGGCAGCAGACCGATACTCATGGCCACGCGCTGGTGTAGACGAAACTGCATCGCTATGTAGTCAAAACTTGAATTTTTCGCATTCAACTTGGTGCCTTCACTACTAAAGTTTGTATTTTGCATCGAAAACCCTCCGTCAAAAAGAAAGGTCAACGAATCAATAGCCGTATAAGAAGCAGGATTCAACGGATTAATATGTGATCCATCGCGCAATCCGTAAGCGATCCCTCCCATTGCTTTACTGTTTGCAAATGACTGATCAGCCAACTGACCATAGCCATATCGTGTATAAGGAGAGTTTGTATTATTTTGAGCGATTGCCACTCCGGGTAATAATATCGTGAGCAGAAGCGCACAAAGTGTCTGTTTATATCCTACCATTATTATAGTTTAATATTCTATTTAATCCTTTCAACACTAAAAATCTATCTGCAAAGATGACACTTTTTAATTTCGTATCAAAAGAAAAATCATCTCCGCCCGTTAAAAAAACCAAAAGTTCAGGATATTTATGCTTCATAGCCGTAATATACCCTGCAATTTCGTATTCTATCCCTTTCTTTACACCTGCACGAATAGCAGTTTCAGTATCTTTTCCCATATCCGGCATGCGTCCTTCGGCATGAACCAACGGCAAACGTCCGGTAAATTGATGGAGTGCTTTCAGCCGCATCCAGAGTCCGGGCGAAATATTGCCCCCATGATACTGTCCCAAAGAATCAACAAATTCGTAAGTGATGCAAGTACCCGCATCAATCACCAAAATGTCTTTACCCGGGAACTGATCATGGGCCGCCACCACGGCAGCCATCCGGTCATAACCGAGAGTTTCGGGGGTTTCATACAAGTTTATTACCGGAAGCGGCGTATGGCTGTCTAACCATAAGACGGGGACAGGAAGCTTGTTCAACTGAGCCAGCACACACTCGTTTAAGTCTATAACCGTAGCAACAATTGCTTTCCGAACATCATACTTATTACAAACAGCCTCCAAGGAATCCAGGGACTGATTAGAGTCGTAAACAACTTCTACCATAGAAGTCCGGTCGAAAAGCGCTACTTTGGCTACTGTATTTCCAATATCGATAATTAAGTTCACTTTCTCTCTGTTTGAGGGCGCAAAGATAAGAGATAAAATTTATTCAAATACCGAAATAGCGAATAAAAAAGCAGCGGCATAGAGAGAAAAATAAAAAAAACGTCCCGACAGCCGATTCGGTAAAACTACTTTCCTCTCCCGAAATCTTCGCTGGAAAAGTGCGGAAAAGGAAGCCGGAAGGCATAAACAAAGACAAGCAGAAAATCCAAAAACCAGCAACGAGTTGTCATTACTGATTAATAAGCATATAGAGACAAAAAAAACAGAATATCCCCCAATAGCCTACAATACAAAACAAAACAGAATATAACAAGAAGAATGGACGGAAGCTCAAAAAACTGTTGCTGCCGCTGACGACAGTCTCCCCAAAACGCACCCCGAGGAAACGCGTCACGAACAAATCGAAGTCCGGCTATTCACAAACCGCAGCCCGGCAGCCGAAGACCTGCAGCCCGACGCTCGGGGAAGTACAGCCCTGCGCTCAGGAACAAATTGCCCCGCGATTGACGAAAAGAGACAAATAAATTCATTGAACCGGCCATTTTATTCCCACAAAAGCAGTATCTTTGCCACATGAACTCAAAATTGCGACATTTACTCCTGATTGTTTTTTCAATCTTCCCGATTCTGACATGGGGAACGGAAAGTCCGTCCACCGCTGATTCCATCCGGATCAGCCTGTTGACATGCGCTCCGGGTGAAGAAATCTATTCGCTCTTCGGGCACACGGCTATCCGTTACGAAGAACCGGCACGAGGCATCGACCGGGTATACAATTATGGCTTGTTCAGTTTCAACACTCCTAACTTTACGCTACGTTTTGCACTCGGCAATGCCGACTACCGGTTGGGAGTGGAAGATTACCGCCATTTCGCCGTCGAATATGAATACTTCGGACGCAGTGTATGGCAGCAGACGCTCAATCTGACAGCCGAAGAACAACAACAGTTAATCACCCTTCTGGAAGAAAATTACCGCCCGGAAAACCGGATATATCGCTATAATTTTTTCTACGATAACTGTGCTACCCGACCACGAGACAAAGTGGAAGAGAGTCTGCAAAAAAGTGGCAGCCAACTGCTCTTCAGCAATACATATACTGAAAATAACGAGACTAAATCTTATCGGGATATTGTCCACCAATACACGAAAGGACATCCCTGGGCACAATTCGGAATCGATTTCTGCATCGGCAGCCAGGCCGACCGCCCCATCAGCGAAAGACAAATGATGTTCTCACCATTCTATCTGATGGATGCTTTTGACAAAGCACGCATCGTTAACGCATCCGAAAACAGACCATTAGTGACCACCACAAAAAAAATTATTGACTGTGAACCGGATGTATCCGGCTCCGCAGAAAATGATATCTGGAATATGCTAACCCCCATCCGATTGTCCCTTCTTGTGTTTATCGCAATCGGAATGGCTACCGCCTATGGTCTACGCAAGAAAAAGAGTCTTTGGGGACTGGATATCGCAGTGTTTGCGGCAGCGGGCATCGCAGGATGCATCGTCGCTTTCCTTGCTCTTTTCTCCGAACACCCCACGGTAGGCTCCAATTACTTGCTGTTTGTCTTCCATCCGGGGCATCTGCTCTGCCTCCCTTTCTTTATAAACGATGAACGAAAGCGACGCAAAAGCAGGTATCATCTGCTGAACTGCATTGTTTTAACACTTTTTATAGTGCTTTTTCCGGTAATACCACAAAATTTCGACTTAGCAGTATTACCTTTGGCACTCTGTTTGCTGATACGTTCTGCAAGCAATCTTATTCTGACATACAAAAAAGCTAAATGAAAGGACTATTAACCTCCATACTGACCGTACTTACCTTTACCGGACTGCAAGCCCAGCCACTTCCATCTACCCCGAAATTAGTGGTAGGTCTCACCATAGACCAGTTACGTACGGACTACCTCGAAGCTTTTTCAACACTGTATGGAGACAGGGGATTCAGAAGGCTCTGGAAAGAAGGACGTGTGTTCCGGAATGCCGAATATACTTTCAGCGGCACGGACCGCGCATCAGCCATAGCCGCTATTTATACAGGCACCACTCCTTCGGTCAACGGCATTATCGGCAAACGATGGATGGATGTATCGACACTGCGTACTGTGAGTTGTGTCGACGACCCCGCTTTCATGGGCAATTATACAAACGAAAGCTCTTCGCCTTCCCATCTCCTGACCTCTACGATAGCCGATGAGCTGAAGATAGCCACCCGTAACGAGGGATTGGTATATGCCATCGCTCCATTCCGCGACGCTGCCATTCTTGCAGCAGGACATGCCGGAAATGGCGCATTCTGGCTCAACAACACAACCGGAAAATGGTGTGGAACGACCTATTATAGCGAGTTTCCATGGTGGGTAAGCCAGTATAACGACCGGAATGCCATCGACTTCCGCATTGCCGATATGACATGGACTCCTGTCCATCCGGTACAAAGCTACAGTTTCCTTCCCGAATGGAGAGATGCTGCTTTTAAATACAAATTTGACGACGATCGTGTCAATAAATACAAACGACTGATTACAAGCCCTTTTATCAACGATGAAATCAATACGCTGACAGAAGAACTGCTGGATAAGAGCATAATGGGCAAAGATCATGTCCCCGACATGCTGGCACTGACCTACTATGCAGGCAACTACGCCCATAAGAGCGTACAGGAATGTGCCATGGAGATGCAGGATACATACGTACGACTCGATCGGAGCATCGCCTCTTTATTGGACATCATTGACAAGAAAGTGGGTCTGCAGAATGTTGTTTTCTTTATTACCTCCACCGGATATACCGACACCGAATCACCCGACCTGGGACTCTACCGGGTTCCGACCGGCGAATTTCACCTGAACCGCTGCGCAGCCTTGCTGAACATGTATCTGATGGCTACCTACGGGCAGGGACAGTATGTGGAAGCATACTACGATCAGCAGATTTATCTGAATCACAAACTGATCGAAGAAAAACAACTGAATCTGGCGGATATACAGGAAAAAGCCGCCGAATTTCTGATCCAGTTCAGCGGAGTGAATGAAGTATACTCCGGCAAACGCCTGTTATTGGGGTCCTGGACACCGGACATCTCGATGATACGCAACAGTTTCCACCGTAAACGCTCGGGCGACCTGCTGATCGATGTATTGCCGGGCTGGAGCATCGTTAACGAAAATACATCCGACCATAAGGTGGTGCGGAAAGCGCATATTCCGTCTCCCCTTATTTTTATGGGCAGCGGCGTAAAACCAGCCGTAATCAACACGCCCGTAACCATTGACCACATAGCTCCCACCGTAGCTCACATATTGAGAATACGATCTCCCAATGCCTGTTCGGCAACTCCGATTACCGACATCCGGTAATACTTTCCGCACAAAAAACAAGGTGCAAAGCGCAAATAAATCAGCATTTTAATGTAACTTTGCGCAATTAAATCAATTTAGTAAATAATAAACATAAATAATAGATAATGGGATTTAATGAATTTTTAAGCTCGATTTTCGGAAACAAATCCACACGAGACATGAAAGAAATCCAACCCTGGGTAGACAAGATCAAAGCCGCTTACCCGGAGGTTGCTAAGCTTGACAATGACGGCCTCCGTGCAAAAACAGAGGAACTTAAAGAATACATCCGTAACTCGGCAAGTAAAGAACGCGCCAAGGCCGATGAACTCAGAGCCGGCATCGAAAATGTAGAGCTGGAAGACCGCGAAGAGGTATTTGCTCAGATCGACAAAATCGAAAAAGAAATATTGGAAATATATGAAAAAGCACTCGATGAAGTATTACCGGTTGCTTTCTCTATTGTAAAAGAATCGGCCAAGCGTTTCTCTGAAAACGAAGAAATAGTGGTGACGGCCACTGACTTTGACCGCACATTGGCAGCAACCAAGGACTTTGTCCGTATCGAAGGTGACAAAGCCATCTGGCAAAACCATTGGAACGCCGGCGGCAACGACACAGTGTGGAACATGGTTCACTATGACGTACAGTTGTTCGGTGGCGTGGTACTGCACAAAGGTAAAATTGCCGAAATGGCAACAGGTGAAGGTAAAACCCTGGTGGCTACCCTCCCCGTATTCCTGAATGCACTGACCGGAAACGGCGTACACGTAGTAACCGTGAACGACTACCTGGCAAAACGTGACTCTGAATGGATGGGACCGCTTTACATGTTCCACGGACTCAGCGTAGACTGCATCGACCGTCATCAGCCTAATTCCGACGCACGCCGCCAGGCCTATCTGGCAGATATCACATTCGGAACGAACAATGAATTCGGTTTCGACTACTTGCGTGATAACATGGCCATCAGCCCGAAGGACCTGGTACAGCGCCAGCACAATTATGCTATTGTCGACGAGGTGGACTCAGTATTGATCGATGATGCCCGTACTCCGTTGATTATCTCTGGTCCGGTGCCTAAAGGCGAAGACCAACTTTTTGATCAACTCCGCCCATTGGTAGAGCGACTCGTGGAAGCACAAAAAGTATTAGCAACCAAATACCTCTCAGAAGCCAAGAAACTTATCAACTCGGACGATAAGAAAGAGGTGGAAGAAGGATTCCTTGCGTTGTTCCGCAGCCACAAGGCACTGCCTAAAAACAAGGCGTTGATTAAATTCCTCAGTGAACAGGGTATCAAAGCCGGTATGCTGAAGACGGAAGAGGTCTATATGGAACAAAACAACAAGCGCATGCACGAAGCAACAGATCCATTGTACTTCGTTATTGATGAAAAGCTGAACAGCGTAGACCTGACAGACAAAGGTGTTGATCTGATCACAGGCAACTCGGAAGATCCGACTCTATTCGTTTTGCCGGACATTGCCGCCCAACTTTCCGAACTGGAAAATGAACATGGATTGAGCGACGAACAAAAGCTTGAAAAGAAAGATGCCTTATTGACCAATTATGCTATCAAGTCAGAACGCGTACACACCATCAACCAGTTGTTGAAGGCATATACCATGTTTGAGAAAGACGATGAATATGTAGTGATCGACGGACAGGTGAAGATTGTTGACGAGCAAACAGGACGTATCATGGAAGGCCGCCGTTACTCGGACGGACTGCACCAAGCCATCGAAGCCAAAGAAGGTGTGAAAGTGGAAGCTGCCACACAGACATTTGCTACCATCACGCTGCAGAACTACTTCCGCATGTACCACAAACTCTCAGGTATGACCGGTACGGCCGAAACAGAAGCCGGTGAGTTGTGGGACATCTACAAACTGGATGTAGTAGTGATTCCGACCAACCGCCCGATAGCCCGTAAGGATATGAACGACCGCGTTTACAAGACGAAACGTGAAAAATATAAAGCCGTAATCGAAGAGATTGAACAGTTGGTTCAAGCAGGACGCCCGGTATTGGTGGGTACTACTTCGGTAGAAATTTCCGAAATGCTGAGCAAAATGCTGACAATGCGCAAGATCGAACACAACGTACTGAATGCAAAACTGCACCAGAAGGAAGCAGACATTGTTGCCAAGGCCGGTTTGAGCGGTACAGTTACTATTGCTACCAACATGGCGGGCCGTGGAACGGACATCAAGCTGAGCCCTGAAGTAAAAGCGGCAGGCGGTTTGGCAATCATCGGTACCGAACGTCACGAGTCACGTCGTGTAGACCGTCAGTTGCGTGGCCGTGCAGGACGTCAGGGTGACCCGGGTTCATCTGTATTCTTCGTTTCACTGGAAGATGACCTGATGCGTCTCTTCTCTTCTGACCGCATCGCCAGCGTGATGGATAAACTGGGATTCCAGGAAGGTGAAATGATCGAACATAAAATGATTTCAAACTCCATCGAACGTGCACAGAAGAAAGTAGAAGAAAACAACTTCGGTATCCGTAAACGTCTGTTGGAATATGACGATGTGATGAACAAACAGCGTACGGTGGTTTACACCAAACGCCGCCACGCCCTTATGGGTGAGCGTATCGGAATGGATATCGTCAATATGATCTGGGACCGTTGCGCGGCCGCAATCGAAAACAATGCAGACTACGAAGAATGTAAACTGGACTTGCTCCAAACACTCGCAATGGAGGCCCCTTTCACAGAAGAGGAGTTCCGCAACGAGAAAAAGGACAAGCTGGCAGACAAAACATTCGATGTGGCAATGGCTAACTTCAAGCGCAAGACAGAACGTCTGGCACAAATAGCCAACCCTGTCATCAAACAGGTGTACGAGAATCAAGGGCATATGTACGAAAACATCCTGATTCCGATTACAGACGGAAAACGCATGTATAACATCTCTTGCAACCTGAAAGCGGCTTACGAAAGTGAATCGAAAGAAGTAGTGAAATCATTTGAAAAATCAATTCTTCTTCATGTCATTGACGAATCCTGGAAAGAAAATTTACGCGAACTGGATGAACTGAAACACTCGGTGCAGAACGCAAGTTATGAACAGAAAGACCCGCTGTTGATCTACAAACTGGAATCTGTGACTCTGTTTGACAACATGGTAAACAAGATCAATAACCAGACAGTGTCTATCCTGATGCGCGGCCAGATTCCCGTAGCCGAGCCTACAGAGGAACAGCAAGAAGCAGCCAGACGCGTAGAAGTACGTCAGGCAGCTCCTGAGCAACGCCAGGACATGAGCAAATATCGCGAACAAAAACAAGACCTGAATGATCCGAATCAGCAGGCCGCTGCCCAGCAGGATACTCGCGAAGCCGTAAAACGCGAACCGATCCGCGCTGAAAAGACAGTGGGTCGCAATGATCCTTGTCCGTGCGGAAGTGGAAAGAAGTACAAAAACTGCCACGGACGGAACAGTTAAGTAACAAAGAACTTACAACTCCTTAATAAAAGCCTCGAACGGTTAAAAACTGTTCGAGGCTTTTCTATATTCAACCAAAATCGTATTTTTGTTCTTTTAGAAAAGTAAAAAAACAGGCTATGACAAAATATCCGTATATACTGTTCGTATTGCTCCTCGCGTCTTTCAGTTCCTGCCAGACTGTTGAGCAACTTTCCATCGATTATATGCTCCCCGCAGAGATCAGTTTTCCTAACGAACTGAAACGAGTGGCAGTCGTAAACAATGTGAGCGACACTCCGGATAACACCTTACCACCCAAGGATAATACAATAAAAAATAAAAATGAACTCAGCCGTGCAGTAGCCTATCACGAGGGACAACCCGCACTCACTACCGAAGCATTGGCCAAAGCTATTGCCGAACAGAACTATTTCAATGAAGTCGTAATCTGCGATTCGGCCCTGCGTGCACGTGATTTCACACCCCGTGAATCGACTCTCAGCCAAGAGGAAGTTCAGACCTTGGCACAGTTTCTGGACGTGGATTGCATCATCTCACTGGAAAACCTGCAGATGAAATCGACACGGGTTCTCAGTTACATCCCCGAATGGAACACTTATTACGGCACACTGGATACGAAGGTTTACCCAACGCTGAAAATCTATCTGCCGGGACGAAAAAGCCCGATGGTAACCATCAATACCCATGACAGTATTTTTTGGGAAGAATATGGAAATACCGAAGGGTTTGTCCGCTCACGCCTGCCGGATGAAAGACAAATGATACGCGAAGCTTCTGAATTTGCCGGTTCCGTGCCGGTAAACAGAATATTACCTTACTGGAAAACGGCCAATCGATATTATTTCATCAATGGCTCCGTAGCTATGCGCGATGCTGCCGTTTATGTGAAAGAAAACGAATGGGAGAAAGCATCTAAACTGTGGGAACAGGCTTTTAAAGCAGCCAAGAACGACAAAAAGAAAATGCGTGCAGCCTTCAACCTGGCTCTATATTACGAGATGAAAGACAGTGTGGAAGAAGCACACAAATGGGCTGTCACTGCACAGGAACTGGCCCGTAAAATAGACAAAATCGACACGTTGAAGAGAAACGATATAGACTTGAGCGAAATCCCCAACTACTACCTGACCAGCCTTTATGTGAATGAATTAAAGGAAAGGAGCAACGGATTGGGCAAATTAAAAGGCCAAATGAGTAGATTTAATGAGGATTTTTAAAGAAATCATGCAAGGGTTCTTATTTTTTTTATACCTTTGAGCTAAATAAAAAGAGCTAAAAGATATGAAACTTAGTCAGCAATCACAAGCCATTATCGAATCTGCGATTCAAAAAGCTATCAACAAATATACCTGTGGATGCGAACAGACCATCGTCACAGATATCCATATTCAACCGAATCAGAATTCCGGTGAACTCTTTATCTATGACGATGAAGATGAAGAACTATCCAGTGTAACCATCGATGAATGGACAGCCTACGAAGGGGACGACTTTTACGAAGATGCTGAAAGAATTTTCCGTACCGTGCTTTGCCGCATGAAAGAGAACGGGAGCTTCGATAAGTTAACCATCCTCAAACCCTACTCCTTTGTGTTGGTAGATGAAGACAAAGAGACGATCTCAGAGCTTCTGCTCGTAGATGACGACACACTGTTGGTGAACGATGAACTATTGAAGGGACTGGACAAAGAATTGGACGACTTCCTGAAAGACCTGTTGGAGAAATAATCCTCTTTTTTTCATTATATAGTAAAAGAGGCCATCCGAATGATTCGGATAGCCTCTTTTTGATATACAGTTTGTATAATCAAAATCTCGTCACTTTGTCGGAGTGAGCTTTCAGATACTCAAAACGATTGATCAGTTCACCCAACTTTTTAGGATACTTCTCGGCCAGATTCTTTTGTTGACCGATGTCTGACTTCAAATTATACAACTTATAACCGTAACCCAAACCGATGAAGTCACCGTCTTCCTTGCTATAAGGATTGTAATATGGAGGAATCAGCGCCCAATCTCCCTGACGATAGGCATAATTGAACATTCCCTCAATAACCAACTTTTTACGCCCCTTTTTACTCTTGCCCAGAAAAGCATCGAGTGTGTTTTCGCTATCTACCTTGTCCGGATAAGTCTGTCCCAAAAGAAAAGCAAACGAGGCCAATAGGTCCATCTGACAGACAAATACATCTGACACCTGAGGTTTCACCTTTGCAGGCCAACGAAGCATGAACGGTATACGGGTACCTCCGTCGAACATACTTGTTTTACCCCCTCTCAGCGGACCGGCTATTTTGTGATCACCCACCAACTCTACCGCATCATCTTGATAACCATCATCGAGCACCGGACCATTGTCACTCGTCAGGATCACAATGGTATTCTCCGCCAATCCCAACTTATCCAACTCTTTCAGGAACTGATCAACACACCAGTCTGCCTCCAGAATCACATCACCACGGGGTCCCATGCCTGACTTTCCTACAAAACGTTCGTTGGGAACACGAGGTACATGCGGTTGGTGAAGTCCGTAATAAAGGAAGAAAGGCTTGTCTTTATTGTCATCTACAAACTGCCTGGCCTTGTCCAGGAATAATCCTGCCATTTCTTCATCTTTCCATTGTGCAGCCTTCCCACCTTTCTGGAAACCAATGCGGGGAACTCCATTCACAATAGAGCCTGCATGTCCCACACTGGGATGCATGCGCAGCAATTCGGGGTTCTCTTTACCGGTAGGTTCGCCGGGGAAGTTTTTCCGGTAATCCACATAAAGAGGGTCATTCGGATCCAATCCGACGACTCTTCCATTTTCCAGAAAGACGCAAGGAACGCGATCATTGGTTGCTGCCTGAATAAACGAATAGTCGTAACCGATCTCAGCGGCTCCGGGATGCACCTCCTTATTCCAGTCCACATGCCCATCTCCTAGGCCGATGTGCCATTTACCGACAGAACCGGTAGTATATCCCGCCTGCTTCATAAGTTTAGGCAACGTTATTTTTTGAGTATCGATAATCAATGCGGCGTTACCCGGTAAGATTTTAGCATCCACATTGCTCCAGGGATATTTCCCGGTCATCACCGAATAACGGCTGGGGGTAGATGTGGCCGCAGTACAAAATCCCTGCGTAAACCGAATACCTTCGTTGGCTATACGATCCATACCCGGAGTTTGAATCCGGTGTGCGCCATAACAACTTAAATCTCCGTATCCCAAGTCATCGGCGACAATCAGGATGATGTTGGGTTGTTTCTCTGTTTGTTCCTGGGCAGGCTGAGGTACGGCCAAGGCACTTACCGGCAAAGACACCCCTGCCACTAATCCCAATGTGCAGTTCAGCAATTTCATTCGTTCGTTTGTCATATCAATTTTGTTCATGAGTAATTTCCAATAAGGTCTGTCAGATCCGGATACAAAGATAGCCAACAATCTTATTCAGATACGAAAATAGTGAGATTAAATCGAAATGATATCCCTTAAAAAACGAGAGTGTGCCTCACGAGACACACCCTCTTCAATACCTCAGCGGCTATTTTGTTTAGGGCTTCAGGTTTTTCATCCGGACATGTCTCAATATATTCTGGAGTTCAAAAACCAGATCCGGATGGAGAGAAGCTACATTCTTCTGTTCTGCCACATCGTCTACCACGTGATATAACTGCGGTGTACTCAGATTTCCGGTTTCTATCTTCGGTCCCCAGGTAATCATGGCCGGTCCGTCATTGGGCTCAATGTACTTCCAGTCCTTGGTGCGGACTGACAATGTATGATTGGAAGCCTGCTCTATCACCCAGGAACGGTCGGACTGGTTTTTGCCCAACCAAGTATCGAGGTAGTTAAAGCTATCGGGTGCCGCTCCCTTCGGCAGCCCGGCTCCTACCAATGAAGCCAAAGAGGCAAACCAGTCGATCTGCGAGACCAAAGCGTTGGAAACCTGTGATGAAGCAGCTCCCTTCGGCCATCTTACAATGGCAGGAATACGAGTTCCCCCTTCAAAAGCACTGTACTTATTACCACGCAACGGTCCTGCGGGACTATGACCGTTCAGCAATTCTTCCGCACGATCCTGATAGCCGTCATCGACAACCGGACCATTGTCACTGGACAGAATAATTAGCGTATTTTCTGACAGTCCCAGTTTATCAAGGGTTTCCATGATCTGGCCTACACTCCAGTCGAACTGCACGATGGCATCTCCACGCAATCCCATCGGGTTCTTTCCACGAAAACGGTCGTGCGGGAAACGGGGAACATGTACATCGTTTGTAGCAAAATACATAAAGAAAGGTTCGTCTTTATGCTCACGGATAAAGCCGATGGCATGTGAAGTGATTGAATCGGCAATATTTTCATCTTTCCACAAAGCCTTGCCGCCCCCTTTCATATATCCGATACGGCCGATACCATTGACGATGGCCATGTCGTGTCCATGGCTCGATTTCAGATTGAACAGCAATTCCGGGTGATCTTTTCCCAACGGTTCCCCCTCGATCGGCTTACGATAGCTGACTTCAATCGGAGCAGAAGGGTCATAATTGGCCACTTTACCATTTTCTATAAAGACACACGGAACACGATCGGCTGTTGCAGCCATTATATAAGAATAATCAAAACCTATATCTCCTAAAGCAGTCGGCAGAGGAGCATTCCAATCCTGTTCTCCATCCTTATCGCCCAACCCCAAATGCCATTTGCCGATGGCCGCCGTAGCGTAACCGGCATTCTTAAACATATCAGCCATCGTATAGCGTTCGGGACGGATAATCATCCCTGCATTGCCTGCCGCAATATCAGTGCCCGGACGACGCCAGGCATATTCTCCGGTAAGCATAGAGTAACGCGAAGGAGTACTGGTAGCAGCCGTAGCATGCGCATTGTTAAAGCGAATACCTTCAGCTGCCAAACGGTTTACATTCGGAGTCTGCACATTCTTTGCACCATAACACTCCAAGTCGCCATAACCGAGGTCGTCGGCATAGATAAACACGACATTAGGAAGTTGCCGATCATTGATTTTTTGCTTGGCTTTTCCTCCCTTCTGACCGGTAGCAGCCATCAGGCATGCTACCGGAGAGAGACAAGCCAATAATACATATTGTCTCATTTTTTAAACTATTAAATTAGTCACGTAAATTCGGGTTAATATTTTGCTCGGACTGAGGGATCGGCCATGTATAATCCGTCGGATTACGGAAAGCACGTTTGCCCACATACCAGCGGTAGTTTCCTGTCGGGTCAACCTCTTTGGTCGTAGTCGCATACTGAGTCGAACCCGGGTAAGGCGCACCCCAAATTTTCTGGGACAATACTTCGTGTGCAATTCCCCATCTCATGATATCCCAGTAACGGATACCTTCCATAGCCAACTCGATGCGGCGTTCGTGACGCACGATTTCACGAAGCTTCGCAGGAGTTACCTCGGTTACCGGAGGCATGTTCACACTTGCACGTCCTCTCACTGCATTGATAGTCTCGTCCAATATTCCTTGAGTGATCGTTTGATTATCTTCAACCAGGCATTCCAGATAGCCCAACAACACTTCGGCATAACGAATAACCGGAGTCAGTCCGTTTGCGCTCTGTACATCGTTTATAGGTGTCGATTCTTCAAAATATTTCCTCATCATAAAGCCAGTTCTGGAAGCCTCGCTCGTATAATCGAGCTTCTCCTTCTTGGCTGCACTGTAGTCAGGACTCATCTTATACTCTGTACCCATAAAGATGGCACCGTTATAGTAAATTGTATAATCCAGACGCGGATCGCGATCCTTTCCTAAATTAGACGGGTCATATCTCGGATCATCATAGCTGAAAGGAGTTCCATCCTTAAATTCATACGATTCGTATAAATCAGCAGCCGGATTGACCAGGCTCCATCCCCCGTCTTTAGCAGAAAGTGCATGCTGCGGCAGACCGGTACCCAGATAGTTTTCCAAATACTGGATGTAGAAAATATTCTCCTTGTTCGAAGTTCCGGTAGAAGGATAAAACAGCTCCTGATAGTTGGCGTTTATCGCATTATCTCCCAATTCCATAATATCGTGGAAAGCCTTTGCTCCACTTTTCCAGTCTTTCTGCAACATGCAGGTACGTCCGAGAAAAGCAAGAGCCGCCTGCTTACAAGCACGTCCGGCTTCTCCCGCCGGAATGGCGGAGAAACGGGGTAAATCGGCCGCAGCTGCTGTAAATTCGGTTACACACCATTTCAGGATATCGGCCTGTGAGGTCTTTGTCACATTGTTGGCTTCTTCACCCGTCAGCACATTCTCTACCAAAGGAACATTTTTGAAATAGCTGGCAAGGTAAAAATACTGTGTCGCACGCAGGAAACGGGCTTCCGCAATCATCCGTGTTTTCTTTTCCGATTCCGAGCTATTCTGGATACCGACCAAGAAACGGTTACAATAACCGATCCGCTTATAAGACGTCTCCCAATACCTTTTAATAAAAGCATTGTCTGCAGTCAGGTTTCCACTCGAAATCTTAAAGAAAGGATTGTTCTCTCCCCGACGGTCAAAAGCGTTATCCGAAAGATGCTCCATCATAATCATTCCGTGATAGGACCACCAATCCGAAGGGTTATACTCTACGCCGTCTGTCAGGCTTCCTCTATACAGAGAAGTCAATGCCAATTCCGCATTCGATTCGCTATTCCAAAAAGTCTCTTCGGACAAGTCTGTCAGTGGATAGCGCTCTAAATCACAAGCTTGAAACAGTCCTGCCGCCAATGCCAATGCTACTATATATTTTAAACTCTTCATCTTACATCAAAATTTTAAGGTTAAACCAAATGTATAAGTTGACAGAATAGGATAATAACTACCGTCTGTATTAATTTCCGGATCCCAGCCTTTACGATATCCGCTGATGGAGAATGGATTATCAAGTGATATATAAAAACGAAGGTTGGAAGAACCGAACTTCTGAGTTATACGTTTGGGCAATGTATATCCTAACTGGATATTTCTCACTTTGAGATAAGAGGCATCCAAAATCCAGAAGTCAGAACCCAGCGTATTGTTGCTACCTGCATTCGACATCACTTCGAGACGAGGATATTTAGGATATCGGTTCGACTGATTATTCGTCCAGGTTTCTTCTGCCTGCCATTTCTGAATATTGCCTTCCTGGAAGAAAGCATAACCGGCATAATTGGTCAACTGGCCTTTTACCTTGGCCACTCCCTGAAGCAATATATTGAAATCAAATCCCTTATACTCCGCACCCAGTCCTAAGCCAAACGTATACTGAGGTATCTTTGATCCTAAATAAGTTTTATCGGATTCGTCCACCTTTCCGTCACCGGAGATGTCCACATAGCGTAAATCACCGGCTTTGGAGTTAGGA
The DNA here is from genome assembly GCF_000159855.2 of Bacteroides sp. 3_2_5. Classification (NCBI taxonomy): domain Bacteria; kingdom Pseudomonadati; phylum Bacteroidota; class Bacteroidia; order Bacteroidales; family Bacteroidaceae; genus Bacteroides; species Bacteroides sp. 3_2_5. The sequence goes on along the minus strand of NZ_JH636044.1, from coordinate 1,313,724 downwards.
GCAATCTTGCTCTGATCGTGCCATTCTTTTACTTCGTCATCGGTCAGGAATACGCCATCCGTCTTATAGCCATAAAACATATTCATCGGATAACCCAGGAACAGGTCGCTACCGTTACCTATCATTCCGCTTTTCTGTTCCACATCTCCTACACCCAGGCTGATCACCTTGTTTTTAATTATCGAGAAGTTTCCATTCACATGATAACTAAACTCACCAATCTTGTTCTGATGACCGATCTCAAACTCCCATCCTTTGTTCTCAAGGCTTCCTGTATTGACCTGCGAAAGTCCCAGACCAAAGATAGAAGAGTAACTTGCACTCGGTTTATAGAGAATATCTGTCGTTTTACGATAGAAGTAAGCAGCGTTGAATGTCAATTTATTGTTCCAGAAAGCTGTTTCAATACCGACATCGGTGGTACGGGTCTTTTCCCATTTCAGTGTAGGATCGACATAAGTGGTCACTGCGGCTCCTTGTGTATACACACCTCCGAATACATAGTTCATCGCCTTTCCAAGTGCGTAAGTGGACTGATAAGGGTAGTTACCAATATTATTGTTACCCAGGATACCGTATGATGCTTTCAGTTTCAAGTTATCAATAAAACTCAGTGACTCTGCTTCTTTGAAGAACTGCTCTTCCGACAGACGCCATCCTACAGCAACAGATGGGAAGAAACCGAATTTATTATCGGTCGGGAAACGGGAAGAACCATCATAACGCATAGTGGTTTCAAACAGGTAGCGTTGGTCATAGTTATAGGTCAAACGTCCGAAGACAGACATAATAGCCCAATCGTAACCTCCGCCGGAGTTAGTCTGGCCATCGGCTCCTCCTGCATTCAGATAAGGAACTTCATCCGAAGGAAAGTTCAAGCGGCTTCCCCCTACAGTTCTCTGTGATTCGTCTTCCCAAGTATAACCGACCAACACAGACAAATCATTTTTGCTGAACTTCACGTTATAATCGGCCAATGCCTGGAATGTCTTATAGACCGTTTTGTACATGGTATCCGACAGAGAAGAAGGTCCCAGCTTCTTGCCGCCCGTAATCTCCATTGCCGAACGATAGTGACGAATCTGCTGACCGGTATAGTTATATCCTCCGATAGCTTTCAGCGTTAAGCCTTTCACAGGTGTGAATGCCAACTCGACATTAGAACGGAACTTATCGAAGTTTTCATCATAAAAAGAGCCGCTGTCCAGCCATGCCAATGGTGTTCCGAGTACCTTCGGTCCTAAGCCGTAAGATCCGTCTTCCAATTTAGTTGCCCATAATCCGGGAAAACGAAGTGCATTACTTGAGAAAGCTTTAAATCCGGCAGAGTCCATTCCACCCGGAGTAGAAGGTTCGCTCCGTTTAGAAACGACTCCACCCAAACGGGTAGTCAGTGTCAGGTTTTTAGCCAACTCTGTAGTCAGATTCACTCTGCCGTTGTAACGGTCGTAGTGATTGTGTTCCATCAGACCATTCTGTTTTACATAGCCGAAAGAAACCATATACTGTGTCTTATCATTTCCTCCGTTCACGGTCAGTTCATGACCGGTTTGCAGTCCTTTGTTGCCCAGAAGTTTATCCAGATAATGTTCATTAGGATAATTATACGGATCTGATCCATCCTTATACTTCTGAATCTCCTCCGCCGAATAGACTTCCTTACCCATAGCCTTATTATATAATTCCGCATATTCCCAGGAATCGCACATTTCCGGTAGTTCGGTAGCTTGATTGAAGCCTACATATCCGTTATAACTTACGGTAACTTTACCTTTCTGGCCACCTTTTGTTTTTACCAGTACAACCCCATTCGCAGCACGCGAACCATAAATGGCGGCCGACGAGGCATCTTTCAATATAGAGATACTTTCAATATCTGCCGGGTTCAAATCATTCAGACTACCGGGAAGTCCATCGACCAGTACCAAAGGATCGGGAGTCGCTCCGAAAGAGCCTACACCACGTACCCGAATCGTACCCTGGTCTTGTCCCGGATTACCGCTCGACTGTGTGATCGTCACTCCGGAGAGTTGTCCGGTCAGCATATTCGAAACACTGGGTGCAGTTCTGGATTCAAGTTTTTTGCTATCCACAGCAGCAATTGAACCAATCACGTTCACCTTCTTCTGTGAACCGTAACCTACCACAACAACTTCTTCCAAAGCCTGGGCATCTTCTTTCATTGTCACATTCAATGGTTTTCCTGCAATGACCTTCAGTTCCTGAGGCTGGTATCCGATGTAGGAAATCTCAATCACTGCCTTATCTGAACTGACCGATAGAGAGAAATCACCCTGCAAATTGGTAACCGTACCATTGGTGGTCCCTTTCTCAACGATACTGGCACCAATCACCGGTTCTCCGTTGACATCGACTACTTTTCCCGAGATTTTCACCGCTTGTTGTTGCTTCGATGTCATTTCAGTAGACAAAATAATCTTTTTGTCCAAAACGGAGTATTTCACGTCAGTCCCTTCAAAGATTTTATCCAGTACTTTAAATATATTACTTTTATCAACCGAAACAGAAACAACTCTTTTCAGATTGACATGTTTGTTATTAAAGAAAAAGCCAAAGCCCGATTGCTTTTCTATTTCTTTCAGAACTTTCTCTACAGTTTGATTCTGTGCATCAATACTGATTTCCACCTTTTGTGCGAAGCTGTCTGTTGCATGCACAAAACTCATAGAGCAAATTAGGAATAGGATGAATAGTCGCATAGTTCTTGGAATTTTTTTCGAGGTCAGCCAAAGCGAAGACTTTACCACCCGTAACAATTGGATGCTAAAATAATTTTGCATAATTTTGTATTGACTTAAAGTTAAAAAATAGTTTATCTCAGCTTGTCGCCAAACAAGCTCACAAGGTTTACTCTTTTACGTATGGATTAGATACGCCAATATCTTTCCATACGTTTTTGGCATTTTAAGGAGGTTTGTCTTTCATAAGCATTTCATTTTAAAGGTTAATCAATAAACTTCTATTATACTTCGTTCATCCCGAATATCAGGACTTTCCAAATATCTCCACTGTATCTTGGACGAGATTTTAAAATACTCCAGAATACGTTCCAACCGCTGTTCAGTAAATGTGCCTGTAAAGGCATTAGTCTTCAAACGGGCATTCTTTAGTTTAAATGTTACATTAAAGCGCTTCTCGAGCATCCTCAGTGCTACATCCAACGGAGTGTTATTAAATATAATCTTACCATCTTTCCAGGCGGTTTCGGACAGGCAGGATGTTGCGTACAACTGTACATCACCATTGGTCGAACTGTAGACCAACCTTTGTCCGGGTTTCATAACCACTTTCTTGGCTAGATAGTCTTTATCACTAAAATGAAAGCAGACCTGCCCTTCCACCAATGTTGTCGAAACATCCGGCTCGTCTTCATAAGCCTCCACATTGAAGTGTGTACCCAGCACTTCTATCTGCGATGAATGCGGGGCGGAAACTACAAACTTCTTTTTCAAATCCTTTGCTACCGCAAAATAAGCTTCTCCCTTTAATTCGACATTTCGTATATCGCCTTCAAAAACAGAAGGATAACATAAAGAAGACTCCGAATTGAGATAGACAACCGTACTATCGGGCAATACCACCGAGGTTGTCATCCCCGGGTTGGTTTTTATTTCCATCATCTGGCACACAGCAGATTTCCCATTGTGCATATATTGCACCAGAAAAGCAACGGACAACGGGATAAATAAGATAGCAGCGACACGCTGCATCCACTCCCACCAAGTTGTTTTCCTGACGATCATTCTGCTACTGACCTTTTTCAGAGCTTTTTCCGTATCCACTTTACGCATTACGTTGACCGTATCTACAGCTATATAAAGAGTGTTGATTTGATCCACTATCTTTCGGTTATCTTCCGATTCTTCCATCCAGCTTTCCACCTGCCGGCATTCTTCTTCCGTAGCCAGTCCTTCACAATATCGAGGCAGTAAATGGTCTATATCTTCGTAGTTCATATTTGTAATTCAACCCTTTTATTAATAAGACAGGTGGAAAAATAAGATTCCTAAACTTAAATCCATTTTTTTTATAGAAATCTTTGTTTTAATAAGAAAAGACTATCTTTGTATATAAATTAAATTTCTAAATCTATGAAGCCGAATCGGACAAAAGAAGACATTTTACTGCTTTCCCAACTTCAGCAAGGAGATAAAAAAGCCTTCAATACTTTGTTCAGAAGGTATTATCCGATATTATGCGCTTATGCCCACCGTTTTGTAGACTTGGAAGATGCGGAAGAAATAGTTCAGGATGTAATGTTGTGGTTATGGGAGAATCGAGAAATCTTATTGATAGAATCATCCCTTAGTCAATACCTGTTGAAAATGATATATCACCGTTCATTAAACCGCATCGCACAAAAGGAGGTAAAGTATCGTGCCGATACATTATTTTATGAGAAAAGCCAGGCAATGATTTATGACGTGGATTTCTATCAGATTGAGGAGTTGACCAAACGGATTCACACCGCGATAGCGGAGTTACCGGAATCTTACCGGGAAGCGTTTATCATGCACCGGTTCAGAGATATGAGCTACAAAGAAATCGCACAAACTCTTAACACCTCTACCAAAACAGTAGATTACCGCATACAACAGGCACTAAAATTATTACGTAAAGAACTCAAAGAGTTCCTGTCGTTCGCTTTGATATTTCTGGCAGCGTAATATGCAGGGAAGTATGTGGAGAATAAATATAAGCAGTGGGGAGGGACCAAAAAAGAGAAGATACATTAAAAAACGTCTTCACCACAGAATTACATAGAGGCCACAGAGTGAGCTTAATCTATTGATAACTAATAATATCTATCTGTGTAATCTGCGGTGAAGACGACTTTTGATGTATCCCCTCTATAATATATACCGGACTTACTCTATCGTAATGTCGAACTGATCATAAGAATCTGTTCTCCACGATTTGTCACAAGTAAGAGGAGAAAGTGCAAAGAGAGGAGAGAATGTTTTGATTTTAATCGTTTTTCCATCAGGCATGAATTCCATAATCCTCAACCATCCGTCTCCACCGTTACCGAACCATTGCTTATCGGCAGTCTGCGCATTAAACATCATCTGAGGAACATTCTTGCCTGAAGCATTTTTATCAATCCGGAAACTGACATTATCCTTATAATCGGCAATCTCACATTCGTGACCGCAAATCACCATACAAATATTCTTTGCCGGATAGACCAACTTATCCCAAATAGCTTTTCCATAATTGGCAGGAGTCACTTTGTAGTTCTCGCTTTCAATGACTTTTCCTGTCCATGCCAGATATGAATGTGTCAGCAATATCACTTTATGGTCTTTATAGCGGGGAGCATCGACCACTTTCTTAGCCCACGCCAAAGCCTCATCACGTGGAGCAAATTCCAGAGAAACAACCAGAATTTTACCCCAGGTATCGGTTATAAATTCATAGGCAGCATTTTCCAGTGTCGGTATACCCTGATAATTGTTGCCTACGGCAACCAGGCTCTTGCGCCAACAGGAGTTTCTCTCCGCAGGAAAGTAATCAGGGAAATGACACAAACGATTTTCCGCTTTCTGATATCCATAATCATGATTACCGGTACAAATCACATAAGGCAATTTTCCATCCAGTCGCTCAAACGCACGCGAAGCAGCACGCCATTGCTCCTCACTTGTCTGGTTGCCGTTCACTCCATCCGGAATGCGAATTTCATTTTGCTCCACCAAATCACCGGTACAAAGCACACCTTTTATATTCAGAGATTCAATGCTATTGGCTACCCATGCTGTCTGTAACTCAAAAAGTGGCTGATTGGCATCGAACTTTGTATAACTCTGCGGATCGGGTAAAAGAATCATTGAAAAAGACTTTTCATCGGTCAACTTTGCGCGGACCGGATAGACTTGCGCAGAAACAAACAGCGTCTGCACACAAAGAATGAAAGCTAATAAGTAGTTTTTCCTGTTCATAAGTATTACATTTAAATATCTCAAATAAAAATTAAGTAGCAAAGATATAAATACTTGTCGGCAACAGCCCCTGTATTCTCCGAATTATTTCAGGGAAAAAGTAGCCATTACGGCTTTATGGTCTGTCGGCCATACGCCTAGCGGAGTTATAAACGAATCTTTACCACTCTCCTCCACACGTTCACTACGGACGATCGATTTTGAAGGACCTACCACCGATACATCTTTTAATTTCAATTTCCTGTCCGGCATGAAATAAATAAAGTCGATACGATCCCGTTCGTCAGCATCGGGTGCCCACGACAGTTTCTGCACCGGCACTCCTTCATTATCAGACGGGAATGTAAAGCCCGGATGTGTAACCGGATTAGGGTATTTCGTCCGGTAAGCATCTTTAAATCCGGCATTTTCAAGTAATACGGAGCAATCCCACCGAACTACCGTCCCATTATGATCCCACAAATTCTTTGTATTTTCTTTCCAATCCAGATGTGAAGGTTCGTTGAAATCACCTCCCAGCAAAATGATATTTCCTTTTTCCTTTCGGGCATCTTCTATGACATGGCAAATAGCTTCATCACGCATAGATTCATTATTAGCCTTTTCAATGGCTACCGCATCCAGCACCGGAGCATCCAGTTTTTTCCAGGTAACCCCGCTATAGCCTCTCGGCAAATAACAAGCATAATGCGTATAATCCAGATGGGCAGAATAAACAACCACATCTCTTCCATTAATACGAATACGGGCTTTCAGCACCGAACCGGCATCATCTTCCAAAGGGCAATTAGGGGCTTGTTCTTCAATTTTATATTTTGATAAAATACCTACATCCAACTTACTGTTTTCACCATAATACTTCTTTCCACGCTCTTCCAAAGCCTGCAATATACGCGAAATGAATTGTTTCCCATGATAATTTCTCACCTCACTGAACAACACAATATCCGGTTCCAGGCGGGCCACTTCATCCGCTATGGCTTCAAAGCCCCCTTTCACCATGGTGCCCTCCTGCCAGATATTCATTTGGAGCACTTTGAGTTCGCTCCCTTTGCCATAGGCCATTACGGCAAACAGCCATAAAGTTATATTTAATAAACTATATCTTAACATATCAATATATTCTAATCAACAGAGGTGAGAACAGGGAGCGTTTCTCTCCATTCTGCACTCACCTCTCCTATTTTTATTTTATTGCAAAATCCACATCAGTTTATTTACATCGTCCACTCCTCCGAACTGACGTTCAAGAGCCTCGTTCTGATGTTCCAGGTTATAATCGGACTCTGATTTGGGATACATCCAGCGCATCGGCAACCTGTCATTCATCGTATTACGGTTGGTTGCAGGATTAATCGGCAACACCGGATAACCTGTACGTCGATAATCATAATAAACATCATATGGATGCTGCATGAACGAAGCCAGATAACGTTGCGTCAATATCTTCTCAATATCCGCTTCTTTCTCACCACTCAATTGGATAGCGGGTGTTTCAAGGAAAGCTGCAATCGCTTCCTCTGTAATCGGATGTCCATGATGATATACCTCTTCATCCGGAGTATTGGAAGCTATAAACTCCATATGGGCTCTGATCGCCTTTTTATAGTAAGCAGACGCATCTCCCGAAATCCATCCCCGCACGGCTGCTTCGGCCAGAATAAAATTCTGCTCGGCATATCCTAATCGAACGACCGGTTCTCCGGAAGGATAATCGGTATAACGTGCATTAAATCCGGAGTATTGTTCAGTTGCATAAGCTTTTTCTATCTGCTCGAAAGGCAGTGAAGGGTCTGTACCGATATAAGCATCCCAACTGTCGGCTGTCACCCCTTCATTAAGTTTGGCCTTTGCCGGCTTTGCATAATAGAACATGCGAATATCTCCTGTCGCCTTGAATTTATCAATCAGCATGGTAGACAGCATGGCATAACCCGCATGCTTGGTATTCGTGTTATGGAAAGGATACACTGTATTCGCTTTATCCGCATATTTCATCTGCAGATTATCTTCATTCGATTCCATCAGGCTGCCCGATGCTACGATCCGTGCAAAACGTTCCTTCACCTTCAGGTCGGCATCGCTCTCTTTCTTCGAGAGGTGCATCAGCACTTTCAGTTGAAAAGCCGTAGTCGCTTTCTTCCACTTGCTGATACTTCCTCCCAGGATCGGATCGCCATCAAAATCTTTAGCTGTCGAAAACAGTTCATAAGCTGTTTCCAGATCGCTCAGAATAAAGTTCATCACTTCCTTCTGGGTATTGTACTTAGGACGTACCAACCCTAATTCGCCTTGCAAAGCTTCTTCATAAGGAAGATCTCCCATCTCCATCGACATATAAAATATCTTATAGGCCTTGATGAAATGTGCCAGTCCGTCGTATGCATTTACGTTATCGTCCGAAACGGATTCGACCATCTTCTGGGCATTGATCAGGGTAGTATACCCGCCAAAACCGGAACGCCCGAAGACATTATACTGGTAATCTTCCATACTTTCACCCCATGCCATCTGCTTGGCAAGCAATTCGTCGTATATAAAGGATTTACTGGCACTGGAAGAGGTAATGTCCAGCAGTAATCCGGTTGCCAGCAATGAAGAGGTCACCTTAGTGGTTGCATCGGGATCTGTATTGATTTCATCGAACTTATCACAAGACGCCAACAAAGCGGTTGCCAGCAACAGCGATATGTATTTATTAATTCGTTTCATATTATTCTATCTTTTAAAAATCCAATTTTACATTAAAACCTAAATAACGGGTGGAAGGAGAGCTCAGGTTATCCGAGTCACTGTCGGGATCGGTAAAACGGAACTCTTTGGTCCAGACAAACAGGTTTTGTCCGACAAAAGCCAGTGTCAGCCCTTTCATACGAAGCTTGTCACAAACCGATTTAGGCATTTGATAGCTCAGTGAGAGGTCACGCAATTTAAAGAAAGTTTCATCAAATACATTCTGACGGGTGACGGTGCCTATATATGGATTGGTACTCTTCATATACGATTCGTAGGATACCTGTACATCATTCGGAGCAAACACACGGTTGTCATGGATGATTTTTCCATTCGAGTCATAATCTACACTTCCCGAAACTACTTTTACTCCACTGCCCACAAAGTTGGTCTTCTTGTTCACTACCTCGTCATACCGCCACTGGTTGTCCGAGTCGATATGTGCTCCCGAATTCCACATGGCCTGATTGGTCTTCGAATGTGCCATACCTCCTACTCGTCCGTCAAGTGTAAAAGAAAGAGTAAAGTTCTTATAGGTTACCGTATTGGTCCAGCCCCATATCCAATCGGGATATTCATAGCCGATAACCGACTGGTAGTCGCTCTGTTTGGGATAACCATTATAATTAACTAAATTTCCCTGTGAATCACGCTCCCAATCGTAAATACCGTACCAGTCCCAACGTTTCCCGACGGCTACCCAAGGTTTTTGTGTAGAATACACCGGGTCTATTTTGGTATAATACCAACGGTCACGCGACCAGTTGAAGGACGACTCCCATTTCAGGTCTCTCGTCCTGATAATATCGCCCGATAAAGTCAACTCTACTCCCCGTCCCACATATTCTTCATCGATATTGATCAATGTAGACGTAAATCCGGAAGAGTTACTGATACCTGCACTGCGGGTCAAGTTGTAATAGAGTTTATTATAATATGTAAAATCCAGTTTCAGGCGATTCTTAAACATGTGAATTGCCGTACCGATTTCATAAGAACGCGTGGCCGAGGGTTTCACCGCTACACCACGGATAGATGTCGGATAATATGCGGCGCTCTCACCGTTCCACAAATCGGTAGAAACACTGTAAGTATTGTTGGTATCGTATACTCCCAAGTCACTCTTGGTCTGCGTCCATGCCCCCCTCACTTTCCAGAAGTCAATCACTTCGGGCATTGGGATGAACTGTGAAAGAACCACACTACCAGCTACAGAAGGATAGAAATAAGAACGTGTCTCCGACGGCAATGAAGAAGACCAGTCATTACGTCCTGTCACATCCAGAAACAGTGTACTTTTCCAGGAAACAGAGGCTTTGGCATATACACTGGTCACCAGTTTTTTGGTAATACCGCTGGTTGTCTTCACCGGATCAATCGATGACTTCAATGAATAATACCCCGGAATTTTCAACCCATTCTGCGTTTCGCCCAGGATATTGTCACTCTTCCAATAATAAACGTTTCCACCAATAAAACCATCGACATTAAAATCACCGAATTTGTGATCGGCAGACAAGATCAGGTCATTGTTTAAGCTGTATCCTCCTAAACGTTGCAGCCCGTAATAACCTTGTTTATGCCAGCCACCTACGGCACTGACGGCATTCCGCCACTCTTTCTTCTGCGAGTATGAATCCAGACCCGAACGCAGCGACAGGTTCAACCAGGGAGTAAAATCATAGTTGGCAGAAAGATATCCGTTAATCAAATCGTAATCACTCGAACGGACAATTTCATTTGCTATGAAATAAGGGTTGTCATACCACTTGGTATCCATCCAGTTCTGCTGTTCGTCCTGCTTGATCCAGTAGTTCTTATAGTCGCGTATATCATATTCGGCACCCGACCACACCAACAGGTTATAAAGGAATCCGCTACCACCGTATCCGGCTCCCATGTCATTGGGATAAAAGCGCTTATTATAAGTCAATCCTCCGTCAAAAGAGAATTTCTTCCACTTCATATCACCCGACACCGAATAAGTGATCTTATTCAGTTTCTGGTTCGGATACTGTCCTTTATTATACACATGGGTCAATGAAGTGCGTACACTTCCATATTTACCTTTCTGAGAGACACTTACGTTGTTGTTTGTCACCATACTCAACTCCTGGAAGTTCTTCAGATTGTTTTTGCCTTTCGATACCAAAGGCATGTCTACCCATTCGTGCGTATACGGATCATACTGCAATGCCGTACGCCCGATGTCCAGCTTATCTCCCCATACATATCCTCCGGTAGAATAGGTACCCTGTGATCCGGAACTGTATGACGTTTGCACTTCCGGCTTTCTCAGATATCCGGCCGCAAACATCGTACTGCTATTCACAGTCACATTCAGTCCCTCTTCTTTTCCTTTTTTGGTAGTAATCATCACCGCACCGGCTCCTCCACGTGCACCATATAGGGCCGAAGCCGTAGCTCCTTTCAAGACATCGACCGACTCGATATCATCAGCAGCTATATCATTTAATCCTACGTTACCATAAGGCACTCCGTCGATAACCAGCAAAGGAGCAGATGCACGCAACGAAAGTGAAGGTGAAGTATTGAACTCCGTACTGTTTTTTACATTCAATCCGGCAATCTTACCGGTCAGCGATGTAGCTACATTTACGGTCTTGACAGCAGCCAGTTTGTCACCGTCTACCTTTTGCACGGCATAGCCCAGAGCTTTTTCCTCGCGCTTGATACCCAAGGCCGTCACCACAACTTCGTCGAGTTGTTTCGTATTTTCGGCCAACTGAACAGTAAGTGAGGTATTATTACCTACCGGAACTTCTTTAGTGATATATCCGATATATGAAATGATAATCGTACTCTTAGTTCCTACAGAAAGGCTGAAATTACCGTTGATGTCGGTAATCGTTCCGTTTCCGGTTTCTTTCTCCTTAATATTGGCTCCGATAACGGGCGACCCGGTTTCATCAGTCACCAGCCCCTTTATCTTTTTAGTGGTCTGCTGTTGTGCAGCGGTTGTTTCCAAAATCTGTTTTGGAGACAGGATTATGCTGTTCTCCAATATCTTATACCCGATATTCGTTCCGGCAAACAATTGGTTCAGAACCTGACTGATCTCTTTCTGGTTACTTTTGATTGTCACATTCCGGGAGATATCCACTTGCTTGTTGTTATAGAAGAAGTGAAACTCCGACTGCTTTTCTATTTCATCCAGCACTTTCTGAAGACTACTGTTGTTGACATTTAAAGTCACACGTACTGACTGGCTATAACCTTTAGCCGCAAATGCCATGCTGGCAAAGACAAACAACATTATTGCTGATAGTTTCATACACAAAGGTATTTTTTTCAAGAGCGAAAATGTATTCTGCCTCCCGAAAAATTGGAAGTTTAAGTAAATTGTCATAGATTTGTAGTGATTTTGATTTAAAAAATTCTATTTGCCGCACAGTTTGTCGCCAAACAAACTGACGGTGGACTTTCATACAGGTAGATACGCCAATATCTTCCTGTATGTTTTTTTGTTTTAGGGAGAGCGTGCTGTCATAGTAGTAATAAAAATGATTTTAAAGTTTCATACTCAAACGGTTAATATAATTCTATCTTTGTTTTTTCCTGTATTGCCTTGTGTGTGGCATCATACTCCAGATCAAGGTATTTATACTGTATTCCGGATGCATATCTGAAGTGTTCAAGGATCAACGGCAAATACTGCCTGCTGAACACACCGGTGAAAGAATTGGCATATAGTGTGGAATCTTTCACGATAAACTCTACATTAAACCTCTTGCTGAGTATCTTCAGCGTTTCGGCCAATGATGTGTTTTTAAGCACTACCTGACCGTTCTTCCAGGCTGTATAGATCTCCACATACGATTTTTCGGCCCGTGCCTCGTGTGTCGCCGTATTATATACAAATTCTTCATCGGGCTTCATGACGAATGTTTCTTTTGTATCGCCTTTCCCCAAAAATGACAACCTGACCGATCCCGATACCAACGTTGTCCTGACTACACTATCCGTCCGGTATGCTTCCATATTGAACTCCGTACCCAATACTTCGGTCTGTATATTGAAAGGAGTATTGACCACAAACCGTTTACTCCTGTCTTTACGGACAGAGAAGTAAGCCTCCCCGTCAAGTTCCACCGTACGCGTATCCCCTGTAAACTTAACAGGATGTTTCAGTGAAGATCCGGAGTTAAGCCAGACTTTGGTACCGTCCGGTAAATTTGCCTCAGCCACCATACCGGGATTGGTCCGTATCTCCACATATTCTTGCGGCGGATTTTTCAGAATTAAATAAAGGGTGGTGGCAAGCAGCGGTAACGCCATACAAGCAGCAATACGCTGCCCCCAAACCATCCAGGAGATTCTATGTCGATGTTTGTGTATTCTGCCCTTCACCTGCTGTAAGGCTGCGGAAGCATCCACCCGATTCATATAGTCCAGTGTGTCTGCCGCGCGGTAGAGCCGGAAAATATCTCGTGCCATCTTCTCGTTATCTTCCGAAGCCGCTATCCATTCCTCCACCTCTTTCCGGCGATCGGCTGGGAGCTCCCCCGCAAAATAATTTAAAAGAACCGACTCATTAATGTAACAGGATTCATCCATAATTCGTGCTTTTATAGATAAGACGAACCAAAATAGAAATCTCCTAACCAAAAAACGTATTTTTTTTGAAAATAATATTATTTTTGCCCAAAACGAAGGTCTACATGTATAACGACACCTCGCGCACAGTAAGCGATGAAACTCTGTTCTTCCAGGTTCAGCAGGGAAACGAAGGCGCATTCGAAGCATTGTTTCTCAGGCATTACCCGGCTCTTTGTGCCTATGCCCGGCTCTTTGTCGAACCGGATGACGGCCAGGAGATCGTATCGGACGTCATGGTCTGGCTTTGGGAAAATAAAGAAATGCAGGCATTCGAGAGTTCCTTAAAAAGTTATTTGTTCAAGGCTGTTAAAAACCGCTGCCTGACTCTCATCAACCGGAACGAAGTGAAACAACGGATCGAAAAAATGATATTCGATAATCTCCAATCGCAGTATGATGATCCCGACTTCTACGCTATACAGGAGTTAACCGAAAAAATAGAAGAAGCTCTGGCACGACTTCCCGAGAATGTACGCGAAGCATTCGAACTCAACCGCTTTCAGAATCTGACATACAATGAAATAGCCGAACGACTGGGAGTGTCTCCCAAAACAATCGATTACCGGATTCAACAGGCCTTAAAACAGTTGCGCATCGACCTGAAGGAGTATCTCCCCTTATTACTTCCTTTCCTCCTGCATTGAAAGGACGAAACAGTTCTTAGTTTCGTTGCAGATCTCCTTATCTTTACGTACATTTGGCAGTAGCATACGATATCTGACACCCGGGTGTCGAATAGTCTGACATGGGGGTGTCACACACTGCGACACCCCCATGTCAGCACTCCTAAAGTCTATGCTTCCCGTACAGAGAGTACAGAGAAAACGATAACTAACCTTAAAGATAAAAGTATATGCCTATAAACTATGTAGTCAGGAAGAAAAAAGATCAGAGCGGTAATGAAGTTAAAGAGCTCTACTATGCCGTGCCCAGTGCCATTCAGAACAAAGGAGTCAGTGAAAAACAATTAGCGGAGGACCTGCACGACAACAGTTCACTCTCGGCAGGCGACGTACTGTCTGTACTCGAACAACTCCCGAAAGCCATCGCACGACATATGAAAGAAGGAAGAACCGTCACTATCCGCGGATTGGGAACTTTCTACCCGGCCTTAAGCAGCGAGGGCTGCGAAACTCCCGAAGAATGTACGCCCAACAAAGTCAGATTGACACGCATTTGCTTCCGGGCCGATACTGCGTTCACCTACGACGTGAAACATTGCGAATTCGAAAGCATGCAACTGCGATTTACAAAGAGGCCGAAGCCCGGTAAGGAAGAGTGAACCAAAAGACAGAACCTTTTCCGGACTCGGACTGAACCCCGATCTCGCCCCCCAACTTCTCAATAATCATTTTGCAGATAGACAGTCCCAATCCGGTGCCTTGTATAAAAGTGTTGTATTTGACAAAGCGCTCAAAAACATGTTCGCATTGCTCGACGGACATACCACAACCGGTATCGGATACATAGAAGTATAACGTATGGGCATCTTGCAACCGATACCCGATCTGAATCTCTCCCTGCGAAGTGAACTTTATGGCATTGACAACCAAATTGGTAAGAACCTGTATCAAGCGGTTCTTATCAGTATGGAAAACACATTGGGGTAAACGTTCGGCAAACGAGAGGGAGACTTCGTCTGTCCTGATACGCAAACGGGCTACCTGTTCGACTTCCGACATCAACTGATTGGCATCCACCTGAGTCACATGAAAGTCATACATTCCGGATTCTATCTTCGACATATCCAGAATATCGTTAATCAGTTGAAGCAAAAGTTCGGTATTGGTTTCGATAATACCGGCATACTCCAGCATTTCTTCTTTATCTTCTACCATAGAAAGCAGATTCGAGAAACCGACAATGGCATTGAGAGGAGTACGTATCTCATGACTCATATTAGCCAGAAAGGCCGATTTAAGCTGATTGGCTTCCTCGGCTTTCAGCTGCGCTTCTTTCATTCGCTGATGGGCTCTTTTAAGAATATGAATATAATAGCCTACGGCACTGACCACCACCAGCAGCAAGACAACAGTCATCAGAATCTCCTTCTTATACTGCTCGAAGAAGCTGACAGGCAGATTGATGTACACAGCCTCTTTCGGATAAAGGGAAACCGGTATGTCATACGACTGCAAAGCCGGATAACAGAGGTAAGCAGCAGGTTTTCCTCCGAGAGCGGGAGGAATGTCTCGCGGAAACTCACCTTCCAGGACACGATGAATCAGCTGTAACAATGAATCGCCGAAGGACTCCACTGAAACATAATATCCTCCGGCGAAAGTATTGTTGGACAGATCCTCGGGAGCCAACAAAAACAGAGGGGAATGTACGAAGCGAGTAATAATCTCCTGAATATGATCGAACAGATAATTGTTATCATCCTGGTTATGAGTCTCGAACCAGGAATAATAAATGAGTCCCGTGGTTTTATCATAACTCTTCAAGGTATCGAGTAACATCTCGGTAGAAATATTCCTGGTGGACAGCTGTTCAAAGGCCAACTCCGGAAAAGATCCGGTCATTGCCTGCTCTACATCTCCGCGAACTGCCTCACTGATGTATCTGTCGTCTGAGATGAAAGCCAGACGCTTCATATCCGGCATCAGCTGCCGCATCAGTCCGATGGTTTCTTTCACATAATATACTTGCCCCAGAGTAGTCACGTTATATCCTTTCCGCCATTCATAAGCGGGGACAGTATTCGATTCGGTCAGCTCTTCGTGTGAAAGTAAGATGTCGAGTGTAGCCGGCAGACGGTCGCGGGTGTTGGTAATGATGACCGGTACATCTTTCCAGACATCATCAAAAAGTTCACGGCAAACAATCCATCCCGGATCGCCGATAAAGACGATCAGTCGGGGAGGCACATCGTATTTCCGCCGTAACTGCTCTACTACGGCTGCTGCTTCTTTACGGTTACACAAAGCGGGCACCGAAAGGGACTCGGCCTTTACGGAGATATTCTTCTTTTGCAGGGCTTGGTGCGTATACCAGAACACATCCTTTGCCCATGGAAGGTTGAAATTGATAGAATTTAGAAACAATACGTCTTCCCTTGTTTTATCTGCATGGGCAGATAGCCGGGAATGAACAGCTCCCAACAATATAAGAAGGAGGCAAAGGCATCTGAATGGTGTCTGTTTCATTTGTATGTTCGTTTCTTTTGAGCGGAAACAAAGGTATGACTATTTCTCCGTATACGAAAAAAGGTACTCTGTTATTTTTAGAGTACCTTTCTGTTTTTATCTTCGTAAGAAGTGGATCTTATACATTTTTCAGGGAAGCAATACTTTCCTTGAGCGACTGGATGATGCTTTCGGCATCCGCCTGTTTCTTGCGCTCCATCTCGATAACGGCTGCCGGAGCGTTATTTACAAACTTTTCATTGCTCAATTTCTTTAAAACTCCCTGCAAGAAACCTTCTTTGTGTTTCAGCTCGGCTTCCATGCGTGCTATCTCGGCATCGACATCGATCATATTGCCCAAGGGCACCGCAAATTCAGTGGTTCCTATCATGAACGAAGAAGCTCCGTCGGCCTTTGCGTCCACTACCTCGATGGCAGACAGATTACACATTTTACGAATGACAGGATTCATCTTTTCTACCGGATTGGCTCCGACTACCTGCAATTCAAGCGGTTCTTTCAATGCGATATTCTTCTGCAAACGAATGGTACGTACACTGCTGATGATTTCTTTGGCTGTTTCGAACTGCTGGAGAAATTCTTCGTTTACCTCTCCCGGTTCTCCCAAAGGCTGTACCATCAGGCTTGCACCCGGTTCACGCTCGCGCAACTGCTGCCACAACTCTTCCGTAATAAACGGCATGAAAGGATGGAGCATAGCCAGCAGACGTTCGAAAGCACTTAACGTCATCGAGTAAATGAATCCGTTAACGGGCTGTCCGTAAGCCGGCTTCACAATCTCGAGCAACCATGAAGAGAATTCGTCCCAGAAGAGTTTATAAATCAACATCAATGCTTCGCTCAGACGATATTTGCTAAACAAATCGGCAACTTCGACAGCAGCGGCATCCAGTCTCTGGTCAAACCACTGTACAGCCAGGTGAGCATCTGCCGGAATATCGATTGTTCCCATTCCGTTCTCCCAACCTTTCACCAATCGGAAAGCATTCCATATCTTATTGCAGAAATTTCGTCCCTGCTCGCAAAGCGCGTCATCAAAGAGAATGTCATTTCCGGCAGGAGCCGAGAGCATCATGCCCATACGTACACCATCTGCTCCGTACTTTTCAATCAATTCCAACGGATCGGGCGAGTTACCGAGTGACTTAGACATTTTACGTCCCAGTTTATCGCGAACGATACCCGTGAAATATACATTCTTGAACGGCATTTTTCCTTCATATTCGTAACCGGCCATAATCATACGGGCTACCCAGAAGAAGATGATATCCGGTCCGGTCACCAGATCGCTTGTCGGATAGTAATAATTGATTTCTTCATTACCCGGATTATTGATGCCGTCAAACAGAGAGATAGGCCATAACCAGGAAGAGAACCAAGTGTCCAGGCAGTCTTCATCCTGACGAAGATCGGTCATCTTCAAGTTAGGATTGCCAGTCTTTTCCCGAGCCAGCTTCAAGGCTTCCTCATCCGTCACAGCTACCACATATCCGCCTTCGGGCAGGAAATATGCCGGGATGCGGTGTCCCCACCACAATTGACGGCTGATACACCAATCCTTGATATTCTCCATCCAATGACGGTAGGTATTCTTATACTTGGCAGGATAGAATTTAATATCATCCTTCATCACCGGTTCAAGAGCGATCTGGGCCAGATGTTCCATCTTGAGGAACCATTGCATAGACAACTTCGGTTCGATGACCACGTTGGTACGCTCTGAATATCCCACTTTGTTGGTGTAAGCCTCTGTCTTCTCCAGCAGTCCGGCTGCTTCAAGATCCTTCTCAATCTGCTTACGGACGTCAAAGCGATCCATACCGATATACATTCCGGCAGCTTTGCTGATCGTACCGTTATCATTGAATATATCGATACTCGGCAAATTATATTTTTCGCCCAGCATATAGTCGTTTACGTCATGTGCCGGAGTCACTTTCAGGCAACCGGTACCAAATTCGATATCCACATAGTCATCTTCGATAACAGGAATCACACGGCCTACCAAGGGAACTATTACTTTCTTTCCTTTGAGATGCTGATTCTTCGGATCGTTCGGGTTGATACACATGGCCGTGTCACCCATAATCGTTTCCGGACGGGTAGTGGCAACCACTGCATATCCGTCTTCTCCTTCAATCTTGTATCTCAGGTAAAACAGCTTTCCATGTTCTTCTTTATAAATCACCTCCTCGTCCGACAGGGCTGTCAGTGCTTTCGGGTCCCAGTTAACCATACGTACTCCCCGGTAGATAAGTCCCTTATTATAGAGATCGACAAATACCTTCAGCACACTTTCACTGCGCTTTTCATCCATAGTAAAAGCCGTACGGTCCCAGTCACACGATGCACCTAACTTACGAAGCTGCTTCAGGATGATACCACCGTGTTCGTCTGTCCATGCCCAGGCATGCTTCAGAAACTCGTCACGGCTCAGATCGGTTTTCTTAATACCCTGTGCGGCCAACTTATTCACTACCTTGGCTTCGGTAGCAATAGAGGCATGGTCGGTTCCCGGCACCCAGCAAGCATTCTTACCTTCCATACGTGCACGACGAACAAGAATATCCTGAATGGTATTATTAAGCATATGTCCCATGTGCAACACACCGGTGACGTTAGGGGGCGGAATGACGATGGTGTAAGGTTCACGTCCATCGGGTTTCGAACTGAATAATTTATGGTCCAGCCAATACTGATACCACTTCCCCTCCACGTCAGCAGGGTTGTACTTACTTGCTAATTCCATGTTATATCTATCTATTTTATTAGTTTATTGCGAAAGATTGGCGCAAAATTAATAAAAATAAGTAGAATATAGGGGCAGGAATATGTACTTTTGTTCCCCGAAAGGAAGAAGAAGCAATGAAAAACAGGAAACGAATCATACGGTACTCTGTTTTAGGGACTTTAATAGCCCTTGTCTGGCTCACTCAGATGCTCCCGGCATTGGGCGAAGGGTATGCCCGTACGGCCTATCCGGTCATTTCATATATCTTGTCCGGTTTTTCGAACATTATCCCCTTTGCATTGGGTGACTTATTTATAGCACTGAGCATTGGAGGAATGATCGCCTATCCGTTTTATGCACGAATCCGACTGAAATTAAGCTGGAAAAAAATACTGAGAAGGGATGTGGAATATTTGCTATGGATCTATGTTTGGTTCTATCTGGCATGGGGACTCAACTATTCACAAAAGAATTTTTATGAACGAACCGGAATTCCATATACTGCCTACACTCCTGAGATTTTCAATGAATTTGTAGACAACTATATCTCAAAACTGAACAAATCGTATGTGCCGGTCAATCGGATCGATAAAGAAGTAATCCGCAAAGAGGCAGTCCGACAATATAACCTGATCAGTGATACACTAGGTATACACCGTCCCCCACACTCCCGTCCTCGGGTAAAAACCATGATGTTCACTCCATTGATTTCGATGGTGGGCGTGACGGGTAGCATGGGACCTTTCTTCTGTGAGTTCACACTGAACGGAGACCTGCTTCCCCCACAATATCCGGCAACCTATACTCATGAGCTGGCACATTTGCTAGGTATCACCAGCGAAGCGGAAGCAAACTTTTATGCATATCAGGTCTGCACCCGCTCCGTAAATAAAGAAATCCGTTTCAGCGGTTATTTTTCTATTTTAGGCCATGTACTTGCCAATGCCCGCCAATTGATGACAGAAGAGGAATATAAAAAGTTATTCGGCAGTATACGTCCGGAAATCATTGAGCTGGCCAGAAAAGACCAGGAATACTGGATGGCAAAGTATAATCCGCTTATAGGTGATATTCAGGACTGGATATATGATTTGTATCTGAAAGGGAACAAAATAGAAAGTGGACGTAAGAACTATTCGGAAGTGATCGGTCTGCTGATTTCATATAATGAATGGAAAAAAGAATCAAATAAATAATAAACATGCATACAAGAGAAGAACAAATGGAAGCGTTCGGACGCTTTCTGGACATCCTCGACGAACTTCGGGTAAAATGTCCATGGGACCGCAAGCAGACTAACGAAAGCCTGCGCCCCAACACTATTGAAGAAACTTACGAACTTTGCGACGCATTAATGCGGAACGACAAAAAAGATATCTGCAAAGAACTGGGAGACGTCCTGCTGCACGTAGCTTTTTATGCTAAAATCGGTTCCGAAACCGGTGATTTCGACATGAAAGATGTATGCGACAAACTTTGTGAGAAATTGATATTCCGTCATCCCCATGTATTCGGGGAAGTAAAAGCAGAAACAGCCGGACAAGTATCCGAAAACTGGGAACAATTGAAACTGAAGGAGAAAGACGGCAATAAAAGTGTGTTAAGCGGTGTACCTGCTGCTTTACCCTCACTTATAAAAGCTTACAGAATACAGGACAAAGCACGCAACGTAGGATTCGATTGGGAAGAAAGAGAGCAGGTTTGGGATAAAGTAAAAGAAGAAATAGCCGAATTTCAGGTGGAAGTAGCCAATATGGATAAGGATAAGGCAGAAGCAGAATTCGGAGATGTCATGTTCAGCCTCATCAATGCTGCCCGACTTTATAAAATCAACCCAGACAATGCATTGGAACGTACCAACCAAAAATTCATCCGACGATTTAACTATCTGGAAGATCATACCATTAAAGAAGGTAAAAATCTAAAAGATATGAGCCTGGATGAAATGGATGCCATCTGGAACGAAGCTAAAAAGAAAGGATTATAGTCCGACACCCCCCGGATTCAAAAAAAGATGAGGGTATGTCACCACTCACCACAGAGTCTTGATACACCCTCATCTATATAATGATTTGCTAAAAGGATAAGCTATTTCCTCTTTCCCTGTGGACGTTCGTTTCCACCTTTATTATCACGTACCCCTTTCAGCAGTTCGCGGTGGAAACGCATCTCGGCTCTTTGCACCAGATAAATTTTCTTGCACGAAAGGATTTTCTTAAACTTCTCAAAATAAGTCTTATCCAGCCGGTCCGAAGCGATGCGGGCATCATAAACTCCTTCCAGGATTTCTCCGTATTGAGTGTCGGTAGTCTTTTCATCTTTACCGCTACGAAGCAATTTCCATGCTTCGTCATTCAATTGCTTTTTCCGATCCTGCAGTTCAAAATAAACCGGAAAAAACTTCGCAGCCTCTTCTTGAGTCAGGCCAGCTTTTTCTGTTATAAATGCTTGTTGTTTGGCCCTGAATTCTTTGGGTGACAAATGTTGATTAGGACTTCCCACAGCACGCAGCGCAGGGGTAAAGCCACAAACTATAATCAATAGAATAATCAGTTTCTTCATTTCGCTTTATTAAATCAGTTTAGTTTACTTATTCGGCTGTCGCATCACTAAGGTAGACGTACAATGAGTAATCGTCCAACATCGAGCGATCTAATGCTACATCAATATATTCATCCGAAACCACTTCTGTCGCTGCTTCATTTGCAGTGAGATGATCACCGGCAGTTGTCGGTTGGTGGTTCGAAGAAGCTACACGGATGATCAATGCAGCCCCTATAAACATAGCCGCCATATAGAGCAAGGGCTTCATCCTGATCCACATCGTGGGTTGCTTCACTTCTTCAAAGGCAGGACCTTCTTTTTCCGGCAGTTTCCCCATGACCTCTGAAGTCAAGTTTTCAAAGTACCCTTCAGGCACTTTAAAGGAATTCTTCTTCCCCACTTTCTTCAATATGTTATCTTCTTCTTTCATACGTTCTTCTCCTCTCTTCTTCTTAGACATTGTACATATTAAAAGGTTTAATTGGCCTCTTCCAAAAACTTCTCGATTTTTTTCACGGCATGATGGTAAGAAGCTTTCAAAGCTCCGACTGAAGTGCCGAATATCTCCGACATCTCTTCATACTTCATCTCCTGATAGTATTTCAGGTTAAACACCATCCGCTGCTTCTCAGGAAGGGTCAGCAGTGCTTTCTGAAGCAAAAGTTCTGCACGATCTCCCGAAAAGTAAGGATCACTCTCCAGTTTCTGGGTGACATCGGCCTCCGGATCGTCAATGGCGACCGTATTCATAGCCCGCTGTTTATTCAGGAAAGTGATACATTCGTTCAGGGCAATACGGTAAAGCCAGGTAGATAGCTTTGCCTCAGCCCGGAAATAATCAATGTTTATCCACGCCTTAATGAAAGTGTTTTGAAGAAGATCATTGGCATCATCGTGTGAAAGCACCATCCGCCGGATTTGCCAGTATAACTGTTCGCTATATTGTGAGACAATCCTTTCAAATCCCTGCTTCTGTGTTCTCTCATCCTGAAGGAGCGCCAAAACCTCTCGTTCATTATAAGGGTTCATAGGTTCGTTTGTAATTCGTATATGTTATTTTAGACAATTCTATTCAGCAATAGTTTAATCACTTCCCCGGAATTAAAGACTTATACACAAATTTTCTTTTGCCAGAATCGTATTCGGGAATACCGCCGAAGCTTCTTTCAGCAAAATACTCTCGTCTTCGTAACGGGCAGAAAAGTGACCGATTACCAACTGGCGTACCCCGGCCTCCAAAGCTATCCGTGCCGCCTGAGCAGCTGTAGTATGATAGGTTTCTTTGGCACGTGCCAACTCTGATTCGGCAAAGGTCGCTTCATGAAAAAGTAAGTCGACACCGGAAAGTTGTTCCACTATTTCCGGCCTAAAAATCGTATCGGAACAATAGGCATACTTTCTGGGAGGATCCGAAGGCCGGGTCAAACGTGTATTGGCAATCACTTCTCCCTCGGGAGTCACGTAATCAGATCCATTCTTTATCCGGTTTAGTTCGTAAACAGGCACCTTATAAAAATCGACCATATCACGTATAATATGATTAGGGCGTGCTTTTTCGGCAAACAGAAAGCCACAACAAGGAATACGGTGCTGAAGCGGAATAGTAGTGACCGTCATCGAACGATCTTCGTAAACCACTGAAGTCTGTCTGGTATCGAATTCATGAAAAATGACTTTATAGGCCAATGTATGGCAAAAGAAATTGAGCATGGGAGTCAACAACTCTTCCAATCCTTTTGGAGAATGAATGTGTAATTCAGCCGTACGTCCCAGTAACCCGAAAGTGGAAATAAGTCCCATCAATCCGAAGCAATGGTCACCATGCAGATGCGAGATAAAGATATGATTCAACCGTGAGAATTTCAACCGTGATTTACGCAATTGCATTTGTGCTCCTTCTCCGCAATCGATCATAAAAAGTTTATCACGCAAATTAACTACCTGTGAAGTAGCAAAATGCCGGGTAGTAGGCAATGCGGACCCGCAACCCAATATATGTAATTCAAATTTTTCCATCTTTCAAACTGTATCTGCAAAGATAGACAATTAAAATTCAGTGCAAAGTCTCACCGAATAAAAAAATAATGAAGGGTTCTGCCAAGATACAAAAAAGAAAGGGTACTCCTTTGCAGGAATACCCTTCAGTTTATCTGAGAAAATATGAATTACTTCTTACCTTCCAACTGTTCTTTCAGAGCAGCCAAAGCATCGATATCACCCAGAGTTGTAGAAGCAGCCTGGTTCTGGATAGCAGGAGTTTCTTCTCTCTTAGAAGATTTCTTTGCGTTAGAAGCAGCCTTCTTTTCAGCTCTTTCTTCTGCCTTAGCAACATCTTCGAAAATGCGGCTGTGAGACAAGATGATTCTCTTAGCATCTTTATTGAACTCGATCACTTTGAATTCCAGTTTCTCGTCCATCTGAGCCTGTGAACCGTCTTCTTTAACGAGATGTTTCGGAGTAGCGAAACCTTCAACACCGTAAGGAAGAGCAACTACAGCGCCTTTATCCAGCATTTCGATAATTGTACCTTCGTGTACGGAACCTACAGTAAATACTGTTTCGAATACATCCCAAGGATTTTCTTCAAGTTGTTTGTGACCAAGGCTCAAACGACGGTTTTCTTTGTCGATTTCCAATACCTGAACTTCGATATCAGCACCAATCTGAGTAAATTCTGACGGGTGTTTAACCTTCTTAGTCCAAGAAAGGTCAGAGATGTGGATCAGTCCGTCAACACCTTCTTCGATTTCTACGAATACACCGAAGTTAGTGAAATTACGAACCTTAGCAGTATGCTTAGAACCTACAGGATACTTCTCTTCGATAGTTTCCCATGGATCTTGTTTCAGTTGTTTGATACCCAAAGACATCTTACGTTCTTCGCGATCCAAAGTCAGAACTACAGCTTCTACTTCGTCACCGACTTTCATGAAGTCTTGTGCAGAACGCAAATGCTGTGACCATGACATTTCTGAAACGTGGATCAGACCTTCAACACCCGGAGCGATTTCGATGAATGCACCGTAGTCAGCCATAACCACTACTTTACCTTTCACTTTGTCACCTACCTGAAGGTTCGGATCCAAAGCATCCCATGGGTGCGGAGTCAGTTGTTTCAGACCCAAAGCGATACGTTTCTTCTCGTCATCGAAGTCGAGGATAACAACGTTCAACTTCTGATCCAGTTCAACCACTTCTTTCGGATCGCTTACGCGGCCCCAAGACAGGTCAGTGATGTGGATCAATCCGTCTACGCCACCCAGGTCGATGAATACACCATAAGATGTGATATTCTTAACGGTTCCTTCAAGAACTTGTCCTTTTTCGAGCTTACCGATAATTTCTTTCTTCTGTTGTTCCAGTTCAGCTTCGATAAGAGCTTTGTGAGAAACAACCACGTTTTTGAATTCCTGGTTGATTTTAACCACTTTGAATTCCATTGTTTTGCCAACGAATACATCATAGTCACGGATCGGTTTCACGTCGATCTGAGAACCCGGCAAGAATGCTTCGATACCGAATACGTCAACGATCATACCACCCTTAGTGCGACACTTGATGTAACCCTTGATAATTTCTTCGTTTTCCAGAGCAGCATTAACGCGATCCCAAGAGCGAGTAGCGCGAGCTTTTCTGTGTGACAGAACCAACTGTCCTTTTTTGTCTTCCTGATTTTCGATGTATACTTCAACAGTATCACCTACTTTCAAATCAGGATTGTAGCGGAATTCATTCAAAGGAATGATACCGTCTGATTTGTAACCGATGTTCACAACAACTTCACGTTTGTTCATTGCGATTACAGTTCCGTCAACAACCTCACGGTCATTTACTTTGTTAAGCGTACCGTCGTAAGCTTTTTCGAGTTCTTCGTGGCTGGCACCAGCGAAGCTCTCGCCGTTTTCATACGCATCCCAGTTGAAGTCTTCAATAGGAGCAACGTTCTTTAAGTTTTCCATTAATAATTAATTGTTTAGTAATTCTTTAATTAAATAAGACATTATATTGATTATATAAATCGGGCGCAAAGATAGAACTATTTTCTTGAATTAGAAAAGAATAGCAAAAAAAATATCAAAAGGAACTACAATCGACATACCTCACATTAATCTCTTCAAAGCTGTGATGGAATCGGATACATATCGGTTGTCCGGTTCTATGGAACGCCAGTAACACAAACTGCCCAGTAAACGCTTCAAGTAAACGGGATCGGTAGAACCAATATGTTCCTGATGTCCGACCAACCCTTTTGTCAGGACGTAGTGCACATTCTTACGAATCTCCCGCTTCTTCACTTTAGGCAGAGTCATCTTCTTGCCTGAGCTAACCGATACTCCCGTAATAATCTTACGTTTATGTTCAGACAAGAAGCGGGTCTTTTTGACATTCATCGTGAAACCTTCTTCCCGAATAATCCTGTGGATTCGTACCAAAACTTCATCTTTCGGCAAATAATCACCCGAAAAGGTAAGATCATCGGCATATCTCGTATAAACCAACCCGTATTCACCGGCCAACGCCATCATTTTTTTATCCATCGGATAGGCTATAATATTACTGAGAGCCGGACTGGTAGGCGCTCCCTGCGGAAGAAAACATCTGAGACAACAAAGTTCCGCCAAAACTTTCGCGATGGAACGTGAGTACCCCATCTCCCTAAAAGCTGCTCTCACCCTGGGTGAACGTATGGAAGGAAAAAAGTCGTGAAGATCTACTTTTAATACATTCTTTCGCCCCAGATGCACCCGTGCATTATCGGATACGGACTTTCCCGGACAAAATCCGGTAACAGCGGGATGTATGTTAGCTAACAATAAAATACGGTGATAGATAGTTTGTTGCATGGAACGAAAATCACCTGCGGGAGCCGAAATATAACGAAATCCGCCACTTCTTTTCCGAACATGAAAACAGGTATATTGGCGCGGTATATAATCCAACACTTCCCTCAATCTGGATTCTTCGGTTGCCAGCAGATTGGCACACCACCTGATAGCTCCGTCATCGAACCGCCTCACACCGGTAGTTCTGACTCTCTTACTAAAAAGACCTTGGGAAAGCGGACCACTTGCTTTTTCTTTGGCATAAGGATTTTCACTGGCATAGTTACCGGCCCTCCACCTTTTATATCCTTCCTGATTTTTGCTTGAACGAATAATACGAACAACCATCCAACAGGTAACGACAATCACAATACCCAAAAGTAGTTCCATCCTTATACATTATAATATATAGAAGCAATAAAAGAAGAGGATGAGAGTATTTACTTTTCTTTATTATGAGTATCTTAATAAAGAAACCAGAAAGAACCTGAGTTCATGAGGCGACTGCACCTCTTTTTTGCTAAATCTTTATCTCATCCTCTTGACCGCAAAGGTAGAAATATTCTTCTCTGCTAACAAAAATAGTAAGAATAAAGTTAGCGGTTAAACAGCTCGAACGTAAACTTGCAGCCGACCTCGGTATACTTCCAGTTCTCACTACCTACAAAAACGCCAAAATCAAAGATGTGAGTACCGATTCCATATCCCAATTCCACATACGGCTGAAGATGGGGTACTGACAATATACTCGCATACAACCGCTCGTTCTGTACATAACGTGTGTATTTAATCAGATGTTTTAATAATAGGAAAGGAGCTTCATAAGTAAAATGTCCCCGTATATATTTCCGTGAAGCATTATACCAACGACGGTCGAGAAGCTGAAATACTCCTCCGATTTCGTCATTCCAACCTTCAGGAAGATTACTTCGGGTAAAGTTATTAAAGTCGACAAAATACATTTCTTTCTGATTGGTAAACATACCAAATCCAAAACGATAATAGATATTACGCATCAGTCCCAAGGGTATATGATGCTGCAAATCAAACTCCAAACGTTCATATTGTCCGGTACTGCCAAATACCCCCTTGATTCCCCTCTCCCAGTCTATCGAAAAAGTGGGATACTTAGAACGGAGATTAATCTTACGGTGTCCGTTCATGTAATAGTATAAACAAGGGGTCCACTCCAACCGAACCCGAGGGGCAAAACTCAAATAGGTATTCCTGATTTTGTTCTGGATATCTTCATTGAGTGTCTCCCGACTCTTTGTCAGTGGAACCAACTTAGAGGACTTTACCGCCTTTCGCCTATGGGTAGATAAGCCTACACTTAACTCTAATCCATTAATAATCTCGATACTGTGTCGGAAGTTAAAATATAAATCGTAAAAGTAGTCCAAATGAATCTGATTAAAATCAAATACACTGTCGGGTATGGCTTTCAAATCATCAAGCACATCGCTACTGTAAATCCGGTTGCCGTTACCAAAGTCAATGTGAACAGCTCCCATCTTCTCGGGCAGGTAATTAAATTCGGTATTGACAGACCAATAGAATTCTTTTCGTGTAAAGTTGTAGCCCAACTTAGGTACCACACGCAATAGCCTATCATGCTTAAAAAGTCGGTTATATTTAAACGATTGCCTGTAGGAAAGCCCATTGCTCCCGCTATAACTCAACAAGAAAGGGTTGATAAGTGGTGAGCACTTCACGCTTCCCAGATTGGAGAGGTTCAATTTATAGTCACTGATCAGTACGTCTCCCACCTGTCCCCAAAACACCTGACTCTTACTCTTTGGTTTGATGTTGCGTTGAATGGTATCTTTACGCAACGCATCTTCTTTGTATAGTCTGCGCTCAGCCTCCGACAAAGGAATAGGCCTCAATGTTTCAAAATAAGCACTATCCGTATGGAAAGAGGTAGTCTCGCATTGCAAGTTATAAGAGTCTGAAAGATCATATTTACTTTTTCCTTTTATTCTCGCCCTCACCTTCTCTTTCCATTTATTCTGATTTTCTTCAAGCACAATATCGTGATAGTTGAGCGATGCCACATAAACTCCATTAATACGGTTACCCAAAAAATTAAACTGTCCTTCGACATTATAGCTGACCGGAAGAAACTCATCATCCTTTCCTACACGACCCATTTTTATCAGGCAACTGAACAATAGCAGTTCCGACCTGCCGGAAAAACGTATTTCGCGGACACTCCACACGTCACTACTCACAATCATATATCCACCCACCAACTGATCACTCTTACTTCTGGGGATAAACCGTATCTTATATTGTCGGTTGTCCGTCCCACCCATTATGGAATCGATCAGGTACTTATAATATTTCCGCCCGTTTTTGGCCAAAGGCGAAAGCAATCGGTCGTAAAGCAGCGTTGAAGAATAAAGATTGATATTGAAATACTCGAGCATCCCCGGTACTCCCCGGCTATTATGCACAGTGCCCATAGAAGCTTTCACCTTTTGGTCATAGATATTAGGAGCTGTAAAATGCAGATCACTATACGTCTCCACCATATACTGCCGTACACCTTTTTGAAGACGGAACATGGAAGGTACATACCGGAGAATAAAATTCTTTCGTTTGATGTCCATCGTACCTTTTATATATAGATCGGCCCGATAGTCGGTCACTAACTTTTCGTAAAAAGGAGCGAAAGTCATCACATTATTCAAAATAGAATCGGCAGAGATGGGACGATTGGTCTGAGGATCAAGAACAACGTTAGCCACTCCCTTTTGAACAAAACAGAGCGAGAATAACCAAAAACACCATATTAATATATTGCACCTCAAATACTAATCTCCTTATTGAAGGCAAATATAAAAAAAATCCGATTATGCGACTAATAAATTCATATTTTATAGTAATCTCCGGATAGGTAAAGTATACAAAAAAGTTCTTTCGCCCACAAACAAATAGGGGTGTACAAAGAAAAAACATATTTATTTTGCAAAATACCCCTATAAAAATAGGGGTATATTAGAAAAAACATATAATTTTGTGCCCAACAACCAATAAAAGAGACACCATCATGTCAAAAATGAGATTTTTCGCACTACAAGAGCTATCTAACAGAAAGCCCTTAGAAATTACTACTCCCTCTAATAAACTATCCGATTATTATGCCAGCCATGTATTCGATCGTAAGAAGATGCAAGAGTACCTTCCCAAAGAAGCATACAAAGCAGTAGTAGACGCTACCGAAAAAGGCACCCCTATCAGCCGAGAAATGGCCGACCTGATAGCCAACGGCATGAAAAGCTGGGCAAAATCGCTCAATGTGACACACTACACGCACTGGTTTCAGCCACTGACAGACGGAACGGCCGAGAAACATGACGGCTTTATCGAGTTCGGTGAAGACGGTGAAGTAATCGAACGTTTTTCCGGCAAATTACTGATCCAGCAGGAACCGGACGCTTCTTCTTTCCCTAATGGTGGAATCCGTAATACATTCGAAGCCCGCGGTTACACTGCATGGGACGTTTCGTCACCGGCTTTCGTAGTAGACACCACTCTTTGTATCCCGACGATTTTTATCTCATATACAGGTGAAGCACTCGACTACAAAACTCCATTATTAAAAGCATTGGCAGCCGTTGACAAAGCTGCTACCGAAGTATGCCAGCTTTTCGACAAAAATATCACCCGGGTATTCACCAATTTGGGTTGGGAACAGGAATATTTTTTGGTTGACACCTCTTTATATAATGCCCGCCCCGACCTTCGACTAACAGGACGCACCTTGATGGGACATTCTTCGGCCAAGGACCAACAGTTGGAAGATCATTACTTCGGTTCTATTCCACCACGCGTCACAGCTTTCATGAAAGAACTTGAAATAGAGTGTCACAAGCTGGGCATACCGGTAAAGACCCGCCACAATGAAGTCGCTCCCAACCAGTTTGAATTGGCTCCCATTTTTGAAAACTGTAATCTGGCGAATGACCACAATCAGCTGGTAATGGACCTGATGAAACGTATCGCACGCAAACATCATTTTGCTGTTCTTTTCCATGAAAAGCCCTACAATGGCGTTAATGGTTCGGGCAAACATAACAACTGGTCGCTCTGCACCGATACAGGCATCAACCTCTTTGCACCGGGTAAAAATCCAAAAGGAAACATGCTATTCCTTACTTTCCTGGTAAACGTATTAATGATGGTCCACAAGAATCAGGATCTGTTGCGTGCTTCTATTATGAGTGCCGGAAACAGTCACCGTTTGGGAGCCAACGAAGCACCTCCCGCTATCTTGTCCATTTTCCTGGGTTCACAACTGTCAGCTACACTCGATGAAATTGTCCGTCAGGTGACCAACTCAAAAATGACTCCGGAGGAGAAGACAACTTTGAAATTAGGTATCGGGCGTATACCCGAAATCCTGCTCGATACCACCGACCGTAATCGCACTTCTCCTTTTGCATTCACAGGAAATCGTTTTGAGTTCCGTGCCGCCGGCTCCTCAGCCAACTGTGCTGCTGCCATGATTGCCATAAATGCTGCCATGGCCAACCAGTTGAATGAATTTAAAGCATCGGTAGACAAACTGATGGAAGAGGGTATCGGTAAGGACGAAGCAATCTTCCGCATCCTGAAAGAAAATATCATAGCCTCCGAACCTATCCGTTTTGAGGGTGACGGCTACTCAGAAGAGTGGAAACAGGAAGCAGCCCGCCGCGGACTAACCAACATCTGCCATGTTCCGGAGGCCCTGATGCATTATATGGATAACCAATCGAGAGCCGTACTGATAGGCGAACGTATCTTCAACGAAACCGAACTCGCCTGCCGTCTGGAAGTGGAATTGGAAAAATATACCATGAAGGTACAGATTGAAAGCCGCGTATTGGGTGATCTGGCCATCAACCACATCGTCCCTATCGCTGTCAGCTACCAGAACCGTCTTTTGGAAAACCTTTGCAGAATGAAAGAAATCTTCTCTGAAGAAGAATACGAAGTAATGAGTGCCGATCGGAAAGAACTTATTAAAGAAATCTCTCACCGTGTATCTGCTATTAAAGTACTGGTACGCGACATGACAGAAGCCCGCAAAGTAGCCAATCACAAAGAGAACTTCAAAGAGAAAGCTTTTGCTTACGAAGAGACCGTACGTCCTTACCTGGAAAGCATACGCGACCATATAGACCATCTCGAGATGGAAATTGACGATGAAATCTGGCCGTTGCCCAAATACAGAGAACTGTTATTCACGAAGTAAGCCATACTTGATGTCTCCCCGTAAGAAGGTCCTTTTCAAAGATCTCTTATGGGGAGCTTTTCATTTCCCGGGTTTCCTCTACCCAACCCTACTTTCCTGCCGGCAAACATCCCAGCGTCTGTCAACAAAAGATTGAAAGAGATCAATGCTCAATTTGAAAGATAGATAAACCGGAGTTCCATATTGCGCTTCTTGCTCTCAGAAAGAGTATGCTCACTCTCCTAAATAGCCCGCCCGACTTCCAAAATGTAAAGCATACATAGCAAACTTTTCGATAAACTATTCTGTTTTTCATTTTTTCTTTCTACATTTGTGCTTTATAACACAGTTTTGCAACAGATATGGTAAAGATGAATTTGTCAGAAATAAACGTTCCCGAACGTATTGCAGAGATGTGGGCTCCTCTAAACGCAGAGCAAAGGGAGTTCCTGGCCAATAATTTCACCCTTCAAAATTACAAAAAGAATGAAACAATTTATTGTGAAGGTGAATCACCTACCTATCTGATGTGTCTGCTTAGCGGCAAAGTAAAAATCTATAAAGACGGTGTAGGAGGCAGAAGTCAGATTATACGCATGATAAAGCCTACAGAATATTTCGGTTACCGAGCTTACTTTGCCAAAGAAGACTATGTGACTGCCGCTTCTGCGTTCGAACCTTCAACCATCTGCCTGATTCCCATGAGTGCTATCATGACACTGGTAAGCCAGAACAATGACCTGGGTATGTTTTTCATTCGTCAATTGTCTATCGACCTCGGTATTGCCGATGAAAGAACCGTCAATTTGACCCAAAAACACATTCGCGGACGCTTGGCCGAATCACTGCTTTTCCTCAAAGAAAGCTATGGACTGGAAGAAGATGGCTCTACGTTAAGTATCTATCTTTCACGCGAGGATTTGGCTAACCTATCGAATATGACTACTTCTAATGCCATCCGTACATTATCCAACTTCGCAACCGAACGACTGATCACCATCGACGGACGAAAAATCAAGATCATCGACGAGGAAAAACTTAAGAAGATCAGCAAAATAGGATAAAAGCGCTTTGTCGCCATTCAATAACTTAACACACATTTATTACCATGAAAAAAGGAATTACTCTTTTTCTTTTGTCTCTGCTTTTCATCACCCCCGGATGTAAACAGTCAAAAGAAACCATCGTGAACGAATACAATATCGTTCCGTTGCCAAACCAAATGATTCCCCAACAGGGACGGTTCGAAATAAGTAAAAAAGTAAGAGTCATAACAACCGCTTGTACACCGGACGTACAAATCATTGCCGACAGCCTCATCAACCGATTGAAGCTGACATCAGGAATTACCATAAAGCAAACTTTCGAGAACGTAACGGACGAGCCTGTTATTCGTTTCGTGCCGCAAGACGGAATGCCCGAAGAGGGATATAAACTCTCTGTCACTCCTCAAAATATCACCCTTACAGCTTCTACCCCCAAGGGATTTTTCTATGCAGTGCAAACACTTTATCAGTTATTGCCACCCGTTGTATATGGTAATCAAAAGGTGAAGAACGCCGAATGGTCGGTACCGGCTGTCGAAATAGAAGATGCTCCGCGCTTTGCATACCGTGGTCTGATGCTGGACGTATGTCGCCACTTCTCCCCGGTGGAATATATATATAAATTCATCGATATGCTGGCCATGCACAAGATGAACACTTTCCACTGGCATCTGACCGACGACCAGGGATGGAGAATCGAAATCAAAAAATATCCTAAACTGACTGAGATAGGTTCCAAACGTAAAGAAACATTGGTAGATTATTACTATGTAAACTACCCGCAAGTCTTTGACGGCAAAGAGCATGGCGGATACTATACACAGGAGCAGATCAGAGCCATTGTAGACTATGCAGCCAGCAAATTTATCACGGTGATCCCCGAAATCGAGATGCCGGGGCATGCAATAGCAGCCATTGCTTCTTATCCGGAACTTTCATGTACACCGGACAGCACATGCGATGTGACAGGAACCTGGGGTGTATTTGAGCAGGTATTCTGCCCTTCAGACACCACTTTCCAATTCCTTGAAGGAGTGATGGATGAAGTTATGGATCTCTTCCCCAGCAAATACATCCATATCGGTGGTGACGAATGCCCGAAAACAGCCTGGATCAACAGTGAATACTGCCAGTCGTTGATCAAACAACTGGGACTGAAAGACGATGTTACCCCCAACGTTATCGATGGGAAGAAACATACCAAAGAAGAGAAGTTACAAAGCTACTTCATCACCCGCATGGAGAAATACTTGAATAGTAAAGGGCGTAACATCATCGGATGGGACGAAATTCTGGAAGGCGGACTGGCCCCGAATGCCACCGTTATGTCCTGGAGAGGAGTAGAGGGTGGATTAAATGCAGCCAAAGCCGGACACAACGCCATTATGACACCAAATCCATACGCATATCTGGATCAGTATCAGGAAGAACCGGAGATAGCTCCCGTCACCATCGGTGGATATAATACGCTTAAAAAGACTTACAGCTACAACCCTGTACCGGACGATGCAAACGAACTGGTGAAAAAGCATATCATCGGTGTACAGGGTAACATCTGGACGGAATACATGCCCGGCAATGACAACCGCGACTATCAGGCTTTCCCACGTGCAGTAGCCATCGCCGAAACGGGCTGGACATTGAATGCAAACAAAAACTGGAATAACTTTTGCCAACGCATGGTAGAAGACTTCCGTCGTATGGATGTGAAAAATGTCAAAGCTTGCCGCAATTTCTTCGATGTGAATATCAATACACATGTAGACGAAACTAATACGTTGAAAGTAGTACTGGAAAGTTTCTACCCCAATGCCGAAATTCACTATACAACAAATGGAAGCGTTCCAACAGTAGAATCTGCCATTTACAATCAGCCTTTCGCCTTATCCGGCGAGATGGACGTGAAAGCCGCTGCTTTCAAAGACGGAAAGATGTTGGGCAAGGTCAGTGGAAAGAAGTTGTATGGCAATCTGATCAGTGGTAAAAGTTTCACAGTGACTCCGCCCATCGGAGGGGCCAAAGGCGACATTTTTGGTGAAAATGATGTTCTCGGTACTGATATAAGCACTTTCGGACTGACCAACGGTAAACGTGGCAACATCGCTTCGATGACTCCGTGGAGCGGATTCCGGATGAACGACGCCTGCAATAAACTGGTATTTATCGTTGAATTCGAACAGCCTACTACTGTCAGCAAAGTGGTCTTCGGTTCGTTATACAACCCCGCATCAGTCATTCTCCCTCCCAGTGTAGCTACTGTCGAGACCTCTTCCGACGGACGGAAGTATGATAAAATGGCAGAAGCTTCCTTCAAACGGAACTATCCTGAAAGAGGCAGAAAGGCATTCACTGATACATTAGGCTTTGCCCCCAAAGAAGTCAAGTATATCAAAATCACTCTTCAAAATGGTGGTACTTTACGAAACGGTATTGATTTCGTGAAAGACCCGAATGAAAAAGATGTGGTTCAGGCTAACATCTATTTGGACGAAATAGAAGTATATTAACGACCACATCATACTCCACAAAAACGCGGAGGACACAGAGTATTATTCCATTTCTGAAAATATAAACTCTGCGTCCTCCGCTTTATTTCCGGACACAATTACTGTCCAAAGAGACAACTGCGTCCGGAATATCTTTGTAGTTTTTTACAAATCTTAGATCAATCCCTTTTCAGACAGATAGCGTTCAGCTTCAATAGCAGCTTTACATCCGCTTCCGGCTGCTGTAATAGCCTGACGATAATGCGGATCAGCTACGTCACCCGCAGCAAATACTCCGGGTACCTTGGTACGAGGACTGTCACCGTCGGTGGTAATATATCCCACTTCATCAGTATCCAGATAGGGTTTAAAGATGTCCGAATTCGGTTTATGCCCGATAGCAAGGAAGAAACCGTCGATAGGTAATGAATAGCGTTCTTCATCGGGCTCCTCCCAACGTTTCACAAGATTCATACCTTCTACACCGTTCTCACCGAAAAGACCAACTACATTATGCTCAAAAAGTACTTCAATCTTATCATGTTTCCTCACACGCTCCTGCATAATTTTCGAAGCACGGAGATAAGGCTTGCGCACAACCAGATAAACCTTGGAAGCGAGTCCGGCCAAATAGATCGCTTCTTCACAAGCAGTGTCACCACCACCTACCACAGCAACCACTTTCTTACGATAGAAAAAACCGTCGCAAGTAGCACAAGCGCTTACCCCCATACCGGCATACTTCTTTTCATCGTCCAGTCCTAAATATTTGGCTGTAGCTCCGGTGGCGATAATCAATGAATCGGCTTCGATTACTTTTTCACCATCGATTGTAATTTTGTAAGGAGCCTGACCAAGATCAGAAGCGGTAGCAATCCCAAAGCGGATGTCAGCACCAAAACGTTCGGCCTGTGTACGAAGATCTTCCATCAATTGTGGTCCGCTGATTCCTTGCGGATAGCCCGGGAAGTTTTCTACATCGGTAGTGGTAGTCAACTGTCCACCCGGCTGTATTCCTTCGTAAAGCACCGGTGACAAATTTGCACGTCCAGCATAGATAGCGGCTGTATAGCCGGCTGGTCCTGAACCTATAATAAGGCATTTAATTCTTTCTGTTTCCATACTCCTATTTATATTTTACGATTTACTATTTAACGCTTGAAATCATTTCCCTCTCCTACCGAAGATCAATCACTTCGGCATGAGGATATTGTTTCTTATCAAACACAAACATACCATCGGCATATTTCAAACCTGTCTGATAACCGGTCACAGTGATCTCGCTACGACTCTTATCACGTTGTTCCATCATAATGAACAAGGGTTGATAAGTGTCTTTACTCACATAAAGCACAATTCGCGATAAATCTCTCTTCTTATCAGTAGCAGTCAATACTACCTCATAGACCGGTTTGCCACCAAAGTTCTTCAATGATCCGATCTTATAGTCGAAGCCATGACGGTATATCTGTAAAAGCGCATACGGATTAAGGCCCTGCAATTCGGTCCCGGTAGGGTTACTGATATTAACTTCATCACTGCTTCTCAGATAGCTCCACTGGGTCTTACCATCAAACCAAGTAATACCATCGTCTGTTTTCAGTACAAACTTTTCCCCTTTGAGTTCGATGACTCCGGCAGACTGTCCGGCCATCCTGCTTTTGTTAAACACTGTCACGTTGAATTCCGCACAGATACCGCCTGCCTTTTCAAATGTGGCCGCCGTCTTATCAAGCACAACTTTTGCCTGCATTTGTTGTTGAGCAAACACAGGCAAAGTCAGTAAAGCTATCCAAATGCTAATTATAATCTGCTTCATTGTATACACTCATTTAACGTTTGATTATTGAATATTGTTCAAACGCATTTCAAGGTCATTTTCGTCCACACACAGCACATCGCGTGCCTTGCTTCCCTGTGAGGGACCTACAATACCGGCCTTTTCCAGCTGATCCATCAAACGCCCGGCACGATTGTAGCCGATGGAGAATTTGCGCTGTATCAGCGAAGTAGATCCCTGCTGGTGAATCACAATCAACCGGGCAGCTTCCTCAAACAACGGATCGAGCCGTCCCATATCGACTTCCCCCAAATCACTGCCGCTATCTTCACTCACATATTCGGGCAGGAAGAAGGCGGTAGGATATCCCTGCTGACGTGAAATATACTTGGTGATTTCTTCCACTTCGGGCGTATCGATAAATGCACACTGTACACGTACCGGATCGGCTCCCTGAAGGAAGAGCATATCACCGCGACCGATCAACTGATTGGCTCCCGGACGGTCGAGGATAGTACGTGAGTCCATCATCGCTGACACGCGAAATGCGATACGTGCCGGGAAGTTGGCCTTAATAGTACCTGTAATGATATTGGTAGTCGGACGCTGGGTTGCGATAATCATATGAATACCTACGGCACGTGCCAACTGCGCAATACGGGCGATCGGTAGTTCTATCTCCTTACCGGCTGTCATAATCAAATCACCAAACTCATCAATAACCACTACGATATAAGGCATAAATTTATGCCCCTTTTCCGGATTCAGGCGGCGATTGATGAACTTCTCGTTGTACTCTTTAATGTTGCGCACATGAGCCATTTTCAGCAGATCATAGCGGCTGTCCATCTCTACACAAACAGAATTGAGGGTCTGCACCACTTTAGTTACGTCAGTGATGATAGCATCTTCACCATCGGGAAGTTTTGCAAGAAAATGATGCTCAATGACAGAATAAATGCTGAATTCCACTTTCTTAGGATCCACCAGAACAAACTTCAATTCGGCAGGATGCTTCTTATAAAGCAGTGAAGTGATGATAGCGTTCAAGCCGACAGATTTACCTTGTCCGGTAGCACCTGCCACCAATACGTGCGGCATTTTGCAAAGATCAACCATGAATACCTCATTCGTAATGGTTTTACCAAGTGCAATAGGCAAATCATAGGTTGACTCCTGAAACTTCTTACTACCTATAATAGACTGTCCTGAAACGATCTTCGGATTTGAGTTAGGCACCTCGATACCGATCGTACCTTTTCCAGGTATGGGAGCAATGATACGAATGCCCAACGCAGAAAGGCTCAAAGCGATATCGTCTTCCAAGCCACGAATCTTTGAAATACGTACTCCTTGTTCCGGAGTGATCTCATAAAGAGTTACCGTAGGTCCTACCGTAGCTTTAATCGTACTTATTTCAATGCCAAAACTACGCAATGTATTGATAATACGGTCTTTATTCGCATTCTGTTCCTCCATATTGATGGTAGGCTCACTATTTTCATAGTGTTTCATCAAATCGATAGTAGGAAAATGATAGTTCTCTAAATCCAATTTAGGGTTGTAAGGTTCGGTCTCCGCACCCAGATAATTTTCATCATCGGCAGCAGGCTCTATCTCGAACTCAGGCTCTTTATCTGCCGACGCTGCCCGAAAAGGAGGTACGGGATCAGGAGCTGTCTGTTCAAAAGTCATAGTCACATCACCATCGGATGTCACATCCCTGTCTTCCGGAGTCACAGGCATTTCAGTTGAAGATTCGACAGGTGTTTCAGGCACAACAGTAGTTTCCACCTTTTTCACCGGTACTTCCTGCCGGAAAGTACGATTTAC
The DNA here is from genome assembly GCF_000159855.2 of Bacteroides sp. 3_2_5. Taxonomy (NCBI): domain Bacteria; kingdom Pseudomonadati; phylum Bacteroidota; class Bacteroidia; order Bacteroidales; family Bacteroidaceae; genus Bacteroides; species Bacteroides sp. 3_2_5. The sequence continues at coordinate 1,274,792 of NZ_JH636044.1, read as the reverse complement.
ATCAAATTCCACTTCCTGAGGTTTCGGGTTATCATATTCATGTGGTTGAGGGGCCTGAGTAACTTCAGCAAGTTCTTCTTTTTGTTTACGCTTCAAGAAACTAAGACTAAAAAGCTTACGCAGCCAAATGATGGTGCGGGCACTCATATATATAAGGAAACAAATACCTGTTGCCAGAAGAATCAGCCATACACCCGGAATGCCGACTTGAGAAATCAGCCAGTTACTGATGTTATAACCATGCAATCCACCCAGATAGATGAAGGAGTCCTGATAATGGTCCATAAAAACGAAACCAAGGAAAACAGAAAACCAAATGAGCAGCAATGAACATCCGATAAACCATTTCCAAAGGCGTACCACACGCACACGCATTAATTTGAGTCCGGCAACAGCCAAATAGATTAAAATAAAGAAAGAGGAAATGCCAAAACAATCATTGATCAGGTAGCTTGCCAACTGAGCTCCCCGGGAACCTGCATAGTTCTTTACGTGATTGTTCACAGCAGCAAGGTCCTGGGCATTTCCGCTATCAATAATACTTTGGTCAGCTGCTCCAGTGAAAAAGAAAGAGGTAAAGGCCAGTAACAAATAGACTGAGAAAATGACCAGTACCAACCCGATTACAAAGTGAATTGTTTCGTTCCTGAAGAAAGCCACATATTTTTTTGTGGAAGCCGGCTTCTGTTCTGCTTCCTTATCTGATTTCTTTTTTGCCATGTGGATGATGAATCTTAAGCTATATAATTAATGATGCAAAAGTAGTAAAAAAAAGAATTTCATTGGACTACCCACAACTTTTTCTTACCTTTGCGTTTCAATTCAAGCAGATATGAAAAAAGAGAGTCAAGTAATATTTGATAAGAATGTGATAGAATTCGTTACAGTAGCCGCCGAGTTCTGCGCTTTTTTGGAACGTGCCGAAAGTATGAAACGCAGTACGTTTGTTGATACCACCCTTAAAATACTTCCTTTGCTTTATCTAAAAGCATCCATGCTTCCGAAATGCGAAATGATAGGTGATGAATCACCTGAAACGTATGTAACGGAAGAAATTTACGAAGTGTTACGCATCAACCTGGCATCCATATTGGCAGAAAAAGACGATTATCTGGAAGTATTTCTACCCGACATGGCTTACAGTGACGAACCGATCAAAAAGAATATTTCGGAAGATTTGGCCGATATCTATCAGGATATCAAAGACTTTATCTTCGTATTCCAGCTGGGATTGAACGAGACGATGAACGATTCCCTCGCCATCTGCCAAGAAAACTTCGGACTCTTGTGGGGACAAAAACTGGTAAACACCATGCGTGCCCTGCATGACGTAAAATATAGTCCGAAAGCCCGGGGAGAAGACGAAGAGGAAGAAGAGTACGAACCCGAAAACAATGAAGACTGTCACTGTGAAGATGACGACTGCCATTGTCACGATCATGGCTGCCATTGCCATGATGATGAATAAAAGAATATGATTTTAAAAAGAACCATAAGCAAAGAAGAGGTGAAGGAGATGCCCAAAGCAGCATTTCCCGGACGGATTCATGTAATACAGACTGAAAGTGAGGCGCAAAAAGCGGTGGCTTATCTGCAATCCCAAGCCATCTTGGGAATCGACAGCGAGACACGTCCCTCATTCACCAAGGGACATTCTCATAAAGTAGCATTACTTCAGATTTCATCTGACGAGTGTTGCTTTCTGTTTCGCCTGAACATGACCGGCCTAACCCAACCTATCATAGAACTACTTGAAGATCCGAAAGTAATCAAAGTGGGCCTTTCGCTAAAAGACGACTTCATGATGTTACACAAACGAGCCCCTTTCAATCAACAGGCATGCATTGAGTTACAAGAGTACGTCCGTCCTTTCGGCATTCAGGATAAGAGCCTGCAAAAGATATACGGTATCTTGTTTAGTGAGAAAATCTCAAAATCACAGCGTCTTTCTAATTGGGAAGCAGATGTACTGACGGATGCTCAAAAGCAATACGCAGCTACAGATGCTTGGGCCTGCCTCAACATATATCACTTATTGGAGGAACTGAAACGAACAGGAAACTACGAATTGGCTCCGGAAGAGGAAGCCACAGAGAAAGTAAAAGTAGGTTCAGATCAACAATAAAAGTAAAAACAACATAATAAATTTATGCATAAAGTATATCTTAAACCCGGCAAAGAAGACTCATTGAAACGGTTCCACCCCTGGATTTTTTCTGGTGCCATCGCCCACTTCGACGGCGAACCCGAGGAAGGTGAAGTAGTGGAAGTGTACACCTCAAAAAAAGAATTTATTGCCAAAGGGCATTTCCAGATCGGAAGTATTGCTGTACGTGTACTTTCGTTCAAACAAGAAGAGATTAACCACGATTTCTGGAAACACAAATTGGAAGTGGCCTACGACATGCGACGCAGTATTGGCATCGCTACCAATCCGACTAACAATACCTATCGCCTGGTACATGGAGAAGGCGATAATCTGCCCGGACTCGTTATCGATGTTTATGCCCGGACTGCTGTGATGCAGGCACATTCTGCAGGAATGCATGTAGACCGTATGGCCATTGCCGAAGCTTTGTCCGAAGTTATGGGTGATCAGATTGAAAATATCTATTATAAATCAGAAACGACCCTCCCATTTAAAGCGGACCTTTTCCCGGAGAACGGTTTCCTTAAAGGAGGAAGCAGCGACAACATCGCTCAGGAATATGGGCTGAAATTCCATGTAGACTGGCTGAAGGGACAAAAAACAGGTTTTTTTGTAGACCAGCGTGAGAATCGTGCTCTACTGGAGCGTTATGCCAAGGGGCGGTCGGTATTAAATATGTTCTGTTATACCGGAGGCTTTTCCTTTTACGCCATGCGTGGAGGTGCCAAACAGGTGCACTCGGTAGACAGTTCTGCAAAAGCCATCGATCTGACTAATAAAAATGTAGAATTAAACTTCCCGGGAGATACCCGTCATGCAGCCTTTGCTGAAGATGCTTTCAAATATCTCGACCGTATGGGTGACCAGTACGACTTGATCATTCTTGATCCTCCGGCATTTGCCAAACATAAGGATGCGCTGCGCAATGCCCTTCAGGGCTACCGCAAGCTCAATGCCAAAGCATTTGAGAAAATCAAACCGGGTGGTATCTTATTCACCTTCTCATGTTCGCAAGTAGTGACCAAAGATAATTTCCGTACTGCTGTATTTACTGCTGCCGCCATGTCGGGCAGAAGTGTACGTATACTACATCAGTTGACCCAGCCCGCAGACCATCCGGTGAACATCTATCACCCGGAAGGGGAATATCTCAAAGGATTGGTGCTCTATGTAGAATAATCATTCCATAAACATAAAAGCAGCAGCCTCAAAGTTAATTAGAGTTAACAAATAGAAGATTTTCATCAAATCATTATGTTATATAACATAAATCCCTTTATCTTTGCACTGTGTTTTTCATGGTATTAGATTTAAGGTTAATAAAGATTGGCTGTCCGGGAGGATAGCCTTTTTTTTATTTGTATATATGAAGAGAGAATAGATTACTGCGGGATCAATGAATAAACTTAGAAATAAAGATAGATATTCAGCCCTTTACCTCCTCCAATTTATTCATTGACTCTATTTGGTTAACAATCCATCTAATAATGTAAAAGAACCGTCCTGCAGCAGGTGGTGGATGACCTGTTTCTTTAATTAAATAAGCAGTAACCTCTACCTTTTATTTCTTTTGTTTTACTAACATAATCACCGGATTATCTTCTTCATTCAACCTAGAGGCTATTTCTTTCAATTTACCATCTTTCAGTTGGTCTTTCTTATAAATTTCAACAAGTCGGGCTGCATTTAGACTTGTGACGTCTTCAATTTCACGATTAATTGGTTTCGCTGTCATAGCCACTGTTCTTTTGTCCACATAGTCATCATTGTATATGGTAACTTGAAATACCGCCTTTTCTTCTTTGTCATACACCAGTTCATCAGCATAGAATCCGTTGCCCTTTTCAAAGTTAAATACATTTTTAACGGCTTCCATAAAGTAATAACGGTCGGTATGGATACCCATATAAAGAAAAACTTCCGGTTCCATGGTATGTGCAGAAGGAGTTCTTACAACAAAAGGACTTAATGTACCATCCGACGCATAGTTATACAATGTATCAGCCGATGTATCCATAAGTGTACATTTCCCGTTACTCAGGCGTATCTGATAAGAATAATTTGCTATAAACCTATCTCCATCATTCACAATTGGTGTATCAATCGTTTTGAAAGGAATAAAAATATCACGGGTGATACTTCCATCCTGTTTTGATAGGATAATATGGTATGATTTGGTTCTATCCTCTCCTTTACTGTGATAATCTGACATATCATAACAAATCAAATTATCTTTGTCATAATCGAAAATAGATGAAACTTCCCGATCAAGACTCAAACACCGTTTGAACTTTCCATAAAGATCATACACTAAGATTTTATTTCCCGGTGACTTTACGAATATTTCACCATTGTTTTCATCAAGAATAATCTCATTAATCCTCGCATATTCTTCTGCTCCTTGCCCCCGACGATTTATCTTCCTCACTCCCTTACCGGTTTTTCTGTCAAAAATAAAAATATCCCCATCATTATTCCTATTTGTCGCCAATATGTATTCTTTTCCCACATCCTGCACCAGACCTTGTGTAAGAAACTCGTCAGTGGTCTCCAACGCAACATATTCTACATCCATAAAGTCCTGAAGAATCAATTCTTTTTTAGGATAACTTTTCGAAACGTCAACAATGATTAAATCATTGTTTGACTGTTTATTTTCTCCACACCCCGCTAATACCACCAACAGAATGACTGCTAAAATCGTTTTTGTTTGTTTCATTTCAGTTATTGTTTATTTGATAAAGAAGAACCTGTTTAGAGCCTGTAAAAAAATGGCTGAAATCTTTTTAATCTAAACTTTCCGTATCAGCCGAATAGTTTCTTTCTTTGGAGTAACCAAACTTTAAAAAAGATATATCAGACTGATTTTAAGGAAAGAGAGTGGCAATATATAACAAAAGTATTGAACCTGCAAGAAAGAAAGCGAAAATAAGATTTACAAATGATTTAGAATACCATTTTTTATTTAGTGAAGACCGGCTGCCAATGGCATATGCTTCCTCTTGACCTTCCTAAGTGGCAGTTGGTTTACTACTACTATCGCAAATGGGCGACCTTGTTGGATTTTGACTTGCTATTAGAGAAACTTCCTAAAGACCTTTTTTCCCTGCGCAAATAAAGAAGAAAACAAATGGATTTCCCCTCTTATCATAAGTCCTTATAAACAAGACTATTACGATCCTTCATGCGATCTTTACTCCGGCCCGCATACCCGGATAAGATTCAGACCATCTTCGCCAAAAATACGAAGGAAAACAAAATGCTTTTATAGGCATAAACAGATAAGATAACAGATACATCACGCTATATGTCAAACCGTTACGTTTACGTTCTCTACTAAAACGAAGAGTGGAAGATGGAAGATCGAAATTCATTTTTCGTATGAGAAGCGTACAAAAGGTTTTAGAGTCCGCTGAAATCGTCCCCTCAAATACCGGACAAAGTTCGGTTGCCACACCTTCGTTATCGAAATAACAGGCTTTAAGATTATTATGGAGGAAAACTTAAACCGGCTCTTAGATTAAATAAGGTAGCAACGGATTATATATACCCACATTATAAAAACAAATTATTAATCGTACTTTTGCAGGTTTATTTCTGACATTTAGTCATTTATACAATAGAAGTAAGTCATTTGGAATAGACCGCTTTCTTTTTTATAGACCTTTCATTCTCTGTTTTTTCCAATTTTCTTTTGCCATTTTCCTTTTCTCATTTCCTTTTATTCCATGCTTTTTCCACTCTGTCAACTAAAAATATTATATTTGCACCTGATCTGCCATAGACAGGCACGACGGGAAACACATCAATAAAAGTTATGAATATAAAAAATCGTTTGATTATTATGAACTTCCTGCAATTCTTTGTATGGGGGTCGTGGTTAATTTCACTAGGTGGCTATATGGAAAGAGGCCTCCATTTTGAAGGTGGGCAAATCGGAGCCATTTTCGCAACAATGGGAATCGCATCCATTATCATGCCGGGAATAACAGGCATTATAGCCGACAAATGGTTCAATGCCGAACGCCTTTATGGTATTTGCCACTTGCTGGGAGCCGGCTGCTTGTTCTACGCTTCTACCGCCACCGACTATAATCAAATGTATTGGGCCATGTTACTCAATCTAATGGTTTACATGCCTACTCTTTCGCTCGCCAATACTGTTTCGTACAATGCACTCGAACAATATAAATGCGATTTAGTAAAAGACTTCCCGCCTATCCGTGTATGGGGAACCATCGGTTTCATTTGTGCTATGTGGGCAGTGGACCTTACCGGATTCAAAAACTCCAGTGCTCAACTTTATGTCGGAGCAAGCTCAGCATTACTTCTCGGACTGTATTCTTTCACTCTGCCCCCATGCCCCCCTGCAAAAAATCAGAGCAAAACCCTATTGTCTTCTTTCGGTCTAGATGCCCTCAGCCTATTCAAAAGAAAAAAGATGGCTATCTTTTTCTTTTTCTCGATGTTGCTGGGTGCAGCCTTGCAAATCACAAATACATATGGTGATGCATTTTTGGGGAGTTTCGCCAAAATACCCGAATTTGCAGACTCTTTCGGTGTCAAGCACTCGGTAATCCTGCTGTCCATCTCACAAATGTCCGAGACACTGTTTATCCTGGCCATTCCTTTCTTCCTGAAGCACTTCGGAATCAAACGTGTCATGCTCATCAGTATGTTTGCCTGGGTATTCCGATTCGGACTGTTTGGCTTTGGTGATCCGGGATCAGGCATCTGGATGCTGATTTTATCAATGATAGTATACGGTATGGCATTTGATTTCTTCAACATTTCCGGTTCTTTATTTGTTGAATTGGAAACCAAACCTGAGACAAGGGCCAGTGCACAAGGTTTGTTCTTCATTATGACAAACGGATTGGGCGCTGTCATCGGAGGATATGCCAGTGGAGCCGTAGTGGATGCATTCTCTGTATATGAAAACGGAATGTTGGCAAGTCGCAACTGGCCGGCTATCTGGTTCATATTTGCAGCATATGCACTGGCTATCGGTATTTTGTTTGCAATTGTTTTCAGATACAAACATCAACCGGGAGAACTTAAGAAAGTGAACAATTAACAATGGATAAGAAAGTAGAATTACAGGTATTGAACATTTCTAACAGCCAGGCGCAGGTAGGTGCCTATGCAATGGTATTGGGAGAAGTAGATGGCGAACGGCAGCTACCTATTATAATAGGACCTGCCGAGGCACAAGCTACAGCCATTTGCCTGAAAGGAATAAAGGCCCCACGCCCGCTGACACACGATTTATTCTATTCGTGTCTGAATGTTTTGGGAGCAACTCTGCTCCGGGTACTAATATACAAAGCCAAAGAAGGCGTTTTCTATTCGTATATCTACTTTAAAAAAGACGAAGAAATTATTCGGATAGATGCCCGTACCTCGGATGCAGTGGCACTGGCCGTCAGGGCAGATTGTCCTATCTTTATATACGAATCTATTCTTGAACGCGAGTGTATACGGTTGACAGACGGGGACGAACGTCCCGATACTCCGGAAGAGGATGAAAACTCACGCACGGAGCCGGTCAGCATTATTTCTCTTGAAGAAGCATTGAATAAAGCCATTCAAGAAGAGAATTACGAACTGGCAGCCCGACTTCGTGACGAAATAAACCGACATAAATAAAAGATATGCACGTATTTTATACCCCTGATATACAAACCAGCACAGAACTTCCTGAAGAGGAAGCACAGCACTGTGTACGTGTGCTCCGCCTGACAGCCGGAGATGAAATTAGTCTCACCGACGGAAAGGGAAACTTCTATCGGGCAGAGATCAGCGTGGCAACCCATAAACGTTGCCTGGTGAATATTAAAGAAACAATTTACCAAGAGCCTTTGTGGGACGGACATCTGCACATTGCTATGGCACCCACAAAAAATATGGATCGTAATGAATGGTTTGCTGAAAAAGCAACTGAAATAGGGTTCGACGAATTAACATTCTTGAACTGCCGCTTCTCCGAACGGAAAGTAATTAAAACCGAACGCATTGAAAAGATATTGGTGTCTGCCATCAAGCAATCGTTAAAAGCACGTTTACCGCGTCTGAACGAGATGACTGATTTTTGCACATTTATCGAAAAAGACTTTAAAGGGCAAAAGTTCATTGCCCACTGTTACGAAGGAGAGAAACCTTTACTGAAAGATGTCTTGACAAAAGGAGAAGATGCCCTGGTGTTGATCGGACCGGAAGGTGACTTCAGCGAAGAGGAAGTCAAGAAAGCAATCGAGAAAGGATTTGTCCCTATTAGTTTAGGCAAATCGCGACTGCGCACAGAAACAGCAGCATTGGTGGCTTGCCACACAATGAATATGTAATTTACAGAAATAAAAAAGATAGTAATTATGGTAAAACGAATGATTTCCCGACTTTCGGTACTGGCAGTACTGATCGTTTTCATGGCAGCCTGCTCCAAGAAAGCGGAATATATCCATGTGATTCCGGCCGATGCTTCGGCTGTTGCTTCCATTAATCTGAATTCTCTTGCCGACAAAGCCGGCTTGAATGATAAACAGAATGAAGGGATGAAACAAAAAATGATGGAAGCCCTGAAAAGCGGAATGAATGCAGCTGCTTTCCAGCAACTGGAAAAAATAATGAAAAATCCTTCTCAATCGGGGATTGATGTCAAAGCTCCTGTATTCGTATTTACTTCCAAGACTTTCATTAGTCCCACTATAGTTGCCAAAGTCAGTAATATCGAGGACTTGCGTGCTTCGCTCGACTTAATGGCCAAAGAAGGAATCTGCCAGCCTATAGCAGAAGAAGAGGGGTACAGTTTCACATCCTTGCAGAAGAACAATCTATTGGTCTTTAATGAAAATGCAGCAGTTTTGACAGAAGCCTACGGAACTTCTCAAATGGATGTTGCCAAACAAACCATCTCCACACTGCTCAAACAGACCGAAGAGAACAGTATCGCCTCAAACGGCAGTTTCCGGAAGATGCAGGATCAGAAAGGAGACATCAACTTTTTTGCTTCAATGGATGCGGTTCCCAAAATGTATACTCAACAAATCAGTCTGGGACTCTCTTCACAAATCGACTTGAGTGAAGTAAAAGCTGTGGGTAACCTCAACTTTGAGAAAGGAAAAATCGCTCTGCAGATCGAAACCTACTCGGATAATGCAGAGACGGATGCGTTACTGAAGAAACAGGCTCAAGCTGTTAAAAAGTTAAATACAACTTTCCTCCAGAACTTCCCCGAATCGACTCTCGCATTCTTAAATATAGGAGTCAATGGAGCAGCATTCTACGATTTGCTGTTCAATAATGAAGAATTCCGTAGAAATGTGTCTCTTGCGAAAGCCGATGAAGTAAAAAGTTTATTCGCCTCTTTCGATGGAGATATTTCCATCGGACTAATTAATGTAACCTTGAACAGTGTTCCTACTTTTGCTGCTTATGCAGATGCAAAGAACGGAAATGCCCTGAAAGCATTGTACGACAATAAGAAACAATTAAAATTAGGTAAAAACGAAGATATTATCCAATTGGGCGAAAACGAATATGTTTATAAGTCAAGAGCAACCAACGTATTCTTTGGCATCCGCAACAAGCAGATGTATGCCACTAATGATGAACTTCTGTACAAGAGTATCAGCAAACCTGTAGAGAAATCAATCAAAGATGCCGGATATGTATCGGATATGAAAGGCAAAAATGTATTCTTTGTTATCAATATGGATGCTATTCTCGATCTCCCTGTTGTGAAAATGATGGCCGGATTCGGCGGCGAAGAATATCAAACTTATTATAAACTCGCTTCAAAAATTTCGTATATCGAGGCATTCAGTGACAGCGAAGGTAAGACCGAAACAGCCATTCTTCTGAAAAACAAAGACGACAACGCTTTAAAACAGATAGTAGACTTTGCCAAGCAGTTCGCCGGCATGTAATCTTCAACGTGTATGGACAGCATTCACCTACAGCAAACACTTCCCCAAGTGTTTGCTGACCGTAATTCGATAACTTCGGATGTATGGCATCGGAATCTTGTTTTCCATAAAGGAAAATCTTACCTGATCGAGGCTGCCTCCGGTACCGGTAAATCATCGTTGTGCAGCTACATCTACGGCTACCGAAACGACTATCAGGGAATCATCAACTTCGACGAAACCAATATCAAAGCATATCCGGTGAAGCAATGGGTGGAAATCCGGAAGCATTCACTGAGTATGCTTTTTCAGGATTTACGCATTTTTACGGAGTTGACCGCCATCGAAAACATCCGACTAAAGAATAACCTGACCGGATATAAAACCCGAAAAGAAGTATTATCACTGTTCGAAGCATTGGGACTCTCGGACAAACTGAACGTGAAGGCAGGCAAACTTTCTTTCGGACAACAACAGCGAGTGGCGTTCATCCGATCGCTTTGTCAACCTTTCGACTTCATTTTCCTGGACGAGCCCATCAGTCATTTGGACGACAACAATGCACGTATTATGGGAGAACTGGTAATGGAAGAAGCCAGCAAACAAGGGGCGGGAATCATCGTAACGTCCATCGGCAAGCATATCGAGTTAACATATGACAGAATATTGAAATTATGAACAACTTAGTCTGGAAGCTACTCCGTCAGCATATCAGCATCGGTCAGTTGACCGGTTTCTTCTTTGCCAACCTTTTCGGAATGGTTATTGTGCTACTCAGCGCACAATTCTACAAAGATGTAGTTCCCATCTTTACCGAAGGGGATAGCTTTATGAAGAAAGATTATATGACAGCTACTAAGAAAATCAGTACGCTGGGATCTTTTGCGGGCAAGAGTAACACTTTTTCGTCTGAGGAAATAGAGGAACTGAAGAAACAACCGTTCACCCGGAGCGTAGGTGCTTTCACTCCTTCGCAATTTAAAGTCTCCGCAGGATTGGGAATGCAGGAAGCAGGAATTCACCTTTCTACCGAAATGTTCTTTGAGGCCGTTCCTGATAAGTTTGTAGACGTCAGCCTCGATAAATGGCATTTTGATGAAAACACGCACACCATCCCTATCATCATTCCGCGCAATTATCTGAATTTATATAACTTCGGATTTGCCCAGAGCCGAAGCCTGCCTAAACTATCGGAAGGGTTGATGAGCCTGATCCAAATGGATATTCTGATGCGGGGCAACGGACGGGTTGAGCAATATAAAGGAAACATCGTCGGCTTTTCCAACCGGTTGAATACTATTTTGGTTCCACAATCTTTTATGAACTGGGCTAACCAAAACTTTGCACCGGATAGCCAGCCGGACCCTTCACGGCTGATTATTGAAGTAGACAATCCCGCTGATGCCTCCATTGCAAAGTATTTCCAACAAAAGGGTTATGAGACAGAAGACGGAAAACTGGACGCCGGGAAAACCACTTATTTTCTGCGTCTGATTGTGGGTATTGTCCTTGCAGTGGGACTATTTATCAGCATACTCTCTTTCTACATTCTGATGCTCAGCATTTTTCTGCTTTTACAAAAGAACACCGTGAAACTGGAAAGTTTGCTTCTGATAGGTTACAGCCCTTCAAGAGTAGCACTCCCCTATCAGATTCTTACACTAGGACTCAATGTTGTTGTACTGTTACTATCCGTCGGCATTGTTTCGTGGGCACGCACCTCTTATCTTACGACACTGAACCTGTTGTTTCCACAAATGTCTGTCGGATCTCTCTGGCCAACTTTCGCCATAGGTATATTTTTATTCTTATTGGTGTCTTCCATCAACGTTATTATACTGAAAAAGAAGATGTTGTCAATATGGATACACAAAGCATAGGAGAGATTAGGGCATAAAAAAAGGAGCAACGCCTTGCTCCAACCTTTGTTAACCTTAAATCTAATACTATGAAAAACACATTGCAAAGATACGTACTCTTTGGTTATCTGCAAATAATACAAGAAAAAAAGTATGTTTTATAACACCATTTAAGAGTTTAACACCTGCTTTTCACTTCCTTTTTCATATCTTTGTAACGTTATTAATAAAGATATGACCATGCCGGACTATGATCTGATTGCCATTCTTGGCCCTACCGCTTCGGGTAAAACCCCTTTTGCTGCCGCATTGGCCGCAGAGTTAAATACTGAAATCATCAGTGCCGATTCACGCCAAATCTATCGGGGAATGGATCTTGGTACAGGCAAAGACCTGGAAGACTACACTATTAACGGCCGACAAATCCCTTACCACCTGATAGATATTGCTGATCCGGGCTATAAATACAATGTATTTGAGTATCAACGTGATTTCCTGACAGCTTACGAGACTATTAAACAAAAAGGATGTCTCCCCGTTCTATGTGGAGGGACAGGCTTGTATCTGGAGTCGGTACTAAAAGGCTATCGCCTGATTCCAGTTCCCGAAAACCAAGAGTTGCGTGTACGCCTGGCCGAAAAATCATTGGAAGAACTGACTGCCATTTTAAGCAGTTATAAGACACTTCACAATTCGACAGACGTGGATACCGTCAAACGGGCAATCCGTGCTATCGAAATAGAAGAGTATTATGCAAAGACACCAATAGAAGAACGGGAGTTCCCACAACTGAACAGCCTGATTATCGGAGTGGACATCGACCGTGAATTGCGACGGGAGAAAATCACCCGCCGCCTTAAACAAAGACTGGACGACGGGATGGTTGAAGAGGTACGTCGTCTCCTGGCAGAGGGAATTCAGCCGGATGATCTGATTTATTATGGATTGGAATACAAATACCTGACTTTGTACGCCATTGGCAAAATGACATACGATGAAATGTTTACCGGTCTGGAAACTGCCATCCACCAGTTTGCCAAACGGCAAATGACCTGGTTTCGGGGAATGGAACGAAGAGGTTTCACCATTCATTGGGTAGATGCTTCACTCCCAATGGAGGAAAAGATTAACTTTGTAAAGCAGAAACTCAAAGAGTTTTAGTAACTTTGGCGAAGCTCTTAACCGTTTTTGTTTCATTTATCAGTTCGTCCCGCAAGTGTGGGTCCATGCGCCCGGCTACCCAAGCCCATCAGTCCGGGAACGGAGGCAGATGAGCCCTCAAGCGCAGGGCGAGTTAATGGATAAAGAGAAAGGTAATAAATAGCCTATGATAACCGGTTAAGTCAGTGCAAGTCTGTTATTAATATATGAATGATCGGTCGTTTAACAAAAAGATCGGTCACCATACAGAGAAGTTAGAAATAAAAGTACGAAATAATAAATATAATATCCATGAGCGTAGAACCTGGAAAATGGGGTGTAATCTACAATCCCAAAGCAGGCACACGAAAGGTGCAGAAACGGTGGAAAGAAATAAAAGAGTACATGGACTCTAAGGGAGTGTCATACGACTATGTGCAGTCCGAGGGTTTCGGATCGGTAGAACGACTCGCCGGCATTCTGGCCAACAACGGTTATCGCACCATCGTAGTAGTGGGCGGAGACGGTGCATTGAATGATGCCATTAACGGCATTATGAGTTCGAACGCAGAAAAAAAAGAAGAGATAGCCATCGGTATCATCCCCAACGGAATAGGAAACGACTTTGCCAGATACTGGGAATTGAATCTGGAATACAAACAAGCAGTAGACTGGATTATCAATAACCGCCGAAAGAAAATAGACGTGGGTTACTGCAACTTTTACGATGGCGAAAAACACCAACGACGTTACTTCCTCAATGCAGTCAATATAGGATTAGGTGCGCGTATCGTAAAAATCACGGACCAGACCAAACGTTTCTGGGGAGTAAAGTTCCTCTCCTATCTGGCAGCTCTCTTCCTGCTGATATTCGAACGCAAGCTTTATCGTTCACATCTCAAAATTAACGACGAACACATCCGCGGACGGATTATGACAGTCTGTGTGGGAAGTGCCACCGGATACGGACAAACCCCAAGTGCCGTACCCTATAATGGCTGGCTGGATGTATCGGTCATCTACCGTCCCGAGTTCCTGCAAATCTTGTCCGGACTGTGGATGCTTATTCAAGGACGCATATTGAACCACAAAGTGGTGAAATCCTACCGTACCCGAAAAGTAAAAGTATTGCGTGCCCAGAATGCCGCCGTCGACCTTGACGGACGCTTGTTGCCACGCCATTTCCCGATTGAAATAGGAATTATCCCGGAAGCAACCACATTGATTATACCCAATTGATAAAACATAAATGTTATGATAGAACAACTGAAGAACAATAAAACAGGAAATTTTTTCCTGTTAGCCGGTCCTTGCGTCATCGAAGGCGAAGAGATGGCTATGCGAATTGCAGAAAAAATAGTAAATATCACCGATAAACTGGGTATTCCCTATGTATTTAAAGGTTCATACCGTAAAGCCAACCGTTCTCGCCTGGATTCATTCATGGGAATTGGTGATGAAAAAGCGTTGAAAGTTCTCGAGAAAGTACACAATACCTTCGGAGTGCCTACCGTAACCGATATTCACGCAGCCGATGAAGCAGCCATGGCAGCCGATTATGTAGACATCCTGCAGATACCCGCTTTCCTCTGCCGACAAACGGACTTACTGGTCGCTGCTGCTCAAACCGGAAAAACGATTAATATCAAAAAAGGACAGTTCCTCTCTCCGCTTGCCATGCAGTTTGCAGCAGACAAGGTGATAGAGGCCGGCAACAAGAACGTTATGCTGACTGAACGTGGAACAACTTTCGGTTATCAGGACCTGGTCATCGACTACCGGGGCATACCGGAAATGCAATCTTTCGGTTATCCGGTCATCCTAGATGTAACTCATTCATTACAGCAACCCAACCAGACGAACGGTGTAACAGGCGGTATGCCGCAATTGATCGAAACGGTAGCCAAAGCCGGCATTGCCGTAGGAGCCGACGGTCTCTTTATTGAGACACACGAAAATCCGGCAGTAGCCAAAAGCGACGGTGCCAATATGTTGAAACTTGACCGGTTGGAAGGCTTATTGACTAAACTGGTGAAAATTAGAGAAGCAATTATGTGATTTACTTCCCGGTAATGCGACTGATAGAAAAAACAGTAAGAAGGTAATTCATCTCAGGAGATACTGGAAGTCCGGATTCTCAATACATAAATAGGATCTATGCGCTCTGAAACTCCTGCGGTGAGTGGAACTTAAAAACAGTATAGCAATGAAACATTTATTCCGTGGTTTACTTTTGGTTGCAGTCATCTTATGCTGCAACTTCCAACAGGCCTTTGCACAGCAAATGCCGCCCATCCCTATCGACAAGAACGTACGTATTGGAAAGTTGGACAATGGTCTGACCTACTACATCCGTAAGAACAATCTGCCTGCCAACCGGGCTGACTTCTACATTGCCCAGAAAGTGGGTTCTATTCAAGAAGAAGAAAATCAACGCGGATTGGCACACTTCCTGGAACACATGTGTTTTAATGGGACAACTCACTTCCCCGGTGATGCCTTGAAGCAATACCTGGAGCGTATCGGCGTTAAATTCGGTGAAAACCTGAACGCATATACGGCTATCGATGAAACGGTTTACAATATCTCCAATGTACCCGTCAAAACTCCCGGTGCAGTAGACTCCTGCCTGCTGATTCTACACGACTGGAGTAATGACCTGACACTCGATCCGAAAGAGATTGATAAAGAACGCGGCGTCATCAATGAAGAATGGCGTACACGCATGAGTGCCATGATGCGTATGCAAGAGAAGCTTCTGCCAATGATGTATCCGGGTGACAAATACGCCCATAGCTTCCCCATCGGCACCATGGACGTAGTGATGAATTTTAAGCCGCAAACCTTGAGAGACTATTACGAAAAATGGTATCGTCCCGACTTACAGGGAATCGTCATCGTCGGTGATATCGATGTAGATGCCGTAGAAGCTAAAATCAAAACAATGTTTGCCGACATCCCTGCACAGCCTAATGCGGCAGAACGTATCTACTATCCCGTCGCAGACAATAAAGAACCGATTATCTGTATCTTGAAAGACAAGGAACAGCCTCATGTCCAAGTTCTACTCTTCAATAAACACGAAGCAGTTCCCGATAACCAGAAAGGAAATGTGGACTATCTGATACAGCAATACGCCAAGAATCTGATCAGCATTATGCTGAATGCACGTTTGAACGAACTGGTTCAGACAGCCAATCCACCCTATATTTATGCAAGAGCAGACGATAGCAACTTCTTTGTTGCCAAAACCAAAGATGCATTTCTGGGGATCGTGGTTTGCAAAGAGGACAGCATCGAAAATGGTATCGCCGCCATGCTCCGCGAATTAGAACGTGCCCGCCAATTCGGCTTCACCGAAACAGAATACAATCGTGCCCGTGCCGAATACTTGCGTCAGTTGGAATCTTCTTACAATGAACGTGACAAACAGAAAAACGAAAAGTATGTAAATGAATATGTCCGCCACTTTCTTGATAACGAACCTATACCGGGCATAGAGAACGAATATACAATCATCAACCAGATCGCCCCCAATATTCCGGTGGCAGCAATCAACCAATTGATGAAAGGACTGATTACAGACGACAATCAGGCGCTGGCCCTTTTCGCACCCGAAAAAGAGGATCTGAAACTACCATCCGAAGCCGCTATCGCAAAACTGCTGAAGGATGCAAAAACCGAAAAGCTGACTGCCTACGTAGATAAAGTATCAGACGAACCCTTAATGGCTGAAGCGCCGAAAGGTGGTAAGATTGTTTCGGAATCAAAAGACGACATCTTTGGAGCAACTACTTTGACCCTTTCTAACGGAGTAAAAGTGATTATAAAGAAAACTGATTTCAAGGCAGATGAAATCCGGATGAAAGGTGTCAGCCTGGGAGGTAGTTCCGTATTCCCGGATTCGGAAATCATCAATATAAATGGTCTGGATGCAGTCGGAGTCGGTGGTTTGGGTAACTTCAGTGCTGTAAACCTTGAAAAAGTGCTCGCCGGAAAGAAAGCATCGGTTAGTTACGATATCGCAAACAAGACCGAAAGCGTTTCAGGAAGTTGTTCACCCAAAGATTTCGAAACGATGATGCAACTCACTTACCTTACATTTACAGCACCGCGTAGAGACGATGATGCATTTGCTTCATATAAAAATCGTAATAAAGCCGCATTAAAGAATCAGGAATTGAATCCGAATGTGGCCTTCAGCGACTCTATCCAAGCCGGCATCTATATGAAACACCCGAGAATCATACGCATAAAAGCTGACATGGTGGATCAAATGGATTACGACAAGATTCTGTCTATGTATCAGGATCGCTTCAAAGATGCAAGTGACTTCACATTTATCTTTGTCGGTAACGTAGATGTAGAGAAAATGAAACCGGTAATTGCCGAATATCTGGGTGCGCTCCCCGCCGTTAACCGCAAAGAAACTTTCAAAGATAACAAAATTGAAATGCGTCAGGGCATTTACAAGAACGAGTTTACCAAGCAGCAAGAGACACCGAAAGCTTCCGTTTTCGCTTTCTACAACGGAGATTGCAAATATGACCTGAGAAACAACCTCTTGCTTAGCATGACAAGCCAGATTCTGGATTTGGTCTACACAGAAAAAGTACGTGAAGACGAAGGAGGTACATATGGTGTATATGTAGGCGGAACGCTACAAAAATATCCAAAAGAAAAAGCAATCCTGCAAATCATCTTCGATACGGCTCCCGAAAAGAAAGAGAAGCTGATGAAGATCATTTTCGGAGAAATCGATAACATAACGAAAACAGGCCCGTCGGAAGCCAACTTGAACAAAGTGAAAGAATATATGCTGAAAAAGCATACCGAAGACCTGAAAGAAAACAGCTACTGGCTGGGAAGTATCGACGAATACTTATATACCGGCATGAACCGCATGAATGATTATGAAAAGATAGTCAATAGCATTACGGTGAATGACATCCGGAAATTCGCTGACGACCTCTTCAAACAGAAAAATGAAGTGGAAGTGACAATGGTCAGCCCGGAAAAGAAATAATAAGACCTTGCAGCACGCAGATGATGCAACCCAAACAGATAAGAAGTTGTATTATCTGCGTGCTCTTTTTTGTCGAAACTTAAATAAAACGGTACCATGCTATTCAATGAACTACGCCTGCACGGCAAACTTGCAGCCAAACGACATCCGATGTACGAAAAGAATAAAATAGGCAAATACATCATGTATGCGTCCTTTATTTTCTGGGGTGCTTACTTTATATTTATTGGCATCGGTCTGGCAAAAGCCATCAGCACAGAAGTTCCCAATATGGAAGCCTATCATATTTTGAATAGTGGACTGATATTTGCGCTTGCCCTGGACTTTGTAATACGTTTCCCATTCCAAAAAACTCCTACACAAGAAGTAAAACCTTACCTGCTACTTCCGGTAAAACGAAGCCGTATACTCGACTTTCTGCTTCTCCGCCACGGGCTCAGTTCTTTCAATCTTATCTGGCTGTTCCTGTTCGTACCGTTCGCAGCACTCACAGTCTTTCCTTTTTATGGAATATCAGGAGTTCTCACTTACAGCATCGGCATTTGGTTACTGATGGTTTTCAACGGATATTGGTATCTGCTTTGCCGTACGCTGATTAACGAACATATTTGGTGGGTGGTACTTCCCATCGTTGTCTACAGTGGAATCGCCATCGCTATTTTTATTCCCAAAACGGGATTTATAAGTAACTTTTTCATGAACCTGGGAGAAGGTTATATCGAAGGAAATCTACTTGCTTACCTGGGTACATTGGCAGCCACTGTTCTGGTATGGTGTATCAACCGTAAAGTGATGACCGGTTTAATATACAACGAAATCAATAAAGTAGAAGACACAAAAGTAAAAACCGTATCCGAATACCGTTTCCTGGAACGCTTCGGAGAGGTAGGCGAATATATGCGTCTGGAATTGAAGATGCTTCTACGCAACAAACGCTGTAAGGCCTCACTCCGGTCGGTAGCAATGCTCGTAATCATCTTCTCCATCATACTGAGTTTCAGCAGTACGTATGACCACATGAAGAGTTTTGTCCAGGTATACTCCTTCCTTGGATTCGGTATGGTGATTCTGATACAACTTATGGGATTTGAAGGAAACTATATCGACGGACTGATGACTCGCAAAGAATCCATCAAAAGCCTGTTGACAGCCAAATATTATATCTATAGCTTGGCGGAAATCATTCCGCTGATCCTGCTGATACCGGCTTTTGTGATGGGAAAAGCCAGCCTGCTGGGTGCTGTCGCACTAATCTTTCTGACAACAGGTCCTGTCTATTGCATCTTGTTCCAACTGGCGGTATACAACCATAAAACCGTACCACTCAATGAAAGCATCACAGGCAAACAAAGTATGAATACCGGAATGCAGATGTTAATCAGTTTCGGACTTTTCATCGTACCAACCACACTCTATGGCACGCTCCCCATGCTGCTGGGACAAACATGGGCCTACATTGTCATATTAATCATCGGATTAGGCTTCACCTTGACCTCTCCTATGTGGATAAACAATGTATATGTCCGTTTCATGCAACGCCGTTACGAAAACATGGAAGGATTCAGAGATAGTAAATAACGATTCAACATTTATTTTATAGAAAAAGAATATGATTACCATACATAACCTCCAGAAAAACTTCGGCACCCAAACAGCCGTCGATATCGAGAATTATACAATCAATCAGGGAGAGATGGTCGGCCTGGTGGGTAACAATGGAGCCGGAAAAACAACTTTGTTCCGTTTAATGCTGGACCTGCTGAAAGCTGATACCGGTGAAATCATTATCAACGACATTCATGTGAGCCAAAGCGAAGACTGGAAAAGTTTTACCGGTGCATTTATCGATGACGGATTCCTGATCAGTTACCTGACTCCGGAAGAATATTTCTATTTTATCGGTAAAATGTACGGACTCAAAAAAGAAGAAGTGGATGAACGCCTGATCCCCTTCGAACGTTTTATGAACGGGGAAGTATTGGGACAAAAGAAGTTTATCCGTAACTTCTCGGCGGGCAATAAGCAAAAGATCGGTATCGTGTCGGCCATGCTACATTATCCGAAACTGATCATTCTGGACGAACCGTTTAATTTTCTGGACCCAAGTTCACAATCCGTCATTAAACATCTGCTGAAAAAGTATAATGAGGAACATAATGCCACGGTCATTATTTCGAGCCATAACCTGAACCATACGGTGGATGTCTGTCCTCGTATTGCCGTGCTTGAGCATGGAGTCATTATCCGTGACCTTGTAAATGAAAACAATTCGGCAGAAAAAGAACTGGAAGATTATTTTAATGTAGAAGAAGAATGAATGTATGAAGAAACACCTTTTTAATCTGTTACTTTTCACCGTCTTAGTTATCGGCCTGAGTGGCTGCCGCACCTCTGCTCCCAAACTAGACTATAAGAAATTGGCCCGTGCTTCTGTACGCTTGGGCGTAGACATCGGAATGGAGGATAACCATAAACTCTACCTGGAAGCAGCCGAATGGATAGGTACTCCCTACCGGGGAGGCGGAGAGACCAAACGTGGCACAGACTGCTCGGGAATGACCTGCCAGATTTATAAAAAGGTATATCATACCAAACTGCAACGAAGCACAGACGGTCAGAAGAAAGAGAGCAGTAAAGTTGCCCGGCGAAATCTTCGGGAAGGTGATCTGGTATTTTTCAGTAGCCGGAAATCGCGCAGAAAAGTGGCACACGTGGGCATCTATCTCAAAGACGGAAAGTTTGTTCATGCCAGCACCAGCCAGGGAGTCATTGTCAGCAGTCTCAATGAACCCTATTACCGGACTCACTGGATATCGGGAGGCAGAGTACGCAAATAACCTTTATTGAAATAAAAAATTCACTATCTTTGCCGAAAATTCCGCAAATGAAATACACTGTTTATTTATTCGACTTTGACTATACACTGGCAGACTCTTCGCGTGGCATCGTAACCTGCTTCAGAAGCGTACTCGAGAGACATGGCTACACCGGTATCACTGATGATATGATCAAACGCACCATTGGGAAAACGCTTGAAGAATCGTTCAGCATCCTTACGGGAATTACTGACGCCGACCAACTGGAATCATTCAGACAAGAGTATTCCAAAGAGGCAGATATATACATGAATGCAAATACCATTCTTTTCCCGGATACTCTCCCCACGCTTACACACCTGAAAAAACAGGGAATCCGTATCGGAATCATTTCAACCAAATACCGATTCCGGATACTGAGTTTCCTGAGAAATCACATGCCGGATGATTGGTTTGACATCATTATCGGAGGTGAAGATGTGACACATCATAAACCCGATCCTGAAGGTTTGCTACTTGCCATCGACCGATTGAAGGCATGCCCCGAAGAAGTATTATACATCGGTGACAGTACAGTGGATGCAGGAACAGCCGCCGCTGCCGGAGTTTCTTTTACCGGTGTTACCAGCGGTATGACTACTGCCCAAGAGTTTCAGGCCTATCCCTACGACAGAATCATCAGTACTCTTGGCCAGCTAATCTCCGTTCCGGAAGACAAATCCGGCTGTCCACTCTGAACAATCCAACCGGATGACATCCGTTCATCGAATAACAGTACAAAAAGAAAGTAAATATCTGTTTTTCATAACAGAGTCCTTGTCCGTTTCCGACATCCGGAGAGAAGAAAAAAGCCAAATGGAGACTTTAGAGGCCGAAAAGACGGGCTTCCGGGCTCGGAAAGCCTGACTTTTCGCAAAAAGAAGCAAACATTTGGCCGAAAAGACGTAAGCATTTACCGAAAATGTCCTTATGTTTTGGAAATATCTCCTATTGTTTTCCCAAATATCTCCTATTGTTATTCCAAATCCGGTCTGAAAGGGACACTCCGTCTTCCGGTTGGCAACCGCAGGCAGAGCTTTCTGAAGTGACAAAAAAATCGGAATGCAATCCCATCCGAAGCACTTTCACCACCGACACGACTTTTTCCTTTCCTTGTGCGTACCATCAATCAAAAGCCCCAAGATATATGTCATCGGGAAAAACCTTCAGAACGCGTTTTTTTCACCCAGGCAAGCATCCCGTCCGAAATAAACGATTCTGAGGAGTTCCGATTATCAAAGTGACAAAATGAATAAAGTCACATCCCATTTAATAATCAACCTTCTAACTGCCCCTACCCGCAAGAAGAAAAAGAGCAAAATAACATACTGCAAACAAAAAAGAAAAAGAAAAACTTGTCCGAAACAAATAAAAGCAGTAATTTTGTACCCTGATTATTCCGCACCGGGTTTGAGCAAGTGTTTTTTAAGTGATTAAAGACCACCCGACGGAGCTAACTTACATTTATTTATATAAGATGTACGCAATTGTAGAAATCAACGGTCAGCAATTTAAAGCTGAAGCTGGCCAGAAATTGTTCGTTCACCACATTCAGAATGCAGAGAACGGTGCAACAGTAGAATTTGACAAAGTTCTTTTGGTAGACAAAGACGGAAACGTTACTGTAGGTGCTCCTACTGTAGACGGTGCAAAAGTAGTTTGCCAGATTGTTTCAAGCCTGGTTAAAGGTGACAAAGTTCTTGTTTTCCACAAGAAAAGAAGAAAAGGTCACAGAAAGTTGAACGGTCACCGTCAGCAGTTCACAGAGTTAACAATCACAGAAGTAGTAGCTTAATCAATTTTAAAAGTAAGAAGAAATGGCACATAAGAAAGGTGTCGGTAGTTCTAAGAACGGCCGCGAATCACAGAGCAAAAGATTAGGCGTTAAGATATTTGGTGGCGAAGCTTGCAAAGCAGGTAACATCATCGTTCGTCAAAGAGGTACTGAATTCCACCCGGGTGAAAACATCGGTATGGGTAAGGACCACACTCTTTTCGCTTTAGTAGATGGAACTGTAAACTTCAAAGTAGGTAGAGAAGACAGAAGATATGTTTCTATCATCCCTGCTGAAGCAACAGAAGCATAAATTTCCGGAGTTTAAAGGAAATTGTAAGAAATTGAAGAAAGAGATGCAATCGGTTGATTGCGTCTCTTTTCTTTTTTATACAAGACGTACCCTCTTATCTTATTTTTATATATCTTTGTAAACTCAAAGAAGAAAGTTCATAAATAAAGTATAGATATGCTTACCATTAAACAAATTACAGAAAACACCGACGCGGTAATCCGCGGTCTGGAGAAAAAACACTTCAAAGGAGCCAAAGAAACAATTGCCCAAGTAATCGAAGTGAATGACAAAAGACGTAATACACAAAATCAATTAGATAAAAACCTGGCAGAGGTAAATTCACTTTCGAAAACGATCGGTCAGTTGATGAAAGAAGGCAAAAAGGAAGAAGCTGAAGTTGCAAAAGCCCGTGTAGCCGAGATAAAGGAGAGCAATAAAACACTGCAGGCCGACATGGACCAAGCTGCCAACGACATGCTGAATCTGCTGTATACCATTCCCAATATTCCCTACGACAGTGTGCCCGAAGGTGTTGGTGCCGAGGACAATGTGGTTGAGAAAATGGGAGGTATGGAAACTCAACTTCCCACAGATGCACTCCCCCATTGGGAACTGGCTAAGAAATACGACTTGATTGACTTTGATTTGGGTGTAAAAATAACCGGTGCAGGTTTTCCTGTTTACAAAGGCAAAGGAGCTCAACTGCAACGCGCACTGATTAACTTTTTCCTGGATGAAGCACGTAAATCCGGATATACCGAAATCATGCCTCCAACAGTTGTAAACGCTGCTTCCGGCTATGGAACCGGACAACTTCCGGATAAAGAAGGACAAATGTACCATTGCGAAGTAGACGATCTCTATCTGATTCCGACGGCTGAAGTTCCGGTAACTAATATCTACCGTGACGTCATTTTGGATGAAAAGCAACTTCCTATTAAAAACTGCGCTTATACACAATGCTTCCGTCGGGAAGCCGGCTCTTACGGTAAAGATGTACGCGGGCTCAATCGCCTTCACGAATTCTCTAAAGTAGAATTGGTGCGTATCGACAAACCGGAGCACTCCCGTCAGTCACATCAGGAAATGCTGGATCATGTAGAAGGCCTGCTCCAGAAGTTGGAACTCCCTTACCGTATTCTCCGTCTCTGTGGTGGTGATATGAGTTTTACCGCTGCGCTTTGCTTTGATTTCGAAGTATATTCCGAAGCACAGAAGCGCTGGTTGGAAGTCAGCTCTGTATCTAACTTCGATACTTACCAAGCCAACCGATTAAAATGCCGCTATCGTAGCGGAGAAAAGAAAACCGAACTTTGCCACACACTGAACGGATCGGCACTGGCATTGCCCCGCATCGTAGCAGCCTTGCTGGAAAACCATCAGACTCCGGAGGGTATCCGGATTCCGAAAGCATTGGTTCCCTACTGCGGATTTGACATGATAGACTGACATAGAATCAGGTAAGCTCATCCAAGCCCGCTCTTCTCTGTCGATTAGGGCTATAGCCGGATATAAAATCAGAACAAAACAAACTGATTTACACTGATAATAAAGCCATCCCCTCAAAAGGATGGCTTTTCTTTTGTTTTTTACAAATTAGCAGTATCTTTGCACACTAAGAACATTCTGATAGCAATTACGTAATAAATCCAACAAATTAATTAGATAATGAACAAAATCATTAGCAAAGAACACTTTTCGGAGAAAGTATTCAAACTTGTCATTGAAGCTCCGTTGATAGCAAAATCACGCAAAGCAGGTCATTTCGTGATTGTGCGTGTCGGTGAAAAGGGAGAACGGATGCCACTGACCATTGCAGCCGCCGACCCGAAGGCAGGAACGATCACCCTGGTTGTTCAGGAAGTAGGGCTCTCTTCTACCCGCCTTTGCGAACTAAACGAAGGAGACTATATCACCGACGTAGTAGGTCCATTGGGACAAGCTACCCACATTGAAAACTTCGGAACAGTAGTATGTGCCGGAGGTGGCGTAGGTGTAGCTCCGATGCTACCCATCGTACAGGCCCTGAAGGCAGCCGGAAACCGTGTGATCACCGTACTGGCAGGACGTAGCAAAGAACTGATCATTCTTGAAAAAGAAATGCGTGAAAGTTCGGACGAAGTGATTATAATGACCGATGACGGATCATACGGTCGCAAAGGCTTGGTTACCGAAGGAGTAGAAGAAGTAATCAAACGGGAGAAAGTGAACAAATGTTTTGCTATCGGACCGGCTATCATGATGAAATTTGTTTGTTTGCTGACGAAGAAATATGAAATTCCGACAGAAGTATCATTAAATACAATTATGGTGGATGGCACCGGAATGTGCGGCGCCTGCCGTATTACTATCGGAGGAAAGACCAAATTCGTATGTGTCGACGGTCCGGAATTTGACGGTCACCAAGTGGACTTCGATGAAATGTTGAAGCGCATGGGAGCTTTCAAAACCATCGAACGTGAAGAGTTGCATAAACTCGATGAATGTGAAGCAACCAAAGTCATAGATGAAAACGGACGTACAGCCCCTTGGCGCGAAGCACTCCGTAAAGCTATCAAAGCTAAAGACCGTGCGAACATTGAACGCTGCCAAATGAACGAACTCGATCCGGAGTACCGGTCACACAGCCGTAAAGAAGAAGTCAATCAAGGGCTGACTAAAGAGCAGGCAGTTACGGAGGCACAGCGCTGTCTGGATTGTGCCAACCCAGGCTGTATGACAGGTTGCCCGGTAGGCATCGACATTCCCCGTTTCATCAAGAACATAGAACGTGGAGAATTCCTTGAAGCAGCCAAAACACTGAAAGAGACCAGTGCCCTGCCTGCCGTATGCGGTCGTGTATGTCCGCAGGAAAAACAATGCGAATCAAAATGTATCCATCTGAAAATGGGCAAAGAAGCCGTAGCCATTGGTCACCTGGAAAGATTTGCTGCCGACTACGAACGAGAAAGCGGACAAATCTCCGTACCTGAAGTAGGCGAGAAAAACGGTATCAAAGTGGCTGTTATCGGTTCCGGTCCTGCCGGACTATCCTTTGCAGGGGATATGGCCAAATACGGATATGATGTAACGGTATTCGAGGCGCTACATGAAATTGGCGGTGTACTGAAATATGGTATTCCCGAATTCCGTCTACCCAACAAAATAGTAGACGTCGAGATTGAGAATCTTGCCAAAATGGGAGTTACATTCATCAAAGACTGCATTGTAGGGAAAACGATCAGCGTAGAACAGTTGGAAGAAGAAGGTTTTAAGGGAATTTTTGTAGCCTCAGGAGCCGGACTTCCCAACTTTATGAACATCCCGGGTGAGAACTCGATCAACATCATGTCTTCCAACGAATATCTGACTCGTGTAAATCTGATGGATGCAGCCAGTCCCGATTCCGATACTCCGGTAGCCTTCGGAAAGAACGTAGCTGTAATTGGTGGCGGTAACACTGCCATGGACTCTGTCCGTACAGCCAAACGTCTTGGAGCCGAACGGGCTATGATCATCTATCGCCGTTCAGAAGAAGAAATGCCAGCACGTCTGGAAGAAGTGAAACATGCCAAAGAAGAAGGTATAGAGTTCCTGACCTTACACAACCCAATCGAATATCTGGCAGACGAGCAAGGACGTGTCAAACAAGTAATCTTGCAAAAGATGGAATTGGGTGAACCGGATGCCTCCGGACGGCGTAGCCCCGTCCCCATCCCAGGAGCAACAGAAACCGTTGATATCGATCTCGCCATTGTCAGTGTCGGGGTATCTCCCAATCCTATCGTCCCCAGTTCTATCAAAGGTCTGGAATTGGGCCGTAAAGGAACAATCACTGTTAACGATCAGATGCAATCGTCTATTCCCACTATTTATGCGGGAGGAGATATTGTACGCGGAGGAGCTACTGTCATCCTTGCCATGGGAGACGGACGCCGTGCCGCAGCAGCAATGAACGAACAATTGAGTACCAAGTAGAAGTATAAAGTCGGGGGGATGTTCAAAACTCGTATTCACCACAGAGTATGTGGTGAGTTATGGACACCCTCCTAACAATTTATTCTCCGGACCGGATACTCGCAATAATCGATCCTAATAAAAAATCCCTGCTAAATTGGATAATTAGCAGGGATTTTCATATTCCACAATTGAACGATTTCTTACTTCACTACACTATTTGTAGCCGGATCCGGAAAAATAACAGTCGGCTTAAACGACTTAGCTTCCTCAAAATCCATCAACGCATACGACATAATGATCACAATATCATCCGGTTGTACTTTACGGGCCGCAGCACCATTCAAGCAGATTTTACCTGATCCGCGTTCACCTTTGATAATGTAGGTCTCAAAACGCTCGCCGTTATTATTGTCGGCAATGTACACCTTCTCACCGGCAATCATATTAGCTGCATCCAATAGATTCTCATCAATCGTAATACTACCCATATAATTCAGATTGGCTTCCGTGACACGGGCACAATGAATTTTTGACTTCAACACTTCAATCATCATAAGGGGTTCGTCTTTTTTAAGTTTAAGATTCTTTGTATTTAATATTATCAATCAGTCTGACATCACCGCAGAACACTGTTATACAGCCCACTACATACGATGTTTGGTTCCAATTATCAACCTTCTGCAAAGTGTTTCCGTCTACTATCTCAAAATACTCCAGACGCAATCCCGGAACAGCAGCAATAGCATCTTCCACAAACTTCAGCGTTTCACTCACTGTGTGAGTGGCTGCAAAGGTACGACTTTTAAATAAGGTCTGAGATATTTTTAATGCATTTTCACGTTCTTCTGCCGACAGACGCGCATTCCGGCTGCTCAGAGCCAAACCATCTTCTTCACGAACAATAGGACAACCTACTATTTCAAGATCAAACTGCATCTGACGAACCATCTCACGGATGATAGCCAATTGCTGAAAATCTTTCTCACCAAAGTATGCACGATGTGGTTTCACCGCTTCGAACAGTTTACTTACTATCTGGCATACTCCATTAAAGTGTCCCGGACGGAAAGCCCCCTCCATTACAGTATCCAAAGGAGCATAACTGAATTGGCGGGTATCCGGTTCCGGATACATCTCTTCCACCGAAGGAGCAAAAGCATAAGTCGCTCCACAAGCCTCGAGCAATTTACAATCGGCATCCAGTGTGCGAGGATACTTAACAAGATCATTTTTATCATTAAACTGGGTAGGGTTCACAAAAACACTTACCACCGTTACTTCATTCTCGTTTACACTACGCTTTACAAGAGATGCGTGCCCTGCATGCAAAGCACCCATAGTAGGCACCAACCCCACCTTTTTACCCTGGGCTTTCAAAACCGAAAGTTCAGCCTGCAAGTCCTTGATCGTATGTATTACTTTCATTTTAATTGGTTTATGATTCTTAGTTGTTTGAAAAACGGTGCAAAATAAACCATAATTTACCATATAAAGAAGAAATATCGTAAATTAATGCAAAAGAAGACGAAGGAGAGTCCTAAGCAACAGGACGATTTATCACTGAAAAACAAGCACTTAACAATTCATAAGGAATTATACCGCCAGAGAACTTGCTTTAATGCCCGTTTTTTTTTATATCTTTGCAGAATATTTACGAGAACGATTGTTATTATGACAAAGGCTAACAAGGTTTTATTTATTACACAAGAGATTACTCCTTACGTTTCAGAATCCGAGATGGCCAATATAGGCAGACACCTACCACAAGCTATCCAGGAAAAAGGCAGAGAAATCAGAACATTTATGCCCAAATGGGGGAATATCAACGAACGCAGAAATCAATTGCACGAAGTGATACGTCTTTCCGGCATGAACCTGATCATCGACGACACCGACCATCCACTTATTATCAAAGTAGCTTCTATCCAGTCAGCACGTATGCAGGTTTATTTCATCGATAACGATGATTATTTTCAGAACCGGCTGCAGACAGCTGATGAAAACGGGGTTGAATACGATGATAATGATAGCCGGGCTATCTTCTATGCCAGAGGAGTGCTGGAAACGGTAAAGAAATTGCGTTGGTGTCCGGACGTTATTCACTGTCATGGCTGGATGACGGCATTAGCCCCTTTGTATATAAAGAAAGCGTATAAAGACGAACCTTCGTTCCGCGATGCAAAAGTAGTATTCTCCGTATACGAAGATGATTTCAAAGGTACATTCAACAATGACTTTGCAAGCAAACTGATGCTAAAGGGTATTAATAAAAAAGATGTAGCTACCCTGAAAGATCCGGTAGATTATGCTACACTTTGCAAATTAGCTGTCGATTACTCGGACGGAATAGTACAGAATAGTGAACATGTAAATGAAGATGTCATGAACTACGCGCGTCAATCGGGCAAATTGGTTCTTGACTATCAAGCTCCCGATGCTCTTGCAGATGCTTGCAACAGTTTCTACGATCAAGTATGGGAAGCTGAACAAAAATAAATAAGAACCTAGATACGACGATCATGAAAGCAAAATATGTATGGGTAGCACTGCTTGCCTTGACTTTCTTCGGATGCGATGATAATACAGGTACTATCGGATGGGATATGCTTCCGGATAGCGACCAAAATATCAATGGAAGATATACGACTTACGAGTTAACTACGAATTCCGACCTATCAGGTCCTGTTTTTGCCAAAACCAGCGTAGGTTATGTGGGAAAATTCACTGATAAAGAATTCGGAGAATACGAAGCCAGTTTCCTCGCACAGTTGAATAGTCCGGATGGAATTTCTTTTCCTTCGGTCTACGATCCGGAAACTAATCCCAAAGGGGTAATGGCAGGAGACTCTATTCACACCGCTGAATTGATCTTATACTATAAAAGTTATTTTGGAGACTCTATCAATCCATGCCGAATGACTGTTTATGAACTGGACGAAAACTTGACCCAGAACTATTATACAGACATCGATCCATTGAAGTATTACAATCCAAACAACTTACTCGCACGAAAAGCCTACACAGCTGTTGACCAATCACTCAGCGATTCCATCAGAAACTCAGATGACTTTTATCCTAATGTCCGTCTAACTTCTGAAGAGATCACGAAACTAGGTAAACGTATCTATCGTTTGAACAGAGATCACCCTGAATATTTTAAAACTTCGGAAGCATTTATTAATAACGTATTCAAAGGTATTTATGCCAAGAATGACTATGGTAACGGAACGATTCTTTATGTTGACCAGATCAACCTGAATGTTGTAATCCGATGCCACGAAAAAGACAGCTTGGGAAATAATCTGAAGAAAAAAAATGGTGCTGACTCTTTATACTACACAACCCGTACTTTCGCTACAACCAAGGAAGTAATTCAAGCCAATAAGTTTGTTAATTCTGAAAAGCTAAACGAAATCGCTAAAAAGACAGACTGTACTTATTTGAAGTCTCCGGCCGGTATCTTCACACAAGCTACATTGCCGATCAATAAGATTTATGAAGAATTAAGCCATGACACCATTAATGCAGTGAAATTGACTTTCAATAGCTACAACCAACCGGACAATGGGAAATTTAGTATGAAAGCACCTACATATGTGTTACTTTTACGTGAGAAAGAACGGCAAAGTTTCTTCGAAGAGAACAAACTTACAGATAACATCACTTCTTATCTGGCCGTACACAATGCTATTATTTCCAATAAACCTACAACCAATCAGTATGTGTTTACCAACTTGACTCGCTTGATTAATGCATGCGTCAACGAAAAGCAGGAAGCCAAGAAAAAAGCAGGAGACAGTTGGAACGAAGCAGCTTGGGAAGCAGCAAATCCGGATTGGAATAAAGTGGTACTTATCCCGGTACTGGTACAGTATGATAGCTCTTCCAATAAGAATATGATCAGCATCCAGCACGATCTACAACCGGGATACGTAAAACTGGAAGGTGGTCCGGACGGTACGAAACTGAAGTTAGAAGTAACTTATACCAACTTCAACGGTAAGCAGTAACAAAATATTCTCAGTATATAATACAATTAAGGCGATGTAAATAAAGAATCATTTACATCGCCTTAATTTTTATGGTCTCATTCTCCTTATGTTTTATGTAAAAAATAACAAGATGTGGCGAACTAAAGCAGAGACGCCTCTTTCTCCATAAAATAGAAAGAGGTTATCTTCCAAAGTCAGCTCCTTACCTTTTCAACTCACTGCTTGTAAATCTACAAAGAAATATCATTTAAAAAATTTGGACTATTACCCTTCTTATCAAGAGATAAGGGTCATTTTATGCCTTTTACTTTTAAACTGTAAATAACAATAAGGGGCTATCCAACTTTTTTGGACAGCCCCTTTCCACCGCTTTAGTTTACGCTAAAGCATGTTCTTGAATCATATTAATCTTCTTTTTTTGCCGTTGCTTTCTTTGCAGCAGGTTTCTTCGCAGCGGCCTTTTTAGGTGCAGCTTTGGGTTCGGCCTTTACTGTTTTTGCAGCCTTTTCCGCTTTTGCCTGCAGCTTATCAACCTCCTTATGTAATTCGGCGATCTCTTCTCCCTGGTTCTTGATAGTTGTCAACAATGAATTCAACTCTTCATTATCGATATCCTCAGGATAGAGAGAATTTACACGTTTAATGAAATCCCCCAAGATATTCATATAGTTAGTAAAGGCATCATAAGGAGAATCATAAATACCACGATTCAGCCACACACCGGTATTCTTGGTCGTCATAAAACGGAAGTTATTGCTGGCTTGCAGATAATCCCAATCCTGCTTGATACGACGATCATCGCAAAGGTGTACACGTTCAGCCACACTGTATAATTTGCTGAAAGCTTCACGCTGCAAAACATTACCCAGCCAGCTGCTCGTATCTCTTTCTTCGTCTACCCACGACATTGGATATGGTACATCCAATTGGGAAACAGATTTCAATTTCGAAATAATCTCCGATGGGGTAGAGAAAGTAATGCCCTTTTCTTTTGCACAATAAGGAAGTGCTTTCAGGAACTCCAAAATATTGGACGATAATGGCTGCGCCATACCCAATGCTTTCAGTTCCATAAAGATATTGATCACTTGTTCTTCTTGTGGTAAAGCATCAATCCAACCGATAAACTTATCGGCAAATAAAGGATACTCACTCCAATCAGAGTTAGAGAAACGCAAACTGATATCATCCGATAACTTGAAGTCTCTTAATAACAATTTCAGACTGGGAGCCTGATTGCAATGATACACGTAATGCGGACTCTTCCAACCCAAAACGTGTTTAGCACCTTCGGTCAGCATGCCCTTGAAACCCATGCTAGCCACCGTAGCACCTATTTCATCCGAATAAATCAAACTGGAGTTACGGAACACTTTCGGAGCTTTACCAAACATCTGTTTCATCTTTTCGCTCTGACGCATTACCTCTTCACGGAAACAGTCCTCATTGGCCAATGATGATAAGCCATGAGAGTATGGCTCTGCCAGGAATTCACAGCAACCCGTATCGTTTAATATATGTAACAGGTCAATTACGGCAGGTGCATGAATTTCGAGCTGTTCCAATGCTACTCCCGAAATAGAAAGGGCTACTTTAAATGCTCCTCCGGAATTCTTCACCATTTCAATCAATGTATTGAGAGCCGGAATATAAGAACGTTCGGCAACCTCATTAATACCTGTCTCATTGGCATAATCATCATAGTAATAATGGTCGGCACCAATGTCGAAGAAACGGTAACGTTTCAGATGAATAATTTGATGTATCTCAAAATAAAGACAGATTGTTCTCATATCTATATTGTTTTATTGTTTTCCATAATTTTTTATAACCTCGTCGTAGATGCCGCGAACCTTGTAGCCTACGTTCTCCCACTTTATTTCGTCCACCTCTTTCTTACCTTCATCACGGAGATACTCGTACATAGCCGGATAGGTACAGATAGAATAAATAGCATCTGCCATAGCGTGGATATCCCAGTAATCGGTCTTGATACATTTTTCCAAGATCTCGGCACAACCGGATTGTTTGGAAATAATGCTTGGTACGCTACACTGCATAGCCTCCAACGGAGAAATACCAAAAGGTTCGGATACCGAAGGCATAATGTATACATCACTGGCCTTCAAGACTTCATATACTTGTTTCCCTTTCATGAATCCCGGAAAATGGAAACGATCGGCAATGCCTCTTTCAGCTGCCAGACGGATCATCTGATCCATCATATCACCACTACCGGCCATCACAAAACGTACATTCCGCGTACGCTGCAATACCATCGCAGCTGCCTCTACAAAATACTCAGGACCTTTTTGCATTGTAATACGTCCCAAGAAGGTAACTACCTTTTCTTTCGGGTTCTTATTAGGTACAATATCCTGTATCTCTTGCGAAAGAGGAGAAACTGCATTGTGCACAGTTGATACTTTCTTCGGATCCTGGAAATATTTATGGATTACTGTTTGACGAGTTAATTCACTCACACACATAATATGATCGGCATGATCCATACCATTTTTCTCAATGGCATAAACTGTGGGGTTCACATTACCACGACTACGGTCAAAGTCAGTAGCATGTACGTGAATCACCAATGGTTTGCCCGATACCTGTTTTGCATGAATACCGGCCGGATAAGTCAACCAGTCATGTGAGTGTATAATTTCAAACTCCTGTTGCCGTGCTATAACTCCTGCAACAATTGAGTAGTTATTGATTTCCTCATGTAAGTTATCCGGATAACGCCCTGAAAATTCAATGCATCCCAGATCATTTGCATTCAGATAATTGAAATCAGCATAAATATGATCGCGCAAGTCAAAATATAATTGAGGATCCATGTAAGAGCCTACACGCCCTTTGACATATTCCCAATCTACATCCCTCCACACAATCGGTGTACTGTTCATACCGATTATTCTCAGAAAACTCTGGTCTTCGTCACCCCAAGGCTTGGGAATACAAAATGTAATCTCCATATCCTCTTGTTGAGACATACCTTTTGTCAAACCATAGCTGGCAGTTCCTAAACCTCCTAAGATATGCGGGGGGAACTCCCATCCAAACATTAAAACTTTCATCTTCGTCCCTCCTCCTATAAATTATATTTAGACAACAGCTTCAAGATACGTAAAATCTCCGCCACATTCATTGCAAACGATACTGCTCCACGCCCTTTAAAAGGTGGATTTCCGTCGAACAATTCCGGCAACGAACCAACACAGTGGCTGGTCATCTCGTCTTCAAGTCCAATCAACTGACGCTCTACAAACGAAATTCCACTCATCTTATAGATTCGCAGATACGCCTCCATGTAGAATCCCATCAGCCATGGCCAAGCCGTACCCTGATGATAAGCATAGTCTCTCTGGATTTGAGGACCTACATAATTCGGATTATATCCGCCGCTCTTCGGACTCAATGTTCGGAGTCCCTTCGGAGTAAGTAATTCCTTCGTCACAATATCGAGTACTTGTTTCTTTTGCACCCGGTCAAGAGGAGAATAATCGAAGGCAACCGTAAATATCATGTTGGGGCGTACACTCCAATCCATCATATTTCCGTCTACATAATCCAACAGATAACCATATTCATTACGAAAGACTTCCACAAAAGACTTTCCAGTTACCTCAGCCTGTGCATCCAGTGAATCTGCCAGCAATCCATTACCGCCTTCACGAACTAAGTCGGCAATAAAACGCAAGGCATTGTACCACAAAGCATTTATCTCTACGATATAACCTGTACGCGGAATAACCGGACGTCCGTTAACCGTGGAATTCATCCATGTGATCGCCCTATCTGCACCATTGGCATACAACAACCCGTTTTCGTGCAAGAACAGATTATCATGTTTGCGCTGACGAATAAAATCGATGATTTCTTCTAACAAAGAACCATATTTGGCACGACATTGTTCACGACTTGTTTCCTTTGCATATTGTTGCAGAGCCCATACGGCCCATAATAATACGTCAGGATCATCCATCTCGTAGATTTTACAGCCTCTCGGTTCACCTTTAATGTAGTTATTGATCGCTTTGCGGGCAGTTTCCATCACGTCTTCAAATTCACCTATCTCATCTACAGCAAGCGTCAATCCGGGCAGCGATACAAACATATCCCGGGCACGACATTTAAACCAGGGATATCCGGCCAAAATATAATGGTCCTCTTCCTGCTTGTTATGGAATTGATGGGCGGAATTCTTTAAACAATGATAGAAACTATCACGTGGCGTACGGTCGGCAACTTCCGCCTCAAAAGTTTGTTTCAATCTGCGGGGAGAAATTTCAGAAATACCGGCAGAGAAAATTATACTTTCTCCTTTCTTTATATCAACTTCAAAATATCCGGGAACATAAAGGTCTTCATTGAAATCATATCCTCTCTCCTGTTCTTTCGGATATTCAATTCCTCTATACCAATTCGGTTCATAATGGAATTCGTTTTTCTTATTCAACTGCATGAACAATTCCGGATAGCCCGGATACATGCAAGTCTTAATGCCGTTTTCTACTAACTGGTAGTCACGACTCGCCTGCGAATTCTCGTGGGTATATTCGCGTACACTACGGAAAGCAAGGAACGGACGAAAACGAAGAGTGGTAGCTGAGTGTGCATCGACCAAGGTATAACGGATCAGAATCCGGTTCTCATGATGTACAAAGATTTTCTCTTTGCGAAGTATGACTCCTCCCACACGGTAAGTTGTTGCCGGAATATGTTCACAGTCAAACTCACGGATATACTTATGTCCATTGGGGCTAAAGTGATTTCCTTGATATTTATGCAATCCCAGGTTAAACTCAGCACCGTGTTGAATTACCGTTTCATCCAAAGAAGATAGCAGCACATGATTTTCATCGTCCAGATTGGGTACGGGAATCACCAGCAATCCATGATATTTGCGTGTGTTACAATCTACAATCGTTGTACAATGATAAGCTCCTGATTTGTTCGTCCGGAGAATCTCCCTTGGTAAAGATTCCTCAAGATTTATCATCAGGGTCTTGTCAAAATGTAAATAACTCATAGTTGTGCATTATTTAAAGGTTAATTATTTCGGTTATCATAGTATATAATATAAGTATGATGCCCAAAAATACGAATTAAAGGTAAATAACAAAATAAAAAGGGACTTTATTTTTTATTTTCAGGGCAAATATTCGTAGCATTGTATAAAATTTAAAGAAATATGCTAATATGAGGCCAGAAATTCGACAAATCCTGCTGACAATGGTACTTCCGCTGTTTCTAATTTTTATCCTCTACATGATAAAGGTTTTAGAGATAGGTATGGACTGGGACTTTACCAGTTTAGGAGTATACCCTTTGTCAAAAAAAGGTATGTTTGGTATTTTCACTCATCCTCTTATACATAGCGGCTTCAAACATTTATTGACCAACACTTTACCACTATTCTTCCTTTCATGGTGTCTTTTTTACTTTTACAGAAGCATAGCTCCCTCTATTTTTCTTATAATCTGGATAGGATGTGGAGCCATTACATTCCTTATCGGCAAGCCTGCCTGGCATATCGGCGCCAGCGGTATTATCTATGGACTGGCTTTCTTTCTTTTCTTCAGCGGACTGTTACGAAAATATATCCCCTTGATTGCCATATCTCTATTAGTTACCTTTCTCTATGGAGGTCTTATATGGAATATGCTCCCCTATTTTACACCATCCGGCATTTCGTGGGAAGGGCATTTAAGCGGAGCTATCATAGGTACCATCTGTGCTTTTTCTTTTATGGGTTACGGCCCGCAAAAACCGGACCCTTTCGCAAATGAAGAAGAAGAGGAATCCGTCTCAGCAACAGATGAAACAGATAATATCGAAACGGATGAAGAAGAAGAAGAACACGAAATCGATGCAGAATAGACTCATCTTACATTATCACAATGTAACAAATGGCCGGTTACTTCTGCAATGCGGCAATCAATAATGTGATATTTGCAGTAAACAGCCTGACAGAAATAGCCAACAAAATGATACCGAAAAACTTACGGATAATATAGATGCCACCTTTCCCCAGAAAACGCTCCACACGCCCTGTCATACTAACGACAAAATAAACCCATAGCATATTCAGGATCAAAGCAATTACAATATTGATACTGGCATACTCGGCCCGTAATGAAAGTAGTGTAGTAAATGCACCGGCACCGGCCAACAACGGGAATACTAAAGGCACCAGCGTTGCCTCTTTTATCGGCCCCTGATTCTTAAAAATTTCCACATCTAAGATCATTTCCAGTGACATCAGGAAAATGACAAATGCGCCTGCAACAGCAAAAGATTCAATATCTACATGAAACAGTTTCAACATAAAGTCACCCGCATAGAAAAAGCCAATCATCAGTGCAAACGAAATAACGGTTGCTTTCGTAGCATTTACGTCCTTCCCTTTCTCTTTCAGATTGATGATAATAGGAATAGAACCAATGATATCAATCACAGCAAAAAGTACGATAAACGCACTGACCATCTGTTGAAAATTAAAGTTTGCAAACATGACTTCCTCCTTTTTTGTGCAAATATACTTCATTTTTATGCATTCCGCAAGAGATTGTTTTATGTAATCACTACCATCTTTAAGAAATAATAAAAAAAACAAAAAGATAGGGAGGATGGTTTCAGCCAACCCCTATAATCGTTACATTTGCTTTCAAATTAGAAGATTACGATATATGGAAACCATGTTCGACACCTTGTTGCAACTCCCCCTTTTTCAGGGACTTTGTCATGAGGATTTCACTAATATATTAGAAAAAGTAAAACTTCACTTCACTCGTCACAAACCCGGAGAACCATTGATAAAAAGTGGTGAGGTCTGTGATCAGTTACTTTTCTTGCTAAAAGGCAGGCTCTCTTCCGTCACCGTATCGGAAGACGACACGCTGACTGTTATTGAATATTTCGAAGCTCCTGCCGTATTAGAACCTTACTCCATGTTTGGAATGAATACCCGGTATATATCTTCCTATATTCCGTACAATGAAGAAGCGCAAATGGTAAGTATCAGTAAATCGTTTGTCATGGGCGAGTTGTTCAAATATGATATTTTTCGTCTTAACTATATGAACATCGTCAGCAATCGTGCGCAAAATCTCTATACACGCTTATGGGATAAAGCTCCCAAAGACATTGAAGACAAAATAATCCGTTTCATTTTAGGACACATTGAGAGAATGACAGGTGAGAAGCTGTTCAAGGTAAAAATGGATGATTTGGCCCGCATGTTGGACGACACCCGCCTGAATGTATCAAAAGCTCTCAACGGACTGCAAGAATTAAATTTGTTGGAACTTCACCGGAAAGAAATCCGCATACCCGATTTATCACTCCTGACAGAATGGAACGAGAAACGATAAATTTCCGGTAGTCTATCGGTCATTCTGTTCCATATTAGTCATCACTCTCACAGAATCTACTCTACAGGCATTGTGTCCCAGCAAACGATAAACAACAATTTGCCTGTCGAGTCTCTGATAAACAAGTCCCGATCCTTTCAAAACCTTTTCCATTACCTTTTGAATGGGTTCTTCCGTAACACAAATACTGATTTCCTCATGAATCTCGTTGTCGATATCACAGGACCATGCAAAGACAAAATCACTTTTTTGCTCGATTTCATCAAAAATCCGGATCATCGGTATACGTTTCAGACTAAAAGAAAATTTCCAGTCCGGCATCTTGCCGTCCTCCGACGGTAAAGCTGCCCCGTTACAGCACATAATGAAAATAAAACCAAACAATACTCTATATTTTATTCTCTGTCTATCAATGTTTTCAGTTCTTACTATACGTTCTCTTTTCATGCTTTGTTCCAGTTGTTATAATACTTAGTTTCAGGCCATTGCATCCCTTCCCGGAGGGCATAATCATGCTTCCCGGCTCTGATACGTAGTCGTGTGTGTAAGTTAGAGGAAGGATATCACTCTATCCTTTTCGTGGGGGTTGTGTGTGCGTATGTCATAGTGTTCAGTGTCATTCCATAGGCTCTACCATTTTATGGGTTCTCAGATATAAAAATAGTCCGTTCTTCTTTCCTGTAATCAGTAGAATACAGCAATGATATAGTTGTCAATACATTATCTATATTATCGGATAAATAAATTTTTCCTGAACACTTCCTACCGGTCAGCCGCTTCTTATCGCCGAAGCTAAACGATAGATTATAATATCTCCCTATCCGGTTCAGTACATCCATGATATTGGCATCATCCAATTCCAGATAGCCTTCTTTCCAACAAGTATATCTGGAAGCACTCACTTTTCTTTTTTCAAATCGCTTGCCATCATAAAGTACTTTTTCATTTGTCTTCATGCGTATTTCAGGACCGGATTCCGGACGGAATCCGACTATTCCATCTACAAGTACACACGAAGGAGTCGGTTCATCTTCATAAGCCGATATATTGAAACGCGTTCCATATACCTGTATATCAAAATGGGCCGTATGCACGATAAACGGTTTTTTACTATCTGCCGTAACTTCGGCATACATTTCACCCTTCAAGCTTACTTCCCGTTTCTCTCCCGAGAAATGAGTAGGAAACTTAAGTACCGAACCGGAATTCAGCCAGATTTCCGTTCCATCTTCCAGTTTAACCTTCGATCGTTTACCATAAGGAACTACCAGTTCATTAACCTCGTCCTGTTCCATTCTGATTCGCTTCTGCCCGCTATTAGGATGATATACCATAGCTGATCCATCTTTGCTCAAGAGCAATTGCACGTTTTGCCGGAACGAAGTTATGCTATCACCGCTAACCAGACGAATATCTTCCGACTTCAAAGGTTGCCAGACAATCTCCGCTTTTTTTTCGACAACAGACGGCACAGGTTCCACTCTCTCATAATGATTCAGATAAGCAACAATTCCTAATGCAATAATGACGCATACGGATACACCATAATAAGCTACCCTCCTGACCGTTCTTTTCCGACGCAACATACGCAGCGAAACATGGATTCGCTGACGCAGGCGTTCATAGTCATCTTTCGAGAGGTGTTCTTGATTCATCCGAACGCTCTTGAATTTTAACCACTGGAAGAACTTTTCTTCGTCTTTCAAAGGATCAATATGTCTGCTATCCCGCTTCGTTTTTTCCATTCAGAACAGGTGCTTTAAGAGTTTAATAACACTATTGTCTGCATAGAACACGAACGGGCGCAGGTTTCATGCCCACTTTTCCCGAATAAAATTTAAAATGGAGCCTTATTTAACCAACATTAATAGAAAGTAAGAGATAGAAGAGCACTAATGTGTTATTGTGCTTCAGTTTAAGTAAGGTCCGATAGAGCAATTTACGACAGGCAGGAACACTGATTTGCATAATCTCTGCAATTTCCTCATAAGAGCATTCCTGCATATAACGTAAATAAATAATCTCGCGCTGGCGTTCGGTAAGTATACTCAGAATCTCGTCAACTTTCTGTGATACTTCCGCCTGCTCTTCCGCTGCGATTATTTCATCCTCTACGGTAATTTTGATTTTATATGGAAGTTCATCGGTAATCTCACCGGTAAGAACCTCCGAGTAGTTTCGTTTGAGTTTATAGGTGTCAATCAACTGGTTTCGCAGGGCACGCAACAAGTAAAATTTAGGATTCTGTATCTCCTGCACTTCTCTTTCGCGGATACATACCCTGCAAAACACATCATGAATGGCATCCATCGCTGTCTGTTTATCAAACCCGAATCCCAAAGCATACGAAAACAAGTCGTCAACATAGTCCTTATAAAGACTATCAACCGTATGTTTCGCTCTCTCTTCTTCCAGGTTTTTTTTCTTTGGCAGCATTGTATAAAGTTTGTAAATGATAAATTTAGCTTTTCAGGGCCTGTATGATATCGTCTAACAAGTCATCAGCCCGCTCCAGCCCCACCGAAAGGCGAATGGTTTTCTGGCTGACATCCATACCTCGACGCTGATCCTCGGTAAACGAACCGTAGATTGTACTTGCCGGATGGATAGCTAACGTTTTATTATCAAATAAGTTCGTTGCCCTACGTATGATTCTCAACCGATTTATGAAACGAAAACATATCTCACGCGACGGAAGATCAAACGTCAACATCGCTCCCGGAAGAGAACCAAACTGGCGGGTACTCAATTCATAAAACGGATTAGATTCCAATCCGGTATAGTTCACCGACTCAATCTCAGGCAGTTCTTGCAAACATTGTGCCAGTTTCAGGCAGGTTTCTGCCTGACGAGCAAACCGTACTTCCATCGTTTCAAGTCCGAGTGTCTGCATATAAGCCACCTGCGGGGTCATATATGCTCCAAGATTACGGTGAACCTCTTTTCTGAGTTTGACAGTAAAAGCCTCCTTCCCGGTATCTGCACTCAGAGCAGCCAACTTAGCGGAATGCTCCCAGTCAAAAGTGCCGTAATCTATAATCAGTCCTCCTATACAGGTAGCTCCTCCCGAAATATATTTCGTACTGGACACAATCTCGATATCAACTCCGAAGTCAGTCGCATGGAATACATGGAAAGGAATCGCTGTCGTATCTGCCAGCAACGGTACTCCGGCCTTATGTGCTATGTCGGCAAGAGCCTTCAGATCGGCCACTTCCAACTGCGGATTGGTAATAACTTCCAAAAAAAGCGCACAAGTATCTCCATCAATCTGTTGCTTCACTTCTTCGGGACATGTCAGGTCACAGAAGCGTACTTCTACCCCAAAAGCTTCCAATGTACTTTTCAGGAATGAATAGGTATTGCCAAATAAATGTGTCGAAGTCACCACATTAGCTCCCGCGCTTGACAGTGTGATCAAAGCATTGCTTATCGCAGCCATCCCGGAGTTCAAAGCTGTCACACTCAGCGCTCCGGTCACTCTTTGCACACGCTGCTCAAAGTACTGTACCGTAGGATTTGTTATGCGTGAATAAGCATGCCCGGCTTTCTGCCCACAGAAAGCAGCTTCCATCTCTTCTGCAGTCTCAAATTCGTAGGCAGCAGTGTGGTACACCGGCATTGAAAGAGAATGATATGCATCCTCTTTTTCAAAAGGAGTATGCAATATTTGTGTCTCAAAACTATTTTTTTTCATCCTGAAAGTCTTTTTATATAAATTCCACAAATTATGCTATTGTGTCATGCTTCAACTCGTATGCCTCCTTTATCTGATCCAGTGCCTGTCTTAGCACACTCCGCGGACAAGCCACATTAAGCCGCATAAATCCCTCGCCTTCCTTACCGAACATAGCGCCATCGTTTAATGCCAGATGTGCACCGTCAACAAAAAAGTCAACTAATTCTTTCTGCGAAACACCCATACCGCGACAGTCCAGAAAAATCAGATAAGAAGCTTGAGGACGAATCATCCGGATTGCGGGAATATGTGTTTTTAAATATTCATCTGTAAAATCAATATTCTCCTGAATATATTCCAATGCCTGATCCAGCCACTCCGTTCCATTGCTATACGCGGCAGCCACTCCAAGATATGCAAATAAATGGCCTTCACTAAATTCACTGGCTTCCATATAAGTCTGAAAACGATGACGAATGGCCTCATCTTCTATAATGCAGTACGAACTGGCAAGTCCCGGCATGTTGAAAGCTTTACTGGGAGACATAAACACAAGTGAATTCCGTCGAGCCTTTTCCGATACCAATGCAAACGTAGGATGCGTGTATCCCGGCAATGTCAGATCGGCATGAATTTCATCCGAGATGACCAATACTTGATTATCAAAACAAATCTCTGCTATCTCGGCCAACTCCTCCCGAGTCCAGACACGCCCTCCCGGATTATGAGGATTACTCAAAATCAACATTTTACAGCCCTTTACATCAGCACGGAAGCGTTCAAAATCAATCTGATATTGCCCGTCTTTCAGCAATAACGGACTGTAGACTACCTCCCTGTGGTTGTGTTCTGTCACCAGAAAGAAAGGATGATAAACAGGAG
Source organism: Bacteroides sp. 3_2_5 (assembly GCF_000159855.2). Classification (NCBI taxonomy): domain Bacteria; kingdom Pseudomonadati; phylum Bacteroidota; class Bacteroidia; order Bacteroidales; family Bacteroidaceae; genus Bacteroides; species Bacteroides sp. 3_2_5. The sequence goes on along the minus strand of NZ_JH636044.1, from coordinate 1,231,919 downwards.
GCATCACCATCACTTTGTCCCCTGGAGCCGTAAAACATTGCAGGGCAAAAGCCAATCCACGCACAATACCCGGCGTAAACGTCAGCATCTCCCGGGTAACATTCCACCCGTGACGTTCTTTCTGCCAATTGATAATGGATGTATACCAAGCTTCGCAAGCGAAAGTATACCCCAATACTTCATGATCCAATCTCCGACGGATAGCCTCTATCACAAAAGGAGGAGTACGGAAATCCATATCGGCCACCCACATCGGAAGCAGGTCGCTCCGTCCCCAACGTTCCGATACTGCGTCATACTTCACCGAGTCTGTTCCCCGGCGCTCTACCACTTCATCAAAGTTATATTTCATATAGGGTTCTATTTTTAGGTTCAGCCTGCAAATGTACAATTCATCTGTTTCATAATGAAACCAAATGAGCTATTTTAGCAGACAGCAGTTAAAATTTACCATCATTGTGGTATTCAGTTACTCTATATCAGGCTTTTTCAGTACATTTGTGCTCCATTAAAGAAAAGACGTATGATAAAAGCCCTGTTTTTCGATATAGACGGGACGTTGGTTAGTTTCAACACTCACGAAATTCCTTCGTCTACCCTCGCAGCCATAGCCGAAGCAAAAGCTAAAGGTATCAAGATATTCATCGCTACCGGACGCCCGAAAGCGATTATCAACAACCTCACCGCCCTTCAGGAACGGGAACTGATAGACGGCTACATCACCATGAACGGAGGGTATTGTTTCGTTGGAGATGAGGTGATTTACAAACATTCCATCCCGGTACAAGATGTTAAGGCACTGGCTGCACTTTCGGACGAGAGAAACTTTCCCTGTATCTTTGTAGCCGAACATACCGTAGCTGTTTGCAATACCAACAAGCTGGTTAACGAAATCTTTCATGATTTCCTGCATGTAGATATCCTGCCCATCCAAACTACAGACGAGGCTACGCAAGCCGAAATCTTTCAGATGACCCCATTCATCACTACCGAAGAGGAGAAAACGATATTGCCTTTACTCCCGAACTGCGAATCCGGACGCTGGTTTCCTGCATTTACAGATATCGTAGCTAAAGGTATCCGCAAACAAAAAGGAATAGATGAAATCATTCGCCATTTCGGTATCGGACAGGAAGAAACAATGGCATTTGGTGATGGAGGCAACGATATCAGTATGTTGCGCCATGCAGCCATCGGAGTAGCCATGGGCAATGCGAATGACGATGTCAAAGAAACCGCCGACTACATAACCACTTCTGTAGACGAAGACGGAATACAAAAAGCATTAAAACATTTCGGGATCATCTGACGTGGAATTTACAATAGACACCGGTAATAAGGAGTTTCAGGATGCACTGAATCTGATTCAGTATACTCGTCAATCAGTTTTCCTCACGGGGAAAGCGGGAACGGGTAAATCTACTTTCCTGAAATACATCTGTAAGAATACCAAGAAGAAACACATCGTGCTGGCACCCACCGGAATCGCTGCCATTAATGCCGGTGGCAGCACTCTGCACAGCTTCTTCAAACTTCCTTTTCATCCGTTACTTCCTGATGATCCGAATCTGAGTTTGCAACGGGGACGCATCCATGAATTCTTTAAATACACCAAGCCACACCGTAAATTGCTGGAACAGGTAGAACTGGTCATTATCGACGAAATATCAATGGTACGTGCCGATATGATTGATGCCGTAGACCGCATTTTGCGTGTATACAGTCGTAATCTGCGCGACCCCTTCGGAGGAAAACAAGTTTTACTGGTAGGCGATGTATTCCAGCTTGAACCGGTAATCAAAGGGGATGAACGGGAAATTATCAACCGCTTCTATCCCACTCCTTATTTTTTCTCGGCACGGGTCTTCAACGAGATCGAATTGGTATCTATCGAGTTACAGAAAGTATATCGTCAGTCAGATGCAGTCTTTGTCAGTGTACTCGACCACATCCGGAGCGGAGCAGCAGGGGCAGCCGACCTTCAGCTGCTCAACACCCGCTATGGCGCTCAAATTGATGCTTCGGAAGAAGATTTATACATCACTCTGGCTACGCGCCGCGATACGGTAGAAACCATCAATGAACGGAAACTTACCGAACTCCCTGGCGATCCTGTAGTGTTTGAGGGAGAGATCAACGGCGACTTTCCCGAAAGTAGCTTGCCCACCTCAAAAGAACTGACCCTGAAACCGGGAGCACAAATCATCTTTATCAAAAATGACTTTGAACGCCGTTGGGTAAACGGTACCATCGGTGTAGTAAGCGGCATCGACAACGACGGTATCATCTACGTCATCACCGATGATGGCAAAGAGTGTGATGTCCACCGGGAATCATGGCGCAACATCCGTTACAAGTACAACGAAGAGAAAAAGGAGATTGAGGAAGAAGAACTGGGTACTTTCACACAATATCCCATCCGCCTGGCATGGGCCATCACCGTGCACAAAAGCCAGGGTTTGACCTTTAGCCGTGTAGTCATAGACTTTACCGGAGGAGTGTTTGCCGGCGGACAAGCTTATGTAGCTCTCAGCCGTTGCACATCGCTTGAAGGAATTCAACTGAAAAAGCCTATCAGCCGCGCGGATATTTTTGTCCGTCCCGAGATTGTCAGTTTTTCCGGAAGATTCAACAACCGGCAAGCCATCGACAAAGCATTAAAACAAGCACAGGCCGATGTGCAGTATGCCGCAGCTGCCCGTGCTTTCGACAAAGGAGATTTCGAAACATGCCTCGAGCAGTTTTTCCTGGCCATTCATTCCCGTTATGATATAGAAAAGCCTGCCGCCCGAAGATTAATTCGCAGGAAATTGGGAGTCGTCAACCTATTGCGGGAACAAAAAAGGAAACTACAAGCACAAATGGAGGCACAGAAAAAAAGCCTGCAAAAGTATGCCCGAGAGTATTTGCTAATGGGAAACGAATGTATCACTCAGGCGCATGACGTTCGGGCCGCCCTTGCCAATTATGACAAAGCGATTGAGCTCTATCCCGAATACATCGACGCCTGGATACGAAAAGGAATCACGCTGTTCAATGAAAAAGAGTTCTTCGATGCCGAGAATTGCCTGAACCGGGCAGTCAGCCTGCGTCCTTCAGAGTTCAAAGCACTCTATAACCGAGGCAAACTTCGCCTGCAGACAGAAAACATAGAAGGGGCTTTATCAGACCTCGACAAAGCAACTAGCCTGAAACCTGAACATCCCGGAGCACACGAACTTTTCGGAGATGCATTATTAAAAGTCGGTAAAGAGACAGAAGCAGCCATCCAATGGCGTATAGCAGAGGAACTACGAAAAAAGAAGAAATAAGGTAAGTTTATTTCTGTAATCTATTTCACCACAGGATTACACAGATCTTCACAGATTAATAATTTATTTCATTGTCAATATATAAAGTATCTGTGTTAATCTGCATAATTTGTGATGAGATGGATTCGCCCTATTAAAAGAGGACTATACAGTAAAACATAATCCCCGATAACCTTGGACTTCTTGTCTTTTATTACTAACTTTGTTATCACTATAAACCTAACAACCAGTGCAATTATGAAGAAAGGATTCAAAATTACAGCAATCGTCATCGGCGTCATTCTGATACTGATGTTTCTCCTTCCCTTTGCCTTCCGTGGCAAGATTGAAGGTATCGTAAAATCGGAAGGCAACAAAATGCTTAACGGTCATTTTGATTTTAGTAGCCTTGATATCAGCTTATTCCGCAATTTCCCCAAAGCTTCCGTCACCCTGAATGATTTTTGGCTGAAGGGAACCGGAGAATTTGAAAACGACACATTGGTGAAGGCCGGTGAGGTAACAGCGGCTATTAACCTGTTTTCGCTTTTTGGAGATGACGGATACGATGTATCCAAAGTATCTGTTGAAAACACCCGGTTACACGCCATCGTACTTCCGGACGGAAAAACTAACTGGGATATCATGAAACCCGATTCATCCACTGCCAGCGAAACCCAAGAAAGTGGTGAATCTTCTACTTTCCGAATTAAACTCCAGCGTTTTGTCATCAAAAACATGAATGTGGTATATGACGACCGGCAGTCCGCGATGTACGCCGACATACACAATTTCAATGCGCTTTGTTCGGGTGATCTGGGTAGCGACCAGACTTTACTCAGCCTGGAAGCCGAAACTGAAGCCCTGACTTATAAAATGAACGGTATCCCTTTCCTCTCACAAGCTAACGTCTACGCCAAGATGGATGTAGATGCCGATCTGGCACACAACAAATTTACACTGAAAAAGAACGAATTCCGTCTGAACGCCATTAAAGCCGGCATTGACGGATGGATAGAGTTGAAAGACCCTGCTATCGACATGGATTTGAAACTCAACACCAGCGAAATAGGATTCAAAGAAATCTTGTCACTGATACCGGCCATTTATTCCAAAGAGTTCAAGAATCTGAAAACAGATGGTACAGCAACTCTTGAAGCTACAGCGAAAGGAATACTGCAAGGTGACATGGTTCCACAGTTCGATGTCCGACTGGCTGTAAAAAACGCCATGTTCCGATATCCATCCCTGCCGGCGGGAGTCGATCAGATTAACATCGACGCACAAGTTCGGAATCCGGGAGGTAACATTGACCTGACCGAGATAAGCATACATCCTTTCAGTTTCCGACTGGCGGAAAATCCGTTTAGTCTGACAGCCGACATAAAGACACCTGTCAGCGACCCGGACTTTACAGCCGAAGCCAAAGGGGTACTTAATCTGGGCATGATCAAGCAAGTCTATCCGCTGGATGATATGGAGTTGAATGGTACCGTTCGTGCGGATATGACAATGGCCGGACACCTGTCATACATCGAAAAGGAACAATACGATCGTTTCTCCGCTTCGGGAACCATTGCCCTCAGTGATATGAAGTTGAAAATGAAAGAGATGCCGGATGTAGAAATAAAAAAATCCCTGTTCACATTCACTCCGAAATATCTGCAACTCAGTGAAACGACAGTAGCCATCGGAAAGAATGATCTTACTGCCGACTGCCGGTTCGAGAACTATATGGGCTATATTCTTAAAGGGAGCACACTGAAAGGTACCCTGAATGTCCGGTCGAACCATCTGAATCTAAACGATTTTATGACGGCCACAACTGACAGTACCGCCCAAACATCACAAGCATCTTCGACCGAAGAAACCGCCAGTATGATCGAAGTTCCGCAGAATATCGACTTCCAGATGGATGCCGGCCTGAAAGAAGTGTTATTTGACAAGATGACTTTTACAAACATGAATGGCAAACTTATTGTGAAAAACGGAAAAGTCGATATGACAAATCTGTCAATGAACACCATGGGAGGAAGTGTCGTTATGAACGGATACTATTCGACCGCCGATCCGAAGAAGCCGGAAATGAACGCAGGATTCCGTATGGAAAATATCGGTTTTGCACAGGCTTACAAAGAACTGGATATGGTGCAGCAAATGGCTCCTATCTTTGAAAACCTGAAAGGCAACTTTTCGGGTAATATGCATATCCGGACTTTACTCGACAACCAAATGAGCCCTGTCATGGATACGATGCAAGGAAACGGAAGCCTTTCGACCCAAGATCTTAGCCTCAGCGGCGTAAAAGTAATCGACCAGATAGCCGAAGCCGTAAAGAAGCCTGAACTCAAAGAGATGAAGGTGAAAGATATGGCACTGGATTTCACCATCAAAGACGGAAGAGTATCTACCAAGCCGTTCGATATCAAACTGGGTGACTATGTCATGAATCTTTCCGGAAGCACAGGACTCGACCAAACCATCGACTATTCGGGAAAGATCAAATTACCGGCATCGGCAGGTGATATCGCCAAACTGACTACCCTCGACCTGAAAATAGGAGGTACTTTCTCCTCACCCAAAGTATCACTGGATACGAAAAGCATGACCAATCAGGCAGTAGAAGCAGTGACAGACAAGGCAATCAGCGAAATCGGGAAAAAGCTCGGGCTGGATTCGGCTACAACGGCCAACAAAGATTCCGTGAAGGAGAAGGTAAAAGAGAAAGCCGTAGAAAAGGCACTCGATTTTCTTAAAAAGAAAATAAAATAACGTGAATCAGGAGTGAGAGAAGTGATTCGCATAAATAACAGACAATTATGATACTCAAACTTTACGAAAAAAATAATAATCCTCAGGACCTGCAACGGATTGTAGACCTACTGAACGACGGGGGATTGATTATCTATCCCACAGACACCATGTATGCCATCGGTTGCCATGGCCTGAAGGAACGTGCCATCGAACGCATCTGCCGGATCAAAGAGATTGACCCGAAGAAAAACAATCTCTCTATTATTTGCTATGACCTGAGCAGCATCAGTGAATATGCCAAAGTGGACAACAACATTTTCAAGTTGATGAAACGTAACCTGCCCGGACCTTTCACTTTTATCCTGAACGGAACTAACCGGTTGCCCAAAATCTTTCGAAACCGGAAAGAAGTAGGTATCCGTATGCCGGATAACAGTATCATCCGTGAAATTGCCCGTCTGCTGGATGCTCCGATCATGACCACCACGTTGCCTCATGACGAGCACGAAGACATAGAGTACGTCACTGACCCGGAACTGATCGACGAAAAACTCGGTGACGTAGTGGACCTCGTGATCGACGGAGGTATCGGGGGGATTGAACCTTCGACAGTTGTGAACTGCACTGAAGGAGAAGCCGCCATCGTCCGGCAGGGAAAAGGGGAACTGGAAGAGGCCTGACCCATTAAACATTTTTCAGATGCAGGGTGTTAGTATATAAAACCCAAACAATAGCATTTGATTATGAAAAAAGTATTATTCTTTGCATTGGTGCTAACCATTGCCACAGCATGCAGCCAAACAAAAGATTCGTATCTGGAGGGCTTTAAGCTTTTTGTCGAAAGCGTACAGAAAAACGCTCAAGACTATACAAAAGCCGACTGGGAAAAGGCTGACGAACAATTTACGAAACTGAAAGACAGTTATAATAACTTCAGTAAACAAATGACTTCGGACGAAAAAGGAGAAGTGATAAAACTGGAATCCACTTATGCTGCCCTAAAGTTAAAGAAAATAGGAGATGACCTGAAAGAAAGCACCAAAGATGCATTTGAGAAAGTCAAAGATACAGCAAAAGACGTAAAAGAAGGTGCGCAAAAGGCTGCTAAAAAAGGTGAGAAAGCAATGGAAGGGATCAAAGACGGTCTGAAAGATTAGTTCCTCAACAGACTTTCGTGTCAGACTGATAAAAAGAAGAGGATAAGCCAAAAGTTTTTCCGGCCTATCCTCTTCTTTATTTTTATGCCTGTATTACTTCAGCAATGACTGCGGATCGAGGTGATCTGCTTCGATATCCTTGAAATAACGATAAGTACCTACTTTCAGTTCGGCAGTAGCAGCATCATCGCAAACGATGATACCTTTTTCGTGCATCTGCAATGCACTGATCGTCCACATCTGTGTAATGGCACCCTCTACGGCATGATACAATGCACGTGCTTTGTTGTGTCCGTTTACGATAATCATCACCTCACGGGCAGAAAGCACAGTGCCCACTCCCACAGTCAACGAAGTCTTGGGAACCTTGTTAATATCATTGTCGAAGAAGCGAGAGTTCGCAATGATCGTGTCTGTAGTCAGTGTTTTCTGACGGGTACGAGAACTCAGCGAAGAGCCCGGCTCGTTGAAAGCAATATGACCGTCAGGACCAATACCTCCCATAAACAGGTCGATACCGCCATACGATTTGATCTTTTCTTCATAACGTGCACATTCAGCATCCAGATCGGCAGCATTTCCATTTAAAATGTTCGTGTTCTCCGGTTTGATGTCGATATGGCTGAAGAAGTTGTTCCACATAAAAGAATAGTAGCTTTCCGGATGTTCTTTCGGCAGTCCTACGTATTCGTCCATGTTGAAAGTAACAACATTCTGGAACGATACGATTCCTTTTTTATTCAGGTCGATCAGTGCCTTATACATACCCAGTGGAGATGATCCTGTGGGGCATCCCAGAACGAAAGGTTTTTCCGGAGTGGGATTGGCAGCTTTGATCTTAGCAGCAACATAATGTGCCGCCCATTGAGAAACGGACTGATAGTCCGGCTGAATGATTAGTCTCATGTTCGATTGTTTTTATCAGGTTAATAAATTAGGGGTAACTTATACTCTGTCTTTTTTTAAACGGCCGGCCATAGCACGTGCCAGGTTCTCACACTGTTGATATGTGATCTCCTTCATGGCCTGTTTCATTTCTACAGGATCACCGACCAATTCAAATTTACTTTTCTCTGCAAACTCGGCCATACGTTTCACGGCGGCACCTGCCCACGTGAACGAACCGAAATACCCCAGATAACGTCCTTTCAATTCACGAACCAATATCTTGGACAGAAGCGACTCCACTTCCGGGAAAATCTGGTTACTGTAAGTAGGGCTACCGATAATCAATCCTTTATAACGGAATATATCGGCAAGGATATAAGAGGGATTACTTTTGCTGACATTGTGCATCACAATGTTTTTGATGCCCTGTGCCGAAAGCTCAGCTGCAATGGCTTCTGCCATTTGTTCGGTATTACCGTACATACTGCCGTATGCAATTACCACACCTTCATCTGCGTCATAACGGCTCAGTTTATCATAAATGCCTACCACTTTCGTGATATTCTCAGTCCATACCGGACCGTGCGTAGAACAAATAGCCGAGATAGGAAGTCCACCCAACTTTTGCAAAGCTTTCTGTACCGGTGAACCGTATTTGCCGACGATGTTCGAATAATAACGAACCATTTCGCCCCAATAATGGTCGATATTCATGCGTGTATCCACGAAGCCGCCATCCAGCGTACCAAAACACCCGAAACCATCACCGGAGAAGAGTATGCCATCTGTTTCGTCAAATGTCATCATCGTTTCCGGCCAGTGTACCATCGGGGTAAGGTAAAAGCGCAGTTTATGACGTCCGAGAGCGAGAAAATCACCATCCTTAATCAGATATTGCTCGCCGGTCACACCATAAAAACCTTCAATCATACCGAAAGTCTGTTTATTGCCAACGATCACAATGTCGGGATAGTGTTGCTTAATCAATCGGATAGAACCTGAATGGTCCGGTTCCATGTGATTTATAATCAAATAGTTGATAGGACGGTCGCCTATGATATTTCTGATTTTTCGAAGATATACTTCGAAATAGCAAATATCCACTGTATCGATCAGTGCCACCATTTCATCATCAATCAGATAAGAGTTATACGAAACTCCATAGGGCAAAGGCCACATTCCCTCAAAGAGGTGCTTGTTACGGTCGTTAACTCCCACATAATGAACGTTTCCTTTAATTCTTGTTTTCTGTTCCATTCTTTTTTTAGTTTAATTTAGCTACAGGGTACGAGTAACAACAATACCCAACGGTACCTCTCAGCTTGCAACTCGTAACTCGCAACTCATTCGCTTCGCAAAAATAGTTCTTTTTTTCTAAACCAGGTATGCCTTTCCCTGATAAGCACCCCTTTCTTTCATTCTTTTTTGCACGCGGGCAGTAAATTCATAATTCTTCAGCCCCCAATCGGGTGCAATCAGAAGTTCTTTCGGTGATTGTGAAACAAATCGCTCAAGTATCAGATCGGGGCGCAGGTGTTCCACATAGTCGATTACCAGATCGATATACTCGTCCACACTAAAGAGATGAAAATCCTCGGGGCGGCACTCAAACTCACGTGCCATTTTCGTACCACGTATCAACTGCAACTGATGCATTTTAAGAGTGGTCAATGGCAAACGGGACAATTCGGCCGCCTGAGCGATAATTTCGTCATGGGTCTCTCCCGGAAGACCGAGGATGACGTGTCCTCCGGTCAGAATCCCGCAAGCAGCCGTCCGGTTGACAGTTTCTACCGTATCGGCATAGGTATGCCCACGGTTGATACGCTTCAAAGTAACATCCCGGGTGGTTTCAATACCATATTCTACCAAAAGGAAAGTGTGCTTATTCAGTTCTTCCAGATATCGCAACAGGGGATCAGGCATGCAGTCCGGACGTGTGCCGATGACCAGTCCCACCACCCCGTCCACACTCAAAGCCTCTTCATATTTCCGTTTCAGTCCTTCAAACTCGGCATAGGTGTTGGTATAAGCCTGAAAATAAGCCAGATATTTCATATCCGGATATTTATGGGCAAAGAATTGCTTTCCTTCCTCAAGTTGCCGGGTGACGGATTTCTCCGTTTTACAATACTCGGGATTGAATGTTTGGTTATTACAGTACGTACAGCCTCCCAATCCCTTCGTTCCGTCCCGGTTAGGACATGTAAAACCCGCATTAAGAGATATCTTCTGTACCTTATAGGGAAAGTATTTTTTCAGAAAGAAAGTAAATTCGTTATATAAAGGCGTCGGAGCCGGTTTAGTCATAGAATATCATGCTTTTGTAAACAGTACAAATATACATAAAAAGTTATAGAAAAGAGCCGTTAGCTATTTTTTTCTGTATCTTCGCCCTTATACTGCTCTTTAAATTTATACGAAAGCACGTAACATCTATAGATTGACGTTAACTTAGAAGATCTGAGAAAGTGTCTGAAAAGATTATATAAATAAAGAAAATGTGAGCAATGTTCACATGAAGCATCTTCTCCAACCAAGGGTGTAGCCATCCGGAGGAAAGGGTGTAGCCCTAGGCATAAAAGGGTGTAGTCATCCGCATCGTATGGCTACACCCTTTCACCTGTTCATAGATAGCGGTTATTAAAGTTCCAACCGCTCCTTCAGTAATTTATATCCGGAATTACTCACTTTCAGCCTTACGCCGTTTTTTAACGAGAGCTGATAATTTTCTTTTCCAAAGAGTTCAACCCGTGATATTTGCGTCACGTTCACTATTGTAGAACGATGCACACGCACAAATCCTGCTGATGGCAGATGGGCATCAAAATACTTCATGGTCTGCTCCTTGACATATTGTCCCGAAGGGGTCACCAATGTGACATAATCGCCACATGCCTGTATGTAAAGCAACTCGTCGGTACGGATCAGATGAATGTGTGTACCATCTTTCACCGTGATGCGGTCAATACATTCCGCCTCTTCCGGCAACGCTTTATCTTCGCGGCATTCAATCTGCCTCAATTCTTCACGAAGGGCTTCCTCTCTCGAAACAGCCTCTTCTAATATCTCTTCCTGAACGGTATTCAGCGACTGCAAGCGATACCACAACATCATCACTCCCCAGGCCAATGCTCCAAACAATATACGGAAAGGAAGCGTCTCACCAAAAGGAGCATATACTTGTCCCATATTCTGTTCCAGCACATATTGCACGGCAAAGCCTCCCGCCAGCCAGAAAAGCAGAGCCAAAGCGGCTATCAGTAAGTCGGTCTGCAATATAGAGACAAGGCCAATGACATACCATGCCAGATAGGCCAGGAGGCAAAGCAATCCGACAGATAAAATCCCGTCTATTGCAGCCGGAAGCATGTCGGCTCCGGCATAGCCCCAAAGTAGAGTTGTTTGTATCCCTGCTGCTACAACGGCCAATATCAATGCCGTCATCCACCGCCGGGAAGATTCTTGTATAGGATGTATATCCATGTTTTATTTTCAACTTTTTATATCAATACCTCCGAATGTCAAATCACCCCGGATCACCAATATCCGGTTCTGATCGATCATACCCCCGCCAAAACGTTTGTCCTGACAACCGCCCAGACAGGTAGTACACCGAAACACTACTTTCCAATCGGAAGGCACATAAATTTCTATTCCACCAAATGTACAATCAATATCGAGAAACGTTTCTCCTTCGGGAAGAGTCGTACGCCGCAAGTCGATAACCGTCCCGCCAAAAGAGTTTTGTATAGTTCCGCCTTTAAACACTTCATCGAGCACCACCTGCCTGATGCCGCTAAATGTGTTTTCGGAGTGCAGCACTCCATCTGTTGAGTTATATTGGCTACTGGCAAAGTTCCCTCGGTGCGAACGCTCGTGCCGGGCACGTTTCGGCCTGAACAGAAAAGCAAGTCCGATAACAATCAGGACAATCGGGAAAAGAGTGACATGAACTCCTGCAGGCATCCATCCCAAATACGGACTGATCAGATAGGTACCGATAGCAAGCAGTATCCCGCCCCGCAAAATCTGACGCCGCAACATCAAGTAAATTCCTAAAAGAATCAGTAACATTTGCCAGGAAACCAAAATACCAAACAAGGTATAAGAAATCCATCCCAGATTGCGAGCCAGCAAAAGCACTCCTGCCGTTATAAAAATAAAGGCGATAAAAAACTTACCGTATCTCCGAGCAGGAGATGAAAACTCTTTCTTTTCCATATATTATTTCATTGTTAATTATTTCTTTTAATCTTTGTGGGCAAAGATACGCCATTTACCACCTCCCGGAAATACTTTTTCGTCAATAACAGTACGCCAACCGATGAAAGGGGGATAATTCCCGATAAAACCGGACCTGTTTTTCACCGATTGCGTACAAGTTTGAACCGATATAGTCATATCTCTTTATCGGGAGACACTCCGGATTCTCTCCCCCTTGTCTCTATACACAAACAAAGCCGGGTAGAACCTCCGTTTCATCGGGACAAAGCCTCCGTTTGTGTCCCGTACAGCCTCTGTCCGTATCAAACAGAGACTCTGTTTTTTCGTTAACCAACGCTATTTCACAGATATTTTACCCCTCCTGTTTTGAAGGCTCACCGTTTATCGTTACCTTTGCGGACACATAGAAACAACCTATAAAATCATCTAAGCCAATGAAAAGAAAATTCATTTTTCTGTTTTTCTGTCTGTGCTGCCTTGCCGGCTTTGCACAAGGAGGCAAAGCGCTCGACCTGAAAGAAATTAACTCGGGCAAGTTCAACCCCGAAAACATTTATGGTGTGGTTCCCATGCCTGACGGCGAACACTACACACAAAGAAATGCCGAAGGTACACAGATCGTGAAATATTCCTTCCGCACGGGTGAACCGGTGGAAGTGGTATTCGATGTGACAAAAGCCCGCGAATGCCCCTTTAAGAAATTCGACAGTTACCAATTTTCACCGGACGGATCAAAAATACTGATTGCAACCGAAACCAAGCCCATCTATCGTCATTCTTATACGGCAGTCCACTACCTGTATCCGGTGAAACGGAACGACAAAGGAGTGACTACCAACAATATTGTTGAAAAGCTATCGGACGGTGGTCCGCAGCAAGCCCCGGTATTCTCTCCGGACGGAAACCTGGTGGCGTTTGTCCGTGATAATAACATCTTCCTGGTAAAGCTTTTGTATGGCAACAGCGAATCGCAAGTGACTGAAGACGGCAAGTTGAACAGTGTACTGAACGGTATTCCCGACTGGGTATACGAAGAAGAGTTCGGTTTCAACCGTGCCCTGGAATTCAATGCCGATAATACCATGCTGGCCTATGTTCGTTTCGACGAATCGGAGGTTCCATCATACACTTTCCCCCTGTTTGCAGGTGAAGCACCGCGTTATGATGCACTGCAGGATTATCCGGGAGAATACACTTACAAATATCCCAAAGCAGGTTACCCCAACTCCAAGGTGTCAGTACATACGTTCGACATCAAATCGAAAGTGACCCGTCAGGTGAAGCTGCCGATAGACGCCGACGGATATATCCCGCGCATCCGTTTCACTCAGGATCCCAACAAACTGGCCATCATGACACTGAACCGTCACCAGAACCGCTTCGACATGTATTTTGCCGATCCTCGCAGCACAGTGTGCAAACTGGCCCTACGCGACGAATCTCCTTATTACATCAACGAAAATGTATTCGATAACATTCAGTTCTATCCCGAATATTTCAGCTTTGTTAGCGATAAGAGCGGATATCCTCACTTGTACTGGTATAGCATGAACGGTAACTTGATCAAACAAGTGACCAGCGGCAACTATGAAGTAAAAAACTTTATCGGATGGAATCCGGATACCAACGAGTTTTATTACACCAGCAATGAAGAAAGCCCGATGCGTCAGGCGGTATACAAGATAGACCGTAAGGGCAAGAAGATGAAACTGAGCAATCAGCCGGGAACCAACAGTCCCATCTTCAGCAGCTCGATGAAATATTTCATGAACAAGTTTACCAGCCTCGATACTCCGATACTGATTACCTTGAATGACAACACAGGTAAGGTCTTGAAGACTCTCGTAACAAATGATAAACTGAAACAGAAACTGGCCGAATATGCCATACCGCAAAAAGAATTCTTCACGTTCAAAACAACAGAAGGAGTCGATCTGAACGGCTGGATGATGAAACCGGTCAATTTCGATCCTGCCAAACGTTATCCGGTACTGATGTTCCAGTATAGCGGTCCGGGTTCGCAACAGGTTCTGGACAAATGGGGAATCAGTTGGGAAACCTACATGGCAAGCCTCGGCTACGTGGTAGCTTGTGTAGATGGTCGCGGCACAGGTGGCCGTGGCAGTGAATTCCAGAAATGCACCTATCTGAACCTAGGCGTAAAAGAAGCTAAAGACCAGGTGGAAGCTGCCAAATATCTGGGTGGACTGCCTTATGTGGACAAAGGACGTATTGGTATCTGGGGATGGAGTTTCGGCGGATATATGACCATCATGAGTATGAGCGAAGGTACACCCGTGTTTAAAGCCGGAGTTGCTGTGGCCGCACCTACAGACTGGAAATATTACGATACAGTATATACCGAACGCTTTATGCGCACGCCGAAAGAAAATGCCGAAGGCTATAAAGCTGCTTCAGCATTCAGCCGTGCAGACAACCTGCATGGTAACCTGCTCCTTGTACACGGTATGGCAGATGATAATGTTCACTTCCAGAACTGTACAGAATATGCAGAGCACCTGGTACAACTCGGAAAACAGTTCGATATGCAGGTATACACCAACCGGAATCATAGCATCTATGGTGGAAATACCCGTAACCACTTGTATACGAAGCTGACGAACTTCTTCCGGAATAATTTATAAGAAACAGTTCTCGCCACAGAGAGGACACGGAGTACACTGAGGATTATTTTAATGATTGAATTTTAAAATAAAACTCTGTGTACTCCGTGTCTTCTGTGGAGAATCATAGAATAAAAACAGTACTATATGGGAAACGATAAACGGGTGCGCAAACCCGAATGGCTTAAAATCAGCATTGGAGCCAATGAACGCTATACCGAGACCAAACGCATTGTCGAATCGCACTGCCTGCACACCATCTGTAGCAGTGGGCGTTGCCCCAACATGGGCGAATGCTGGGGAAAAGGAACAGCTACGTTCATGATTGCCGGTGACATCTGTACCCGCAGTTGTAAATTCTGTAATACCCAGACCGGACGACCTCTGCCTTTGGATCCCGACGAACCGACCCACGTTGCAGAATCAATTGCCCTGATGAAACTCTCACACGCAGTTATCACATCTGTAGACCGCGACGATCTGCCTGATTTGGGTGCAGCCCATTGGGCACAAACAATTCGTGAAATCAAACGACTAAATCCGGAAACAACTACCGAAGTACTGATTCCCGATTTCCAGGGACGCAAAGAGCTTGTTGACCAAGTGATAAAAGCCTGTCCCGAAATCATCTCCCATAACATGGAGACTGTGAAACGCATCAGTCCACAGGTGCGTAGTGCCGCCAACTATCACACCAGCCTGGAAGTGATCCGCCAAATAGCCGAAAGCGGTATTACGGCAAAATCGGGTATTATGGTTGGTCTGGGTGAAACTCCAGCTGAAGTAGAAGAGTTAATGGACGACTTGATTTCCGTCGGTTGCAAAATCCTCACCATCGGGCAATATCTGCAGCCAACCCACAAACACTTCCCGGTTGCAGCATACATTACTCCGGAACAGTTTGCTGTTTATAAAGAAACAGGACTGAAGAAAGGGTTCGAACAAGTGGAAAGCGCACCATTAGTACGCTCCTCGTATCATGCAGAAAAACATATCCGATTTAATAATAAGTAGTAAGAACATAACAGGCTCCTTGTTTGTTTTACAAGTAAACGGCAAAATAATACAATAAAAACATATGGGTAACAAAGGAGTACTTTCTTCTGCATTTAATATGTCATTGGGCTTTATCCCTGTTATTGTTTCCATCCTCTTATGCGAATTTATAACACAGGACATATCAATCTATATCGGTACAGGTATCGGGCTTATCTATTCGTATAGGTCACTGTCTCGTAAAGGGGCCCGCATACCCAATTTTATCCTCTATATCTCTACGGGAATCTTGACATTACTGACTCTGGCAAGCTTTATTCCCGGAGATTTCGTTCCGGAAGGAGCATTGCCGCTTACACTTGAAGTCAGCATACTGATTCCGATGGTTATTCTATTCCTGCACAGGAGGAAGTTCATCAGCCACTACCTGCGTCAAAATGCCCAATGCAACCGGCGGTTGTTTGCTCAAGGAGCAGAATCTGCCATTGTATCTGCACGGGTCGTACTGATTTTAGGTATTCTCCATTTTGCTGTCATCAGCCTGACGGTTTTGGTAGCACATCCCCTCACCCGGACTTCCATACTTGTACTTTATCACGTATTGCCGCCTACTATATTTATTCTCAGCATCCTTCTCAATCAAATAGGTATCCGTTACTTTAATCATGTAATGGCGCATACGGAATATGTCCCCATCGTCAATACCCGTGGTGATGTAATCGGAAAAAGTCTGGCTGTGGAAGCTATCAACTATAAGAATGCCTACATTAATCCGGTGATACGCATTGCTGTTTCCACCCACGGCATGTTGTTCCTCTGTAATCGTCCGCAAAGCTGCATCCTCGATAAAGGCAAAGTGGATATACCGATGGAGTGTTACCTCCGATACGGGGAGACACTGACGGCGGGAGCCAACCGCTTATTGAGCAATGCTTTTCCGAAGGCCTCTGATCTGAAACCGACATTTACCATCTCCTATCATTTTGAAAACGAACAGACCAATCGTTTGGTCTATCTGTTCATTGTCGATATGGAAGACGACTCCATTCTCTGCGATCCACGATTCAAAGGAGGAAAGTTATGGACTTTCCAACAAATAGAGCACAACTTAGGTACTCACTTCTTCAGCGAGTGTTTCGAGTTGGAATACGAGCACCTGAAACAGGTTATTGGTATAAGAGAAAAATACAAGGTATCTTAGTCAGGTCGGGTACTTTTCCTTGCCACTCTTTTATGGTTTTAGTACGGATATATTCTCCCTCACAAGTGATATTCGCTGCAATACACAAGCGGGTCTGCGGACGACAATTATGCAGAATATCCTCCACCATCTTATTGTTACGATAAGGTGTTTCTATAAATAGCTGTGTCTGATGCTCGGCATATACCCGTTGCTCAAGAGCTTTTATTTTTTTTGCACGCTCACCCGGCTCTATAGGCAGATAGCCATGAAAGGCAAAACTCTGCCCGTTAAACCCCGAACCCATCACAGAAAGAATGATAGACGAAGGTCCTACCAACGGAACTACTTTCAGGTTTTTACGTTGTGCAATAGCCACCACGTCAGCTCCCGGATCGGCTACAGCAGGACAGCCGGCTTCGGAAATCACTCCCATGGACAAACCGCCTGCCAGCGGTTTCAGATAACCGGAAATATCTTCAGGAGAAGTATGTTTATTCAGCGGGTAAAAAGTGAGTGAGTCAATATCAATCTCACGGTCTACCTTTTTCAGGAAGCGGCGGGCCGAGCGAACATCTTCGACAATGAAGTGCTTGATGCCCTGAATAATTTCTTTATTATAAGAAGGTAATACAGACTCGATCGAAGTGTCGCCCAAAGTGACGGGCAAAAGATAAAGAGCGGTATCCATGAATAGGGTATTTAATAGTTGAAATTTTACGGATTAAAACGCGATTCCGTGAACATACGTTCATAGTCGCTCATTTCAAGCAATTGCCGTAAAGTTGTTTTCTTATGATGTTTCATATATGAGGTGATGATTTTCGTACCGATCCAGGTACCTACCATCGAAGGCGCATTCTCGCCTAAAGTGTTAGTGAAAGGAGCCGGACGGGTATATTGACGTACTACCATCGGATCCGTAGCATGCAAATGATCTTGCTCAAGAATATATCTCCACATCTGCTGTTGGTTCTCTTTACACCATTCCCTTTCTAAATCCGAATATCCCAACGCTTCTTCCGATGAGGAATAGTCCAATAGATGTTGTACCACATAATTGATTTTACCATAATGCATCATTACATCGAGTAATGTACGGGAGTAATCCATCGGAAAAGGATACTGGCTCATCAGATAGAACACCAAACAATCGGGAACGATCCGGTCAGGACGCATAGTACGCCGCTGATAGTTGTAATAGAAACGCTTGTAAAGCGGATAGTCTTCACCCATATACTTGTCAAGACTAATACCCAACACGCTGTCAGACAGAACAATGGATTCATTAAATGCCGAGATCTGCGTATATATCATAGGAATCATGATATCCGGAATCTCCTTTTGTAATTTCCCGAACCCTTTGGTCAGATTTTTTTCAACCGATTCCAATTCCGGGTATTTGGCCTCCACATCTTCTATAAGACGGACCAAGGTTGTATCCGAATAGAAAGTTTTCAATCGCTGGAAAATATGGTCATCGCTCACCTGTCCAATAGCCAATACATCTTCAATCAACAGTTTGGTGGGCAAGGCATACTCCAGGTTCATTTTTTGTAAAGCAGAAAAGCTGTTGAAACGAACGTATTCGTCCAACAGCTTATCATATCTGACTACGGAAATTCCCTCTTCTTCCATAGGGTCCGCCACAGGTTCCGCTTTCCCCACCCGGCAGGATGCGAAAAGCAGACTCAGCAAAATAAGAAGAATATCGTCTTTCCGTATTTTCATTACCTTAACCGTAAATGATATTACCGTTTTCGTCTTTATATTCGTCCAGCCCCTTTTCGTAAGTAGCCATTGCACGCAGACTCATACCAACACTTGAAAAACCTCCATCGTGGAACAGGTTCTGCATAGTTACCTTACGGGTAAGATCGGAGAACATTACGATACAGTAATCAGCACATTCGTCGGCTGAAGCATTACCGAGCGGAGACATACGATTAGCAAAGTCATACAGTTTATCCATACCCTTCACACCAGAACCGGCAGTTGTAAAGGTAGGCGACTGGGAAATAGTATTCACACGCACGTTGTGCTCACGACCATAGATATAACCAAAACTGCGGGCAATAGATTCAAGTAATGCTTTTGCATCCGCCATATCGTTATATCCGTAGAAAGTACGCTGTGCAGCTACATAACTCAATGCCACGATAGAACCGTATTCTGCAATTGCATTTTGCTTCTTGGCAGCCTGAATCATTTTATGGAACGAAACAGCTGAAACATCCAGCGTAGTATTCAACATATTATAATCGAGATCATCATAAGTACGTTTCTTACGAACATTCGGTGACATACCGATAGAGTGCAATACAAAATCAATTTGTCCGCCCAAAACTTCCATCGAGCGTTTGAATACGTTCTCCAAATCTTCTACGTTGGTGGCATCAGCAGCAATCACTTCGCAATTCAGCTTTTCTGATAAAGCAGAAACCTGTCCCATGCGAACAGCAACAGGAGTATTTGATAATGTAATAACAGCACCTTCTTCAACGGCTCTTTCGGCTACTTTCCAGGCAATAGACTGCTCGTTTAATGCACCGAAAATAATACCTCTTTTTCCTTTCAACAAATTGTAACTCATACCTTTTAATGTTAAATTAGGTTGCAAAGATATAGATTTTCTGCATAAAAGCACGAAAAGTGTGCAAAGAAAAGAGGGAAACCACAAAAAATACAGTGAATTTGATTATTTATTAATAGATAATAGAGTCTCCTACAACAAAATGACAATTCTTACTCCCGAAATATAAAGCAATTGTCTATCATCTCAATGACAACAGTATTCCTTATTTATATCAAGCGTACTTTGAATCACTATATAAATAGCCAGAGAGAGTCGACAGGTTGCCGCAATCGTTTGTCGGAATACATATAAAAAAGATCAGTCTAAACAAAAAGAAAAAAGTAGTAATTCAAAAATAGAAAAGGCAAAGTTCTGTTGGTACTTTACTTCAATAATTTTGCATCAAAATACATTTTCTAATATTAAGTTAATAATCACATCATATTTATAATGCAAAAGGAGATAACGGGACAAAGATAATAATATCTTTTAATAAATCATAAATCCAAGGTTTATTTTTTCATGTATATTATGAAATACATTTTAGCTTAAAAACAGGAATATACTTCTTTGGCAAATATAGTAGACTATAAGTAATACTCAATAATATTGGAACCTAATCCCTCTACCGGTCAGTTAATATCTACTATAACCAACTAATAAACAACAGATAACATTATTGAGGTCCATGGTATATCTGTACGCCTATTACAACATATCAGACTGTCATAATCAATTAAGTACCAACAGAACTAAGCCTGAAGCAACAATGTAAAGATAGATCATAAAATACAATAAATAGAATAACCCTAATTTAAAAAGCTTATGAGATAAAAAACAGAGAAATGACCTCACACAAACTCCGGAAAACCATTTTTCCGGGAAACCTAAGAAACAAACTATTCAAAATGAAGTTTAACCGAACAATTTAGTGTATGACAAAAAAAATCAACCTGTTTCCAAGCCTTATACGGTTTCGGGAAACCAATCGCCTAAAAATGGCAATTGCTGCATCTATCATGCTATGGTGTATGGCACCCCAACAAGCAGTTGCAGATACGTATGAAAAACACGAAGTTGCCAGTATTCAGCAGCAAAAGGTAAAAGCAAACGGTACTGTAGTAGATCAGACCGGCGAACCTCTAATCGGCGTTTCTGTAAAAGTAAAAGACGCGCCTAATGGAACAATCACCAATTTAGATGGTAAATTCTCCATCGATGTAGCCAAAGGTGCTACACTTGAAATATCCTATGTGGGATATAAAACCGTCATTGTAAAAGCCGAATCAACCCCAATGCACATTGTCTTAAAAGAAGATAGTGAAATGATAGATGAGGTAGTGGTAGTTGGTTATGGCTCACAGAAAAAGGTTAATGTCACCGGTGCCGTAGGCATGGTCAATTCCGAAGTACTTGAAGCTCGTCCGGTACAAAATGTATCGCAAGCTTTACAAGGTGTGGTACCGGGTTTGAACCTCTCCGTCAACAACGGTGGTGGTTCACTGGATAGTGAGATGAGTATTAATATTCGTGGTACAGGTACCATCGGCGACGGCTCCGGATCGTCTCCATTGGTATTGATCGATGGCATCGAGGGCAGCCTGAATACAGTAAACCCCAATGATATTGAATCGGTATCAGTACTGAAAGATGCTGCATCAGCTTCTATTTATGGTGCACGTGCCGCATTCGGTGTGGTTTTGGTAAAAACCAAAAGCGGACAATCGGGAAAACCCAGAGTGACCTATTCGGGTAATGTGCGCTTCTCTGATGCGACTAATATTCCTGAAATGCTGGATTCTTATACTTTCGCACAATACTTTAACCGTGCAGCGGCAAATGATAATGGTGGTACTGTTTTCAGTAAAGAGCAACTGGAACGCATCAAAGCATACCAGGATGGTACCTTAAAATCATCAGCTACCTTTAACGAACAATCACGCCGATGGAACTACTATACGGGATCGAATGCAAATACCGACTGGTTTAAGGAAGTGTATGAAGATTGGGTTCCTTCCATGGATCACAATCTTAGCATCAGTGGTGGCACAGATAAAACTCAATATATTGTCAGTGGAAGCTTTCTCGATCAGAAAGGTTTGATCCGCCATGGCAAAGATACCTTCCAGCGCTACACTTTAAATGGTCGAATCACAAGTAACATCACAGACTGGTTTACATTGGGATATTCAACCAAATGGACACGTGAAGATTATGATCGTCCAAGTTACCTGACGGGATTGTTCTTCCACAATGTGGCACGCCGCTGGCCGACTGTACCTGTCTATGACGATAACGGATACCTGACCGAACCATCCGAACTGATCCAACTGGAAGACGGAGGCAGACAAATCAACCAGAAGGACCTCTTCACACAACAGCTGCAACTGACCTTCGAACCAATCAAGAACTGGAAAATTTATGTAGAAGGAAGTTTGCGTGTGACCGCCAATAACCAACATTGGGAAGTACTGCCTGTTTATCAGCACGATGTAGACGGTAATCCGGTAGGTATGACATGGGATGCAGGTGTAGGCAGCTATCCGGTAGGCGGTTCAAAAGTGTCTGAATATGCTTATAAAGAGAATTACTATTCTACCAATATCTATTCGGATTACTTCAAGCAACTGGATAACGGGCACTATTTCAAGGCAATGGTAGGTTTCAACGCCGAGCTGTACAAGGACCGCAGTGTAAGTGCGGACAAATCAACCTTGATTACTCCATCCGTACCGACAATTAATACCGCAGTAGGTGAACCCAGTGTAGCAGGTGGATACAGACATACCTCAGTGGCCGGTTTCTTTGCCCGTTTAAACTGGAACTACAAAGACCGCTACATGCTGGAAGCCAACGGACGCTACGATGGTTCTTCACGCTTTATCGGCGACAAACGTTGGGGATTCTTCCCGTCATTCTCAGGTGGTTGGAACATCGCCCGTGAAGCTTTTTTCGAAGAAACCGCCAACAAGTTGAAAATTGGTACACTGAAACTGAGAGCATCGTGGGGACAGTTGGGTAACACCAACACCAATGAAGCCTGGTATCCTTTCTACCAGACTTTACCGCAAGGACAGAACTACGGATGGTTAGTAAACGGTGTACGCCAGAATTATGCCAGCAATCCGGGTATCGTCAGTAGCGAAAAGACCTGGGAAACCATCGAAACATGGGATGCCGGTCTGGACTGGGGATTATTCAACAACCGTCTGACCGGTTCATTCGACTATTTCGTACGTTACACATACGACATGATTGCCACCGCTCCGGAACTCCCATCTATTCTGGGTACAGGTGTTCCTAAAATCAATAATGCCGACATGAAATCGTATGGTTTCGAGTTGGAAATCGGCTGGAGAGACAGAATCAAAAACTTCTCTTATGGAGTGAAATTTGTCCTCTCGGATGCACAACAAAAGATTCTGAAATACAACAATCCCGACAAGAGTCTTAGTAATCCTTATTATGAAGGACAGAAGCTAGGAGAGATATGGGGATACAAAACAATTGGAATCGCACAAAGCGATGAAGAAATGAACCAACATCTTGCCAATGCCAAGCAGCCGATGGGGCAGAAATGGGCAGCAGGTGACATCATGTATGCCGATCTCGACAATAGCGGCTCAGTGGACCAAGGTAACTACAAAGTAGGTGATTCGGGCGACTGGCAGATTATCGGAAACAACACCCCTCGCTTCAACTATGGTATCACGATAGATGCTGCTTGGAAAGGTTTAGACTTCCGTGCCTTTGTACAAGGTATCGGCAAACGTGATTATTGGCTGAACGGCCCGTACTTCTGGGGATTCTCCGGAGGTGGCGAATGGGCTTCCGCCGGATTTAAAGAACATTGGGATTTCTGGCGTCCGGAAGGTGATCCCTTGGGAGCTAACACCAATTCGTACTTCGCACGTGTCATCCGCGGTACATCGAAAAACCAGCAACGTCAGACACGTTACTTGCAAGATGCTTCGTATTGGCGCTTGAAAAACATCCAGATCGGATATACATTACCCAAAGTATGGACAAAGAAAGCAGGAATGGAATCAGTACGTGTTTATGTATCGGGCGACAACCTGCTGACTGTATCAGACATCACCGGAGTATTCGACCCCGAAAACCTGGGAACCCAATGGACCGATCCGGGTAAAGTATATCCGTTACAGAAAGTAATTGCAATTGGTTTAACCGTAAATTTCTAAAAAACGAATCATTATGAAACTAAAAAATAGAATCATACAATTATGTGTACTGACAGGGGGAGTATTACTTTTCCCATCATGTAACGACTTCCTAGACAGGGAGCCGCTGGATCAGGTAACACCGGAATCGTATTTCCAGAATGCAGATCACTTGGCAGCTTATAGTATTTCAAAGTATCAGAATCTGTTCTCTACTCATAGCGGATTTAGTGCGGGTACTGTAAACAATGACGGTGCTACCGACAATATGGTTTCAGGCGGCAGCAGCGGTAGCGGACTCCAGAATTACTACACCAAGGATGTTTGGAAGACAGAAGCAGCCAATGACAACTGGGACTTCTCCTTTTTTCGTTATTGCAATTACTTCTTTGAAAAAGTACTCCCCAAATATGAGGCAGGAGAGATATCAGGTAACGCTGACGATGTGAAGCATTATATCGGTGAAATGTACTTTATCCGTGCCTGGAAATATTTCCAGAAGCTGAGGATGTATGGAGACTATCCGATTATCACAGAAGTATTACCGGATAATGCGGAAATATTGATAGAAAAAGGTGTACGACAACCACGTAACAAGGTGGCGCGTTTCATTCTTGAAGATCTTGACAAGGCCGCCGAGTACATGCACGACCATGGTTTTGCCGGCAACAACCGCTTGAACAAGCAATGTGCTTTGTTAATCAAATCACGTGTAGCACTCTACGAAGCTACTTTCGAGAAATATCATCAGGGTACGGGACGTGTACCGGGTGATGCCAACTGGCCGGGTAAGCGAGTGCATCCTGATTATAAGTATGATGCCAATACCGAAATAAACTTCTTTCTGGACCAGGCGATGTCCGCAGCAGAACAAGTAGCCGATGTCATTAAGCTGACACCTAACAGCGGTGTGTTCAATCCGGCAAATGACAACGACATTTCGGGATGGAATGATTATTTCGATATGTTTTCAGCCGAAGACATGAGTGGATTTGAAGAAGTGCTCTTCTGGCGTGATTATTACTCCGGCGACTTTACCATCGCACACGGCGCTACAGCTTATGTAGCTTCGGGAGGCAACAACGGTATGTTGCACAACTATGTACAATCTTTCCTGATGAAAGACGGTATGCCTTGGTATGCAGCCACAGCCGCATATCCTTTTAAAGGTGACGAACGGGTAATGGATGAAAAAGCCAACCGCGACGAACGTCTGCAACTCTTCTTATTTGGTGAGGAAGATATGATACCGGCCGTATCCAACGCTGCAACCAATGCCATGAAAACATATCAGGACGCAAACTACCCCAATATAATTGTAGCCGAATCGGAAATCAAAGACTTAACAGGATATCGTATTCGTAAATGTCTCTCTTACGACCAGAAACAATATGTTTCGGGACAGGCTCAGTCTACAACCGGTTGTGTAATTTTCCGTGCAGTAGAAGCTTATCTAAACTATATGGAAGCTGCCTGCATGAAGAATAACGGGAATGTTACGGGAAAAGCTGCCGAATATTGGAGAGCTGTACGCATACGTGCAGGAGTTGATCCGGACTTCACTAAAACCATTGCCGCAACAGACTTGAGCAAAGAAAACGATTTGGCTAAATACAAAGGCGAGAATGAAATGATCGATGTGACACTTTTCAATATCCGCCGCGAACGTCGTTGCGAATTCATTGGCGAAGGCATGCGTATGGATGACCTGATTCGTTGGAGATCATTAGACAGACTGTTGGTCGAACGATTTATTCCCGAAGGATTTAACTTCTGGGGAAGTGACGCTTACAAACGTTATGAAGGAGAAGATGCCAAGTTCGAATATATCGAAGGCCCGGACAACGCTATGGCAAATGTTTCATCCAGAAAATTATCCAACTATTTACGTCCTTATTCTGTTGTACAAAAGAATAATGAAATCTATGACGGTTATACTTGGGCTAAAGCGCATTATCTCTATCCCGTACCTATCCGACAGATCGAATTATTATCACCGTCAGGCGAAATAGCTTCATCGGTTATCTATCAGAACCCATACTGGCCTGAAGAAAGAAACACAGCAGCTATAGAATAATTATATCAAATATATAAATATTGATTTTTAGTATAATAATAAGGAGGTTGTGGTAAGAGATTTATAGCAACTACATAAGGTTTAAAAAAGGAAAATTGAAAAAGGGTGTCCGTGAGGATACCTTTTTTTTGCGTTCATTATCGCTATTGAAATGATATGGAAAGTCTTGCCCTTTCATACTTTTCCGGTATACATACCTTTACAGTAGACACTTATCGATATCTTAAAGTCAATCAAGACGAAAACATCACCAATTATCAAGCCAATCGGCAACGTAGGTATAATAAGAAAAAGGGAGAAATGATGTTATAGGGAAATACATAAAAAGGCAAAGTTCTCCAGGTACTTTATAATAGTCATAACTCCGTACCATCAGCACATCTCAGACAAGACAAAAACGATATTATAAGATAACCCTAATCAGACAAGCTTATGGAGTAGAAACAAAAAAGACACTTAAACATCACTTCCGGCAAGATAAATCTTTACCGGAAAAATCTCAAAAAACAAACTATTCAAATTTATGTTTAACCGAACAATTTAGTGTATGAAAGAAAAAACCAACCTGTTTCCAAGCCTGATACGACTTCGGGAAACAAGTCGCCTAAAAATGGCAATTGCCGCTTCTATCATGCTTTGGTGTGCAACACCTCAGCAAGCCACGGCTGATACTAACGAAGAACACGCGATTGAAGCTGTACAACAAGCTAAAGTAAAAGTAAAAGGTACTGTAGTAGATGAAACCGGAGAACCGATGATCGGTGTAGCCATAAAAGTTCTCGCAAACAACACAGGTACCATTACCGACCTGGAAGGAAAATTCTCGGTCGAAGCCCCTCTAGGAGGCGCCATCCAAATTTCATTTATCGGATACAAAACCGTTACGGTGAAAGCAAGTAGCGAGCCTATCAGTGTGACGTTGAAAGAGGATTCTCAACAGTTGGACGAAGTCGTAGTAGTAGGTTACGGCTCACAGAAAAAAGTGAATGTAACCGGTTCTGTCAGCATGGTGGACTCAAAAGTAATCGAATCTCGTCCGGTACAAAACGTATCACAAGCCCTTCAAGGTGTGGTTCCGGGATTGAATATGTCAGTAGGTAATAGCGGTGGCGCACTGGACAGTAGTCTCAGTATCAATATCCGCGGTGCCGGTACCATCGGCGAAGGTTCGAGCGGAAGCCCGTTGGTATTGATCGACGGCATCGAAGGTGACATGAACACAGTGAACCCGAATGACATCGAAAACATTTCAGTATTAAAAGATGCCGCCTCTTCTTCTATCTACGGTGCACGTGCTTCTTTCGGTGTAATCATGATTACAACCAAGAGCGGTAAGTCCGGTAAGACTCGTGTGAATTACTCGGGTAACGTACGTTTCTCCGATGCAATTCAGATTCCGGAAATGGTGGATTCTTATACCTTCGCACAATACTTCAACCGTGCCAACACAAACGATGGAGGAGGTTTGGTATTTGACGAAGCGGCCTTGGAGCGTATTAAAAACTATCAGACAGGGAAATACACCGACCCGAACACTCCTGAATACTATGGAGCGAAGGCCGGTAATGACGGAAAATGGCAAAACTATACAGGTTCCTTCGCCAACACAGACTGGTTTAAAGAGTTCTATAAAAATTGGGTACCCTCAACAGAGCACAATCTGAATATCAGCGGCGGTACAGACAAACTCACTTATATGATCAGTGGCAGTTTTCTTGACCAGAAAGGTCTGCTAAGACACGGTGAAGATCAGTTCAACCGTTACACCATGAACGCCAAAATTTCTGCAAAGCTAACCGACTGGGTTACTTTGAACTACACCAGCAAGTGGACACGCGAAGATTACGACCGTCCGACTTACATGACCGGTCTGTTCTTCCATAATATCGCCCGCCGTTGGCCGACTTGTCCGGTAAGAGATCCGAACGGACATTATCAGCAGAAAATGGAAATAATCGAAATGGAAGACGGTGGTAAACAAACCAGCCAGAAAAACTGGTATACCCAACAATTGCAGGCCATCTTCGAACCCATAAAAGACTGGCGTATCGTAGCAGAAGGCAGTATGCGTACCTATACACGCAAACAATCATGGGCTGTACTTCCTATTTACGCTTATGATGCCGACAATCAACCCTATTTATTAGGATGGGGCGATAATGCAGCCGGTTATTCCGAAGTACAAGACTCACGTGAAAGTGAAGACTACTTTTCTACCAATATTTATACGGACTTCGCCAAGACCTTCGGTGATCACAACTTTAAGATAATGGTCGGTTTCAATGGTGAGCTTTACCGCCCAAGCGGGCTGACTGGGTTCGGTACAGACCTGATCAGTCCTGAAGTACCGTCTTTGGGATTGACACAAGACAATAAAAAAGCCAGTTCATGGGCCAGTGAAAAAGCAATCGCCGGTTTCTTCGGACGTTTAAATTATAACTATAAAGAACGCTACATGCTTGAGGCCAACCTTCGCTACGACGGTTCTTCCCGATTTATCGGTGACAAACGCTGGGGGCTTTTCCCATCATTCTCCGCAGGATGGAACATCTCACGCGAAGCATTCTTTGAACCACTGACTCAAGTGGTAGGAACTTTAAAACTGAGAGGTTCGTGGGGACAGCTCGGTAATAACAATACCAGTGAAACGAACGCTTGGTATCCATTCTACCAAAACATGCCTACAGGCAGTGCTTCCTCGGGATGGTTGATCAACGGCAAAAAACAGAATGTAGCCGGTCTGCCCGGTATCGTCAGCAGTTTGATGACCTGGGAAACCATCGAATCATGGAACGTGGGTATCGACTGGGGATTGTTTGACAACCGTCTGACAGGTTCATTCGATTACTACAACCGCTATACATACGACATGATCGGTCCGGCTCCTACACTGCCCTCCGTATTGGGTGCCAGCGCTCCACAAATCAACAACTGCGATATGAAATCGTATGGTTGGGAATTAGAGCTTTCATGGAGAGACCGCATTCAGCAGTTCAATTACGGTGTCCGCCTCGTCATGTCTGACAATATGCAGAAAATATTGGAATACCCGAATAAAACCTTGTCTTTGGGCGAAAAGTACTATACAGGAAAAACCATAGGTGAGATTTGGGGATATAAAACCATCGGAATTGCACAAACCCAAGAAGAGATGGACAAGCACTTAGCCAACGGAGGAAAACCGAACTGGGGATCAGCCTGGGGTGCCGGTGATATCATGTATGCCAATATTGACGGAAAAGACGGTGTGAACAGCGGTGCCAATACAGTAAACGACCATGGCGATTTAAAGATTATCGGTAACAGCACTCCGCGTTACAACTTCGGTCTGACACTGGATGGTTCCTGGAAAGGACTCGACTTCTCACTCTTCATTCAGGGAGTGATGAAAAGGGATTACATGTTGGACGGTCCGTATTTCTGGGGAGCCAACGGAGGTATGTGGCAATCATGCGTATTCAAGGAACACCTCGACTATTGGCGTCCTGAAGGCGACCCATTGGGAGCAAACACCAATGCCTACTATCCGAAACCATACTTCAGCAGCAATAAAAACCAAAAAACGCAAAGCGGTTACTTGCAAAATGCAGCCTACTGCCGCCTGAAGAATGCACAAATAGGTTACACTCTTCCCAAAGCATGGACCAAGAAAGCCGCCATGGAATCGGTACGTGTTTATGTATCAGGAGACAACTTGCTGACAATCTCAGGCATCAGTGATATATTCGACCCGGAAACACTGGGTGGAGACTGGGGACCGGGTAAACTATATCCGTTGCAGAGAACTATTTCAATCGGCTTAAACGTTAACTTCTAATTCATTGAATGAACTATGAGACTAAAATTAAAACATATATACTTCTGCTCATTGATAGCAATGGGCGGATTGGCGATAACTTCGTGCGAGGATTTTCTCGACCGGTCACCTATCAGCCAGGTAACTCCTGAGAAGTACTTCAGTACAGTAGACCAGGTAGCAAACTACCTCAATAACTACTACAACGACTATCTGGACGACTCCAGAAATTATAAGCTATATCACCAACAGGCTTGGAACTCAGGCATGCAACGCAACGATGCCAACACAGACAACCTGTTGGCAGACGACAGTAGCCTGGATTATTTTGCCGGTAACTGGCAGGTAGGAAGCGGGAAGTCGATTCAAGCTCCATTAAACCGGATCCGTACATGGAATTACCTGCTTGAACAAGTACTCCCCAAAGAAAAAGAAGGATCGATTCAAGGATCGGTTGAGGACCTGAAACACTACATCGGCGAAGCTTACTTCTTCCGTGCCATGGCCTACTATAAAGCATTGGTGAAATATGGCGACTATCCTATCGTAGATAAAGTTCTCCCCGATCAGGAAGAGATTTTATTGGAGTATAGTACACGTGCTCCGCGCAATGAAGTAGCCCGCCAGATTCTGAAAGATTTGGATGAAGCTATCAACCGTATGCACGACCAGGGTTTCCAAAACAACCAGCGTATCAACAAGCAGGTGGCTCAACTCTATAAATCAAGAGTAGCCCTGTTCGAAGCTACTTTCGAGAAATATCATCGGGGAACCGGACGTGTGCCGGGAGATGAAAGTTGGCCGGGTGCTAAAATGTCTTACAACAGCGGCAAAACGTTCAACATTGACGGTGAGATAGACTTCTTCCTGACCGAAGCCATGAATGCAGCAGCAGCCGTAGCCGACCACTGCACGCTGACCGAAAACTCACACGTGCTAAATCCGGAGTATGGACAAATCTATAATTGGAACCCGTATTACGAAATGTTCAGCACACCGGATGCTTCCGGTTATAGCGAGGTGTTGTTGTGGAAACAGTATGACAAATCATTAAATGTTTCACATTGTGCGCCTGCACGTCTGCAGAACGGTGACCGTACCGGATTGACTCGCGGATTCATTACTACTTTCTTGATGAAAAGCGGTTTGCCTATTTATGCTGCAGGCAACGAATATCACGGTGATGTATCTATCTCGGATGAAAAAGAAAATCGCGACGAACGTCTGCAACTGTTTGTATGGGGTGAAAAAGATGTATTGCACAGTGATACCAAAAACCCGGCTGTAGCAGCAGCCGGCACAACACTGCTTTTCGGAGTTCCGAATATCATCTCCGAACAGAAACAGACTCAAGACCTTACAGGATACCGCCCACGTAAAGCTCACACTTACGATTACGCACAGACTAAGGGTGACGAACTGCTAGGGACCAATGCTTGTGTTGTCTTCCGTTCTGCAGAAGCTAACCTCAATTACATGGAAGCCTGCTACGAGAAAACCGGTTCACTGGATGCCAAGGCACAAAAGTATTGGAAAGCACTCCGCACACGCGCCGGTGTTGACGACGATTATGCCAAGACTATTGCAGCAACCGACTTGAGCAAAGAAAATGACTTAGCCGTTTATTCGGGCAGCAAAATGGTGGATGTTACCCTCTATAATATCCGTCGCGAACGCCGTTGTGAATTCATCGGTGAAGGTATGCGCTGGGACGACCTGAAGAGATGGCGTTCCTGGGATCAATTGCTGACCAAACCCTATATCATTGAAGGTATCAACTTCTGGGATGCCGCTTATAAAGATCACAAGGACATTAAGGACGATGGTACCCTTGATGCAAACGTTTCGCCCAAAAGCGACAGCAAATACTTACGCCCACTTCGCAGAACCTCAATCAATAATGAATTGTATGACGGTCTGACTTGGCGTAAAGCATTTTATCTGGATCCGATCGGCATAGAAGATATGTCTTTGACCGCTACCAATCCGGAAGATATCAACACAACTCAGTTGTATCAGAATCCTTACTGGCCGATGACTGCCGGTAAAGCATTGGAATAGTGTTTTCGATAGGAACTAAATACAAAAACAATATAATTTTTTACTAAGTATTGATTTTTAGTATAATAAGGTGTTGTGGTAAGAGATTTATAGCAACTACATAAGGTTTAAAAAAGGAAAAGGGAAGGGAAGTCCGTGAGGATCTCCCTTTTCTATTTTACTCAAAAACGGAAGGCTATCCTTTGCACATGGTCCTCAACCGGACACTTCTCTTTATTAACATTGTTAACACTATCTGTGAGACCTTCCTTTATCTCCTGATAAAGAACAAG
Source organism: Bacteroides sp. 3_2_5 (assembly GCF_000159855.2). Lineage (NCBI taxonomy): Bacteria > Pseudomonadati > Bacteroidota > Bacteroidia > Bacteroidales > Bacteroidaceae > Bacteroides > Bacteroides sp. 3_2_5. The sequence continues at coordinate 1,199,841 of NZ_JH636044.1, read as the reverse complement.
TTTTTTACATCGAAAGGGCTTGTTATTTAAATACAGAACACTTGCTTTAACATAGAATTAAAACAAGCATTTCCCGAAGGAAGAAGGAAAGGACACAATATCTTGGTTTCTAACGAGATATCAAAGGAAAGTTCCAGTTTCTCCCCCCATAATACATATACGGTAATGAAAGAGATATTTGCTATTTCAACAACTAAATTTTCTATCGTAAATCGGAATAAATGACTTCAACCGATATCATAAAAAGAAATCAGCAGATTAAGCAATCATTTACTTAAAATGCTGATTTCAAATATCAATATAAAATATCGCTAAAAGTCAATCACAGGATTTTATTCCCACTCGATAGTTGCAGGTGGCTTCGAACTGATATCATAGGTCACACGGTTCACACCTTTTACCTTATTTATAATATCATTCGACACTTTACCAAGGAATTCATAAGGCAAATGCGCCCAGTCAGCTGTCATAGCATCCGTTGAAGTCACGGCACGCAAAGCAACGGCACGTTCGTAAGTACGTTCGTCTCCCATTACGCCTACCGATTGAACAGGAAGCAAGATAACACCTGCCTGCCACACCTGATCGTACAATCCCCAATCGCGCAAACCCTGAATAAAGATATCATCGGCATCTTGCAAGATACGAACCTTCTCAGGAGTAATATCACCTAAGATACGAACAGCAAGTCCCGGCCCGGGGAAAGGATGACGGGTAATCAAGTGCTCGGGCATACCTAACTCTCTACCTACACGACGAACCTCGTCCTTAAACAGTAAGCGAAGCGGTTCACAAAGTTTTAGATTCATCTTTTCAGGAAGTCCTCCCACATTGTGGTGACTCTTGATAACAGTACCGGTGATAGAAAGCGACTCGATACAGTCCGGATAAATCGTACCCTGAGCCAGCCATTTCACATCTTTCAGTTTATGTGCTTCTTCATCGAATACGTCAATAAATCCTTTACCTATAATTTTACGTTTACGTTCAGGTTCGGTGACGCCTTCCAGTTCAGAGAAGAACTTCTCACTGGCATCCACACCAATCACGTTCAAGCCAAGGCATTCGTAATCGTGCATCACGTTCTTAAACTCGTTCTTGCGAAGCATACCGTGGTCAACGAAAATACAAGTCAGATTCTTGCCAATAGCCCTGTTCAGCAAAACGGCGGCTACAGAAGAGTCAACTCCTCCGCTTAATCCCAGTACAACCTTGTCATCACCCAGCTGAGCTTTCAATTCGGCAACCGTGCTCTCGATGAATGACGCCGGACTCCAGTCCTGTTTACAGCCACATACATCGACAACGAAATTGCGAAGCATCTGCGTACCGTCTTCACTGTGGAAAACTTCCGGATGGAACTGTACTCCCCATACCTGTTCGCCCTCTACCTGATAGGCGGCAATAGCCACTTTGTCTGTCGATGCAATGGTTTTAAAATTCTCAGGGATAGCAGTAATGGTATCACCGTGGCTCATCCATACCTGCGTACCCTCTCTCACACCTTTGAACAAAACATTGTCCTTGCAGAAAGAAGTCAGGTGAGCACGTCCATACTCACGGGTACCTGCCGGTTCTACTTTGCCACCATTGGTATACGCCATAAACTGTGCACCATAGCAGATGCCCAAGATGGGGTATTTACCTCTGATTTCGCTCAAATCGACCTTGAACGCACTTTCGTCATATACGGAGAAGGGGCTTCCCGACAGAATCACTCCCTTGACGGTTTCATCGCCTTTGGGGAACTTGTTATAGGGGACAATCTCGCAATACGTATCCAACTCGCGCACCCGGCGACCGATAAGCTGCGTGGTCTGTGAACCGAAATCAAGTATTATAATTTTCTCTTGCATATATAGATATGTTATGAATTTGGCGCAAAATTACTGCTTTTCTTTCAATAAATCACGTATTTCAGTCAACAATATCTCTTCTTTTGTAGGTGCAGGAGGTGCGGGCGGCGCAGCAGGTGCCTCAGCTTTCTTCTGAGTCAACTTTGTAATCAGTTTAATAAATAAGAATATAGAAAAAGCAATGATAAGAAAATCGAAAGTCGCCTGCAGAAAGTTGCCGTAATTCAATGTCACAGCAGCGGCCGTCTCTTTTCCGTCAGCCCCATATTCCGCAGCTTTCATTACCCATTTCAAGTCCGTAAAGTTCACTCCCCCAATGAGTAACCCCAAAGGTGGCATAATGATATCGGCTACAACCGACGAAACGATTTTGCCAAAGGCACCACCAATAATCACACCGACAGCCATATCTACCACGTTTCCTTTCATGGCGAAAGCTTTAAAGTCTTGTAAAAAAGTACTTTTTCCCATCTTTTTTTATATTTAATATGAATTTAATATGCGAATATAAAAACATTTTCTTACTTTTGCACCGCATTCTAATGAAACAAATGCGAATTTAGAAAAGTATTTGAACAAATATTATAAAACCCTTAAAAGTTTAAACAAAATGATTAAAGTAGGTATTAACGGTTTTGGCCGTATCGGACGTATGGTATTCCGTGCAGCAGTTAAGAACTTTGGTAACGACATTCAGATCGTAGGTATTAACGACTTGTTGGATGCTGAATACTTGGCATACATGCTGAAATATGATTCAGTACACGGTCGTTTCGAAGGCGAAGTTGCTGTAGAAGACGGTGCTCTGATTGTAAACGGAAATAAAATCCGTCTGACTGCAGAGATGGATCCTGCTAACTTGAAATGGAACGAAGTTGATGCTGACGTTGTAGTTGAATCAACAGGTTTCTTCTTGACTGACGAAACAGCTCGCAAACATATCCAGGCTGGTGCTAAGAAAGTTATCATGTCTGCTCCTTCTAAAGACTCTACTCCTATGTTCGTATATGGTGTTAACCACACTTCATACGCAGGACAGGACATCATTTCTAACGCTTCTTGTACTACTAACTGCTTGGCTCCTATCGCTAAAGTATTGAACGACAAGTTCGGTATCGTTAAAGGTTTGATGACTGCAGTTCACGCTGCTACTGCTACTCAGAAAACAGTAGACGGTCCTTCTAAGAAAGACTGGAGAGGTGGTCGTGGTATCTTGGAAAACATCATCCCGTCTTCTACAGGTGCTGCTAAAGCTGTAGGTAAAGTATTGCCGGTATTGAACGGTAAACTGACTGGTATGGCATTCCGCGTTCCGACTTCTGACGTTTCTGTAGTTGACCTGACAGTTGTTCTGGAAAAAGCTGCTACAATGGCTGAAATCAACGCTGCTATGAAGGAAGCTTCAGAAGGCGAATTGAAAGGTATCCTGGGCTACACTGAAGATGCAGTTGTTTCAACTGACTTCCGTGGTTGCGCTAACACTTCAATCTACGACTCTAAAGCAGGTATTTCTTTGGATTCTAACTTCGCTAAAGTTGTTTCTTGGTATGACAACGAATGGGGTTACTCAAACAAAGTTTGTGAAATGGCTCGCGTTATCGCTGCTAAATAATCAAGCTAAGATACAATATACGAAAAGCTGTTCCGGTTTCCCCGGAACAGCTTTTTTTATTTTCCTCTCCCAAGCCCTATAGTCCCGAATCACAACAGAATCAAATAAATGGTAGTAAAAACAGTAGTGAGACACGTTAAATAAGAAGAAAACTGTACGGAAGTCTGTGATACTCTGTGGTGAAATTTGTAATTTTGTAAATGTAACATTGATATTACTGAATATGACAAATATAGCAAATGCACAAAATCCATTTTTTGAGAAATACACAACTCCGTATGGCACTGTTCCTTTTGACAAAATAAAAAATGAACATTACGAACCCGCCATTCGTGAAGGTATCAGTCGCCAGGCAGCAGAAATAGATGCCATCGTCAACAACCCGGAGGCTCCCACATTCGCTAACACAATTCTTGCTTATGAAAAATCAGGAGAGTTACTCGATCGGGTTACCACCGTATTCGGCAACTTGCGCAGTGCTGAAACCAATGATGACCTGCAGAAGATTGCCCAGGAGATGATTCCTTTGTTAAGCGAACACAGCAATAACATCAGCTTGAATCAGGAACTCTTCGAACGTATTAAAGTTGTATACGGTCAAAAGGATTCCATAGAGCTGACTCCGGAACAAACCAAGCTTCTGGAAAACGCTTATAACGGATTTATTCGTCGCGGAGCCAACCTGCAGGGAGAAGCCAAGGAGAAATATCGCGAGCTGACAAAGAATCTTAGTAAACTGACATTGGATTTCAGTGAAAATAACCTGAAAGAAACCAATAACTATCAGTTGACTCTGACCGATGAAGCCCAGTTGGCCGGTCTGCCGGAAAGCGCCATCGAAGCCGCTGCAGAAACAGCCCGGGAAAAAGGAGTGAATGGCTGGGTGTTCACATTGCATGCCCCCAGTTATATTCCTTTTATGACGTATGCCGATAACCGGGATTTACGTCGTGAACTTTACATGGCTTACAATACAAAATGTACCCACGACAACGAATATAACAATCTGGAAATTGTGAAAAAGATAGCCAATATCCACATGGAAATCGCACAATTACTGGGTTATGACAATTATGCGGAATATACACTGAAAGAACGCATGGCCGAAACCGGTGATGCCGTATATAAACTGCTCAACCAATTGCTGGATGCATATACCCCCACCGCCCATAAAGAGTACGAAGCTGTACAAGAATTAGCCCGTACAGAACAAGGAGATGCTTTTGAAGTGATGCCTTGGGATTGGAGCTACTACTCCAACAAACTGAAAGACCGGCAGTTCAATATTAACGAAGAGATGCTCCGCCCCTACTTTGAACTGAGCAAAGTGAAAGCGGGAGTCTTCGGACTGGCTACCAAATTGTATGGCATCACGTTTCATAAGAACCCGGATATCCCGGTATATCACAAAGACGTGGATGCTTACGAAGTGCTGGATAAAGACGGAAGTTTCCTCGCCGTACTGTATACGGATTTCCATCCGCGCGAAGGTAAACGTTCCGGTGCCTGGATGACAGAATTCAAAGGACAATGGAGAGAAGATACCGGTGAAAACAGCCGTCCACATGTATCGGTAGTCATGAATTTCACCAAACCGACAGAAAGCAAGCCGGCACTGCTGACTTATGACGAGGTGGAAACCTTCCTCCACGAATTCGGGCATGCCTTGCATGGGATGTTTGCCAACTCAACTTATCAGAGCTTGAGCGGAACGAATGTATACTGGGACTTTGTAGAGCTCCCGTCCCAAATCATGGAGAACTTCGGGATTGAAAAAGAATTCCTGCATACCTTTGCCAATCATTATCAGACCGGAGAACCGTTGCCTGACGAATTGATCAGCCGGCTGGTAGATGCATCAAACTTCAATGTTGCGTACGCCTGTCTTCGCCAAGTCAGTTTCGGGCTGTTGGATATGGCCTGGTATACCCGCAATACCCCCTTCGAAGGTGACGTAAAGGCATACGAACGTCAGGCATGGGCTCAAGCACAGATATTGCCCACAGTTTCGGAAACCTGTATGAGTACCCAGTTCTCACACATCTTTGCCGGAGGATATTCGGCAGGTTACTATAGCTACAAGTGGGCGGAAGTTCTGGATGCGGATGCATTCTCACTGTTCAAGCAAAAAGGAATCTTCAATGAAGAGGTAGCCAATTCCTTCCGTAACAACATCTTGTCGAAAGGCGGAACAGAGCACCCGATGATACTTTACAAACGTTTCAGAGGACAAGAACCTACGATTGACGCATTACTAATCAGAAACGGAATAAAAAAATAGAAAAAAATGAAATATAAATACTTATTATTATTACTTTTGATGCTCCCTTTTGTAAGCGGATGCAACGATTCGGATGATGTGAACGGTATCTTTACCGGAAAAGTATGGAAACTGACGTATATTACCAAAAAGAACGAACACAAGCCCTATGATTTCTGGGGTGATAAAGACAAATATGAACAATCCATCAAGAATTACATCAATAAAGAAGGTGCATACACAATCAAATTCGAAGGGGAGACTACAGACAATGTCATCAGCGGAAAGTTTAGCGGAACGCTTTTGTCACATTCTTATACCGGAACCTGGAGTGCCAATGGCGAAAGCAATGCTTTCTCAGCTTCCGTAAAAGGGTCTGAAAATGATCCGTTAGGATTTAGTAACAAATTTGTCGAAGGACTCAACAGGGCTACTTCGTACAAAGGGAATTACGACAACCTCTTTATCTATTACAAGGATGAGGGAGGAAGAGAGTTATGCCTGGTATTTCATGTTGATAAGGACAACAATAAATAATATAGCAGCGTATGGACACAGCAAACAGCAAACAATCAGATTTGGACAAGCGTTATATCCGCATGGCTTCCATCTGGTCGGAAAACTCTTATTGCCAACGCCGTAAAGTAGGAGCACTGATTGTCAAAGACAAAATGATTATCTCAGACGGATATAACGGAACACCATCCGGCTTTGAGAACGTTTGTGAAGATGATAACAACGTCACCAAGCCCTATGTTCTGCATGCTGAAGCCAATGCCATCACCAAGATAGCACGTTCCAACAACAGTAGTGACGGTGCTACGATGTATGTCACTGCTTCACCTTGCATCGAATGTGCCAAACTGATCATACAGGCAGGCATCAAGCGAGTGGTGTACTCTGAACACTATCGCCTGGAAGACGGAATAGAGTTACTGAAACGTGCAGGTATCGAAGTCGTTTTTGTCGATACGAGTGAAAAATGAAACAACATACATAAACAACTGACTACAACGCAGCTCTCCGGTAGTTTGTCGTCCGTAGCCAATAACTATAAAAAGATATGAGTACAAAGAACTCTTCACGGTTTACCCCTGTCATCATCGCTATCAGTGTGGTAATCGGAATTCTGATAGGTACATTTTATGCCAAACACTTTGCCGGCAACCGACTCGGCATTATCAACGGCTCTTCGAACAAGTTGAATGCTTTGCTGCGCATTGTCGATGACCAGTATGTGGACACCGTCAACATGGCCGACCTTGTGGAAAAGGCAATGCCACAGATTCTGGCAGAGCTGGATCCCCACTCTACTTACATTCCGGCACAAAACCTGGAAGAAGTGACATCGGAACTGGAAGGCAGCTTCAGCGGTATCGGTATCCAGTTCACCATCCAGGATGACACTATCCATGTGAACAGTGTCATTCAGGGAGGACCTTCCGAAAAGGTAGGATTAATGGCCGGTGACCGTATCGTGATGGTAGACGACAGTTTGTTTGTAGGGAAAAAAGTGACCAACGAACGTGCCATGCGCACTCTGAAAGGGCCGAAGGGTACTCAAGTGAAACTGGGCGTGAAGCGCGCTACGGAGAAAGATCTTTTGAACTTCACTATCACACGCGGTGACATTCCGCAAAACACCATCGACGCAGCTTATATGTTGACAGATGACTTTGGCTATATACAGGTTAGTAAATTCGGACGTACTACACATGTGGAGTTGCTGAATGCCATTGCTTTACTGAATCATAAGAACTGCAAAGGGCTGATCATCGACTTACGTGGAAACACAGGAGGATATATGGAAGCTGCAGTGCGCATGGTCAACGAATTCTTGCCCGAAGGTAAACTGATAGTCTATACGGAAGGACGCAAATATCCCCGTGCCGACGAATTTGCCAATGGAACAGGCAGTTGCCAGAAAATGCCCGTTATTGTGCTGATTGACGAAGGTTCGGCTTCGGCCAGTGAAATTTTCACCGGTGCTATTCAGGATAACGACCGAGGTATGGTAGTGGGTCGCCGTTCGTTCGGTAAAGGCCTGGTACAACAGCCTATCGACTTCAGTGACGGATCAGCCATCCGGCTGACCATTGCCCGCTATTATACTCCATCCGGACGCTGCATTCAACGCCCTTATCAGAATGGTAAAGACCGCAACTACGAAATGGATTGGCTGACACGATATGAACATGGAGAGTACTTCTCAAAAGATAGTATCAAACTCGATGAAAACCTGCGTTATTCTACCGCCCTCGGACGTCCGGTGTACGGAGGAGGAGGTATCATGCCGGATGTATTCGTCCCACAAGACACCACGGGAGTGACTTCATATCTGACCGAGGTGCTGAGCAAAGGACTTACCATCCAATTCACCTTCCATTACACGGATAATAACCGCGATAAGTTGAAGAAGTACGAAGACGAAGAATCACTCTTAAACTATCTGCGTCGTCAGGGACTGGTCGAACAGTTCATACGCTACGCTGACAGCAAAGGGGTGAAACGAAGAAACATCCTGATTCAGAAATCATATAAATTACTGGAAAAGAGCATTTACGGAAATATCATCTATAATATGCTGGGAAAAGAAGCCTATATTCAATATCTCAACCAAAGCGATCAGACAGTGAAGAAGGCTGTCGAGTTGCTTGAAAGTGGAGAAGCATTCCCTAAGGCTCCCGTCAGCGTAGAACCTCAAAAGGAGGAAAAGAAAGATGGAAAGAAAAAAACAACTGCGCAAGTGGATAGCACAGGAGAAGAAGAAATACTCCGACTCTACGCTTAAATCGTTGTCGGAAAAGGTATTGATAACTCTTGAGGCATGCCCCGAATTTCAAAAAGGGCATACTATATTGCTCTATCACTCAATGAAGGATGAAGTGCAGACGCACGCCTTCATTGAGAAGTGGAGCCGGTCGAAAAGAATCATATTGCCTGTAGTAACAGGCGACGAGTTAGAACTTCGCGTTTACACAGGCCCCCAAGATCTCGCCATAGGTTCGTATGGCATTGCCGAACCAACCGGAGCGCCATTCACCGATTACGAAACAATAGATCTAGCTGTGATTCCGGGTGTTGCTTTCGATCGGTACGGACATCGTTTAGGCCGCGGCAAAGGATATTACGACCGTTTATTACCTCAAATTCCGGCTCCCAAAGTCGGCATTTGTTTCCCGTTTCAATTGATAGAAGAAGTACCCGCAGAAGCATTCGACTTCCGTATGGATACTATTATAGCACAATGAAAACAAATTATCACACACATACCACTCGCTGCATGCACGCCGTGGGAGACGATGAAGACTATGTACGCAGTGCCATCAAAGGTGGCTTTCAGGAATTGGGCTTTTCTGATCATGGCCCATGGAAGTATCACACAGATTTTGTATCGGACATACGTATGCTCCCGGAGGACTTACCGGAATATATAGAAAGCATCCGTGCCTTGAAAGAAAAATACCGGAATCAAATCAGCATCAAAATCGGATTGGAATATGAATACTTTCCCGAATACATCCACTGGCTGAAAGAAATCATCAAAGAGTACCGGTTGGATTATATCCTCTTTGGAAACCACCATTACCATACTGACGAAAAGTTTCCCTACTTCGGGCATCATACCACTAATCGGGATATGCTCGACCTTTATGAAGAAAGCACTATCGAAGGAATGGAAAGCGGACTGTTCGCCTACCTGGCACATCCGGATCTTTTTATGCGTTCCTACCCTGAATTTGACAAACATTGTATCAGTGTCAGCAGCCATATCTGTCGGGCAGCAGCCCGATTTCACATCCCTTTGGAATATAATATCGGCTATGTAGCCATCAATGAAGCACGGGGAATAACGACTTATCCTTGCCCGCAATTCTGGCATATCGCAGCCAATGAAAGATGCACGGCTATTATCGGACTGGACGCACACAATAACCTTGATTTAGAAAATCCGACTTACTACGATCGTGCCTGTCAGGAACTGAATGCACTGAAGATGCCCGTCATAGATACAATCCCATTCTTGAAATACTGAGAGCACCACATTTTAGTTGTAGATAGAATCTCCGTTCTCTTCGAACAGAGACTCTGTTCATAAAGAATGAAGGCTCCGTTTGATACAAACAAAGCCTTCATTTATTATAAAAGAATAGTCGTTTAGCGGAAAATAATATTGGTAATCACCGTAGCCCCAACCTTCTGATTCAAATTACGGACCAAAAGTTCCCGCCCCATCATCAACTCCTGACGGAGGGCAGCAGAGGTCAAGTGTACATACAACACCTGATTACGAATATACAAATCCCTTGTGTACGACATAATAGTAGGTCCCAGCACCGTCTCCCACGAATCAAGTAAGCGTTGCTCATTCAGTGGAGACTCCAAGCTCTCCTGACGCAGATATTTCTGAATCAGTTTTCCAATCGGTTCCGCATCGTTTCGTTTCATCTCTCTTTTTCCTCCATTTCATTGATAGCTCCGCTCTCCACACGAAACATTTTATAGTCACTCCCCACCTTATATAATATACGGTCCAAATGTTCACGATTCGTATCCGTTATGAAAATCTGCCCGAAATTGTCACCCGCCACCAACTTTACAATCTGTTCTACGCGCGAAGCATCCAATTTGTCAAAGATATCATCCAACAGCAACAGAGGTACCGTACTTCCCGTACGCTTCAAAAAATCAAACTGCGCAAGCTTCAGTGCAACCAGGTACGTCTTGTTCTGTCCTTGTGAACCTTCTCTCTTAATAGGAAAGTCACCCAACAACATGTTGAGTTCATCTTTATGTATCCCCCGGAGCGAATAACCCATAATCTTATCCCGTACCCGGCTTTCTTTCAGAACTTCAAGCAGAGATGCATTTCTTGCGTGTGACTCATAAGTCAGTCCCACTTGCTCCTTATCCTGCGAAATGTACGAGTAGAACGATTGAAATATAGGAATAAACTCACTGATAAATGCTTCCCGTTTCCGGAAAACCACCTCACCGGCCTGTGCCATCATCTCTTCCCAAACGAGAAAAAGCTCTTCTTCTATCGGTTGTTCACTCTTCAACAATGTATTTCGTTGTACCAATGCCTTATTGTAGCGAATCAAAGCATCCAAATACTCCTTATCATACTGCGAAATGACTACATCCATAAAGCGGCGACGTTCGTCACTGCCCCCCGCTATCAATTCCGAGTCGGCAGGCGACACCATCACCAAAGGAATAAATCCGATGTGATCCGACAGGCGCGAATATTCTTTCTTATTACGTTTGAATTGTTTTTTCGACCTACGCTTCATTCCGCAATAAATCTCTTCGGGTGTTCCGTCCATTGCCTCATAGAACCCTTGAATAACAAAAAAGTCCTGTTCATGACGAATATTCTGCGAATCGATCGGATTTCCTGCACTTTTACAAAAAGACAGAAAGTAGACCGCATCGAGCAGATTGGTTTTTCCCATCCCGTTCTGCCCGAAAAAGCAATTCAGTTTAGCCGAAAAATTCAGTTCTACCTGCTCCAGGTTCTTATAGTTCAGTATAGATATACGCTTCAGTATCATGTGTGCACATTGAGTTTGGTTACAAAAGTAGAAAGATTTTCGGGGTTTTAGGTCGCAAAACAAAAAAAGATGCCTCTAAATTTCGTTTATATATATAAAAAAACTACTTTTGCTGACCAAAATATCCAGTTGAAAAAATAACAAAAAGAATCATATAAAAATGGCAGAACAAAAGAACCACAACAACGAACTGAATGTGGAAGATGCACTGACACAGTCGGAAGCATTTCTTGTTAAAAACAAAAAAGCAATCATTGGCGCCGTTGTAGCCGTAATCGTAATCGTAGCAGGTGCAATCCTCTACAAGAATTTCTACGCAGAACCTCGTGAAGAAAAAGCACAGGCTGCTCTTTTCAAAAGCGAACAGTACTTTGAGCAAAGTGCATACGAACAAGCACTGAACGGTGATAGCATCGGTTCTATCGGTTTCCTGAAAGTAGCCGATCAGTTTAGCGGTACTAAAGCAGCCAATCTGGCAAAGGCATACGCCGGTATCTGCTACCAGAATTTAGGTAAATATGAAGAAGCCATCAAAGCACTTGACGGTTTCAGTGGAGACGACCAGATGGTAGCTCCTGCCATTCAAGGTGCCATTGGTAACTGCTACGCTCAGTTAGGCCAACTCGATAAAGCAACTTCTGCTCTTCTGAAAGCGGCAGATCATGCAGACAACAGCACCCTGAGCCCTATCTTCCTGCTCCAAGCCGGAGAAATCCTGATGAAGCAAGGCAAGAACGAAGAAGCAGTAAAGGCCTTCACCAAGATTAAGGATAAATACTTCCAGTCTTATCAGGCAATGGATATCGATAAATACATCGAGCAAGCTAAACTGCTGAAAAAATAATAACGGGGTATATACCTTATTATATAGAAAGCTACCCAAACCAATCTGGGTAGCTTTTTTTCAACCAACCAAAAACATATAGATTATGGCAACAGCATATCATAACTTATCAGATTACGATTTTAATTCAGTTCCGAATGCAGAAGAAATGAAATTCGGTATCGTTGTTTCCGAATGGAACGCTAACATCACCGGTGCCCTGCTGGACGGAGCAGTGAAAACTTTGAAGAAACATGGAGCCAAAGAAGAAAATATCCTGGTAAAGACAGTACCCGGAAGTTTCGAACTTACCTTCGGCGCTAATCAGATGATGGAAAATAGCGATATAGATGCAATTATTATCATTGGTTGCGTAATTAAAGGAGATACTCCACATTTTGATTATGTTTGCATGGGAGTGACACAAGGCGTAGCGCAACTGAACGCAACTGGCGATATACCAGTTATTTACGGATTAATTACCACCAACACTATGGAGCAGGCAGAAGACAGAGCCGGCGGCAAACTGGGTAATAAAGGAGACGAATGTGCAATTACTGCAATAAAAATGATCGATTTTGTTTGGAGTTTAAATAAATAGTTGTATCTTTGCATCGCAATTGAGAAACAAACCTACTTAAGAGAAAGCAAAGGGACTCAAAAGCAAACAAAAGGGCAAATACCAGAGTGGCCAAATGGGGCAGACTGTAAATCTGCTGTCTTTCGACTTCGGTGGTTCGAATCCATCTTTGCCCACAAAAATTGCGGAAGTAGCTCAGTTGATAGAGCATTAGCCTTCCAAGCTGAGGGTCGCGGGTTTGAGCCCCGTCTTCCGCTCTAAAGAGAATCTGAGAAATTAGATTCTCTTTTTTTATATACAACCCTAACATCCTAACTACACATGAAAACTCCTTCGCAAACACATGTGCTCGGACTGGCACATCCCCCACTCCCGATGGTACGCCTTGCTTTCATAGGGCTTGGCAATAGAGGTGTATTGACTCTGCAACGTTATCTGCAAATCGAAGGTGTCGAAATCAAAGCACTTTGTGAAATCAGGGAAGGCAATCTGGTTAAAGCCCAAAAGATACTTCGGGAAGCCGGTTATCCGCAACCGGACGGCTATACCGGACCGGATGGATGGAAACGAATGTGCGAACGGGATGACATTGACCTCGTGTTCATCTGTACCGACTGGCTGACCCACACTCCCATGGCAGTATACTCCATGGAGCATGGCAAGCATGTAGCCATTGAAGTTCCTGCAGCCATGACTGTAGAAGAGTGTTGGAAGTTGGTAGATACGGCTGAAAAGACAAGACAGCACTGCATGATGCTCGAAAATTGTTGTTATGACCCGTTTGCACTGACTACGCTTAACATGGCACAACAGGGTGTATTCGGCGAAATAACCCATGTAGAGGGAGCATACATACATGACCTGCGTTCTATCTACTTCGCCGACGAAAGTAAAGGAGGATTTCACAATCACTGGGGAAAGAAATATAGTATAGAACATACTGGTAATCCTTATCCGACCCACGGTCTTGGTCCGGTTTGCCAGATACTGAATATCCATCGGGGAGACCGCATGAACTACTTGGTCTCTCTGTCCAGTCTTCAGGCAGGTATGACCGAATATGCCCGTAAAAACTTCGGAGCAGACTCTCCGGAAGCCCGCCAGAAATACTTATTGGGTGACATGAATACTACCTTGATACAAACAGTGAAGGGCAAAAGTATCATGATTCAGTATAATGTAGTAACTCCACGTCCTTACAGCCGCCTGCATACAGTTTGTGGAACAAAAGGATTCGCGCAGAAATATCCCGTTCCCAGCATTGCTCTCGAACCCGACGCCGGCTCTCCTCTTGAAGGGAAAGCACTAGAGGAAATAATGGAGCGTTACAAACATCCTTTCACAGCCACTTTCGGTACAGAGGCTCATCGCAGAAATCTGCCCAATGAAATGAACTATGTAATGGACTGCCGGCTAATTTATTGTTTGCGTAACGGATTACCATTGGATATGGATGTATATGACGCTGCCGAATGGTCGTGCATCACAGAACTGAGCGAACAATCGGTATTAAACGGCAGTATACCGGTAGAGATTCCGGACTTTACGAGAGGAGCATGGAAAGAAAAATAAAAAACTTCTGATTATTAAAAGAAAGGGGGTGTCGGTTTTGAGAACCGACACCCCTTTTTCAACCTTTAATTAAGAGATATCTGTGTTAAATTAATATCCCGGATTCTGATCGCCAGCCAATAACGGATTTAAGTCAATAGCTGTTTGCGGAATTGGTTTCAGACGCATACGAGAACTCCATTTCATTGTAAGTTCCGTGTCACCGTCAGGAGTCATGATAGGTACATTGTTCATGTGCTCTTTCCAATAATCATCGCTATAACGAGTCATATCGTCACCACGGAAACCTTCACCGGCCAATTCAATACGACGTTCGTTCTGAATCAGTTTCAGACCTTCTTCTTTACTCAAGCCAGAAGGCACATCCGGCATACCGCAACGATCACGTAACTGATTCAAAGCAGCTTCAGTTGCAGCATCATAACCAGTAGTCTGTGTATGCGCTTCAGCATAAATCAATAAAATTTCTGCATAACGGATACAAGGATAATCACCGGTCGCCTGTCCGTCGCCATTAGCATCATTTTCCAATGAAAGCATCTTACGGAAGTTAAATCCGGTCTTTGATTCGTTATTACCATTCTTTATCCATTCATACACAAACTTATCACCATAATTAGATTCATACCAACTCTTGAATGGCATCAAGATAGAAACATACATACGGCTATCACGGTTACGGAACTCTTGAATATATTTATAATCTTTCAATGTTCCATTCTTTATCTTTTCCTGGCAGAAAGCAATAAACTTAGCTTCTCCTTCAGGCTTTTGATAAGCATCCAAGTCAGCCTTAATCTGGTTATACGCTTTAGCACGTTCTTCCGGAGTAGGCAATTGCGGTACACTGTGGCCATCAACTCCCCAATAAGCATCTACCAGATTCTGTGTCGGAGTTACAGAAGACCAGCCACCCAACTGATTCGGGCGCATACTTGTATAACGAGTCATATCTTGATAATCCCAACTGGAAGCAGCATATTGACGAGTCATAATGTATTCGGGATTATCCGGATTAGCATTTTCTGTATGCCACAAAGCTTCATAATTAAACATACCCTTAACGAATTCGTCTTTATCGATTCCTTTTTCTGCAAAATCAATATACAAACTCATTTCTTCTGCCTCTTTCTTCTGTGCATCCGACAAAGAAGATATTTTAAACAAAGAGAAGCCTCCCTTATCCATCACTTCCTTCGCAGTAGATTCTGCTAAAGCATAGTCCCCAAAATACAGGGCCGCTCTTGCTTTCAATGACAAACAAGCATATTTTGTGATACGTCCCTTTTCATTGGGATAACCACCAGCGTATTTCTCGGGCAATATTGCAGCAGCCTCAGTAAGTTCTTTCATAATAAAATCACGAATCACACTTACCTCGTCACGCGGAATATTAGGAGAGTTATAATCCAGTACTTCAGTAATCAAAGGCACTTTACCGAACGTCATAGTCATGCCCAAATAAGTCCAGGCACGCATTGCACGAACTTCTGCCTTGAACCTTTCTCTTAAAGATTCATCCATCTCACAATTTCCAACTTTCTGCAAAAACAAGTTTTCCTTACGAATTGTCTCAAAGTTCCAACCTTCATCATAAAGAGGGCTAAAACCATCTTGCTGGAATATTTTTGCGTTAGATTCATGTGCATATTGGCAATATACATCATCCGAATAAGCATCTCCGTAAATTCCAATACCCGGAATCGCAGCAGAATAAATTGAATTCAGATTATACCAGGCATCTTTTTCAGATGTCCAATATGTTTCGGCCGCAATATTAGCAGGCGGCTCCACTTCCAAGTCGCAACTACTAACACTTACACTAACTAAAGTGCAAAAGAATATACCCTTGAATAATTTATTTATAGTTTTCATCTTTTATAATCAATAATGTTAGAATGTTAGATTTACACCAAAAGCAATCGAAGACGTACCACGAGTATTAACGCCGCGTCCTGAAGCCGTTTCAGGGTCGAAATCTTCCATACGGTGATCAGCACGAATAGTAAACGGATTTTCAGCCGCAACATAGAGTTTCAATGCCTCCAGACTCAACTTCTGTAATACCGGCTTTTGGAAAGAATATCCAAAAGTTATATTCTTGATGCGGAAATAATCGGCATTAAACAACCAGTAATCAGAGAAATATTGGTTATAAGTTGAATGTTTACTTGTACGAGGATAAATGCGAGGATAAGCTGCATTCGGGTTAGGATTATCTACCGTCCATCTCTTCAAGTGATATTTACGCGGACTTGCATAATCCGAGAATGCCCAGGCATTTTCCATACTGAAGTTTACCTTTGTACCGGTAACTCCCTGACCGAACATACTTAATTCAAATCCTTTATAGCGAAGATTCAGGTTCACACCATAAGTAATGTCAGGAACATCACAACCTATATAAGTTCTATCTTTATCGGTAAGTTTACCATCACCATCTAAATCTACATATTTGATATCACCCGCTTGAGGCACCAAACCATCGGTGATGTAATTACCGGTATCAATATCCTCCTGAGTCAACAGACCATCAGAACGATATCCATAGAAAGTACCGATTGCATAACCAACCTTTTTAATCCATGGGCTTTCAATAATCGGGTCATTCGCTCCCAGGTTGGTTACTTTATTCCAGTTCTTACTCATGTTAAACCCAACTGTATATGCAAAGTCACCCAGAGTTTTATTATGTGTAATACTCAGTTCTAAACCCTTATTACTTACTGTACCAATATTTTGTGAAACCTTGAAATCAGAGCCAATACCGATTTCTTTCGGACTCGGATATGCCAACAGGATATCATCTGTTTTTTTGTTATAATAATCGGCTGTAAAATTCAACAGTCCATTGAAAATGTCAAAATCCACACCGATATCAGTGATAGTAACAGTTTCCCATCCTAAAGTCGGATTGGCAGGTTTAGATTCTACGATACCCGAAACAATAGCATCTTCAAAGTTGTAGTTACCTCCTTGTTGATATGAAGAGAAATAATCATATTGGCCTACGTTATTGATATTACCCAACTGTCCCCAAGATGCACGCAACTTCAGGTTATTAATCCAGTTGATATCTTGCATAAATCCCTCCTGACTAATACGCCAGCCTGCAGAGAATGACGGGAAAACACCCCAACGATTATCCTTATGAAAGCGAGAAGAAGCATCAGCACGGATATTGGCCTCTAATAAATAACGATCCATAAAGGAGTAATTTACACGACCAAAGTAAGACATCAGTTTGTCTTCGTTACTTCCACCTTCAGCATAAGTATCATCTGGCGCACTCGAGCCACCATTCATGTCCGTCATACCATTAGTCGGGAATTTCAGACGATATGATTTTTGTTTCTGATACTTATAATGTTCATAAGATACACCAGCCAATACATTCACATTATGTTTTTCATTACTCCAAACGTAATTAGCCAATGCATTATAAGTAAGGCGACTGTTTTCTTCCCAACTGTACTCCATCTTAGAATTAGTTACATCTGTACCATTCAACTCAGTACCGGTCTGGAAATCCTTAATCTTACTTTTATTTGCAGTATAAGTCTTAGATTTATAATCCCAAGCTTTATAAATCATTTCGCCTGTCAATACCAGTCCTTTTACAGGCTTAATATCTAAAGCCAGATTTATCAAAGTATTCTGAGTCTTACTGTTCGACCATCCTCCTTCTTCCAAACGGCGTAAAGGGTTACGCTCCATATTTACTGTTGCAGCCGGCTTTCCACCTTCATAGCTACCCCATTCACCATTACTTTGACGAGCAACATAAGTTGACGGAATTGTCAACAAGTGTGTATAAACAACTCCTCCTTTATCATTATCGGAAGTGCTTTGAATATAATTGATATTAGAACGCATTGTCAACCAAGACTTAATATCTGAAGAAATATTGGTAGTCAAGTTATAACGTTCACTCTTTGCACCAGGAGTAAATTTATCATCATACATATATCCTAATGAAGTGAAATATTTCACTTTATTACCACCGCTAAAGCTTACAGAGTGCTTTGTCATAACAGCTTCATCCTTCAAGACTAAATCATACCAATTTGTATTTGGATACATATCCGGATTAGAGCCATCGCGGAACATTTGTATTTCTTTATCTGTATAAGGAAGCGTACTGGTATTCGGGTTTTCATTCAAAGCAGCCTCATTACTCAAACGTGCATACCATTCAGAGCCCAATACATCAGGTGTATAAGTAGCCATTTTCACTGCGACCGAACCATCATAACTGATCTTCAAATCACCTTCTTTACCACCTTTAGTTTTTACCAATACAACACCATAAGCTGCACGAGAACCGTAAATAGCAGAAGATGCCGCATCTTTCAAGAATGAAATGCTCTCTATCGAATTCGGATCAAGACTTGAAAAGAAAGAAGCATCAGCAATTGCACCGTCAATAACAAACAGAGGAGAAGATGTTCCCAAGTTACCGCGACCACGCATATTAATTGATGGAGTAGATCCCGGACGTGATATAATAGTTACTCCCGGAACCTGTCCTTGTACTGATGCCAATACATCTGTATTCACACGTTCTTTCAATTCGTCCGCTCCAACAGAAGACACAGCACCTGTCAAATTTACCTTCTTCTGAGTACCATAACCTACTACCACCACTTCGTCCAGAGTTTTAGTATCCTCTTTCATGGTAACTGTATAACTATTAACTCCCGGTTTAAGAACAATCGCTTGAGGTATATAACCAATATAAGTCACCTGAAGTTCCTTACCGGCAGTGTTAAGAGTAAACTCACCATCAATATTAGTGATAGTACCGTTAGTCGGATTTCCTTTTTCTATAACCGATGCTCCGATGATGGCTTCTCCCATTGCATCTTTCACAACTCCCGAAATTTTTCTTTGTTTCTGTTGCTGGGTAGCCTGTACCTCTTTCGCTGCTGCAGCTGCTGTAGACACTACGATCTGATTGTCTACAATCTTGTAGGTATATCCCGAGTTTTTGAAAACTTCATCCAATACGGTTTCGATCGGAGCGTCGGATACGTTGATGGATACTTTCTTGTTCAGTTTTACCTGATTGTCATTGTAGAAGAAAGTGTAATCGCTTTGTTTTTCAAGTTCACGAAGTACATTTTCAATGGATACATTGGTCTTTGTCATTGAAATCTT
>NZ_JH636044.1:788169-1180320 GCF_000159855.2 Bacteroides sp. 3_2_5 | reverse complement strand
TACCATAGCTACCAGGCTAACTGCTAAAGCAAAAGCCAGATGCTTTTTCATTCTTTGCGGACTAAACCACCGCATGTTGCATTTTCTCATAAATACGATTAATTATTAGATTGTAATTTAGATTGATAAAGTAAGCACAGGATACTTCTGAAGTATCACTGTACCAGGTTAACGTCATTTACGGTTTCTCTCTCATTCTTTTCTTTCTTATTTAGGTTTAAAATTGATGTTTGGTATAAGTTCTAAACGAACTTGGTATAAATTTTATTTCTTGTCTGTTTTCCTAAGTTCCGTATGAACTTAGCTTTCTATTTTATTCATTACTTTCAAAAATATCGTGTTCTACTTAAGTTCTTCGAGAACATAGTAGTCATTACTTATTAATTTATAATTTAATGGCGCACTATGCGACATTATATTTAATATCAGATCCAAAGGTTCATTCCGCAACGTAAATGTAAAGCGATAATGATCAGCAGTTTTCTGCGGGCAATCGATCTTTTGTCCGTACCATTTCTCTAACCGAGGCAAGATCATGGCTAATGTTTCATTTTTAAAGCTCAACCGTCCTCCAATACGCCAAGCAGAATAAGAATTGGCATCTACGCGATCTATACGTATATCACCATTTACCTGGCACGTTAGTTTTTCGTTCGGCTGAAGGATATATTCTCCTTTTATTTGCTCTTTGTGATCCTTAGGTTCTACCTTAACCTTTCCGTTAAGCAATACCGTTTCTACACTTTCATCACCATCGAAACTAAAGACTTCAAATGCTGTTCCTAAAGCTGTAACATCCATATTCTTTGTTTTCACAACAAAAGGATGTACCTTATCCGGATGAACACTAAAAAAAGCTTGTCCGGAAAGAGTTACTTCCCGCTTGTTTCCGGAAAACTCTTTAGGATATGTCAAGCGACTCCCTGCGTTCAGCATCACAAGCGTACCATCTGCTAATCTTACCGAATCCATTGACTGGCGTCCGGAGTTCAGTACATACCAAACCTCCGGCTCTGCTTTTCTGGATAATAACATTAAAGATAGTGTTCCGCAAATCAGCAATAAAGCTATAGATGCCACCCAGCCATACCGATGTAAGCTTTGCCTAAAACGTCCGGTTTTTCCTTTCTTTATTTGGTGCATGACATTTGTCAGCATTCGTTCTTCCTTATCGACATCGGTATACATATCAGAAACTTGTTCCCATTGACTATAAATTGCTTGATTCACAAATTTATAGTTGTTTAGTTTCTCTCGCTCTTCTGGCGATAGGCTATCGGTCAGTAGCTTCTTTATTATATCCTTATTTCCTGTTGTCGCTTGTTTCATCTTTATTACCTTCTTATTACCTATCTATTTATAAATACACGCAACTCCATAACATCCCCCAAAGAAAATTTAAATTCTTTAAAATAAAAGGGAAGTTATTAAATAATCTCCTCTATACCTTATTATTATAGAGAAAGAAATATAAAAAATAAATAGATGTTCTTACGTAAAAATTTTAAGGCTTCATTAATATGACGCTCTACTGTTTTTTCACTGATAGATAATCGAATAGCTATTTCTTTATAACTGAGATGTTCCTCACGACTTAAATGAAATACTTCTTGTTGTCGTGGTGTCAGTTCTGAAATCAATTTTTTGATATAGCCTTGAAGATCGGCTGCATCCATCTCGTTTTCAATGTCATACTCAACCTCTGCACTACTAAGTACAGTCGTTTTATAGGCATTTTCATTAAAACTTTTACGGAATTGATTAAAAATGATATTTCGGGTTATAATAAACAAGAATCCTTTGAAACTTTCATTCTCTTTCAGAAAGATACGTGCCTCCCACAATTTTACGAAAACTTCCTGTACCACTTCTTCTACTTCGGCTATAGAAGATAGGTATAAACGGGAAAAGTTGTGAACTTTAGGCCAATACATTCTGTATAGAGCAGTAAATGCAGCTTCGTCCCCCTGTTTTAATGATACAATAAGCTCTTTCTCGGTCATAAATCTATCGGTGTGATGTGCAAACATACAATTTTTCAGGGAGAAACAATACAAATTTTAAAAGAAAAATAGAGAATTTATAGTAAACGAAAACATTTGAATATAAAAATGTGTGTTTAAATAATAATGATTGCAGAAATACAAAAAAGATAGTTAATTGCGTTTTATGTTGACATAAAGGAGAATATCTCGATATTTAACTTACTCATACTTTTTAAGAAAAAGTGCTATAATCATTTGTTTTCGAATATAAATAGCATTTTAATACAAATCCAACATGTTTTTTGAGGAAAAATACATGTTATTGACACATCATCTTTGTTTCTTGGACAGAGATAATTAACTTTCTATCTGCATGAAGTTAACTTCCTGTTTTCAAGATACTAATTCTCTATTTGTACAAAGTTAACATCGTACGAAAATGAAATTTAAAAGTCCGCCTCTTAAAAGCTATTTACTACCTCTTATTGATTATAATTCAACTATCATAAATATGATAAGCTTACATTATAAGCATCATATAGCATCCTGTTTTAGGATTTATGTAGCAAATAAATCGTATATAACACGGTTTATCTATCATAAGTTATTCTGCTAATAATAAAATAGCCGTGTTTTTTCTTTGTTCCATAGTTGGGTGTTAAAAGCAGGCAATACAGATGGGATAGAAAATACAAAATGATAAAAAGTATAATATAATCAAAATGTAAGTAGAATCCAGAAATAGAAATAATAAAAGGAAAAAAACGCCATAGTTCTCGAAGAACTTAAGTAGAACATGATTTTACATCCTAAAAAGATTCAAATAATAAAAATGGAAAAAACAGTGAAACATGTTAATCAAGCACGGGATTCTTAAAGGATGACGTCTATTATTTGTTAAATTTAAATTATAATCTAATAATTATGGTATTTATGAAAAAATGCAATCAAAAGTGGTTTAATCCTCAAAAAGTAAAAAAGCAAATAGCAATTGCTGTTGCTATTAGTTTAGTTTGTGCAATACCTATCAGCACATTTGCACAAGTACTCAAGTTCTCAATAAAAAAGAGTAACACTTCTATCCAATCAGTATTACAAGAGTTAGAAAAAGAAAGTGGATATACTTTATTTTATAATGACAATCAAGTGAAGCTAGATAAAAAAATCTCTATAAATATAGAAGATGCTTCGATAGAAGTTGCTCTAAATCAAATATTTGAAAACTCAGGATATTCCTATCGAATAGTAGAGAATCAAATTGTTATATATACAACACCCACCACAACTGTGCAACAAACGGTTCAACAGAAAAAACAACAAAAAGTGACCGGTGTAGTAAAAGATATTGCAGGAGATCCTATAATAGGAGCATCTATAATAGAAAAAGGATCTTCTTCAAACGGGACTATCACTAACGTGAATGGCGACTTTTCTCTTATAGTAACAGGTAATGAACTCCAGGTTAGTTACATTGGATATATTCCTCAAACCATTAATCTCAAACCGGGGGTAAGCTCTTATAATGTAATAATGAAGGAAGATACCAAAACATTAGATGAAGTAGTGGTAGTTGGGTATAGTACACAAAAAAAAGAGAGCTTGACTGGTGCGCTACAAACAGTTAAGAGTGATAAACTAAAAGATATTACCACCCCTTCAGTAGAAAATATGTTAAACGGAAAGGTTCCGGGAGTATATGTAGCTCCAGGGTCGGGACAACCCGGGTCAGGAGGAGCTGTCGTGATTCGTGGGCAAGCAACTTTAAGTGGGACCACTGCTCCATTATGGGTTATTGATGGAGTGATTGTTGGTTCAAATGCCGGTGCTTTGAATCCAAGTGATATAGAAACAATGACTATCCTAAAAGATGCTGCTTCTACTGCTATCTATGGTTCACAAGGAGCTAACGGCGTTATTCTTGTAACAACCAAAAATGGTAAAGCAGAAAAGATGACAGTAAATGTCTCTGCAAAAGTTGGTATCAGTAAGTTAGGGAGAGGAAATATGGAAATGATGGATGGAGCGGAGCTATATGATTACTATAAATCATTTTCAAATCAGGAGGCGATTACTTTTTCACGTTACAATGATAAACTGCGAAATTGTAATTTCGATTGGTTTGATTTGGCTGCCCAAACAGGAGTTACCCAAGATTACAATGTTTCTTTATCTGGAGGCAATGAGAAAATCAGATCTTTCCTTTCCATCGGTGTCTATGATGAAGAAGGAGCAGTGAAAGGTTACGATTACACACGATATAACTTCCGGTTAAAAACAACCTATAAACCCTTTGAATGGCTAAGTATAAAACCTGCACTGGCAGGATCGCGACGGGATATTGAAGATAAACAGTATGATGTAACTTCCATGTTCCAAAGATTGCCATGGGATAGTCCTTTTGATGAAGAAGGGAATTTGGTTCCCAATAGATATACGGGATGGGTGAACAGTTCTAATAGTAATTATCTATACGATCTGCAGTGGAATAAATCGAACTCTACCAATTATGAGTTTATGGGTAATTTAGATTTTGATATTAGAATTACTGACTGGCTGAATTTTTCATCCGTCAATAACTATAAATACATAGGTTATAATTACAGTGAATATACAGATCCACGCTCAAGTAGTGGAGAGGGGGTAGATGGGCGTATGCGTGAATATCAAACTACCACTGTACGTCGTTATTCTAATCATATCATACGTTTTAACAAGATGTTTGGTAAACATTCAATAAATGCGTTAGCTGCTTATGAATTCAACGATTATTGGGCCAAAGCAACAGATATGTATGGAATAGGATTTATTCCCGGTTTCGAAGTATTGGACGTGGTAGCTAAACCGGAGAAAGTTGGTGGTAGTATTAGTGAGTGGGCAGTACAGTCTCTTTTATTTAATGCAAACTATGCTTTTGATAATAAATATCTGGCACAACTATCTTTCCGTCGCGATGGAGCCTCTAATTTCGGAGATAATGCAAAATATGGAAATTTCTTTTCTATTAGTGCCGGATGGAACATTAATCGTGAAAAATGGTTTCATGCCTCTTGGGTTGATATATTGAAATTACGTATATCTTATGGTTCAGTAGGTAACAGACCAAGTTCACTTTATCCCCAATACGATCTCTATTCAGTATCTTCTAAATATAACGAAGAATCTGGAGCCTTGATATCACAATTGGGCAATAAAGATCTTACTTGGGAAAAGACTTATACTACAGGCACCGGAATTGACGTAGCTTTTTTTGATAATCGGTTGAGAGCAAGTTTTGACTGGTATAATAAGTACACAAGTAACATTCTATATGCAGTACCCATTTCCGGATTAGTAGGAGTGACAAGTATGTGGAAGAATATTGGTGAAATGCAAAATCAAGGATTTGAATTGTCCATTGGCGGTGATATTATCCGTACGAAAGACTGGGATTGGAATATAGAAATTAACTTGGGACATAATAAGAACAAATTAAAGAAACTCTATAAGACAAAGAACGCTGAGGGACAATTTGTAGAAAAGCCAATTATTATTTCAGATGGAACATCGATTGCAGGTACAGCCAAAAGAGTATTACAGCCAGGTTATCCATGTGATACTTATTATCTGAAAGAATGGGCAGGTGTAAACCCGGAAAATGGGGCACCTCAGTGGTATAAAACCGTAGAAAATGAAGATGGAACTTTATCACGTCAGAAAACAAGTAATTATTCTGAGGCTGATCAAGTGAAATGTGGAAGTTCATCTCCAGACATCTTTGGAGGATTTAGTACTGTACTCCGCTGGAAAGATATTGATCTGAATGCAGTATTTGGCTACTCTGTAGGAGGTCAAATCTATAATTATTCTCGCCAGGAATATGATTCAGACGGAGCATATAACGATCGAAATCAAATGAAACTTCAAAAGGGATGGAATCGTTGGGAAAAACCGGGAGATATAGCTACACATCCGGTGGCATCTTATAGTAATACGAGTAAGTCGAACAGTTCTTCCTCGCGCTATCTTGAAAAGAATGACTATCTTAAATTGAGATCATTATCAATCGGTTATAACTTAAAATTACCTCAATATTATATTAATAATATGAGAATTTTCTTCACTGGAGAGAACCTGTTCTGTGTTACAAATTACTCAGGCGTAGATCCGGAAATTCCGGCTAGTGATGGTTCTGTAATAGGTACTGCATTACCTTCGGTTTATCCAACTGTACGTAAATTTATGTTTGGGCTTAATTTAACATTTTAAAAGTAACGATTATATGAAAAAGATAATAACTCTACTATGTGCGGTTGCTACTTTAACTGCTTGTGACATAGACAGACTTCCTTATGGTTCAATGTCAGCCGAACAAATAACTCAGGATCCTACCTCTTCATTAGAGTCACTTGTAAATGGATGCTATGCACAATTAAAAAGTTGGTCGGATCCTATGCATCGTTTAGGGGAATATGCGGGTGATAATATGGCGAAAGATAAATCATCAACGGATGCTTTTTTTGATTTTATTTCTTATTCCCGTGATGCTGATAATTATCGTCTACAAAGCTTTTGGGACTCTGGATACAAAGCTATTGCACAAGCTTCGAATATTATTAAAATGATTGATGAAGGAAAAAGCAAAACCATTGATTATCAACTGGGTGAATGCTACTACATCCGTGGTATGATGTATTTTTATCTTGGACGTGCTTTCGGACGTCCTTATTGGGACAAGCCGGAAGGACATATGGGAGTCCCTATTGTAAATGGTACGCCAGACGATGTAAATAATCTTAATCTTCCTGATCGTTCGACTGTTCAAGATACCTATGAACAAGCTATTGATGACCTGAAAGTAGCGGCTCGATTGATGGAAAATGGAGAAACTAAACGGGAAGGTCCTGCATATGCATCTAAAGAAGCGGCATGGGCCATGTTGTCTCGTATTTATTTATTTATGAGTGGAACTTATGAAGCACCCAATAGTGAAAATGCTCAGTTGGCCATTGATTATGCAACTAGAGTTATTGAAAGTACCACTAGTGAAGGTGGGCTAAAATATGAGTTACTCTCCCGTGAAAATTTTATGCGATATAATACATTCATGCCGGAAAATAATAAAGAATCTATTTTTGTAGTAAAAATCATGGCATCAGAAAAACCGGATTATTGGAATTCTATCGGTGGAATGTATTCTTATGCTGGTCAGCAAGGTTGGGGAGAAATGTATGCAAGTGCCAAATACATGGATTTATTAAATGAACAGGGACGTAACGATTGGCGTCCTGACAAGAAAAAAATTGTAGATGCACGAGCAAATTTCATTTCACCAAGCTACATCACGGATAGTGATGGTAAATATGTTGAAGTATTCCGTTTCATAAAGAATGTATACAACAAAAACAACATACATACGGGGTACACATATGTACAATTACCCATTTCTAAGAGAGGTAACACTGTGACTTGTAAAGAGGGGGAAACTAATTACACATTGTCATTAATAAACAGTAGTGAAGAAAAATATTCAATCAACTATTCAGATGGTCAAACCTATTCCGGTGTTATTGATTATGAAATAGAACTCTCAAGTGGGCAACCCAAATTCTATATTCTCAAATGTTCGAATGAAGGAACTGCAAGCGGAGAAGCTGAATCTCAATTACATTCTCCTGTTATCTCTCGTTTAGGCGAGGTTTACTTAAATCGTGCAGAAGCATATGCCAAAAAAGGTGATTATTCTCATGCTCAAGCAGATCTGAATATCATTCGTGAACGCTCTTTACCCGGAAGAGGCTATAATGACTTAAATGCTTCTAATGCTAAGGTGCGAATAGAAAAAGAGAGACAATTAGAGTTGGCCTATCAAGCAGAACGTAGTTATGATGTATTTCGCAATTGTGAAACATTAACTCGCAAATATCCCGGAGTACATGATGCCATGCTTGAAATTCCGGCTACAGACTATCGGGTTATTTATTTTATTCCACAAAGTGCTATTAACTCTTATCCTGGAACCTTAACACAGAATCCAACCAGTAATTAGAAGCGTTTGACGATATTCAATAGATTTTTATAAAAAATGTGAGGCTTATCTATTAGTTATAGATAGGCCTCTTTCTATATGTAATATGATTATTATTAGTTATCTCTTTGAAACTTACCGTATACCAAGTTCATACGGAACTTAGGAATTAAATCATTTTAAACCTAAATAAAAAGAAAGAAATGCACAAAGAAAATTGAAAGCTTAGTTAACCCTGGTACATTGATGCAAAAAAGAATCATGTACCCTCTTTATCAATCAAAATTACAATCTAATAATTAATCGTATTTATGAAAAAATGCAATCTGCGGTGGTTTAGTCCGCAAAAAATCAAAAGACAACTAGCGTTTGTTTTAGCCATTTGTCTGGTTTGTATAGTGCCCGTCACTACCTATGCTCAAATTCTTAAAATATCCATGAAGAGGACAAATGTCTCTATCCAGAATGTTATTCGGGAATTAGAACAAAAAAGTGGATATACTTTCTTTTACAATGACAATCAGGTGAAACTTACTAAAAAGGTTTCTGTAGATGTTACAGACGCACCTATTGAAAATGTATTGGATCAGATTTTCAACAATTCCGGTTACACTTATAAAATAATAGATAACCAGATTGTTGTCTCAGCCATAAAAGCAGAAATCCCGAAAACCTCTTCTCTTCAGCAACAGAAAAGTGTGCGTATCACCGGACAAGTAAAAGATACCACCGGAGAACCTATCATTGGTGCTTCTGTGGTGGAAAAAGGGTCAGCAAGTAATGGTACAATTACTGACGTAGGAGGAAACTTTAAATTAACGGTATCCGGTAATGAAATACAAATTACATATATCGGTTATATTCCACAAACTGTAAAAATCCATCCGGGAGTAACCGATTATAGTATTACAATGAAAGAGGATACTAAAACTCTGGACGAAGTCGTAGTTGTAGGTTACGGTACACAAAAGAAGGTAAACTTAACAGGGTCAGTAGCTTCGGTTAGTACCGATGAAATCAAAGATCGTGTACAAACAAATGTATTGTCAGCAGTGCAAGGTACAGTGCCGGGAGTTACGGTTATCTCACGCCCCGGACAAACACCGAGTATAAACTTCCGTGGACGCGGTAACTTAGGAACCTCATCTCCTCTCTATGTAATTGACGGTGCAATTGCGGACGCCACATTCTTTTCTAACCTTGATCCGAATAGCATTGAGTCCATCTCTTTCTTGAAAGATGCAGCTTCATCAGCTATTTATGGTTCACGTGCCGCTTACGGTGTAGTGTTAGTTACGACCAAACAGGGAAAGAGCGATAAAATGAACGTTTCATATAGTGGTTACGTAGGTTTGAGCAATCCGACTTACAAACCGGAATATGTCAACTCTACCCAATATGCAGAGTTGTACAATGAAGCTCTTTACAATTACAATCCTAAAGGCGGGAAATACCAAGGCTACACTGAAGAAGAAATTGGTTATTTCAGAGATGGCTCCAAACCCGATTTATATCCAAACACAGACTGGAATGATCTGGTACTGGATAAGAACGTATTGACCACTCAACATTCACTGGACTTCAGTGGAGGAACAGATAAAATACGCTATTTTATTGGATTGGGATATGTGTATAAAGACAATATGATTCCCGGACAAGACAGCCAGCGTTACAATTTGAATACCAATTTGAGTTCCGATATCACTAAATGGCTGACGGTAAAAGCCGGAGTGAAATATATACGTAATGATTCCGACCGCGATTGTGGTGCGCCTTCATTAGCCAGTTTCTCAATGGTACCGGTTACATTCGTTGCCAAACAGTCAAATGGTGATTGGGGTACTGTAAATGGAGGTCAGACGGCTACAAGTAATTTTATTACAGGCAATCCGCTTCGTGCACTGAGCAAGAAAGATTGGAGTAAGTCCAAGAGTGAAAATACAATGTACGATCTCGGATTTGACATTAAACCCGTGAAAGGACTTATAATCAGTGGACAAGGCGTATTCAAGGGTTATGAATATAAGAGCAAAAGCTACACGGCTTTACAACCCAATGCTATAAACTACTTTTCCGGAGAGGAAATAGCAGGAACCGGAGTTACCAAAAATAAAATGAGCATGGACTGGCAAAGTACAAATACAATGCTTTATACAGCAACAGCCCGATATGATTGGTCGAACGATAAACATGCTGTCGGAGCTTTGGTCGGTACATCTTATGAACATTATAAATACGAAAGATTGGCCGGATCACGTGAAGAATTTCCATCCGACGCATTGACGGATATGGAAGCAGGTTCTACCTCCGGAGCAGGGTATACCAATGGCGCAGGTTCATCAGAATATAAAATGTTGTCTTATTTTGCTCGTGTCAATTATACCTTGATGGATCGGTACCTATTCGAGGTAAATATGCGTGCAGACGCATCCTCACGTTTCCATAAAGATCATCGCTGGGGATATTTCCCTTCATTCTCGGCCGGATGGAGAATGAGTGAAGAAAGCTTCATGAAAGATATTGAGTGGATCAATAATTTGAAAATCAGAGCCTCCTATGGTACACTTGGTAATATAAACAATGTGGGTAATTATGATTACTTCCAAAATTATAGTAGTGGAAATCATTATAACTTCAGTGATTCACCAGTGATTGGTATCGGTGAATCCAAACCGGCTAATGAAACTCTCGGTTGGGAAAAAGTTGCTTTGACGGATATTGGTTTGGATTTCGACATTTTCAATGGACTTCTGGGGGTAACTGCCGATTATTATATTAAAAATACAAGCGATATCTTATTAGGATACAATGTACCTACGGAAACCGGTATTACAGCAGCTCCATCGCAAAATATTGGAAAAGTGAAAAATACAGGTTTCGAATTGGCTTTGAATCACCGGAACAAAATTGGAGCTGTGAATTATAGCATCGGTGCCAACATTGCTACCAATAAAAACAAAATTACCAATTTAGGTGGTTCAGACAACATTATCCAAACCAGTAGTTATATCGTGAAGTACATTCTGAAAAAGGGAGAATCAATCGGTTCATTCTATGGATTTAAAACGGACGGACTTTATACTCAGGCAGACATCGATGCCGGACATTACTACACCTTGAGTGGAGTGGTACCCAATGCGGGTGACATTAAATTCGTTCCTCAGCGTGATATCGAATATAAGCAAGAAATCACAGATGAAGATCGTACTATTCTTGGTAAAGATGTACCCGATTTTACATATGGCGTAAATTTGAGTCTGCAATATAAAGGTTTTGAGTTCAGTATGTTCGGACAAGGAATCAGTGGAACGAAAGTAGCATTTGATGTTTATGGCGTTCATCCATTCTACCATGGACAGGACAGCCCGAGAAAATATCATTTGAAAAGATGGACGGAAGAGAATCCGAATCCACATGCGGCATATCCTCGCATCTATTCAGCAAGTAGCGTACATACAACTTACAACCGTAATTTTAGTGATTATCATTTGTTCGATTCCGATTATTTCCGTTTCAAAACTCTGTCACTGGGATATACAGTACCATCTGCAACAGTGAAGAACTGGGGATTACAGTCATTGAAAGTATATGTAACAGGCGAGAATCTTTTCACGGTTCGTGCTGATAAAAAGATGGAAGACTTTGATCCGGAAACAGCCGGCGGTGTGATTTATACGCTGGGGACTAAATCGGTAGCATTTGGTGTAAACATATCATTCTAAAACCATTCATTAAAAAATAGAATTCACAATGAAAAACAATATAAGAAAAATTGCATTGGGATTATGTCTCACAGGAGCATTGACAGCCTGCGATTTAGATGTGGTTCCACCTGCTGACATTGCAGCAGAAAACTTTTGGCAGACTGAAAAAGATGCATGGTATGCTTTGAACACTTGTTATGCCACATTAGATGGTGTAGACATCTGGGATGAATTGTGTACCGACAATGCGCATAGCCATAAACCTTGGGAAGGAAACTTCGAAATGGTCCAGCAAAATGGTATTAGTACAGCCAACGGATATGGGAGCTACTATTTTGGTACCGTTCGTATAGTAAACAACTTTATCGCGAATATAGATAAATGTGCAGTCAGTGAAGAACTGAAAACACGTATGAAAGCAGAAGCACGTTTTTTCCGCGCTTTAAGCTATCTGGATTTGACCACAAAATTCGGAAAAGTTCCTGTAATTACAGAGGTTTTGGCTTATGACGCTCCCAATGTAAAACGTGATGAAGTAGAAACTGTTCGTAAATTTATTTTAGATGAATTGGCTGAAATAGCTGAAATTCTTCCAGACAGTTATAACGGTAGTTATCTGTATGAAACCGGACGTATTACTCGTGCCGGTGCTTTGGCCCTCCGTGCCCGTGCAGCTTTATATTTCGGCAACTATGCTGAAGCCGAGGCTTCAGCCGGAAAAATCATATCTGAAGGACATCATTCTTTATTCCGTGTATCATCGCTTACCACCGCACAGCAAAAAGAAGCTGACGAAATGGATGCATATATTGACTATGCAGCCAAAGGTATCGATAAAGATAAATTCGTAAAAGGTATGTTCAGTTATGAATCACTGTGGCACAAAGGTAATGCATCTCCCGCTAATCCGGAGTATATTGTAACACGTGAGTATATGGCTGATGCAAACAATTACGACTGGACCAGATACACCTATTTTATACCTAAATCGTTCTCTCAATATGACGGATATTGTTCTTACGAACCCATGCAGGACCTGATTGACGCCTATTGGGATGTGGATGGTAAAACGATGCGTAATGACATCACTATGGAACAACGTAAAGAACGTTATGCGGAAATATGGAAAGATTTCAAAGATATGAGCCAATCTCAATTCATAGAAAAAGTGCCACAAACAGATATTATGAAATATGACTATATGAAAGAGTTCCGTAACCGCGACAGCCGCTTGTATGTGTCTATGATGTTCCCTTTCAAAGGATGGCATGAAACCATTAAAGGTACATTCTACTTCCGTTGGGATCCGGATCTGATAAATAAAGACGGTAATGAATCATGGACCGGATATTTTTATCGTAAAATGGTCACTCTTGATCCATACGATACCTGGACTGCAGAAGAAGACTATCCGGTGATTCGTTATGCTGAAGTATTGTTAACTTATGCAGAGGCACGTATTCAGAATTCGGGATGGGATACAGAAGTACAAAAAGCATTGAATGATTTGCGTGATCGTTGTGGTATGCCGGATGTGCCAACCACCATGCCTTCAAAAGAAGAAGCTCTGGCCTTTGTACGTAATGAACGGCGTATTGAATTGGCAGCAGAAGGCCATCGCTTTGATGATATACGGCGTTATGGTAATGATTACTGTAGTAAGGCTATGAATGGTCCTTCTTATGCTCCAAACGGATATGTCGTAATTAATAAAGTTTGGGATAACCGTTTGATGTTGATGCCTATACCTCAAGGTGCCATTGACCTGAATCCATTGTTGAAAGACGATCAGAATCCGGGATATTAATTTAACACATTATTTATTGAGGGTTAAAGCCCGTTCATGGTAACACATGGACGGGCTTTTTTATGTCTTATTCTCAAATTCTGTATTTCCAATTCTCTCACCAATAATTCTCTCTCGCTACTTTCTAATCCGCATCCTTCTCACCCAAGTTCGTTTAGAACTTATACCAAACATCAATTTTAAACCTAAATAAGAAAGAAAAGAATGAGAGAGAAACCGTAAATGACGTTAACCTGGTACAGTGATACTTCAGAAGTATCCTGTGCTTACTTTATCAATCTAAATTACAATCTAATAATTAATCGTATTTATGAGAAAATGCAACATGCGGTGGTTTAGTCCGCAAAGAATGAAAAAGCATCTGGCTTTTGCTTTAGCAGTTAGCCTGGTAGCTATGGTACCTGTGAGTGCCTTCGCTCAAGTACTAAAGATTTCAATGACAAAGACCAATGTATCCATTGAAAATGTACTTCGTGAACTTGAAAAACAAAGCGATTACACTTTCTTCTACAATGACAATCAGGTAAAACTGAACAAGAAAGTATCCATCAACGTATCCGACGCTCCGATCGAAACCGTATTGAACGAAGTTTTCAAAAACTCGGGATATACCTACAAGATTGTAGACAATCAGATCGTAGTGTCTACAGCAGCTGCAGCAGCGAAAGAGGTACAGGCTACCCAGCAACAGAAACAAAGAAATATTTCGGGGGTTGTGAAAGATGCAATGGGAGAAGCCATCATCGGAGCATCGGTTATAGAAAAAGGAAATCCGACTAACGGTACCATCACAGATATCAACGGAAAATTCAGCCTGAATGTAGGTGGTAATGAATTACAGATTACCTATATCGGTTATATGCCTGAAACAGTATCGTTGAAGACCGGTGTAGCTTCTTATAATATCATCATGAAAGAAGATACTAAAACACTGGATGAGGTCGTAGTAGTGGGATATGGTGTACAGAAGAAAGCCAATCTAACAGGTTCTGTAGCATCAATCAGTGCTGATGCCTTAGAGTCTCGTTCCGTTGCCAGTGTGTCTGCCGCACTTGCCGGACAAATTCCGGGTGTAACTTCTATTCAAACTTCGGGTGCTCCGGGATCACAAACGGGTAGTATTACCATCCGCGGTAAGAACTCTATTAATGCTGCCAGCCCATTGGTTATTGTAGATGGTGTTCCCGGAACCATGGATACAATAGATCCTTCGGACATTGAAACGCTAACTGTATTGAAAGATGCTGCATCATCGGCTATCTATGGTGTACAAGCAGCCAATGGTGTTATTGTAATCACTACCAAACAAGGTAAGAAAGGTGAGAAAACGCATATAAACTACTCAGGTATTGTTTCATGGGCTTCTCCTGTTGTGAAACGTCAGTATGTCAATGCTTATGAACATGCTATACTATACAATGAAGCAGTTCACAACGAAAATCCGAACGCAGTACTTCCTTTTACGGATGAAGATATCGAGAATTATCGTAATGGAACTTACCCCAGTACAAATTGGTACGATGAAGCGTTCAAAAAGAGTGCTTTTGAGCAAATGCATAATTTATCTATCAGTGGCGGTTCTGAAAAGACCACTTATAATGCTTCCATCGGGTATACCAACCAAGGAGGTCTGACAGATGAAATTAGCTATAAACGCTATAACGCACGTATGAGTCTGAATTCAGATATTAACAAGTATGTCTCTGTAGGTGTTAATGCATCCGGATATCGTGGTATTAAAGAAGATGGTTGGATGGGATACGTCACAGTAGCGCAGGGTGTGAGTCGTTCATATCCGACAGACCCGGTATATGCTGAAGACGGTTCTTTCAATTATTCAGGAAAAGATAACCCGGTAGCAATTCAAGATCAATCCGGTTTTACCCGCAGTACAGCACAGCAATTAAATGCCACTGCCTATGCACAAATTAATATTTTACCGGAACTAAGCGTTAAAGGAGTATTTTCTCTTCGCCATGATTACACCAATCAAGAAGGCTTTAAAAAGCATTTCACTTATGGTAATTTCGACTCCGGACTTCGCGAAGGTTACGACGAGTATTATAATCACAACCGATACACAAGTCAGGTATTAGCCAATTATAATAAAACTTTCGGCAAACATTCAATAGCAGTTCTGGGAGGTTTTGAATCATTCGAACACATTTATAAATTTACCAAAGCTTCTCGAAAGGGCGGTGGCAACAATGAATTAACGGAATCATTGAATACCCTGGATGCATCTTCACAAAAAAATGAAGACGGTGGATATGAAATGTCTCGTCTATCCTACTTCGGACGTGTCCAGTATGACTTTATGAATAAGTACTTGTTTGAAGCCAATTTACGTGCGGATGCCTCTTCACGTTTTCCAAAAGATAATCGCTGGGGTGTTTTCCCAGCAATCTCTGCCGGATGGAGAATTTCGGAAGAAACATTTATCAAAGACAATGTATCATGGATTAGCAACTTGAAACTGCGTCTTGGATGGGGAAAAACCGGTAACGAAGAATTAGATCCGGATGATATTTATCCGGCAATACCGACATATGCTTACGAAAAATATATGTTTGGTAATAGCCTGTATTCTACCGCTTACGAAAGCCGTTACGTAAACAACAACTTACAATGGGCAACCGTTACAAATTATGAGTTAGGACTAGAGGCCGGTTTTCTAAACAATATGTTTGGATTCGAATTATCTGTTTATAAAAAGAAAACAAATGATATGTTGTTGTACATGCCTATACAAGGTGTGATCGGTATGGGCGCTCCTGCACAAAATGCAGGTAGTGTAGAAAACACTGGTTTTGATTTGAATTTATTGCACAACAATCGTATCAACAAAGATTGGAGTTATGCTGTAAACCTTAATATTGCATATGTAAAAAATGAAATCATCGATATGAATGGTACGGAAGGTGCTAATTCAAAAAATGATAAATTATGGTACATCGAAGGCAATCCAATTGGTTCATATTATGGTTACGTAGCCAACGGATACTTTAACACTGACGATGAATTAGCCAATTATCCGAAACGCACCGGCAAAGAACAATTGGGAGACATCAAATACCTTGATTTGAATGGAGATGGCAAAATTACCGCTGACGGAGACCGCCAAATCATTGGTAAGAATTTCCCCAGTTGGACTACAGGCTTAAATCTGACTTTATACTATAAAGATTTTGATTTCTCTGCCATGTTCCAGGGAGCTTTTGATGTGGATGGCTATTACATGGCCGAAGCAGCTTATGCATTCTACAACGGAGCTAATGCACTAAAGAGACATTTGGATCGTTGGACTCCGGAGCATCACAACGCTTCTTACCCAAGAATCACCAAAGACAGTCAAACGAATTTCACAACTTCTTCATTCTGGCTACAAAATGCCTCATATGTACGTTTAAAAACTATTTCCCTGGGATACAATCTGCCTAACAGTTTCTTAAGCAAACTGGGTGTTCAAAAAGCAAAGCTTTATGTTGCCGGAGAGAATCTATTGACGTTCAGTGATTTGGAAGGTATCGATCCAGAAGAAGGCAATGAACGTGGTTGGTCTTATGGAAACGTAAAAAAAGTTTCAATCGGATTAAAAGTTTCATTCTAAAATAAAATAATATAACAAAATATGAAAAATAAAATTTTATATATTATAGCGTCCGTTATGCTAACAGGATTTACCTCTTGTAGCGATTTTCTGGATCGTTATCCAACAGAAGAACTTTCAGACGGAAGTTTCTGGAAAACAAAAACAGATGCGGAAATGGCCGTTTCTGATATTTATAGATGTCTTCCCAATTGGGATATAGATGAAGATATCAATTCAGACAATGCAGTACATGGTATCAAGTGGGCTAATGGAAACGTGTCCAAAGGCGTATACGACCCTGCTGACCAAGGATGGTCAGAGGATTACGGATATATTCGTAGATGTAATCTGGTATTACAGAAATTAGAAGAAATGGAATTATCTCAGTCGGATAAGGAACCAATAGCCGGACAAGCTTACTTCTTCAGAGGTTATATTTATTTTGAATTGATTCGTAAATTCGGAGACGTCCCATACATCGATCAGCCTTTAAAATTAACTGATGTAGAGGATATTACCCGTACATCTAAAGATGAGATCTACACCAAAATAATGGCCGACTTCGATAAAGCTTTCAGCTACTTACCAGAAGAATGGCCGGCTACACAGTGGGGACGCATAACCAAAGGTGCCGCTATGGCGATGAAAGCAAGAGCAGCTTTGTATTTTGGCAATTGGGAAACAGCGGCTACAGCTGCAAAATCTGTTATGGATCTAAATAAATATGATCTGTACGACAAAGAAAACACTGGAAAGTACCAAGAATTATTCTGGGAAAAGACAGACGGTTGTGAAGAAATTATTCTTGCAGTACAGTACAACGCACCTGATAAAACAAACTACCTAATTGGATGGGAATGCTTTCCGACAAAAGGTTGGGGTGGTTTGAATCCGACTCAAAGTCTGGTAGATGCATTCGAAGACAGTGAAGGAGCTCCTATCAGCAAATCTAAAATTTATTCGGAAAAAAATCCATTTGCTAACCGTGACCCTCGTTTAGAGGTTAACGTTTTACACGATGGTGAGGAAATGTATGGCGTGACAATTAAAGTAGCTCCACTAAAATCAAGTGGAAGCACTGGTATTGCACAGCATGGTGATGCTACAGCAACAGGATATTATCAACAGAAATGGCTTGACCCAAGTATTGACCCTCAATCAGCAGGTTGGGAAATGGGAAAAGATTGGGTAACTATCCGTTATGCAGAAGTTCTGTTAACCTATGCTGAGGCCAAAAATGAAGTTTCACCACTGGACGATTCTGCTTTTGAAGCTGTTAATCAGGTCCGTCGCCGCGTAGGTATGCCGGAATTACAAAAGACAGATGCAACCAAGCCGACTTACTGCGCGACTCAAGATGATCTTCGTCAGCGTATACGTAATGAATGGCGCGTTGAGTTTGCTCTCGAAGGAGGAAAGCGTCAATGGGATATTCGCCGTTGGGGTATTGCTAAAGATGTGTTGAACGCACCATTCCTTGGCATTAAATACAAAATGGTAGACGATGCGGTTAATGCAGATCCCAAAGATGGCGGAAAGGTATGTGTTCTGTACGAGGGTGACAATGTTAAACTGGCCGGTAGTAGATATGAAGACCATAATTATATCTACCCGATTCCTCAATCTGAAATTGATTTAAATCCCAAGTTAACTCAAAATCCGGGATATTAATATCTAACACACAAATTCACGGACTCTATAATATTTAAATGTAGAGAGTCCGTGAATTTTCCCATATTTAAGCAGCACTTATCATGAGAAAGTACTTCCCTTACATACTCTTCATTTTTCTTTTCTTTATTTATTTTCTCTGTTATCAGAGTGTGTTATCACATGTGATTTATTATCAGGAACAACATCATCTTTTTCTATATTCCAAAACTTTTTTTCTACAACATATCCAGTCACAAGGATGGATGAGTTATCTGACAGCATTTATTATACAATTTTTTCACATACCTACTATAGGCAGCATTTTACTTGCAGGAATTTTAGCCCTCATATATTTACTGACTAACGATGCCATAAAAAAAATTACAGGGCACAATGATCTGCTACTGCTATCACTAATACCTTCTATATATTTGTTCCTCTATTCAATGACTGTCGACCATTCATTAACACCAATCATCGCTACCTTCCTGGGACTTCTGATTATGAGCCTTTTTCATCAAATCACAGTTCGCCCTTGGTCTTTTATCCGAAAAATTTATTCTCCACTTCCCCCAAACAATAAGTACCGTCTTTTAATATACAGCTTACTAATAGCAATTTACGCAGGCACTTCATTTTACTTTTTTGTCCAAACCTATAACATGAGTGAACACCGAATGATAATGGCGGAAAAGAGTGTAAAAGAAAAGAATTGGGAAAATGTACTGACACAAACCGAAAAATATATCAACTCGGGAAGAACCAACCAGCTGATCTCCTACTTTCACAACCTGGCTCTGTACCATACGGGAAAATTGCCTTATCAACTATTCGATTACCCACAAAAACTGGGAGTCAAGGCGCTATACTTCCCATGGAACAGCGATAGCCGTGAGAGTGAGTACGGACATTTTATATATGAAGACTTAGGGTACATCAACGAAGCACAGCGGTGGGAATTCGAAGCAATGGTGGTATGGGGAGAAACGGCACCCCATTTGCTTAACCTGGCACGATACAACATAGTAAACAAAAGACCTGAAGTGGCACGACGGTTCATCAATCTCCTGAAGCAGTCCCTCTTCTATCGGAAAGATGCCGAAGAATTGGAAAAACAACTTTATGCAGGCAGTGTACCGGGACTGCGCATGGCACTTGAAAACAATAAGGAACATCCCGCACGATTTGCAAACGTCATCAATATAGGACCGGAATTACAGTATCTGTGTGAGCAGGACACGACAAACAGAATGGCTTTTGAATACCTGATGAGTGACCTACTGCTGAGCAATAACGTAGTACGCTTTGTGGATAACCTGAAGTTCATCAGGCACTTTAAATATCCGGAAATGCCACCCGCATACCAAGAAGCACTATACATATATAAATTGGGAGTGGACGGGGAAACGTTTTCCAAATCAGGATTCAACGTCAGCGAAAACACCGAAAAGAGATTCCAAAGGTATTACAGCCTGTATAAAAACAGGCAAATGCAGAGGCTGAAAGCGGAGTTCGGAAACACCTACTGGTATTACCTGAACTTCATCAGTCCGTATGGAGACAAAATCATAAGGAACTAATATGTAAAGACATGAAAACAATCTATATCCTTCTTATCACGGTTCTCAGCTGGAGCCTGCAGGCATGCACCGCCCAATGCGGCAAACCGGATACCTGCACGGACAGTATTCCCTGTATATATCCCGATTATGCGGGAGTCACATTCCCGCTGAATATTGCACCTCCCAATTTCAGGATCGGGGAGAACGCGGATGCCTTCCAGACGGAAATAGGCACAGGGGAGACGGCGGACATCCTCTGCACAAGCAAGAGTCCCGAAGTGATTATACCGACAAAGAAATGGAAGAAACTTCTCCAAAAAGCCGCGGGAAAAGAAATATTCATCCGCATCACCCTGCTGAGGGGAGGGAAATGGACACGCTATGCGGATATCAAGGATACCATATCGAACGAACCGATAGATGAATACCTGGTCTACCGATTGCTGTACCCGGGATATGAACTATGGAACGAAATGGGGATTTACCAGAGAGACCTGACAGGTTATGAAGAGACTCCGATAGCGGAGAACCGAAATTTCGGCAAACAGTGCATCAACTGCCATACGTTCAATCAAAACTCTCCGGAAACCATGATGGTGCATGTGCGGGGAAAGTCGGGAGGGACACTGGTATGCAAAAACGGGAAAGTGGAAAAGGTAAACACCAAACCGGAGGGATTCAAGAACGGGGGAACCTATGCGGCCTGGCATCCTTCAGGAAGATACATCGCATTCTCAATGAATGAGATACAGCAGTTCTTCCATTCATCGGGACAAAAACCCATAGAGGTATCCGACCTGGCTGCCGACCTGATGGTTTATGATACCGAAAAGAAAACATTCCTCACTGACTCCCTGATATGCGGGGAGCGGTATATGGAAACATTCCCCAACTGGACACCGGACGGGAAAACACTGTATTTCTGCCGGGGAAACGCTTATAAAGAGAAGATGCCGCTGGACAGTATCCGTTATGACCTGTGCAGGATAGGATTCGATCCGGAATCCGGTAAATTCGGTACGCCGGAGTGTGTGTACAGAGCCTCCGAAGAGGGAAAAAGTGTCTCTTTCCCAAGGGTTTCTCCCGATGGTAAATACTTGATGTTCACCCTGTCGGATTATGGAAACTTCTCCATCTGGCATCCGGAAAGCGAACTTTGTCTGTTGACAATGGATACAGGAGAAATACGGCTTTTAAATGAAGTGAACAGCAACGACGTGGAGAGTTTCCATACATGGTCATCATCCGGACGCTGGTTTGTTTTCAGCAGCAAACGGTTGGACGGGCTTTGGGCTCGCCCTTTCTTTGCCAGTTTCGATCCGGAAACCGGAAAAGCGGGGAAACCCTTCCTGATGCCCCAAAAAGATCCGGACTTTTATGACACGTTCACTAAAACTTATAATCTGCCGGAACTGATTAAACAACCCGTAAGAAACGGAAATGAAATGATAGAAACTATACATTAATTTAACACTCTTTATTCTAAAAGAGAGGGCTTTCTATTTTGCAATAAGCCCTCTTTTTTAGAACTTTGCAACATCACTCAATAAACATTTAATTCAGAAAAAACACATGAAAAACATTTTCCTTACCATGAGCCTGGGTATAGGACTGCTTTTTCCTTGCAAGCTACATGCCCAAAGCCAGTACCCATTTCAGAACACGACATTATCCACTGAAGAAAGAGTAGACGATCTTATCAAACGAATGACTCTGGAAGAAAAAATCGACCTGCTTTCCGGATACAATGATTTCTATCTGCACCCCTGCGAACGATTAGGAATACCGGCATTCAAACTGGCCGACGGTCCGCTGGGCGTTGCATCCTGGGGATTATTCGGACGCGCCACCGCATTTCCATCAGCACTTTCGCTGGCTGCCTCTTGGAATAAAAATCTGGCAGAGAAAACAGGAGCAATGTATGCTCAGGAATGGCGTGCAAGAGGTATTCATTTTCTCTTAGCTCCCGGAGTTAACAACTATCGGGCTTCAAAAGGAGCCCGTAATTTTGAATATTTTGGTGAAGATCCTTATCTGGCATCCGAGATGGTAGTCCCCTTTATAAAAGCAGTGCAAGACGGAGGAGTCATTGCTACCATCAAACATTTCGCAGCCAACGATCAAGAATTTGACCGATACACCGTCAGTACCGAAGTATCCGAACGTGCCTTACAGGAAATCTATCTGCCTCCCTTCAAAGCTGCTGTGCAAAAAGCAGGTGTCAAGGCTGTCATGACGGGTTATAACCTAGTGAACGGAGTATATTGCACTGAAAACAAACATCTGATCGATATTTTAAAGAAAGACTGGGGCTTCAAAGGCATGTTAATGTCTGACTGGGCATGTACCTATTCCGCCGAAAATGCCGCAAACTACGGTTTGGATCTTGAGATGGGCAGCAATGACTGGTTCACCCGCAAAGAACTTCTCCCACTTGTCAAAGAAGGAAAGGTTACAGAAGAAG
This sequence comes from Bacteroides sp. 3_2_5, assembly GCF_000159855.2. Lineage (NCBI taxonomy): Bacteria > Pseudomonadati > Bacteroidota > Bacteroidia > Bacteroidales > Bacteroidaceae > Bacteroides > Bacteroides sp. 3_2_5. The sequence continues at coordinate 1,157,549 of NZ_JH636044.1, read as the reverse complement.
TAATCAATGATAAAGTGCGCCGCATCTATGGTGCCTGTATTTCAATGGGATTTTTCGACAGGCCTCAGCAAGACACCGATATTCCGACTTTTAATCCTCAAGCCAATCAGATGGCTCTGAATACCGCTTGTGAAGGAATCATCCTGTTAAAGAATGAACAGAATACCTTACCGATCCACCGCCCCAAAGTGATAGCTGTGATCGGACCGACTGCCAATCCGGCTATCGTTTCGGATAGAATATACAATGTAAACAGCATCGTTTACGGTGGTGGGGGAAGTTCAAAAGTTCATCCCTGGTATGTAGTTTCAGCGTTAGAAGGTATCCGTCAGGAGTTTCCGGAAGCAACCGTACTTTACACGGAAGGAATATCCAACCAATTCAAACCCCGCTTATTCCGTAACAGTAAATTCCGTACGAAAGAAGGTAAACCCGGACTGGAAGCGAGCTATTATGCACTATCTTCCGACACTTCTGCCACACTCTCGGATAAAATGATCCAACAACAAGCAGTAGCGGCAGGAAGAACTGTAAGTGTTAATCAATCGGCCGACCGAACTATAGAAACCGATAAAGAAGAAAGCGGATTGATTCTCCGCCGCACCGACCGCACGGTAAATTATGAATGGTGGGGATATCCTTTCAACGAAAGTAAATTGGGAAATGATTATCGGGTGTGCTGGGAAGGATATGTAGATGTCGAGAAAACAGACAGTATCCGATTCTTTGTCGACGCACAAGGTGCCTATCGTTTATGGATAGACGGAACATTAGCATTGGATGCCTCTCAATCTCAATCATTCGATGTTCGCAATACCGCAATTTCCGCAAAAAAAGGGGATGCCAAACATATTCGGCTGGAGTTCTGCAACCAACGCAGTACACCGGCAGAGATCCGGATGGGATATGCTTATCAAAGTGATATTGACTTTTCTGAAGCGAAACGACTGGCTGCCAAAGCCGATCTGGTGGTTTTCTGTGCCGGACTGGATGGCAGTATCGAACTGGAAGGGCGCGACCGTCCTTTCGACCTGCCTTACGGACAAGATATGTTAATTCAGGAACTGGTAAAAGTAAATCCTAAGTTGATAGTTGCCATCCATGCAGGAGGCGGAATAAACATGACCCGATGGATCGATCAGGTGCCTGCGGTAGTACACGCCCTCTATCCGGGGCAGGAAGGCGGACATGCTTTAGCTCATATTCTTTCGGGTAAAGTGAATCCGTCAGCCAAGCTGCCATTCACTATCGAGAAAAGATGGGAAGACTCACCTGCCTGCGGTCATTACGATGAAACTCGCAAGGAAAAGAAAGTGTATTATACAGAAGGAATATTCACCGGTTACCGTGGATACGATCAAAAAGGTATCGAACCCCTTTTCCCTTTTGGATTCGGTCTTTCGTATACCACCTTTGACTATTCGGGCCTCAACATCCGTATGACGGATAAAAAACAGAAGCAACTCGTCGTTTCATTCACTGTAACCAATACCGGACAGCGAGACGGATATGAAGTCGCTCAACTTTATGTACGCGACATGCAATCTAAAGAGCCACGTCCTTTGAAAGAATTAAAAGGTTTCGACAAGGTATATCTGAAAGCAGGAGAAAGCAAACAGATAGAAATCGGTTTGAGTGAAGACGCATTCCAGTATTTCAACGCCAAACAAAACCGATGGGTATTTGAAAAAGGTGAATTTGAAATTCTAGTAGGCGCCTCCTCTAAAGACATCAGACTGGCAGAGAAAATAAAAATGTAGTATTTATCAGAAGGAAGGCGTGTCGGAACTCACTACAGAGGACACAGAGTAGCACAGAGTGAATTTCCCGTCATTGGTTATCAACACTCTTAATCTGTGATAATCCGTGGTGAATACGAGTTTCGACACACCTTTCTTCTTTGCTGTCTTCCTTTTATCCTTTCTTTACCTTTTTATATTCCCTGGGAGACATTCCCATTATCTGGCTGAACAGCCGTGAAAAATAATAAGCATCTTCAATACCCACTCTATAACAGACCTGATTCACTTTCATATCGGTAAAATCGAGAAACTGACAGGCTTTCTGAATCTTAATCTGATTAAAATAACTCAATGGGGCATATCCTGTACGCTTCAAAAACAGATTAGAGAAATATGAGGATGAATACCCCGTGTAATCAGCCAGCTCGGCTAAAGTCAGCTTCTTGCCCAGATTCTCCTTCATATAATGAATAGCTGCATTTACAGGATCTTCTTCTCCTGCCGGACGATGCTCTGAAACAGCCTCCCGATACTCTCTGAGATAGCGCAATGATCCCAAATAATGATGGAATACAGAGCTGGCATATGAAAGATTCTCCAAGCTATACCCCATCTTCAGTACCCGAAAGATCTCCTCAAACAGTTCTGTCCGGTAACTAATACGCGAATGCATTCCCGGTTTTATATCCGTGAGCCTACAGGTACGATGCGTACAATAAAGCGGAGCAAGTGTTCCTCCGAAGTGAATCCAGTAAATTGTCCATGGTTCCTTTTCATCAGCGCCATACGCATGAGGAAGTCCTGCAGGAAGTATAAAGTATTGGTTAGGCACTACCGGGTGTTTCTGCCCATCGAGACTGAACCATCCCCTACCCTCCGTACAATAGATAAACACATACTGGTCAATCGGAGTTTCCCGCTCCCGAAAGTGATTATAAGCCTTTGGATAATAGCCTATATCGGTTATATAGAGTATAGAAGTTGCAGGATCAGTCTTCATACGTTGCACAATGGCAGGAGGCAACACCAATGCCTGTTCGCCCAGAAAGCCGTCTTTTTGTTTTGCCATACTAATAAGATTCATCGGTTCACGTCACAAATATAGAGATAAAAAAGAAATATAGTCCATCTTTTTAATCGGTTTCTCTATTTATTTCTATTCTCAAACCCGCTTACTTTGCAATATCAATTAAACCATTTAATAACATGAAACAGACACGAGGCTATTTACTACTTATCTGCATCGTCTCAGCCATGGGCGGATTACTGTTCGGCTATGATTGGGTTGTTATCGGAGGAGCTAAAATCTTCTATGAACCTTTCTTTGGTATTGAAAACTCTGCGGCTCTACGTGGCTGGGCTATGAGCAGCGCACTGATAGGCTGCCTGGCAGGAGCCTTGCTCTCAGGAATCTGGAGCGACAAATACGGACGCAAAAAGATGCTTGTCATAGCCTCATTCCTGTTTGCACTTTCGGCTTGGGGTACGGGAGCAGTCGATCATTTTTCCTACTTCATCTTCTATCGCATTGTAGGAGGATTGGGCATCGGCATCGCATCCAACATTTCTCCCGTATATATTGCAGAGGTATCTCCTGCCCATGTACGCGGCAAATTCGTATCGCTCAACCAGCTCACCATCGTATTAGGTATCTTATTTGCACAATTGGCCAACTGGCAAATCGGGGAATACTACACACAAGGTTCCGATATACTCAGCGAAACAAGTGTGCAATGGGCCTGGCGATGGATGTTCTGGGCAGAACTGATCCCGGCAGGAATTTTCTTCCTGTTATCGTTCATCATCCCCGAAAGTCCCCGTTGGCTGGCTACCGTCCATCAACAGGAGAAAGCACAAAAGACACTGACACGCATCGGAGGGGAAACGTATGCCCGCCAAACCCTGGAAGAACTGAACCAACTCACTCAATCTCAAGGCAACCGGCAAAACAACGAATGGAAATCGGTCTTCCGCCCGGAAATGCGCAAAGTACTGATCATTGGAATCGTTCTGGCCATATTCCAGCAATGGTGCGGCATTAATGTTATCTTCAATTATGCCCACGAGATCTTTTCATCAGCCGGATATGCCGTTTCCGATGTACTGATGAACATCGTAGTGACCGGGATCACTAATGTGATATTTACGTTCGTCGCCATCTATACGGTAGACAAATGGGGACGTCGTACACTGATGCTGATCGGTTCGGCAGGATTAGCGCTGATTTACCTTATATTGGGAACCTGCTACTTCCTGGATGTAAACGGTTTACCCATGCTTCTACTGGTGGTACTTGCCATCGCTTGCTATGCTATGTCACTTGCCCCGGTGGTCTGGGTGGTGTTATCCGAAATCTTCCCCGTGAAAATACGAGGTATGGCTATAGCCATCTCTACCTTCTTCCTTTGGGTGGCTTGTTTCATACTGACCTATACCTTCCCGGTATTGAATGAAAGTATAGGTGCCGAAGGAACTTTCTGGCTATACGGTGGTATCTGCCTGGCCGGATTCCTGTTCATACGCCAAAACCTGCCCGAAACAAAAGGGAAAACACTGGAAGAAATAGAAAAAGAATTAATCAAATAATACATAGAACAAGATGAAAGAAAGTGTTAATGTATGGGAGGAAGACATCCTGCTCCCTACCTATGGCATCGGACGCCCTGAGAAAAACCCGATGTTCCTGGAGAAACGTGTCTACCAGGGAAGCAGCGGAGTCGTATATCCGTATCCGGTCATCGAGAAAATTGAAGATACCTGCGAAGAGAAAAGTTATCATGCCGTATGGCTGGAGAACGAATACATCAAAGTCATGATCCTGCCCGAACTGGGAGGACGTATTCAAATGGCATTCGACAAGGTAAAGCAACGGCATTTTATCTACTACAATCACGTAATAAAGCCGGCACTGGTAGGACTCACCGGTCCCTGGATCTCCGGAGGCATTGAGTTCAACTGGCCTCAACATCACCGTCCCAGCACCTTCTTGCCGGTGGACTACAGCATCGAACGATGTAAAGACGGAAGTGTCGTTGTATGGGTAAGCGAACGGGAACGGATGTTCGGTCAAAAAGGAACAGCCGGATTTACACTCCGCCCGGGACGTGCCGTACTCGAGATACAAGGAAAAGTTTCCAACCCGACTCCGCTTCCACAAACTTTCCTTTGGTGGGCCAATCCGGCCGTAGCGGTCAATGACTGCTATCAGTCAGTATTCCCGTCGGATGTCAACGCTGTATTCGATCATGGAAAACGGGACGTGTCTCGTTATCCTATTGCTACCGGAACCTACTATAAAATGGATTATTCTGCCGGCGTGGATATTTCCAGATATAAAAATATTCCCGTACCGACCTCCTACATGGCAATCCGGTCTAACTATAATTTTGTAGGCGGGTACGAAAATGATACACAGGCAGGTGTCCTACATGTGGCCAATCATCACATATCTCCCGGAAAAAAACAATGGACCTGGGGAAACGGGGATTTCGGACAGGCATGGGACCGCAACCTGACTGATGCTGACGGTCCGTACATAGAACTGATGACCGGAGTCTATACGGACAATCAACCGGACTTCAGTTGGTTGCAACCTTATGAAGAGAAGACTTTTACCCAATACTTCATGCCCTATCGGGAATTGGGAGTTGTGAAAAACGCCTCCTCCGAACTCTTAATGAATCTGGAAACCGAAGGAGAAGAATGTCGTTTGAAGTTGTTTGCCACCTCGGCTCAGCAAGGATTACGCATCGTAGTCCGTCAAGCGGGTGTTATACGCTTTGAGGAAATCGGTAGCCTCTCACCTGAACAAGTATTCGACCGGTTGATCCCCATAAATGATCTTCACGAAGCGGAAGTCATTATCTACGATACCAACGGACGAAAAAAGCTAAGTTGGAAGGCCGAACCGGAAATAATCAAAGCAGTTCCGGAAGCAGCCAAACCCGCCCTTGCACCGGAAGAGATCAAAACCAACGAAGAACTCTATCTGACCGGACTGCATCTGGAACAATATCGTCATGCCACTTATTGCCCGACCGACTATTATCGGGAAGCACTCCGCCGAGACAATGGAGATGCACGTTGCAACAACGCCATGGGACTATGGCTGATACGCAAAGGAGAGTTTGCGCAGGCTGAACCATATCTTCGGAATGCCATTGCCCGACTCACCGAAAAGAATCCTAACCCCTATGATGGAGAAGCTTTCTATAACCTCGGACTTGCTCTAAAATTTCAGGGAAAAGATGATGAGGCCTACGATTCGTTCTATAAATCGTGTTGGAACGCGGCATGGCAAGACGCAGGCTACTATTCGCTGGCCCAGATCTCCGTGTCCCGCAGCAATTGGGAAGAAGCTCTCGAAGAGATTGAAAAATCCCTTCTCCACAACTGGCACAATCTGCGCGGACGCCATCTGAAAGCAATCATACTCCGCCATCTCGAACAAAAAGAGGAGGCTCTTGCCTGGATAGAAGACTCCTTGAAGACGGATGCATTCAACTTCGGTTGCCTGTTCGAAAAATACCTGATCACCCGGGATGAAACAGTATTGATCCAACTTCGGAACCTAATGAAACGTGGAGCACCCGATTACGAAGCACTGGTACTCGACTATACTTCTGCCGGACGATTTGAAGAAGCACTGGCTGTAGCCGAACTTGCCATTGCCCAACCTGTCGGTGAACAGACACTCTTACATTATTACAAGAGTTGGTGCCTGATCCGTCTAGGAAAAACAGCCGAAGCACAAATAGCCATTGCCACTGCCGAAAAAGAACCGGCCGATTATTGTTTCCCCAATGCCTTGGAAGCGATAGAAGCCCTTCAGTGTGTAGTCGACTTTGCAGGAAAAGCCCCCAAAGCACTTTATTACCTGGGAAATCTATGGTATGATAAACGCCGGTATCCCACTGCCATCGCAGCCTGGGAGCGCTCTTCGCGCGAAGACGAGACATTCCCCACCGTATGGCGTAATCTGTCACTGGCTTACTTCAACAAAATGAACCGTCCGGACGAAGCTGTCGCCTTACTGGAAAAAGCATTCCGCCTGGATCACACGGATGCCCGTGTACTGATGGAACTGGATCAATTGTACAAACGGCTGAACCGTCCGCACATAGAAAGACTGTGCTTTCTGGAACAGCACATAGATATCGTAATGACCCGTGACGACCTGTATCTGGAATACGTCACTTTACTGAACCAAACCGGGCAATATCGGGAAGCAATCCGACGGATAGACCAAAGAAAATTCCATCCGTGGGAAGGAGGAGAAGGTAAAGTACCCGCACAATATCAGCTGGCACGCCTGGAACTGGCAAAGGAGTTGATAAACCGGAAAAAATATGATGACGCACTCGCCTTAATAGATGAATGCTACATATACCCTACCCATCTGGGTGAAGGGAAACTACCGGGGGCACAGGAAAACGACTTCAATTATTACAAAGCATATATCCTGCAACAACAAGGGAGACCGGAAGAGGCTCACAGCCTGTTCGTCAAAGCCTGTTCGGGAAACAGCCAGCCAGCCGCTGCCATGTATTACAACGACCAGAAACCGGATAAAATATTCTACCAAGGACTGGCATACCGGAAATTAGGAGAGGAAGAAAAGGCACGCAGCCGGTTCAACCAATTAATTACTTATGGAGAAGAACACCTCTTCGACCGATTCAAGATGGATTATTTTGCCGTATCTTTACCCGATCTTTTGATTTGGGAAGACGATATGGATAAAAAGAACCGCATTCACTGCAACTACCTGATGGCACTGGGACATCTGGGACTGGGAAATAGAACAAAAGCCGAACAGTTCTTTGATATAGCCGCCTCAATGGATAACAATCATCAAGGAGTACAAATTCACCGGAAATTAATGAATACCATTCTATCATGAAACAATCTTTTCAAAACACCCGGTACCGGGCGATTCTGCTCCTGACCGGATTGATGCTTGCCATGACCGCTATGGCGCAAACCCTAACGAATGATGCTCTTGACTTGTCGGGCATGTGGCGTTTCCAACTGGATCCGATGGGATTCGGTAAAACTCCCGGTTCGGAATTCTATCTGGACAAGCTCTCTGAAACCATTATGCTCCCCGGATCGACAGACCAGGGAGGTAAAGGAATTAAAAATACGGCACGCTACGTAGACCGTTTAAGCCGTAAATTCGAATATCAGGGAGCCGCCTGGTACCAACGTGAAGTAGTGATTCCGGAAGACTGGGCAGATCGGGAGATTTACCTGAAACTGGAACGTTGCCATTGGGAAACCACCGTCTACGTGGATGACAAAGAGGCAGGAATGAAAGAGCACCTGAGCACACCGAACACGTTCGTATTGACTCCGCTACTTACTCCGGGAATCCACACACTGACCATTTGCGTAAACAATACACTTAAATATCCGATGGATCAATGGAACCATGGAACAACCGAATATACGCAGACTAACTGGAACGGAATAGCCGGAGACATCTCACTATATGCCAAGGAGAAAGCGCATATCCGCCAGATCAATGTATACCCCGATGTCAGCTCGAAAGCTGTGGAAGTATCTGTACAACCCGCTCCCCTAAAGACCGGACAGACAGGAAAACTGGAGCTATGCATCCGCGAGCAAGGAGGTAAAATAATAGTCCGCCAAACACTAAATGCAGACAGTCTTCAGGTACATGCAGGCATACGCCAAACGCTCCCGATGGGAAATAGGGTGAAACTCTGGGATGAATTCACACCTTATTTATACGAGATAGAAGCCAGTTGGAACGTAGACGGAAAGACAGATACTCAAACCCGAACTTTCGGCATGCGGAACGTAGAGCAGGGTAAACATCATATCCGCCTGAACGGAAGAGACATTCACTTACGTGGAGTACTGGATTGTGCAGTCTTTCCCCTGACTGGTTATCCGTCGACAAATGTGGATGACTGGAAACGCATCTTCACCACCATTAAAGAATATGGAATGAATCACGTACGCTTTCACTCCTGGTGTCCGCCAGAAGCCGCTTTCGAAGCCGGTGACGAAGTAGGTATGTACCTCCAGGCCGAACTTCCCATGTGGATCAAAGATGTGGGTAAATATCCTGACCGGCGTGATTTCTTTGAAAAAGAGATGTATGCCATTCTCGATGCCTATGGCAATCACCCCTCTTTCATCCTGATGTGTAACGGCAACGAAAACGAAGGTGACTTCGCCGTATTGGAAGATCTGGTAAAAAAGGCACAGAAGTATGATAACCGACGGCTCTATAGCGCCTCGACCGCACGTACTCATACTCCTTCGGATCAGTACTATGTGTCGCATGTCACCTCGAAAGGATGGATTACCGTATACGAAGGAAAGCCATCGACTGACTGGGACCGTTGCAAAGAATCGGATATCGATGTACCGGTGATTGCTCACGAAACCGGACAACGCTGTATGTATCCCAACTTTGAGGAAATCAAGAAATATACCGGCGTTGTAGAAGCACGCAATTTCGAGGTATTCCGCGAACGGCTTGCCAAAAACGGCATGTTGCACCAAGCCAACGATTTCTTCCGGGCAACCGGAGCACATACGGTGCTGCAATATAAAGAGGTAAACGAATCGCTGCTCCGTACTCGCAACTCCGGTGGTTTTCAGTTGTTGGGACTGGCCGATTTCCCCGGACAGGGCAGTGCCTTTGTAGGCATCCTCGACGCTTTCTGGGAAAGCAAAGGACTGGTAACACCCGAAAAGTTCAGAGAATCGTGTGCTCCGACCGTACTCCTGGCACGTTTACCCAAACGCACTTTCAGAAACGGGGAAAAACTAAAGGCAAAAATGGAAATTTACCATTTCGGTAAAGATGCCCTGAACAGCCGGAAACTGAACTGGACACTGACCGGTGAAGACGGAACCGTATACCACAAAGGAAGCCTGAAGACAAAAAGCATACAACCTGCTACGGTAGATTCACTCGGAATCATCGAACTCCCCTTGAACGGGATGGACAGTGCCCGCAAACTGACCTTGAAGGCTGAGCTGGGCGGTATACACAATGAATGGGATGTGTGGGTATATCCGGAACAACCGAAAACGGAACAGCACAACTTCGTCTACACCCGTACCTGGAATGACGAAACCAAACAGTGGCTCAACGAAGGCAAGAATGTACTGTTAATTCCAGAAAAGTGTAAAGGACGCAAAGCGCACTTCGCCAGCCATTTCTGGAACCCGATTATGTTCAACTGGAATCCAATGATCGTAGGTACACTGATCGATAACGAGCATCCCGCCTTTCGCGACTTCCCCACCCGGAACTATGCCGACTGGCAATGGTGGGACATCCTGAACTATTCGACAGCCCTGGAACTCGACGAACTGAAAGAAATCACCCCATTGATACAGAGCATTGACTCATACGAGACCAACCAAAAACTGGGTATCTCGTTCGAAGCTAAGGTAGGAAAAGGAAAACTATTCGTGCTCTGTGCCGATCCGGAAAAGAAAATCGATGAAAGACCTGCGATGCAGCAGTTACTAACGTCTGTCCGTAATTATGTGTCATCCGGGTATTTCAACCCGACAAAGAGTTTACCCGTCTACCTATTGGATGCACTTTTCGCCCCGGCATCCGAAGAGAAATCCGGAGACAAGGGTAGCAAGGCGATCGAATTGCTATTGAATAAATAGTCAGACGAATCTTAAAATACATTAAAAGAATAGCAGCCGCTCTATGGTGACTGCTATTCTCATTGTATTTATAATAGCACAAGTCTGAAAGTAGAACATTATAAACTGATCTTTTTTAATATTATGAAAATCAAACTACTATTACTACTCTGTTGTGGTCTGTGGAGCAGTTGCAACTCGTATGACTATTGTCCGGTCACTCCTTCAGAGAGTGATCTTGTATTCACCGGACTTGCCCGGTCGTGGGACGAAGCAATGCCCTTGGGAAATGCTACCGTCGGTGCCTTGGTATGGCAACGTGACTCCACCCTACGCCTGTCACTGGACAGAACCGATTTATGGGATTTACGTCCGGTAGACAGTCTGTCGGGAGATAACTTCCGCTTCTCCTGGGTAAAAGAACATATTCGCCAAAAGAACTATCTGCCCGTACAGAAAAAGCTGGACTGGCCTTATGACATGAATCCCGCGCCATCCAAGATTCCCGGAGCTGCCATCGAATTTCCATTAGAGCAGATCGGCACTCCGACTCAGGTAAGACTTTACCTGAACAATGCCTTATGTGAAGCAGACTGGGCAGACGGTACACAAATGCAGACTTTCGTTCATGCTACCGAACCGATCGGATGGTTTGTATTCCGTAACCTGAAAACCCCGATAGAACCCTCCATCATCACTCCTGTATACAATAAAACGAAGCCGGATGGCAGCCTCGATCCGGTTTCGGGACAAGATCTGCACCGATTGGGCTATCAACAAGGAAAAGTGGTTCGTGAAGGAAACCAAATAACCTACCATCAAAAGGGATACGGAGACTTTTCGTATGACGTAACAGTCTGTTGGAAGCAAGAAGGCGAAACCTTGTACGGTACCTGGAGCGTCACCTCTTCCTTATCCGGCGAGCAAGCTTCCGAAAAGGCAGAAGCCGCCCTGCAACGCGGTCTAAAGCATGATTATCAGGCACACCTGGAATATTGGGACAAGTACTGGGCACAATCATCGATCACTCTACCCGATTCTGTACTGCAAAAACAGTATCAGAACGAAATGTATAAATTCGGTTCCACTACCCGCGAACACTCATACCCCATCTCCCTGCAGGCCGTATGGACAGCCGATAACGGCAAACTTCCGCCCTGGAAGGGAGACTATCATCACGATTTAAATACCCAGCTAAGTTACTGGCCGACCTATACAGGCAATCACCTGACCGAAGGAATGGGCTATCTGAACACGTTGTGGAACCAACGGGATGCATACAAACGCTACACCCGCCGCTATTTCGGTACCGAAGGGATGAATATACCGGGGGTTTGCACCCTGACAGGAGAACCCATGGGAGGATGGATACAATACTCCATGTCGCAAACCGTAGCTGCATGGCTGGCACAACACTTCTATCTGCAATGGAAATATTCGGCAGACCGCACTTTCCTCAAAGAGCGTGCTTATCCATTCATCAAGGATGTGGCAATCTATCTGGAGCAAATTTCAGAAGTTACCCCCGAAGGAGTACGTAAACTGGAATTCAGTTCAAGTCCCGAAATATTCGACAACTCCCTGCAAGCGTGGTTCAGCGACATGACCAATTATGACCTGGCAATGATGCACTTCCTCTTTAAGGCTGCTTCCGAACTGGCACACGAACTGAACCTGGCCGACGAAGCCGGACACTGGGCATCCCTGGAAGCCCAACTACCAGATTACGACGTAGACGAAGAAGGTTGCCTCACTTTCGCCAAAGGATATCCCTACAAAGAATCACACCGTCATTTTTCACATGCCATGGCTATCCATCCGCTGGGACTGATAGACTGGAGCGACGGAGAAAAGTCACAACACATCATCCGCGCCACCTTGAAGAGACTCGATGAAGTAGGGCCGGACTACTGGACAGGATATTCATACAGTTGGCTCGCCAATATGAAAGCCCGTGCATTCGATGGTGAAGGTGCCGCACAAGCCCTGAAAACCTTTGCGGAATGCTTCTGCCTGAAGAACACCTTCCATGCCAACGGTGACCAGACCCAAAGCGGCAAATCCCGCTTCACTTACCGCCCCTTCACGCTCGAAGGTAACTTCGCTTTTGCAGCAGGCATACAAGAAATGTTGCTGCAAAGTCACACAGGCGTAATACGCATCTTCCCGGCAATACCGAAAGAATGGAAAGATGTATCCTTCGAAAGCTTACGCGCCATGGGTGCATTCCTGGTATCGGCCCGGATGGAAGGTGGAGAAATCAATCGGGTACGCATCTATTCGGAGAAAGGCGGCATGTTGAAAATAGCCCGTCCCGGTACACTGAAGCCGAATAAGAACTATACTTTATCCGGCACGGATATCTTGAACATAGATACTCAAGCCGGTGAATGGATCGAGTTGAACCCTTAATGCACTCCGACAAAAAGTCAATAGTGTATATATAGTGTCATTTTGTATTTTCTACCCGGTATAGCTTCTGCTATATCCGGGTAGTTTTCTTTGCGGTGATCAAAAACGCCTTTTCCGGCAATCAGGCTTTTGCAGAATATCACCTTTCCCGTCTGTTCAGATACACATCCCTACCCTTTCCGGCAAAAGCACCACATTCATCTTCATCAAAAGGTGTAAACGGCTACATTCTGACACTTTTCCGACATTAACCGACACACGGCTAAAAAGTGAAAAAGAGGCGGAATAAGAGCAATGAATTTTATCTTCCGACCTAATGTAACTTTAGTTCTAATGAAATAGAGCGTTGGTTCTAAACGAATGCCGCCTCCCTTTTAAAGAAAGAAAGCTTTCGTTTAATAGATTTCATGCATAGATATTGGAAAAATTTCACCTTTTACGTATTTTTTTGCAGTTTACATCCGTTTTTTATGCAGTCCTCTTCTCTGCCAGAGCTATTTTACCCCAATTGCGAGTCAGCAAAAAACAGGATATACTATCAGAATCACACCGATTGAGTCATTCTTCTTTCAGAAATCAAAAGTAGTTTTAAAGCCGGTCATTTATTAAAATAATATAAATTAAAACTATTATACCGAGGGTAGCCCCCCAATGGTGTGTATTTATAACGTATATCAAAAAGTAAATAATAAGCTCGAGCAACCTAACAAAGGAAAAGAATCTCATAAAAGGAACAGAAGAATGAAAGACAGAGTTGCAACCCACAACACACTACACGCAGCATTATATACCCCGGACAAACATTGCACTACCGGGTTCAAACAACTTGTAAAAGATGACATTATCAGGCTTTTGCAGAAAGAAAAGCCAGCCTGCTGCAGAGATGGCAACTTCCGTTAAAGAACAGAAGCAGCCATCTCTGTAGACCGACAGGAATTGTCCTGTTATAATAATAACCGGAATATCTATGAATTAAAGATGTAACAGAGAACGTTTTAATCGCATAAAAGATAAGAGTTGTGAAAAGTATTCTTATCTTTGCACGATAGAAATGAAACACTATTATTAACAACAATTTTATTAACTAATCAAATCTTATTCAAACATGTTTAAACATCTAAATGCCCTGTTTATCGGACTTGCTCTGTTTGCATGCACCTCTGGTGCCGTAGCACAAACCATCAAGCCTATCGAGACTTCAGTGCCTGTACGTCCCGCCGGACAAAAAGATGTAGTCGGACTGACTACTCCTAAACTCGACGTGGTACGTGTCGGATTCATTGGTTTGGGTATGCGTGGTCCGGGTGCAGTAGAACGCTTCACTCACATCCCCGGAACACAGATCGTAGCCCTTTGTGACCTTATCCCTGAACGCGTAGCCGGCGCACAGAAAATCCTGACAAAAGCAAACTTACCGGAAGCAGCTTCTTACTCCGGAAGTGAAGACGCCTGGAAAAAACTTTGCGAACGTAAAGATATCGACCTCGTTTATATCGCAACAGACTGGAAACATCACGCACAGATGGCTATCTACGCTATGGAACATGGCAAACACGTTGCCATTGAAGTTCCTTCGGCAATGACGCTGGATGAAATCTGGGCTTTGATCAACACTTCAGAGAAAACTCGCAAACACTGTATGCAGCTTGAAAACTGTGTATACGACTTCTTTGAACTGACTACCCTGAACATGGCTCAACAGGGTGTATTCGGTGAAGTGCTGCACACAGAAGGTGCTTACATCCACAACCTTGAAGACTTCTGGCCGTACTACTGGAACAACTGGCGTATGGATTACAACCAGAACCACCGTGGCGATGTATACGCTACTCACGGCATGGGCCCGGCTTGCCAGCTGCTCGACATTCACCGTGGTGACAAAATGAACTACCTCGTATCTATGGATACCAAAGCTGTAAACGGTCCGGCATACATCAAAAAGACAACCGGCAAAGAAGTGAAAGACTTCCAGAACGGTGACCAGACTTCTACATTGATCCGTACAGAAAAAGGTAAGACTATCCTGATTCAGCACAACGTGATGACTCCGCGTCCTTACAGCCGTATGTATCAGGTAGTAGGTGCTGACGGCTATGCAAGCAAATATCCTATCGAAGAATATTGCATGCGTCCGACTCAGATCGCTTCAAACGATGTACCTAACCACGAAAAGCTAAATGCACACGGTTCTGTACCGGCTGACGTTAAAAAAGCGTTGATGGACAAATACAAACATCCGATCCACAAAGAACTGGAAGAAACTGCCAAGAAAGTAGGCGGACACGGCGGTATGGACTACATCATGGACTATCGTCTGGTTTACTGTCTGCGCAACGGTCTTCCTTTGGATATGGACGTTTATGACCTTGCAGAATGGTGCTGTATGGCCGACCTGACCAAGCTTTCTATCGAAAACAGCTCTGCCCCGGTAGCTATCCCCGACTTTACTCGTGGAGCATGGAACAAGGTGAAAGGTTACAGACACGCTTTCGCAAAATAATAAAACTTCTTTTTGACACGGGTTTCACGAGTCATCCGGCAGTTAGTTCGCTACACAAAGCCGGCCGGTTCGTGAAATCCGTGTCCGATTATAAGACTACACAACCCATCCATGAAGATGAAAATATCAAAGCCCTCTAAACAGGGAGTAATCAGAGAAACGAAAGACTACTTAATGATTGCCTTGGGAATGATCCTTTACGGCATCGGATGGACTCTCTTCCTGCTTCCTAACGACATCACCACCGGTGGAGTACCGGGCATTGCCTCTATTGTTTATTTCGCTACCGGATTCCCGGTTCAATACACTTACTTTGCCATCAATGCTGTCTTGCTGATGGTATCCCTCAAAGTGCTGGGATTTCGATTCAGTCTTAAAACCATATTCGGTGTATTCACTTTAACCTTCTTCCTGTCCGTTATCCAAAAATTAACCGCGAACGTAACCTTGCTACACGATCAGCCGTTCATGGCTTGCGTGTTGGGTGCTTCTTTCTGTGGCAGCGGCATCGGTATTGCTTTCTCAGCCAACGGAAGTACGGGAGGAACCGATATTATCGCGGCTGTCATCAACAAATACCGCGACATCACTTTGGGAAGAGTCATGCTGATATGTGACCTGATCATTATCTCTTCCAGCTATTTCGTACTGAAAGACTGGGAAAAGGTAGTATATGGATATGTGACCCTTTATGTTTGCAGCTTCGTACTGGACCAGGTAGTGAACAGTGCGCGCCAATCGGTACAATTCTTTATCATCTCCAACAAGTATGAAGAAATAGGCAAACGCATCAACGAATATCCGCACCGGGGAGTAACCATTATCAATGCAACCGGATTCTATACCGGCAAAGAGCAGAAGATGATGTTCGTCCTGGCAAAAAAACGGGAGTCAACCATTATCTTCCGGTTGATAAAAGACTGTGACCCGACTGCTTTTGTCTCGCAAAGCGCAGTAATCGGCGTATACGGAGAAGGCTTTGATCATATAAAAGTTAAATAAATTATCATTCTAATACCCTCAAAACATGAAGTTAAGACTATCTGACACCTTAAATAGCCTTATGTTGGGTGGCCTCCTGATGGCATCCACCTTTGCTTCGGCCGGCAACAAACCGACGAAACCTTACTGGCAGGACGTACAGGTGGTAGCCGTAAATAAAGAATACCCCCGTTCTTCATTTATGACCTACGAAAACCGCGCAAACGCCCTGACCGGAAAGTTTGAAAAAAGCAAGTACTACCAACTCCTGAACGGCACCTGGAAGTTCTATTTTGTAGATTCATACAAGAACCTGCCGGCCAACATCACCGACCCTGCAATCAGTACGGCCGATTGGGCAGACATCAAAGTACCGGGCAACTGGGAAGTACAAGGCCACGGAGTAGCTATTTATACCAACCACGGATATGAATTCCAGCCCCGTAACCCTCAACCTCCTACTTTGCCGGAAGCCAATCCGGTAGGTGTTTACCGCAGGGACATCGATATTCCCGCCGACTGGGACGGACGCGATATTTACCTCCACCTGGCCGGTGCCAAATCGGGTGTATACGTATATATCAACGGACAGGAAGTAGGTTACAGCGAGGACTCTAAAAACAGTGCGGAGTTCCTGATCAATAAATTCGTGAAGCCCGGCAAAAATGTCCTTACTTTAAAGATTTACCGCTGGAGTACCGGATCCTATCTGGAATGCCAGGACTTCTGGCGTATCAGCGGTATCGAACGCGATGTATTCCTTTACTCACAACCCAAAGCCGCGCTCAAAGATTTCCGTGTAACATCGACTCTGGACGATACATACAAAGACGGTATCTTCAAACTGGGCGTAGACCTGAGAAACAACGGTTCGACAGCCGGCAATATGACGTTGGTATACGAACTGCTCGATGCCAATGGCAAAGTAGTGGCAACCGGAGAGAAAGCAACTAATGTAGCGGCCGGAGAGACCCGTACGGTGTCTTTCGACCAGACACTTCCGGATGTAAAGACCTGGACTTCGGAAGCCCCCAACCTCTACAAGTTGGTGATGACAGTAAAAGAAAACGGTAAAGTGAACGAAATCATTCCGTTCAACGTAGGTTTCCGCCGCATCGAAATTAAACCGACCGAGCAACTGGCACGCAACGGAAAGCCCTATGTATGCCTCTTCATCAACGGACAGCCGCTGAAGTTGAAGGGAGTGAACATTCACGAACATAACCCTGCTACCGGTCACTATATGACTGAAGAGTTGATGCGCAAAGATTTCGAATTGATGAAACAACACAACCTGAATACGGTTCGCCTGTGCCATTATCCGCAAGATCGCCGTTTCTACGAATTGTGCGACGAATACGGACTTTATGTATACGATGAAGCAAACATCGAGAGCCATGGCATGTACTATGATCTTGCTAAAGGCGGTACGCTGGGAAACAATCCGGAATGGTTGAAAGCGCACATGGATCGCACAATCAACATGTTCGAACGTAATAAGAACTATCCGAGTCTGACTTTCTGGTCGCTGGGTAACGAAGCCGGCAACGGTTATAACTTCTACCAGACTTACCTTTGGGTCAAGAATGCCGATAAAGACATCATGAACCGTCCGGTCAACTACGAACGTGCCCAATGGGAATGGAACTCCGATATGTATGTTCCGCAATATCCGGGTGCCGACTGGCTGGAGGCAATGGGCAAACGCGGCAGTGACCGCCCGATTGTTCCTTCTGAATATTCACATGCCATGGGTAACTCAAACGGTAACCTTTGGGATCAATGGAAAGCAATCTATAAATATCCGAACCTGCAGGGTGGATACATTTGGGATTGGGTAGACCAGGGCATTGACGCAGTAGACGAAAACGGACGCCACTTCTGGACATACGGTGGTGACTATGGGGTAAACACTCCGAACGACGGTAACTTTAACTGTAACGGTATTGTAAGTCCGGACCGTACTCCGCATCCGGCTATGGCCGAAGTGAAGTATGTTCACCAGAACGTGGCTTTCGAAGCTGTGGATCCGGCTAATGGAAAATTCCTGGTCAAGAATCGTTTCTACTTCACGAACCTGCAGAAGTATATGATCTCATATACCATTAAGGCCAATGGCAAAACAGTGAAAGGCGGCAAAATGTCTGTCAATGTGGAACCGCAGGGAAGCAAAGAAATCACGATCGCGACAAGCGGACTGAAATCAAAACCCGGAACTGAGTATTTTATATACTTCAACGTAACGACTACCGAACCGGAACCGTTAATCCCCGTTGGACATGAAATAGCATACGAACAGTTCCGTCTGCCTATCGAACCGGGCGAACGTACTTTCGCTACCGGTGGTCCGGCTCTGAAAGTATCGGCAGAAGGCAATGAACTGACAGCGTCTTCTTCAAAAGTAAACTTCGTATTCGATAAGAAGACCGGTCTGGTTTCTTCCTATAAGGTAGGTGGAACCGAATACTTTAAAGATGGCTTCGGACTTCAGCCGAACTTCTGGCGTGCACCGAACGACAACGACTATGGCAATGGTAACCCCAAACGCCTGCAAGTATGGAAACAGTCGAGCAAAAACTTCAATGTAGTGGACGCCAACATCGTTATGGACGGCAAAGATGCCGTATTGACAGCTAACTATCTGCTGGCTGCCGGCAACCTTTACATTGTTACATACCGCATCTCTCCTTCGGGCGTAGTAAAAGCCGATTTCACTTTCACTTCTACCGATATGGAAGCTGCCAAAACCGAAGCCTCGGAAGCAACCCTGATGGCTACTTTCACTCCCGGCAGCGATGCAGCGCGCAAGGCTGCCTCCAAACTGGAAGTACCCCGTATCGGTGTACGCTTCCGTCTGCCTGCAGAAATGAACCAAGTGGAATATTTCGGACGCGGACCGGAAGAGAATTATATAGACCGCAATGCGGGTACATTGATCGACCTGTATAAAACGACTGCCGACCAAATGTACTTCCCATACGTACGCCCGCAGGAAAACGGACACCATACCGATACCCGTTGGTTGACCCTGAACAAAAAAGGCGGTAAAGGACTGACTATTTATGCAGACAAGACTATCGGTTTCAATGCACTGCGCAATTCGGTAGAGGACTTTGACGGAGAAGAAACCGTATCCCGCCCCTATCAATGGCTGAACCGTGATGCCGGCGAATTGGTTCACGACGAAAGCAAAGCCAAAGATCAACTGCCGAGAAAGACACATATCAATGATATCACACCAAGGAACTTCGTAGAAGTATGTGTGGACATGAAGCAACAGGGCGTAGCCGGTTACAACAGTTGGGGTGCACGTCCGGAACCGGGTTACAATATTCCGGCAAACCAGGAATACAAATGGGGATTCACAATCGTACCAAGATAAACTAACTTAAAAATAAAAACCATGAAAGATTTACTTAGTATCGTATCTAAATTCAAAGTACAAGGCACAGTAGGCGAAATCAAACCACTTGGCGCCGGCCTGATTAACGACACTTACAAAGTTAACACTACCGAAGCAGACGCTCCCGATTATGTGTTGCAACGCATCAACCATGCAATTTTCCAGAATGTGGAAATGCTTCAGGATAACATTGCTGCCGTGACGGGACACATCCGCAAGAAACTGACGGAAGCCGGAGAGACAGACGTTGATCGCAAAGTCTTGACTTTCCTCCCGACGGAAGAAGGCAAAACATATTGGTTTGACGGTGACAGCTATTGGCGTGTAATGGTATTCATCCCACGTGCCAAAACTTATGAGACTGTGAATCCCGAGTATTCATATTATGCCGGAGCAGCTTTCGGTAACTTCCAGGCAATGTTGGCTGACATTCCGGCAACATTGGGCGAAACTATTCCTGACTTCCACAATATGGAGTTCCGCCTGAAACAACTTCGTGAGGCCGTAGCTGCCAATGCAGCCGGACGAGTAGCCGAAGTACAGTATTATCTGGATGAAATAGAAAAACGTGCAGATGAAATGTGTAAGGCCGAACGTCTGTATCGCGAAGGCAAACTGCCTAAACGCGTATGCCACTGTGATACGAAAGTGAACAACATGATGTTCGACGAAGATGGTAAAGTGCTCTGCGTAATCGATCTCGATACAGTAATGCCAAGCTTTATCTTCTCCGACTATGGAGACTTCCTGCGCACAGGAGCCAATACCGGAGATGAAGACGATAAGAATCTGGACAATGTCAATTTCAATATGGAGATATTCAAAGCATTTACTAAGGGATATCTGGAAGGAGCCGGTTCATTCCTTACTCCGATCGAAATAGAGAACCTGCCTTATGCAGCCGCTCTCTTCCCTTACATGCAATGTGTACGCTTCCTGGCAGACTATATCAACGGCGATACTTACTATAAGATCAAGTATCCCGAACACAACCTGGTACGTACCAAAGCACAGTTCAAACTATTGCAAAGCGTAGAAGAACATACCCCCGAAATGGAGGCATACATCAAAGAGTGTCTGGGATAAACTTCCCATCCTTCCAGGTGTAAACTATTGAACGGCGGAGAAACGGTTTCAGTTTTTCCGCCGTTTCTTTTTCCATATATTCCGGAGTTGTCAAAGTAAAAGTCAATGTCCCATTCTCTTTGGACAGTTCTGCTTGCATCAAAGTCATATCCGCTTGCAGGCGGGCATCGATAAAGTCATAGTCGGTAGAATCGGAAGAGGTGAAGAAATCATTCATCTGAGGAACCGACGGCAAAAAGTCGGTGGCGGGAAGCTCTTTCCAGTCCGTGGTATAGAACCGGATATGACTGTCACATGCCGGAGCGCAAACTGTAGAAACGGCGCAAACCACTTTCGTTGTGTCATTCAACGGCAATAACTTCATCTGCCAATTGCTTGCGTCAGACATTTGCAGAGACACATAATCGGGACTTAACTCCGTCATCTCCGACTTGCCCCCGAAACGGTTGGTCACCTGGGCTTTCATTTTACTTTCGATAAAATCAATACAATCTGCTCGGTTCACTGATGACAGCAACGGACAAAGCGAGTCAGGTATATTCACAAACACCGTTTTAGCTTCCTGTGCTCCGACAGAAAAGGAAGAAGAAATACCCAGAATAAATAACAGGAGGGTAAGAGTAGACTTTTTCATATCTGATAATCTTGTTTCTTTACGTTCTTATTTAGTTCCCAAATATAGGAATATCATTCCTATTAACACCAGAATAAGGTCAATCGCTTTGCTTTTTAAATTCTTTTCACGGAACACCATAGCACCGAAAAGGAAAGATACAATCACACTTCCCCGTCTAACCATCGAGACAATCGAAATCATGGAATCTTCATAGCTCAATGCATAGAAGTAAACAAAATCGGCAGCACAGAGAAAGATGGAAATAAAAATGATAGCCCAATCCCAACGGAACGGAGTAGATGACTTACGTTTCGGCCACCAAAGAAGCGCAAGAATGGGACACATAATAAACATTTGGTACACATTATACCACGACTGTACGACCATGGGAGGCAGCTGCTTCATCAGGTATTTATCATACAAGCCACTTACCGCACCCGCTACGGCTGCCAGAATAATGAAAAGTATCCACTTGTTATGTTTAAAGTCAATACCCTCCTTCTTCCCCGAACGACTCAGCATAAAAAAAGAAATAATGGCCAACATCACACCGATCCACTGATAGAGATTCAAGCGCTCGCCAAATACCAGCATGGCTCCCACAAGCACCATTACGGGACGGGTGGCATTAATCGGTCCTACAATAGTAATAGGCAGATGTTTCATCCCGAAATATCCGAGTATCCACGAGGAAAGAACAATAAATGATTTAATAATAATAAATTTATGTACTTCCCATCCCACCACCGGTACATCGAGCATAGTGCCCTCCAGCACTCCGGGCGCAAATGCCGACAACAAAATAAAAGGAAGAAATATAAGACTGGAAAAAAGTGTATTGAAGAACAACACCGGTAAAACCGCATTGTCTTTCAACGCTTTCTTTTTAAACACGTCATAAAAGCCCAGCAATGTCGCTGAGAGAAAAGCAAGAAGTAACCACATAATAGAATTCTTTAAATTAGAAGCTATAGGCTTATTCGAATATCTCCTGAGGATATTCTACATTAACCAGGAAGAGGGCATTTCCGGGAGCTGAAGTACCGGCTTTACAGCGATTCTGCTGCTCTATTATTTTACGGAAGTCAACGACTGACAGTTTGCCACGCCCCACTTCCAGAAGCGTACCGACAATGGCACGTACCATATTACGCAAAAAGCGGTCCGCCTGGATGGTAAACACCCAGGTATATTCATCCTCCTGAGTCCATTCGGCATGCATAATCTTACAAATATTGGTTTTTACATCTGTATGCAACTTACTAAAACTCGTAAAGTCCGAATAATGAAATAATGTCAGGGCTGCCTCATTCATCTTTTGAAAGTCGAGCGGATTATGTATCCGATAACGATATTGACGATTGAACGGGAATTTTACAGTAGTGATGTAATACTTGTAAGTACGTGCTGTTGCATCGAACCTTGCATGAGCATCCGGCTTTACCCGACAGACCTTATAGACCGAAATATCCTGCGGCAAAAGACGATTCAGCTTCTCAGCTACTTTATCCACATCCAAAGGTTCACCTTCGTAGTCGAAGTGGGCAACCATCAGAGACGCATGTACCCCGGCATCGGTCCGTCCCGCCCCAATCACTTCCGTATCTTTCCTCAGGAAGGTGGCAAGTGCCTTCATCAGACATTCTTGTATACTGATTCCGTTAGGCTGAATCTGCCATCCATGATAATGGGTGCCATCATAGGCTAAATAAATAAAATATCTTTGCACGCTCATTCCGTTCACTTGGTTTTTGCGTGCAAAGATACTGCTTTAATTGATAATTCAGAATGGATACTTATCAATAATTAATTGCTTTATTTGACCCACACATTCATTATCTCACCGATATACATCGTATGCAAAGATTTATCCTTCCATGCTTCTTTCAACTCCGGAGTATCAAAGGCTCCGGGAGTGATCGGCTGGGATAACATCTTCTTACATTCTATGATCATCCATGCTTCAGAGAAAGCTTTACTGCCCGAAGGAGTAGTAAGAGGAGTCAATCCGGCGCCTTTCACTTTATCAACATCTCCGCCACTATGACTACCGCAATATTTCAAAGCATCCCGATAAGTCTCTGTATAAAAGCTGATAGTATATGTATCATTCTTTTCCATCAATTGATAAGTATAGCGTGTAGGATAAATAAAACAGAATGAAACCGGCTTATTATAGAGATACCCCAGTCCGCCCCAGCTGGCTGTCATCATGTTGTATTTATCTTCCGTACCGGCTGTAATCAACATCCAATCTTCAGAGAGCATTTTAATGATATTACCCGGAATCTTATCAGCAGAAATATGTTTATACCCTGCCATAGCTCCCTGCTCCACAGCCTTTGGAAGTTCCCGATCGAACACTTCCGGAGTAACTTTAGGTTCTTTTGCCAATAGAGGAACCTCTGATTTTGCTCCTCCCAGCGTTTTCGTAACCTGCTCCGTCAAGTCATCAAACAGATCGATTGTTTTGATACGGAGTTTTCCATATTTGGCAACCACTTTCGTTTTGGCTTTATTCAATCCGGTCTCATCCGTGATCCAATCTTCCGCCTCCATCTCTGTATCATCACCATGAAAATAAGAAATGTTGTACATCTCCATCTTACAGGAACCGTCCAGGCAGTTAATCACCAGCCGGTATTTAATAGTAGCACGATCCAAGAAGAAGCTATTCGTTGCCGAAAGTTGCAAATACTCTTCACCCAAACATGCAATCTGCCCTTTTTTCTCATCAAAATAGGCGACTCTCCCCTTCTGTCCTTTTGAAGGTGTAAAACGCTTCTCTGCCCATTTTAACAAAGCATCATAGATCTGCCGTTTCGACATATCGGAAGCTTGAATTACTTCTGCAAAAATGACTTTTCCGTTGACTACGGGTACTGCACCGGCCAGATATTTACTGTTATCTTCCTGTGCACAAAGAAGCATAGGACAACAGGCCAAAAGGAACAATAAAATTCTTTTCATACATTTATAAGTGTTTTTACAGAGGCGGATTTCACTCTGAAATCTTCACGTTTGTCACTCGTTCCAACAAGAATCGATCTTTATTCCAGTGGAAGGGCTTAAACTCTGTATTAGTTTTGATCACATTGTTACGGAATATCAACCCATCTACAGATTTTGCATAAAGAATCGGTGCATCAAACGTATCGAATTCATTATCCTCAATCACGATACCTCCATCTTTACCACCATGGAAGTACTTTTGCTGATCTTTCAGATTAGGTATTTCCGGATAGATAGAGATTACTGCATTGGTAAACTGGAACATATTAGTAAGCGCATTGATAAAACGATTGCGACGAATGGTGACATCACGGCAAGCACCTGTCTCGAACCAGCCATTGCAATCGCCACACAGCAATATAGCCGTACCGGAAGTATGGTCAAACAAATTGTCCTCCACCACCGTCTTTTTAGGAGTACTGAATAGTGTACCGCGAGCGCGGTTATTACGAATCGTATTACCGGCAAATAACACTTCAGGAGTCCATGTCAGGTTTTCAATACCAAAGCCACTTTTTTCGTTAATAGCAGGATCGATTGCCTCTTTAAAAGTAATGCTGAACTCACGGGCACCTTGTATCTCACCCTTATCATACGGACGAATGGCAGTAATCTGATTCTGCTTGCCAATCAACTCCATTGTTTCCGAACGTACAAACTGAACATCGTCACCCGGACGTCCCCATTCAAAGCCCCAGGATTGATCGTGCATATAACGTCCTATCAGCGTATGATCATCCACACGCTTGATGACTTTCAAATACGTACCATGTACATTAATGGCATCATCCATCATTCCTTCATACAAACCATTCTTTGAGACAATCTTTCCCTTACATCCGGAAAAGTGCGTAGCATCTGCCTGCGTTGTAAAATAGCGCGGATCATTATCGCCTTTCAGGCAGACTCCAAAACCATCAAGCGTAATATCTTCGCAAAGCTGTGCCAGCAATCCCATACCTTCGGCATAATGTACTTTGACATCAAGCAAGGAAGTATTCACATCATGTGACATGAAAATGCCCGGAGTCGGACGTCCCCATCCACGCATAGCCACCACTGTGCCGGGCACCAGACGTGCATCTTTCCACTTTGGAGAGCAAATCCGGCGGGGAGCCACTTCAAAAGCTCCCTTGGTAGGACAACCGATATCACTGGTATTATATACCACATGTTTCGTTTTGCCATCGAAAGCAATGCCCCATGAATATCTCATCACCCAGCCTTCACCCAGTCCTTCGAATACCGAATCCTTACTGATGCGGTAATCGACCCATGGTGCAGGTTCGAACGTGATTCCTTTTTCCGGATCATTCTCTACCACTTGTACTTGAGCAATATGGGGCTGTTCAAAATCAATGCTAAAGCTTTTCAATACACAATTCTCCGAACGAAGCAAAGAAACCGGAATCATCCTTCCATAAAACACAAATTCGGAACCCTGCCCGTCAATAGTCAGGTTTTTCATATCCTCCAAGGCAATCCCCACTTTTTTAGGATTGTCCTGGTCGTGATTGGAAATATAATATTCACGCACGGTAGAACCCGCTTCATGAAAATTGTAACGTCCGGCAGGAAAACGAAGTATCACTTTTTCCCCATCACGGCATTCAGCTTTAATCTTCGCTATGGCCTTACGAACCACAGGAGACGCATTTTTCTTACTATTAGCTTTCAAGCCAAACTGGGAAATGTCATAAACACGCTCTTGTGCACAAACATCCGACACGGATAAAGAGAGCAACAGACTCAGAGCAAAGAGTAGGATTGTCTTCATAGTTTTTTCTATTTCTGTTTAATAATTTAGGGTACAAATATACATTCATTTTCCGATTCTTCCATTTTTTTATTAGTTTACCTTTGCATATAAAAATCAAAGGTGTATATTTGGGAACTATATCTATAAAATAAATCATTAAACACCTATTGCCATGAGTAGTAATATTTTCCTCACCATTGCTATTGTCACAACAGGCATCTTCGCAGTACAATTTATCTTATCTATATTTTTTGGTGATATCGATGCAGATGCTGACATCGACACAGATATCAGCAGTGTGGTTTCTTTTAAGGGATTAACTCACTTTGGGATAGGATTCGGTTGGTATATGTATCTGCAGCATAACACCGAGATACAGACCTACCTGACGGGTGTCGCCATCGGACTCATATTTGTATTTGCCGTTTGGTTCTTATATAAAAAGGCTTACCAACTACAGCAGACCACACATTCGGAAAGAACAGAACAATTGGTAGGAAGAGAATGCACTATTTATTTCAAACAGAACGAAAAGAAGTACACTGTGCAGATCAGTCGTGACGGAGCCATGAGAGAAATCGATGTTGTCACGGAATCGGGTAAATCATACCAGACGGGAGATAAAGCAACAATTACTGCTTATAAAGATGGAACTTTATATATTCAATAATTAATAAACTCAAAAAAGAGAACTATGACCCAGGAAATGATGATCATGGCTGCCATACTTGTGGCGGTAATCTTAATTACATTTATCGGTATTCTTTCACGCTACCGCAAATGTAAAAGTGACGAAGTATTAGTAGTATATGGTAAGACAGGTGGAGATAAGAAATCGGCAAAGTTATATCATGGTGGTGCCGCCTTTGTATGGCCTATTGTACAAGGATATGAATTCTTGTCAATGAAACCCATGCAGATAGACTGCAAGCTGACAGGAGCACTTTCGGCTCAAAACATCCGTGTAGATGTACCCACTACTATCACAGTAGCTATCAGCACAGATCCCGAAGTAATGCAAAATGCGGCTGAGCGTATGTTGGGATTGACCATGGACGATAAACAAAACCTGATTACAGATGTGGTTTACGGACAGATGCGTCTGGTTATTGCCGACATGACAATTGAAGAGTTGAACTCCGACCGTGATAAATTTCTTTCCAAAGTAAAAGACAACATTGATACAGAACTCCGCAAATTCGGTTTATACCTGATGAATATCAACATCAGCGATATTCGTGATGCTGCCAACTATATTGTCAACTTAGGAAAAGAGGCCGAAAGTAAAGCGCAGAACGAAGCTCAGGCCAATATTGAAGAACAGGAAAAACTGGGTGCTATCAAGATTGCCAACCAGATAAAAGAACGCGAAACCAAAGTGGCCGAAACCCGTAAAGACCAAGACATTGCCATTGCGGAAACCAAGAAGTTGCAAGAAATCTCTGTAGCCAACGCTGATAAAGACCGTATCTCTCAGGTTGCTATTGCCAATGCGGAGAAGGAATCACAGGTAGCCAAAGCGGAAGCTGAAAAAAACATCCGGATAGAACAGGCCAATACCGAAAAAGAAAGCCGCATTGCGGAACTGAATTCCGACATGGAAATCAAACAGGCAGAAGCACAAAAGAAAGCTGCCATCGGACGAAACGAAGCACAAAAAGAGATTGCGTTGTCTAACTCCGAACTAGCTGTAACCCAAGCTAATGCCGATAAACAAGCCGGTGAGGCATCCGCTAAATCGGAAGCTGCCGTGCAAACCGCTAAGGAAATAGCACAAAAAGAAGTGGAAGAGGCGAAAGCACGTAAAGTGGAATCATCTCTGAAAGCAGAAAAGATAGTTCCGGCAGAGGTTGCCCGCCAAGAGGCCATCTTACAGGCAGAAGCCGTAGCTGAGAAAATCACTCGCGAAGCGGAAGCACGTGCCAAAGCGACACTGGCACAAGCTGAAGCAGAAGCAAAAGCCATTCAATTAAAACTTGAAGCGGAGGCTGAAGGTAAGAAACGTTCATTGCTGGCCGAGGCAGAAGGTTTTGAAGCCATGGTTAAAGCAGCCGAATCGAATCCGGCGATTGCTATCCAATACAAGATGGTAGATCAGTGGAAAGAAATAGCAGGCGAACAGGTAAAAGCCTTCGAACATATAAACTTAGGCAATATCACCGTCTTTGACGGAGGAAATGGGGGCACGAGCAACTTCCTGAACACATTGGTGAAAACTGTTGCGCCGAGTTTGGGCGTGTTAGACAAATTACCTATCGGAGAAACAGTGAAAAATATGATTCATCCGGAAGAAAAGAAAGAAGAAACAGAGAAAAAATGAACCATAAATAAGTAGTAAACGATGAATAGGCTGAGCGCAGCCCGTTCATCGTTGATTCGTTCATCGTTCACCGTTTCTCACACTTAGCGTGTTGTTATGTGAAAACATCCCTGTTTCAATTCGTACTTTACATAACATTTATCCGCCTTACGAACATCCCGCAAGACTTCGGCCAATACCAGCTTTAAAGTATCAGCACTCACATCCTGAAGAGGACGTCCTTCCTCATCTTCCACTTTCTTAAACCGTTTCCAACTCACATCGAATGTAGTTCCATAAAAATGGCAAGAATTCTTCGATGCATTCCCATTTCGACGACGCAAGCGTTTTACATCATTCTCCGTCCGAAGTACGGAAGTTACAATAATTTTATTCGGATTGAGCCCCTTAGCAGTCAATGAATCCAAGAAATTTGCCCCTATCGTATCGAGTAACGCACTGGCGCGCGGCACTAAATAAGGAATAGAATGAGTGAGTGAATCTACCACATAAAAGTCATTATCGACAATATGAACCAACTTTCCATCCATCTCTTCCGCTTCTTCGCGCGAAGCCAATGGTGCAATGCCCCACGCATGTGCTGCTTTTAACTGTACATCATTCAGATCTCCAAACGAACGTTTATAGCTCACCACTCCTTTAATATTGCGCGGTTCGTTAAGCTTAAGAGACATGTCTTTCTTTTTGCAACCCGCCAGACAAGGCAATATAAAGCATAAAAAGATAGAAATTACAAAGTGGCTCCTGCACTTAGATTGATTCATAATTAGTCTTTTTTATAAGTTCCCAGAGTGCAAATATACTGGAATTGTCTTTTTCAGGAAAGAGCATCGCAAATTAATTCGGCAAGAATCTGCAAAGTATGAGAACGATTCATTAAATTTGCAGTCCATTTCACAGCATATGCGTGAACCTTTAAATTGATTCAATGATAGAAAAACTGATAGTTCTTGAGGATATTGATCCGGTCATCTTTTACGGCGTAAACAACGCCAACATACAATTAATAAAAGCTTTGTATCCAAAGCTACGCATTGTTGCCCGAGGCAATGTCATCAAAGTGCTGGGCGATGAGGAAGAAATGTGCGCTTTTGAGGAAAATATCACCAAGCTTGAAAAATATTGTGCCGAATACAATTCGCTGAAAGAAGAAGTCATTATCGACATCATTAAAGGTAATGCACCACAAGCTGAAAAAGCGGGAAATGTTATTGTATTCAGCGTCACAGGGAAACCCATCATTCCACGTAGCGAAAACCAACTGAAATTAGTGGAGGGGTTTGCCAAAAACGACATGGTATTTGCTATCGGACCGGCCGGTTCGGGCAAGACTTATACAGCGATCGCTCTGGCCGTTCGTGCACTGAAGAACAAAGAAATCAAGAAAATAATTCTCAGTCGCCCCGCGGTAGAAGCCGGTGAAAAGTTAGGCTTTCTTCCCGGAGATATGAAAGATAAAATCGATCCGTATCTACAACCACTCTATGATGCTTTACAAGACATGATTCCGGCAGCCAAGCTGAAGGAATATATGGAACTGAACATCATTCAGATCGCTCCGCTCGCTTTTATGCGCGGACGTACACTCAATGACGCAGTAGTCATCCTGGACGAAGCCCAAAACACCACTACCCAACAAATTAAAATGTTCCTCACCCGTATGGGAATGAATACCAAGATGATCATTACCGGTGACATGACCCAGATCGATCTTCCGGCCTCACAAACATCGGGATTGGTACAGGCATTGCGTATTCTAAAAGGAGTGAAAGGAATCAGCTTTGTCGAACTGAATAAAAAAGACATTGTGCGACACAAGCTTGTAGAACGTATCGTGGACGCTTACGAAAAGTTCGATAAGGAAAAGAAAGCCGAACGGGAAAAATTAAACGGTGAACGGCTTACAATAAGTAAAGAACGGCAAAACGTTGGTAATTTGTAATTCATAATTATATAAAAGTATGAAAGCATTAACAAAAACAGATTTCAACTTTCCGGGACAAAAAAGTGTGTACCACGGAAAAGTGCGTGATGTGTACAACATCAATGGCGAACAACTCGTAATGGTAGCTACCGACCGTATTTCGGCCTTTGATGTAGTGTTGCCCGAAGGTATCCCTTATAAAGGACAAATGCTGAATCAGATTGCAGCAAAATTCTTGGATGCAACCACAGACATCTGTCCGAATTGGAAACTCGCCACTCCCGACCCAATGGTTACAGTGGGAGTACTCTGCGAAGGTTTCCCGGTAGAAATGATCGTACGTGGCTATCTTTGCGGAAGCGCATGGCGTGCTTACAAAAACGGCGTACGCGAAATCTGTGGCGTAAAACTTCCTGAAGGTATGAAAGAGAACCAAAAGTTCCCTGAACCGATCGTCACTCCGACTACAAAAGCAGAAATGGGATTGCACGATGAAGATATCTCCAAAGAAGAAATCCTGGCTCAGGGACTGGCTACTCCGGAAGAATATGCCATCCTCGAAAAATATACATTAGCTTTGTTCAAACGTGGTACCGAAATAGCAGCGGAACGCGGTTTAATCTTGGTAGACACCAAATATGAATTTGGAAAGCACAACGGTACCATCTATCTGATGGACGAAATCCATACTCCGGACTCAAGCCGTTATTTCTACGCCGAAGGTTATCAGGAACGTTTTGAAAAAGGCGAAGCACAGAAACAACTTTCCAAAGAATTTGTACGTGAATGGTTGATGGAAAACGGTTTCCAAGGCAAAGAAGGACAGAAAGTTCCTGAAATGACTCCTGCTATTGTGGAAAGCATCAGCGAGCGTTATATCGAGCTGTTTGAAAACATCACCGGCGAAAAATTCGTGAAAGAGGATACCAGCAACATTGCTGAACGTATCGAAAAGAACGTAATGGCATTCCTTGCAAAATAGGAAACCTGAATCAGAAACGAATTAAGATTCACTACAGAGTATACGGAGTGTGCGGAACGTGCAGACTGTTACGATCCATAAAACTCTGTAAACTCCGTAGTGAATAAAATCGAATAAAAGAATGAACTACCCACAAGAAAAGATCAAACCTTATAGCAACGATGGGAAAAAGAGCGAACAGGTAGAACAAATGTTCGACAACATTGCCCCTGCATACGACCAGTTGAATCATACTCTATCGTTAGGGATCGACCGGAGCTGGCGGCGAAAGGCAATCAATTGGCTCAAACCTTTCCGTCCGCAACAAATAATGGATGTAGCAACCGGCACCGGTGATTTTGCTATCTTGGCATGCCATGAATTGCAACCCGAACAACTGATCGGAACAGACATTTCTAAAGGAATGATGAATGTGGGACGTGAAAAGGTAAAAAAGGAAGGTCTTTCCGAAAAAATATCTTTTGCAAGGGAAGACTGTACCTCTCTCTCGTTTGCCGACAACCGTTTCGACGCTATCACCGTCGCTTTTGGTATCCGTAATTTTGAAGATTTGGATAAAGGACTTTCTGAAATGTACCGTGTCCTCAAAACAGGCGGACATTTAGTCATTCTCGAACTGACAACTCCGGATCGTTTTCCGATGAAGCAAATGTTTACCATTTATTCTAAGATAGTTATCCCGACTCTCGGCAAATTATTATCAAAAGACAACAGTGCTTACAGCTATCTACCCCAAACGATCAAAGCTTTTCCCCAAGGAGAAGTTATGAAAAATGTTATTTCACGGGTGGGTTTCAGCCAAGTTCAGTTCAGGCGGCTGACATTTGGTATCTGTACACTTTATACGGCTACGAAATAAATATTAATTTAACATCTTCCCCCTTTATGCAAAAGTACGGTTTAATTGGCTATCCACTGAAACATTCGTTTTCTATCGGCTTTTTCAATGAAAAATTCAAATCTGAAGGCATAGATGCCGAATATGTAAACTTCGAAATTCCTGAAATCAATGATTTTATGGAGGTGATTGAAGAGAACCCCAATCTGTGCGGACTAAATGTGACAATCCCTTATAAAGAGCAGGTAATCCCCTTCCTTGATGAATTGGATAAAGACACTGCAAAAATCGGTGCGGTCAATGTTATTAAAATAATTCGTACCCCTAAAAGAAAAATAAAGCTGGTGGGATATAATTCTGATATTATAGGATTCAGCCAGTCCATTCAGCCCTTGTTGCAACCTTATCATAAAAAAGCCTTAATCCTGGGTACCGGCGGTTCGTCAAAAGCGATTTATCATGGCCTGAAGAATCTGGGTATCGACAGTGTTTTCGTATCACGCACCAAGAAAGAAGGTATGCTGACTTACGAAGAATTGACACCGGAAGTTATGGCAGAGCATACGGTGATTGTAAACTGTACCCCGGTAGGTATGTATCCGAAAGTAGACTTCTGTCCTGCCATACCTTATGAGTTGCTAACCCCAAACCATTTACTCTACGATTTGTTATATAATCCTAACATTACTCTTTTCATGAAGAAAGGAGAAGAGCATGGGGCAGTAACCAAAAATGGGCTTGAAATGCTACTATTACAAGCGTTTGCCGCATGGGAAATATGGAATAAGTAAATGAAAAAGGGAATTAAGATAGGCGTCATAACATTATTATTGCTGCTTACCGGATGTACGATAGGCGGAAGTTTTTTCATGCTCAATTATTCGCTTCGTCCGGAAGCGAAGATACGTGCCAAAAATGCTGACTCCTATCCTTTCATGTACAAGAATTATCCTTTTCTGCGTCCCTGGGTGGATAGTCTCAATCAGGCTCATGCACTTCGGGACACTTTTGTTTTAAATCCGGAAGGTATCCGGCTACATGCTTATTACATTGCGGCTCCGCAACCAACCAAAAAGACGGCAGTCATTGTACATGGTTATACAGACAATGCCATTCGCATGTTTATGATAGGTTACCTGTATAACCATGATTTGCAATACAATGTACTATTGCCCGACCTTCAACATCAGGGGGAGAGTGGTGGTCCCGCCATCCAGATGGGCTGGAAAGACCGCCTGGACGTAATGCAATGGATGCACATCGCCAACCAGATTTACGGGGACAGTACCCAAATGGTAGTACACGGTATTTCAATGGGAGGAGCTACCACCATGATGGTTTCGGGAGAGGCACAACCTTATTTCGTAAAATGTTTCGTTGAGGACTGTGGTTACACCAGTGTATGGGATGAATTTTCACATGAACTGAAATCGAGTTTTCACCTCCCGTCATTCCCACTGATGAATACAACCAGCTGGCTATGCCAGAAAAAATACGGATGGAATTTTGAAGAAGCCTCCTCTTTGAATCAAGTAAAAAAAAGTCATCTACCGATGTTTTTCATTCACGGTGACAAAGACACATACGTGCCTACATGGATGGTCTATCCTCTTTATGAAGCCAAATCGGCTCCAAAGCAACTCTGGATTGTACCGGGAGCTGCACATGCCGTATCTTATAAAGAGAACAAGGAAGAATACACCCGGAAAGTCAAAGAATTTACAGACCGCTACATTCACTGATATGAAACAGATACTCACATACCTGCTCTTTATATGGATACTCCTCCCATTAAAAGCAGAAGAAAAAATATATACCGTAGACAACATCCCTAAAGTGCACTTGCAGAACAAGATGCAGTATGTTTGTAATCCTGCCGGCATCTTGTCACAGCAAGCTTGTGACGAAATAGATGCAATGCTATATGCACTGGAACAGCAGACGGGGATTGAAACAGTTGTTGCCATAGTGCCATCGATCGGAGATAAAGATTGCTTTGAATTCTCCCATCAGCTACTCAATCAATGGGGAGTAGGCAAAAAAGGTAAAGATAACGGACTGGTTATCTTATTGGTTACCGATCAGCGCTGTATCCAGTTTTATACCGGATACGGATTGGAAGGCATTCTGCCTGATGCCATATGCAAACGTATACAAATGCAAGAGATGATCCCCTATCTCAAGAAAGGAGAGTGGAACCAAGGAATGCTGGCAGGAGTAAAAGCTGTATGCCAGCGCTTGGACGGCTCGATGGTAAACGATGATGAAGGTCGTGGAGAAGAAGGGATATCTGTCTCCATGCTTCTCGTTGTCATCTTAGGTTTTATTACGATAGCGGGAGTGGTCGGCATACTGGCAGTACGTGCAAGTACCCGTTGCCCTAAATGTGGTAAACATCAACTCCAGCGCAGTAGTACGAAATTGATATCGAACCGTAATGGAGTAAAGACCGAGGACATTATATATACCTGCCGCAATTGCGGACATACTGTAGTCCGACGCCAACAATCGTATGACGACAATTACCGGGGACGCGGAGGAGGAGGTCCTTTCATCGGAGGATTCGGAGGAGGAAGTTTTGGATCCGGTGGTGGAGGCGGTTTCAGCGGTGGAAGCTTCGGAGGCGGTTCCGGTGGCGGTGGAGGTGCCGGCTCACGTTTCTAAAAAATCAATCCATAAAATATGCGAATCCGGAATTAAAGTTTTTGCTCCCTCTGATTTGCATGAGTCATTAATCAGTAATACAAAAAGAAACAATATGAAAAAGTCAGTTATTATCCTTATTGCCGTAGTGGCAGTTATCATTATCTGGGCTATCAGTGCCTATAACGGACTGGTATCCATGGACGAGAATGTAAGTAGCCAGTGGGCTAACGTAGAGACACAATATCAGCGCCGTGCAGATCTGATCCCCAATCTGGTCAACACGGTTAAAGGATATGCTTCGCACGAAAAAGAGACTCTCGAAGGAGTTGTAGAGGCTCGTAGTAAAGCTACCCAGATCAAAGTAGATGCCAACGATCTCACTCCGGAGAAGTTAGCCGAATATCAGAAAGCACAGGGAGCCGTCACATCCGCATTGGGCAAGCTGCTTGCCATTACCGAAAATTATCCGGACCTGAAAGCTAATCAAAACTTCCTTGAGTTACAAGCACAACTGGAAGGTACAGAAAACCGGATCAACGTTGCCCGCAAAAACTTTAACGATGCTGCACAAGCATACAATACATCTATCCGCCGTTTCCCCAAAAGCATCTTTGCTTCTGTATTCGGCTTCGAGAAACGTACCTATTTCGAAGCCGCCGAAGGAACGGAAAAAGCGCCGGAAGTAAAATTCTGATCGGTCACACACATTTTTTCTCACAGGCAATGATTGTTAATGCACGATCTTACCCCAAAAAGGAGATTGTCTTCAAATAGAAAAACGAGACAGCATTACTTATTATTTGCAAGTTCCGATATAAAAATCCCCCTGCTTTGGCCTTAGTCGATCACGATACAAGGCAAGAGTCAGGGGATTTTTACATTCCCACATTCTCCATATTTCTCTTAAAACCCATTTCAGGCCCAGTCATTTTCGTGACATACAATTTTGATAGAAAAGTGGCATCCACTCAGGATATTAATTACAAAACAAAATATTTTTTTGTCTATATTCCTAAAGCAGCGGTAGAAAATCTATTTCAGGCGGCAACTAAAGTCCATCTTTAA
Source organism: Bacteroides sp. 3_2_5 (assembly GCF_000159855.2). Classification (NCBI taxonomy): domain Bacteria; kingdom Pseudomonadati; phylum Bacteroidota; class Bacteroidia; order Bacteroidales; family Bacteroidaceae; genus Bacteroides; species Bacteroides sp. 3_2_5. The sequence goes on along the minus strand of NZ_JH636044.1, from coordinate 1,121,614 downwards.
CCGTCAAAACAAAGAATCGTCGAAAGAGCTTCCTTTCCCCACAAACAATTCAGAAACGGTACACAAAATTCTTTTAAACTTTTCATTTCAAACTTCAAATTAAAGAATGTACCCTCTCCCCCATCATATTACCGGATCGTTATATCCTCCAATTTGTTGGCTATAAGGAAAAAAAGCTGTACTTTTGCCGTTGTATACAAAATCCAAATAACTCATGAGTAATCAACGATACATGATGCGAGGCGTCAGCGCATCAAAAGAAGATGTGCACAATGCCATCAAGAACATCGACAAAGGAATTTTTCCACAAGCATTCTGTAAAATAATCCCTGATATTTTGGGTGGGGACCCCGAATATTGTAATATCATGCATGCTGATGGTGCAGGAACCAAATCGAGCCTGGCCTATATGTATTGGAAAGAAACGGGAGATCTCTCCGTTTGGAAGGGTATTGCACAAGATGCACTGATCATGAACATAGACGACCTGCTTTGTGTGGGTGCCGTTGACAATATTCTTGTATCCTCTACTATCGGACGTAACAAGTTGCTTATCCCCGGAGAAGTAATTTCCGCCATCATTAACGGAACAGACGAATTGCTGGCCGAACTTCGTGAAATGGGAGTAGGCGTATATGCCACTGGAGGTGAAACAGCCGATGTAGGTGATCTCGTCCGCACTATTATCGTAGACAGTACAGTGACATGCCGCATGAAACGTGCAGATGTTATCAACAATGCCAATATCCGTCCGGGAGATGTCATTGTGGGACTTGCCTCTCATGGACAGGCCACTTATGAAAAAGAATATAATGGCGGTATGGGCAGCAATGGACTGACTTCCGCCCGTCATGATGTATTCGCCAAGTATCTGGCTGAGAAATATCCCGAAAGCTATGACGCCGCAGTACCAGAGGAACTGGTTTATTCGGGCGGACTAAAACTGACAGATACAGTAGAAGGATCTCCGATCGATGCCGGAAAACTCGTACTCTCTCCTACCCGCACCTACGCACCGGTAGTGAAAAAATTGCTTGATGCACTGCGTCCCGAGATTCACGGAATGGTGCACTGTTCAGGTGGGGCACAAACGAAAGTATTGCACTTTGTAGGCGACGTACGTGTAGTCAAAGATAACCTTTTCCCTGTACCTCCATTGTTCAGAACCATTCAGGAACAAAGCGGTACCGATTGGGCTGAAATGTATAAGGTATTCAACATGGGACACCGCCTCGAAGTATATCTCTCTCCGGAACATGCAGCCGAAGTGATCGCCATCAGTGAGTCCTTCGGTATCCCGGCACAAATTGTGGGACGTATTGAAGAGAGTGATAAAAAAGAACTGATTATCAAAAGTGAATTCGGTGAATTCAGATATTAATGTATAGGAAAGAATCGATCTGTAAAATCACAAATCCCAGAGAAATAGAAGAAAAAGAAATAGATGGCAGACAACAATAGTATATTAGAAAAGCTCGACGGCCTTGTAGCCCGTTTCGAAGAGGTGTCTACCCTTATTACTGACCCGGCAGTGATTGCCGACCAGAAACGATACGTAAAACTGACCAAAGAATACAAGGAGCTGGACGACTTGATGAAAGCCCGTAAAGAATACATGCAACTACTGGCTAACATCGAAGAAGCTAAAGATATTCTCTCAAACGAATCGGATGCTGATATGAGAGAAATGGCAAAAGAGGAAATGGACAACAGCCAGGAGCGTCTCCCTGTATTGGAAGAGGAAATCAAATTATTACTGGTACCGGCCGACCCTCAGGATGGTAAGAATGCCATTCTTGAAATACGTGGCGGTACAGGTGGTGATGAAGCTGCGATCTTCGCAGGCGACCTTTTCCGGATGTACGCCAAATTCTGTGAAACGAAAGGTTGGAAAATGGAAGTATCCAGTGCCAATGAAGGCGCTGCCGGCGGATATAAGGAGATCATTTGCAGCGTTACAGGCGATAATGTATACGGTACACTAAAATACGAATCGGGAGTACACCGTGTTCAACGAGTACCTGCAACAGAGACCCAGGGACGTGTACACACTTCGGCAGCCTCGGTAGCCGTACTACCCGAAGCCGAAGAGTTCGATGTAGTGATCAACGAAGGTGAAATCAAATGGGATACTTTCCGTTCCGGAGGTGCAGGTGGACAGAACGTCAACAAGGTTGAATCGGGTGTCCGTTTGCGCTACATTTGGAAGAATCCGAATACAGGAGTAGCAGAAGAGATCTTAATTGAATGTACCGAAACCCGCGACCAACCGAAAAACAAAGAGCGCGCCCTGGCACGCCTCCGTACGTTTATCTATGACAAGGAACATCAGAAGTATATCGACGATATTGCTTCAAAGCGTAAAACAATGGTTTCGACAGGTGACCGTTCGGCTAAAATCCGCACTTATAATTATCCGCAGGGACGCATCACCGACCACCGCATCAACTATACCATTTATAACCTGGCTGCCTTTATGGACGGCGATATTCAGGAATGTATCGATAAACTGACTGTGGCCGAAAATGCGGAGCGCTTGAAAGAGAGTGAATTGTAACGGACGGTTACTTCAATTGTAAATCGTAAATTTGTAAATTAAGTAAAGATGAACAAGCAATCATTATTTGAAAACATCAAACGCAAAAAATCATTTCTTTGCGTAGGACTTGACACAGATATCAAGAAGATACCCGATCACCTGTTGGATGATCCGGATCCCATCTTCGCTTTCAATAAAGCAATTGTCGATGCAACGGCTGACTATTGCATCGCTTATAAACCCAATCTGGCCTTCTACGAAAGTATGGGTGTAAAAGGATGGACCGCTTTTGAAAAGACCGTGAACTACATCAAGGAGAATTATCCCGATCAGTTTATCATCGCCGATGCCAAACGTGGTGACATAGGCAATACCTCAGCAATGTATGCCCGTACTTTCTTCGAGGAACTGGACATCGACTCTGTCACTGTAGCTCCTTATATGGGAGAAGACAGCGTTACTCCATTCCTGTCTTATGAAGGCAAGTGGGTAATCTTGCTGGCACTGACTTCAAATAAAGGTTCTCATGACTTTCAGCTGACAGAAGATGCCAACGGCGAACGTCTGTTCGAAAAAGTGCTAAAAAAATCACAGGAATGGGCTAACGACGAACAAATGATGTATGTAGTAGGTGCCACTCAGGGACGTGCTTTCGAAGATATTCGTAAAATTGTCCCCAATCACTTCCTCTTGGTCCCGGGTATCGGTGCTCAGGGAGGTTCTCTCGAAGAAGTATGCAAATATGGTATGAACAGCACCTGTGGACTTATTGTGAATTCCTCTCGCGGAATTATTTATGTAGATAAAACAGAGAATTTTGCCGCTGCCGCCCGTGCTGCTGCCAAAGAAGTGCAAGAGCAAATGGCAGAACAGCTGAAAGCTATTTTATAATGCCTCACGAACGGAAGATTATCAATGATCCGGTATTCGGGTTTATCAACATACCAAAGGGGTTGCTGTACGACATCGTACGGCATCCCCTTTTGCAGCGCTTAAACCGCATCAAGCAAGTAGGACTTTCGTCTGTTGTTTATCCCGGTGCACAGCATACCCGCTTTCAACACTCTCTGGGTGCCTTCTACCTGATGAGCGAGGCCATCACACAACTGGCTTCCAAAGGTAACTTTATATTCGACAGTGAAGCCGAAGCCGTACAGGCAGCCATCCTGTTGCACGACATCGGTCACGGTCCTTTCTCGCATGTACTTGAAGATACCATTGTCAAAGGAGTATCTCACGAAGAAATCTCTTTGATGCTGATGGAGCGGATGAACAGGGAGATGAACGGACAGCTGAGTTTGGCTATCCAGATATTCAAAGATGAATATCCCAAACGTTTCTTACATCAGTTAGTAAGCGGACAACTGGACATGGACCGTTTAGATTACCTGCGTCGTGATAGCTTCTACACCGGAGTCTCGGAAGGAAACATCGGTTCGGCCCGTATCATCAAAATGCTCGATGTGGCAGACGATCATCTGGTAGTGGAATCCAAAGGAATCTATTCCATAGAAAATTTCCTGACTGCAAGGCGATTGATGTATTGGCAGGTTTATCTGCACAAAACATCGGTAGCTTATGAACGAATGTTGATCAGTGCCCTGTTACGTGCCAAAGAACTCGCTTCAAAAGGAGTCGAATTATTTGCTTCACCGGCATTGAAATTTTTTCTGTATAATCACATCGATCCGGAAGTGTTTTACAATAACCCGGACTGTCTGGAGAACTTTATTCAATTGGACGATAATGACATCTGGACAGCTTTAAAGGTATGGAGTACCCACACGGATAAGGTTTTATCTACATTAAGCCTGGGTATGATTAATCGCAACATCTTCAAGGTGGAGATATGCTCCGAACCTATTAGTGAAGAACGAAAAAAAGAATTGACTTTACTGATCAGCCGGCAATTAGGCATTACTCTTTCCGAAGCGGACTATTTTGTCTCTACTCCCAGTATCGAAAAGAACATGTATGATTCGGCTGATGACAGCATTGATATTATTTATAAGGACGGAACAATAAAAAATATTGCAGAAGCATCGGACATGCTAAACATTTCATTGCTCTCTAAAAAGGTAAAGAAATACTATATCTGCTACTTGCGTTGGGATAGATAAGTATAAAATATTCATCAAAGAGTAAGGATATATAAAAAAAAAGTCCGTTATTTGCGTACTAATTAAATTTTAAAGTAAGATTATGGAGTTCTCGGCTAAGCAAATTGCAGCATTTATCCAAGGGGAAATTATAGGTGACGAAAACGCTACTGTACATACATTCGCAAAGATAGAAGAAGGAATACCAGGCGCTATCTCTTTCCTTTCCAATCCGAAATATACACCTTATATATATGAGACTAAAGCTAGCATTGTGTTGGTGAACAAAGATTTTACTCCCGAACAAGAAGTAAAAGCAACGTTAATCAAAGTAGACAATGCTTACGAGAGCCTTGCCAAGTTGCTCAATCTGTATGAAATGAGCAAACCCAAAAGAACCGGTATTGACGAACGTGCCTATGTAGCGGAAACCGCTAAAATAGGAAAAGACGTATATATAGCTCCTTTCGCTTGCATCGGTGATCATGCGGAAGTAGGAGACAACACAGTGATTCATCCGCATGCCACTGTGGGAGGTGGTGCCAAGATAGGCAGCAATTGTATCTTGTACGCCAACTCGACTGTATACCATGATTGCCGGGTAGGTAATAACTGTATTCTGCATGCGGGATGCGTGATCGGAGCAGACGGTTTCGGTTTTGCCCCTACCCCACAAGGATACGAAAAAATTCCCCAAATCGGTATTGTTATCCTGGAAGACAATGTAGAAGTCGGCGCCAATACTTGCATCGACCGTGCAACCATGGGAGCAACCGTTATTCATAGCGGAGTAAAGTTGGACAATCTGGTCCAGATAGCCCACAACGATGAAATAGGTTCGCATACCGTCATGGCTGCCCAAGTGGGCATCGCAGGTTCTACCAAGGTAGGCGAATGGTGTATGTTCGGCGGACAAGTAGGCATTGCCGGACATCTCAAAATAGGCAACCAAGTGAATCTGGGAGCCCAATCGGGTGTTCCCGGAAATATAAAATCCGGTAGCCAACTTATCGGAACTCCCCCTATGGAGCTAAAACAATTTTTCAAAGCATCCATTGTACAAAAAAGCCTTCCGGAGATGCAGATTGAGTTACGCAATCTCCGCAAAGAAATAGAAGAATTAAAACAACAATTAAATAAGTAACCAATGCTGAAACAAAAAACTCTGAAAGAGAGCTTTTCACTGAGAGGAAAAGGTCTTCACACTGGACTTGACCTGACTGTTACGTTTAACCCCGCCCCGGATAACCATGGCTACAAAATACAGCGTACGGATCTGGAAGGGCAACCCATTATCGATGCCGTAGCCGACAATGTAGGTGAAACGACAAGAGGGACCGTGCTGTCAAAAAATGGAGTAAAAGTAAGCACAGTTGAACATGGAATGGCGGCTCTATATGCCTTGGGCATCGATAACTGTCTGATCCAAGTCAACGGACCGGAATTTCCGATTCTGGACGGAAGTGCACAATATTATGTACAAGAAATAGAGAAAGTAGGAATCGAAGAACAAAATGCCGTTAAAGATTTCTATATCATCAAATCAAAAATAGAATTCCGTGACGAGGAGACAGGATCGTCTATCATTGTACTTCCTGATGAGAACTTCAGCCTGAACGTATTGGTATCTTACGATTCAACCATCATCCCCAACCAGTTTGCCACACTGGAGGATATGAAGAAGTTCAAAGATGAAATTGCCCCCAGCCGTACCTTTGTATTTGTCCGTGAAATCGAGCCACTGTTGTCGGCCGGACTCATCAAGGGTGGCGATCTGGACAATGCCATCGTTATCTACGAACGTGAAATGTCCCAGGAAAACTATGACAAGCTGGCCGATGTCATGAGAGTCCCTCACATGGATGCCAAGCTGTTGGGATACATTAACCACAAACCTCTGGTATGGCCCAACGAATGTGCCCGCCATAAATTGTTGGATGTCATCGGCGATCTTGCTCTGATCGGTAAACCCATTAAAGGAAGAATCATTGCTACGCGTCCCGGACACACCATCAATAATAAATTCGCACGTCAGATGCGCAAAGAAATTCGCCTGCACGAGATACAGGCGCCTACCTATGATTGCAACCGTGCTCCGATTATGGATGTGAACCGCATCCGTGAACTACTCCCCCACCGTTATCCATTCCAATTGGTAGATAAGGTGATCGAAATTGGTGCCAACTACATTGTCGGTGTAAAAAACGTAACCTCCAACGAACCCTTCTTTCAGGGACACTTCCCTCAGGAACCTGTGATGCCAGGTGTACTGCAAATTGAAGCAATGGCTCAAATCGGCGGATTACTCGTTCTGAATTCAGTAGATGAGCCGGAGCGTTATTCTACTTATTTCATGAAAATCGATGGTGTGAAGTTCCGTCAGAAGGTAGTTCCGGGCGATACCCTGATATTCCGTGTTGAGTTATTGGCTCCTATCCGCCGGGGCATTTCAACCATGAAAGGCTATGCTTTCGTTGGTGAAAAAGTAGTCTGTGAATGCGAATTCATGGCTCAAATAGTAAAAAACAAATAATTTATTAAGCATGATAAGTCCCTTAGCGTATATTCATCCCGAAGCAAAAATCGGTGAAAACGTAGAGATAGCTCCTTTTGTGTACATTGATAGAAATGTAGTCATCGGAGATAACAATAAAATTATGGCTAATGCCAACATCCTGTACGGTTCACGTATCGGTAACGGAAATACAATCTTTCCGGGAGCCGTTATCGGAGCAATCCCACAAGATTTGAAATTCAAAGGTGAAGAAAGTACAGCCGAAATAGGTGACAATAACCTGATTCGTGAAAACGTGACCATCAACCGAGGTACAGCAGCTAAAGGCAGAACCATTGTAGGTAACAACAACCTATTGATGGAAGGCGTCCATGTGGCCCACGATGCATTGATCGGCAACGGTTGTATCGTTGGTAACTCCACCAAAATGGCCGGAGAAATCATCATCGATGACAATGCCATCATCAGTGCCAATGTGTTAATGCACCAATTTTGCCGGGTAGGCGGATACGTCATGATTCAGGGAGGATGCCGTTTCAGTAAAGATATTCCTCCGTATATCATAGCCGGACGCGAACCTATCGCTTACAGTGGAATCAACATCATCGGACTCCGTCGTCGTGGTTTTTCGAACGAGATTATAGAGAATATCCACAATGCCTACCGCATCATTTATCAAAGCGGACTCAACACTTCGGATGCTCTCACAAAGGTTGAAGCAGAAGTGCCGGCCAGCCCCGAAATAGAATACATCGTTGATTTTATTCGCAACTCGGAACGGGGAATTATCAGGTAAATAAATAGAAATCAATAAGAAGAGGAGGATGTTTTCCAAGCATCCTCCTTTTTTGTGGAATAAACCCAGCCATCTTATTTGCAATCTTTCGGTTTTTTATTACTTTTACGCCATCAATAAAACAGTAACAACTATGATATACAGATTTACCATTATATCTGATGAGGTTGACGATTTCGTCAGAGAGATACAGATTGACCCGGAAGCTACTTTCTTCGATCTTCATGAAGCTATCCTGAAAGCAGCAAACTATACAAACGACCAGATGACTTCTTTCTTTATCTGTGATGATGACTGGGAAAAAGAAAAAGAAATTACACTGGAAGAGATGGACAATAATCCGGAAATGGACAGCTGGATTATGAAAGAGACCCGCCTCAACGAGTTGATTGAAGATGAAAAGCAAAAATTGCTTTACGTATTCGATTACATGACTGAACGTTGTTTCTTCATCGAATTGTCCGAAATCATCACCGGAAAAGAAATAAAAGGTGCTAAATGTACTAAGAAATCGGGTGAAGCCCCCAAGCAAACAGTCGATTTCGAAGAGATGGCAGCCGGAGGAGGCTCACTCGATCTGGATGAAAACTTCTACGGTGACCAGGACTTCGATATGGAAGACTTTGATGCCGAAGGATTTGATGTAAATGACGGTGCAGCCGGAGGTGGAAGTTCATACGACGAAGATAAATTTTGAATAATATGCCCATGTGACCACATCCGGTGGGTTATGACATCTTACTACCCGCCCCCTATGCTGTCACATGGGTACATTATCACATGACCAATCGTTATGACTGCCAAAACTTTAATTGTACTTATAGGTCCTACAGGTGTAGGAAAAACGGAGTTAAGCCTCCGCATAGCAGAATATTTCAAGACGAGTATCATTTCGTCTGACTCCCGACAGTTATACGCCGAACTTAAGATAGGAACGGCTGCTCCGACCCCGGAGCAATTAAAACGGGTTCCACACTACTTTGTAGGTACCCTGCAACTTACCGATTATTACAGTGCCGCCCAATACGAGACGGAAGTAATGAGTGTTCTCGAACAGTTATTTCAACAACATCATGTCGTCCTGCTCACCGGAGGCTCTATGATGTATGTGGATGCCATCTGCAAAGGCATTGATGACATACCGACAGTAGATGCCGAGACTCGTGAGCTCTTGCTACATAAATATGACACAGAAGGACTCGATAATCTCTGTGCCGAACTGAAGCTACTGGATCCGGAGTACTATAAAATTGTAGATTTAAAAAATCCCAAACGGGTCATCCACGCCTTGGAGATCTGTTACATGACAGGGAAAACTTATACCTCTTTCCGTACACAACAAAAAAAGGAACGCCCGTTCCACATCCTAAAAATAGGACTGACGCGAGATCGCGCCGAATTATATGATCGCATCAACCGTCGTGTAGACCAGATGATGGACGAAGGATTGCTGGAAGAAGCCCGCTCCGTATATGCCCACCGAGAGTTGAACTCCCTGAACACTGTAGGCTATAAGGAAATATTTAAATATCTGGATGGAGAGTGGGATCTTGACTTCGCTATCGAAAAAATAAAACAGAACTCACGTATCTACTCACGCAAACAAATGACCTGGTTCAAACGGGATGAAGAGATCAGATGGTTCCATCCTGAACAAGAGAAAGAAATATTATCGTATCTTCAGGCCTCAATTAAATAAACAGGTTTATATAGAAGATAAATTCTTAACAAAGAAGAGAAAAAAGCCGGATAAAATAAAAAGAGTTGCAAAGGAAGCGTTATTACATAATATTTTTAGTATCTTTATCGATAATAAGAATATCCCTTAAAAGTTAACACTATGCGAAAACGAGTACTTTTCTTACCCGGCATTGCAGCACCCACCCATTGTCTTGCGCATAATCACTACAATTAAATTCAATCTTCAATTTTTTATCCAATATCGGGGCATTGACACCAATCGGATACGAATATAATAATGGATATAATCGCATGCGAATATGATTTTAGTGCAGATATTAGTCAAAGACCTCTTTAATATGATAAAAAAAATATTTTTCTCCAGCTTCCTATTGATTATAATGTTCTGCGGATGTATGACCCAGAATGAAATAACAGGTTCGGTCGCAAAGTTAGAAACAGTAGAAAAAGTAGTGGATGACACTCTTTTCCTAAAAAATCCTCAAGTCTTCTGCTTGGAAACCAAAGACAATGCATTGATAAAGCGTATAAATCGGGTAATAGAATGGAAAAACACCTATTATATTTTAGATAAATCCATGAAGCAAGTGTTGGCTTTCAATGACAAAGGCAGACACCTATTTACCATACACCGTGTAGGGATAGGTAAAGGAGAATATGGAAGCATACTGGATATAGCCATAGACAGGCAAAATGAAAATTTAGTATTCCTGGCTGACCCGACCTCACTGATATATTATGACTTGCAAGGAAACTTCATTAAAACCACCAAACTACCAGGATACTATCATTCAATAGCTATTGATAACGGAATGATATACTTAGAAAACGAAACATATATTAATAATCAGTTATCCACATCGTCCATCACAGTAATAGCCCCGGACAACCAAAAGACTGAACTATTAAAACCACTCCGAGAAATAGCTCCTTATTGTTTTATCGGAGAAAGCCGGCTGAATGGAACCACTCCTATTGTATTTACCAGAAAATTCGATAACACCATCTACCAACTGGAAGACGGAAAGATAACCCCTTACTACTCTTTCGATTTTATGAACGAGAATTTTCCGGAAGCTGCTAAAGACAAAGAATACACCTGTCGTGAGCTTAATAAGTTCACCTGGGATCGATATGTATATTTAATGGCTAATGTGGCAAATGCTCCCCAGTATTTAATGTTCAGTACGAATCTGTTCGGTGTATATGTATTTGATAAAACGCAAAACAAATTATTGAAATACAATAAGATACGAAATACGGGATACCAAACAGACTTACACCAATACATACCGGTGGAAGGAGCCAACAACCGTGTATTCTTCACGGTTTATCCTACGACCCTGTTCAGCCTCAAAGCTATCGTAGACAATCATCCATCTTTCAAGGATAAAATGTCCGATAAACTATATAAACTGACAGAATCATTGGACAGCGACTCTAATCCTATCATTTTCAGCTATCAGATAAAATAAATATTTGACAATAGGATATATCTCCAACGCCACCGATTACCCAAACGGTTATCCCGGTTTACGTAATCGGTGGTAAACAAACTGTTATCTCTCTTTTATTTTTCCAGATTCTCCAGATCGATTTCCACGATCAGCTCTGTTCCTTTTCCCGGAGCAGAGTTCAAAGTCAGAGTTCCCCTCAGGTTTTCCACACGCTCTTTTATGATAGTAAGACCAATTCCCGTCTTCCCGGCCTGTTGCTCAAATCCTCTTCCATTATCCGAAACTGTCAATTTCACCTTGTTATCTTCCCGCACCAGGATAATCTTCACCAGCGTGGCTTGTGCATGCTTCAACGAGTTACCAACAGCTTCCTGTACAATTCGATAGATCTCCAGCGACACCTTCTGCGATAAATTGTCAAAGTTATCCTCCGGTTCGAGCAACAGCTCCAGTTCGGTCTGCCCCGGCTGATTATGCTGATATACATAATCCTGAAGAATCTCCGATAACGAAGCGTATTTGAAAATAGGTGGCATCAGGTCATGCGAAATGCCCCGTACTTCCGCTTGCAAAGTTTGTAACGTGTCCATGATCTCCTCACAACTACTTGTTCCATCGGTGATTTTCATCTTGATGGCCAATAATTCATTGGAAACATTATCATGAAGTTCCTTCGCCAATCGCTTTCTTTCCACCTCAAGACCTTCCAGATAATATTGAACTTTACGCTGTTGCGCTTCATGCACTAAAGACTGGAACTCCCGTTCCCTTTCCTCAAGTTTTGTCTTCTGCAACTTAACCAGAAGTTCAGCTTCCTGCTGCTTTAGTTTGGCAATCTGCAGCATTCCTTCATGAATACGCTGGCGCGAACGATAGCGTTTCAAAAGTAAAAAGATAGTGACCAGTGCCAGAACAATAAGAATGGCCGAAAGAATATTAATCCGTCGGTTCTTTTCGTTAATAGCGGACAATTGCTCCACAACCCGTTCCTTTTCATTCAGATTATATTGTGTCCGTAATTTCTGGATCGTCTTATTGCTATTTTTGTCAAACAAACGAGTTTCATATTTCAGTGAATTACGGGCTGCCTCCAAAGCCTTATTATAAAGTTCCTGCTTCTCGTATACCTTAGCCAACAGTGTATAGAATTCAATCAAAGCATGATAGTAATCCACCTCCTGCTCTTCATCCATCCGCTTCAACTCACGCAGTCCGTCCTGTAAATGTTGTTCGGCCAATTCATAATCTGCCTGATAATAGGCAATTACTCCCGAAACATAACTGACCGAAACATTGGCGTCAATCTTTTTAGGATTCATCAGTTTCTTACCCGTTTCAAAGCACTGTTCGGCTTCCTTGATTTTTCCCGCCTCGCTGTAAACTATTGCCTGGTGCAAATAATTGTCGGATATGACATATCCCACGTCATAAGGATTTTCGGTGGATGTGTAGACCTTAAAAGCCTCCTGGTTATACTTCGTTACAGAATCCAGTAAATCCACCCGGTGTTCATTCTGATATAAGGCATAAAAGTATTTCGCCTTTATGGTCCACTTCAATATCTGCTGAAAAGGGAAGTCTACCGGTAAGTCTTTCATCGCTTCCGACAATTCATGTAATCCCTCATCATCTTGCCACATCGAGTAAATGATAGACAGATCATAATAAATCTCCGTTAAGATGGCCGGCTTCATTTCATTGCGATTAAAATACTCAGCAGCCTGATAATAATTCTCATGTGCCTGTTCCATCAAATTCTTATCCGAATAATAGATTCCGGCAATGTAGTGCATCATACCGGAAATATTGTTGTTTTCAAACTTTCCCTTATTCATAAAAGCACTGTCCAGATAGTCTTTAGCCTCAGTCATATGTCCAAGTTGATTTTCGAACATGGCTACAATGGAATAAAGACGGGTAATGACCGCCTTATCCTCCACCTCTTTCGCTTCCGGAATCAATTGCTTCAGCACGGCAATCTGATGCTCCCGTGAAAGATATTCGATATCCCCGGTCATATAATAACGTTCCATCAAAGGAATCTTTTTATTTTTCATCAGATTCATTATCGAATCATACTGTGCGGCATCGTCTTGTGCATCGGCCGCTATAACGCAGCAAAATAGAAATAAAAAAACGGATAATAATCTCTTCATAAATACATAATGGTTAAAGTGTAATCCTCCGACTCGGAATAAACATGGCTTCAGAGTCCAAACAGTTCGTTATATCGTTGGCTAATATACGAATCTATTTCATTATATAATTGATAAAGTTCTTTCAAATCGATATTTTCCCATTTTTTTCCATCCTTCCGACTGGGGATAGAAGACTTGTCCTCCATGGTGAGTTTTGACACATTGGTCTGTGGGAGTAGCACCCCACAATAAATATTTTTTAGTCTGCCGGATTCAATGTCACGTTTACCTCCGGAGCCACAGCCTTTTCAACTGTTGTCATGCCCGTATATGAAATACGGAGCATAGCGTTCTTGGGAGCCAAAAGAACAAAATGTCCATAAGCATCAGACATTGTTCCCGAGACGGTTCCCGAAATAAATACAGATGCCCCCGCCAATGGCTTATCCAGATGATCTTTGACCACTCCTACAACCTTCACCCCGTCTTCCGGATCCGAAGCAGAAAGAGACAGCACATTTTGCACATCCTTTCCTTTCAGTGTAATCAGAATTACGCCATGTTTGGCCTTATCTCCATATATGGCTGTCGACGCTTCGTCTTTCAGAACACTGATAGACTCAATCATATCCGGATTGATATCCCGTTGCATCTGCTCGCCGGTTATCTCTTTTCCATCCACAAGGATCAAGGGCTGAGGTTGAGAACCGGCATTTCTAACCGAAAACAAATCCATCCCGCTTCTTTTCATCCCATCCGTTATGGTTACTTTCGAGTGCGTAGGTACCGTTTCCAACCGGGATACTTCAAAAGCTTCTTCTTTCGGAGCATCTTTTTTCACAGTATCTTTCAACACCTCAACCTTTTTTTCAGGCACTTTAGTCCCTACTATTTGCACGAAATCATTCACTTTCACGGCCGAGATTTCATCCATCTTACCCGAAATCTCAGGACGGGCAAATGCAGTCACAGCAATGGCGGCCAAAGGAAGTACATACAAGTACTTCAATCGTGCCCATGGATTTGACTTTTCTTTTAACATCATAGTGATACGTTTTTTAAGTTTACTGTGATTAAAGCTGTTGGCCATAGAGTAGAGCCTTGTGCCAACAGCTTTTTTTATCAGTAGCAACTGATATTGCCTGGCATTAACTCCCTCTCTGATAACAGACTCATCCGCTTCATACTCATGAATATTCTGAAGTTCCTGCTTTAATAGCCAGGAAGCCGGATTGAACCATTGAAAGAAAATACAGATATCGGCAATCAGCAAATCGACAGAGTGACGATTACGAACATGTGCTGCCTCATGAATGAGTATCTCTCTGCCATCCTCCTCCAAATCCACTTTAGAGATAACAATATACTTCATCCAGCTGAAAGGTGAAATCTTTTGTTGATGAATCACTAAGGTCATTCCGTTTTCCATCTTCTCTTTCTCCCCTGACCTCAGCAGCATCAACAGACGCCCCAAAGAATAAATATGCCGGCAGGCGAAAAAGAGAACTCCTGATAAATAAACCATCAAAAGAATCTGTATGCCGGATAAAGTCACCGCTTCGGCAGGTGTCACCTCCGATACCGGCATATCTGCCATCATCAATAATTGTTCGATAGTAAGCATCGTCTGATGTACTTCTGTCTGTTCGATAGTAGTCAGTTGAACAAGAGGCAACAACAGAGACAGCAACAACAGAGTCAACAGAGCGATCCTGTTAAATCGGTGAAATGTCTCCTTGCTCAATAACAAGCGGTAAAACAGATAAAAACCTGCCAAGCAAACAGAAGACTTTACTATATAAACGAAAAAGAGTCCCATCATATCCGCATCATTTAATTATTCTTCGTTCTTTTGCTCCACCTCCTGAATCAACTTCTTGAGGTCGTCAAGCGAAATATCTTCTTCCTTCACCAATGACGACACAGCACTGAGATACGAATTATTGAAATACTTGCTAATTACACTTTTCAGCGTACGTTTACTAAAGTCCGATTCGCTGACTACCGCATAATACTGATAGGTATTGCCATAAGTATGATGTGCTAAAAAGCCCTTCTCTTCCAATCCGCGCACAATTGTAGACAAAGTATTGAAATGTGGTTTTGGCTCATCATAAAATGCCAGTATCTCTTTCACAAACAAAGGACCCTTCTCCCAGAAAAATCCCATAATCTCTTCTTCTTTTGCTGTTAATCTTTTCATAACCTTTTCTTCATTTGAACACAAATAACGAAAAGATTTAGTTCAAAAACTAATTTCAGCAGTTAATTAAAACTAAAGCGGATAGTTTCATGATAAAGCATATACATGCAAAACATTACCAGCCGATAAAGTGTTATTTCATACATTTTTTAACCGTTTGCTATGCTAAATCAAAAATAATTCTCACCTTTGTAGTGTACTACGTTTTTTGAATTTTATTAGAGACAATAGAAAGCAAACTTTTTGTCTTACAACAGCCAAGAGCATATAATTTAGTTATATGCTCACGGCTTTGTCATAAAGACAACGGTTCTGCCCCCGTGATTAGGTTGTAATGGCCTAAACTGCATGCTTTCTATCCTCTGGATTCAAATATGCGTAGTACAGCGGGTCAGCAGGGCCGTTCATTTTTCCCTGCCTATTACGTTTAAGCCATGGGCAAACCTATTATCAGAATTTTATATTTCCAACGCCGGGGAATCGACGCCAATGGTTATTACAGATTGAATTACATCATTCAGCGAGGCAGAAAGATTCTATACTATGCCACAGAAACCAAGGACTTTGAATATTCAGACTGTTTCACTTCTTCCTGTTTAGCCGAACGGAAAGAAACGATTCTCGATACAGCCCAATACATCTTCAAAGTTCACAAGGTGAGATATTCCCGCCTGATACTAAGTCCAAGCTACTCATATATCACTAAGTATAAATCCCGTATCCGGCAGATCTGCACCGCCACCCGATTTTGTAAATCAGACATCATTTGGACGATGTGTCCCCGGAGTTTCATACCTATTTCAAAGATTCCATTTTCATTTTAGTTTTTTCTTTCAGTTTGAACCTTTATATACATTCTTAAATCCAGATCTCTACAACAAACTCAACCAGTTGATGCGAACCGCTGTTTCTTTATTGCCCCCCGTAAAGAGCAGCGGTTCTTTTTATCCTGCCAATTAAGTAAATAAACATCTTAATTTTGCTATACTTATAAAGCATCGTATATCAATATCTTACTTCTTATCTCAGCACCTTTATCCCGGTCCGCGTACCGGGGCTTATGGGCTCAGGTACACGGGACGAAATAAGGACTGCACCATTTCCTAATTAAACAACGAAAAAACAAAATACTTTAAAAGGTATATTTGCTTAAGAAGTGTGCAATCTATATCTGTAGTTCAGATACTTACGTGAAATATCACCTTAAAACAGAGGGTGGAAGATGAAAGATCGATTTTTTGGGGGTTCTTCTTCAAATTTGGTGGTAAGTTTTCTTTTACTCATGGAATCTAATTCAGTTTTCGGACGTGTAAGCCCTCTTTTATAGTTGACAAAAAAGGAAGTATCCCGGCTTTCGCCCGAAGAGTCCATCCGTGAGGTGAAGAAGCTAATATTAGACTAAACCATCTGAAAATCAATATCTTTAAGAAGTAAGATTTCTGTCCTCAAAAGCTTTGTTTTAACACAGAGTTAAAGCTTGTTCTTTGGATGTGAATAAGAAGTTCTTTAAATGCAAAAGACTTGTTATTTGCGCACAAGAACCTGACAACCTGCAAAAGACGTTAACAATGTTAATTGAAAAAAGGTATAAGGATGAAGATACCGGTTCAGACGGCGTAAACTCGCTTCCGAAACTTGAGTTATCTTATTCATCCGGTGTGTATTTTTTTATCAAAACAAAAAAGGACAATTATCAACTTGGAAATAAAGAAATAAAGAATTTACCACCAAATTTGAAGAAGAACCATCTTTTGCAGGAGATGGTATTTCAAATCAGGAGCGTGAATGCGTAGGGTTACGCAAGAGGGCAAGCGTTTCAGGTATCCGCAACAACGATACGGCATATTTTCAGCTGCTTGCATACGTTTCCCGAAATTATCATGTACCTTTGTACTCCCGTTTATAGAATTACTTGATTATGAACCTGAATACTCCGGTAGAGATTCCATCTGGATTCACCCCCATCAGCCATGCCCAGCAACTGCTGATTATGGGTTCCTGCTTTGCAGAGAACATCGGTACCCTGCTTGCTGAAAATAAATTCCGGATCGATATCAATCCATTCGGTATCTTATATAATCCACGATCCATCTCAATGGCTTTGCGCGAAATCATCAGCCAAAAGCAATACAAAGCATCCGATCTGTTTCTGCATCGTGAATGTTGGCACAGCCCGATGCATCACGGCTCTTTCTCCGCCGCCACCCTTGCAAACACCTTACGGAATATCCAATCCCGTGTGGAACAGGCACATAAAGAGCTGAAACAACTTGACCGGCTTATGCTGACCTTCGGCACCGCATACGTATACGAACAAAAAGAGACAGGAAAGGTAGTGGCCAACTGTCACAAATTGCCTGAAAAGAATTTTATACGCCGCCGCCTTGAGATAGACGAGATAGTAGAAGACTATACCCTGCTATTGGACGAATTGATCTCTTTGAATCCTCAACTAAAGATCTTGTTCACAGTCAGCCCCATTCGCCACATACGAGACGGAATGCATGCCAACCAACTCAGTAAAAGCGTGCTGCTGCTTGCCATCGACCGACTGATGCAACGTTATCCACAGGTCACTTGCTACTTTCCTTCTTATGAAATAGTATTGGATGAACTTCGGGACTATCGCTTCTATGCAGATGACATGGTACACCCATCCACGTTGACCGTCAATTATCTATGGGAGCGTTTTTCGGAGACTTTCTTCACCCCCGAAACCCAAAGCCTAATCAAAGAGTGTGAAACGATACGAAAAGCGATTGCGCACAAACCTTTCCATCCCGAGTCGGAAGAGCATAAAAGATTTTTAGGACAAATTGTGTTAAAAATAGAACGACTTAACGGAAAATACCCGTACTTAGATTTCGAAAAAGAAACAAACATGTGCCGATTGGCGCTTCAATAAATGTGCAAATATGCCAATGCTTTAATATTATGTCATATACAATTGAATCAATCGTTGAAAAAATAGGTGCACGGCGTCTGGGAAACAAGCCTGCTGCCATCGACTGGCTACTGACTGACAGCCGTTCGTTATGCTTTCCGGAAGAGACCCTCTTCTTTGCCATTCCCACCAAAAGAAACAACGGCGCACGCTACATCCCTGACCTTTATGAACGGGGAGTGCGCAATTTTGTAGTCACAAGCGAAGATTTCAAAGGGCTCACCATGGACAGTGAGCAACTAAAAGTGACAATGGCTCAGGAATGCAATTTCCTTATTGTCCCCAATACTTTAAAAGCACTTCAGAAATTGGCCGAACAACACCGTGGTTCCTTCCAGATTCCGGTAGTCGGCATTACGGGCAGCAATGGAAAGACCATTGTAAAAGAATGGCTTCACCAATTGCTCAGCCCCGACCGGGTTATCGTGCGTTCACCGCGCAGCTACAATTCGCAAATCGGTGTCCCGCTGTCAGTCTGGCAAATGAACGAGGAATCCGAACTGGGCATTTTCGAAGCCGGCATTTCGGAAATGGGCGAAATGCGTCCGTTACAGAATATGATTAAGCCGACAATAGGCATCCTGACCAACATTGGCGGAGCACATCAGGAAAACTTCTTTTCACTGCAAGAGAAGTGCATGGAAAAACTAAGCCTGTTTAAAGATTGCGACGTAGTCATTTACAATGGCGACAACGAAATGATAAGCAACTGCGTAGGAAAGTCAATGCTGACTGCCCGTGAAATCGCATGGAGCATGAGGGATATCGAACGTCCGCTCTATATCAGCAGGGTTGAGAAGAAAGAAGATCATACCGTCATCTCCTACCGCTATCTGGAGATGGACAATACATTCTGTATTCCCTTTATCGATGATGCTTCCATAGAGAACTCACTGAACTGCCTCGCTGCCTGCCTGTACCTGATGGTACCGGCCGACCAGATCACCGAACGAATGGCCCGGCTCGAACCTGTAGCGATGCGCCTTGAAGTAAAAGACGGAAAGAACAACTGTATCTTGATCAATGACAGTTATAATTCGGACCTTGCTTCGCTGGATATCGCTCTCGACTTTCTTTACCGGCGTTCGCAGTCAAAAGGCCTAAAGCGCACTTTGATCCTTTCGGATATCCTGGAAACCGGACAAAGCACGACAACACTCTACCGCAAAGTGGCACAACTGGTTCACAGCCGCGGCATTGAAAAGATTATCGGTGTAGGTGCCGAAATATCCTCATGCGCATCAAAGTTTGATATAGAAAAATATTTCTTCCCCGATACCAAGGCACTTCTGGCATCAGATGTAATTAAGAAACTCAGAAATGAAATCATCCTGATAAAAGGCTCCCGCAACTTCGGTTTCGACCTCGTTTCGGAAGAACTGGAACTGAAAGTACACGAAACCATCCTGGAAGTAAACCTGGGAGCTATGGTAGCCAACCTGAATCACTACCGCTCGATGCTCAAACCGGAAACTAAAATGGTGTGCATGGTGAAAGCGTCTGCTTATGGAGCAGGTTCGTACGAAATAGCCAAAACCCTTCAGGAGCATCACGCTGACTATCTGGCAGTGGCCGTAGCCGATGAAGGTTCCGACCTTCGCAAAGCAGGGATCACAGCCTCCATTATCATCATGGATCCCGAACTGACCGCTTTCAAAACCATGTTCGACTATAAACTGGAACCGGAAGTATACAATTTCCATTTGCTCGACGCATTGATAAAGGCCGCCGAAAAAGAAGGTATCACCAACTTCCCCATTCACGTAAAACTGGATACGGGTATGCACCGATTGGGATTCGAAGAGAAAGACATCCCGCAACTGATTCGCCGGTTAAAGAACCAGAATGCACTGATCCCCCGCTCTGTCTTTTCCCATTTCGTAGGCAGTGATTCTGCCCAGTTCGACGCTTTTACCCGGCAGCAAATAGAACGATATGAAAAGATGTCAAAGGAACTGCAAGATGCATTTCCGCACAAAATACTGCGCCATATCTGCAACACAGCCGGTATCGAACGCTTCCCCGGTGCACAGTTCGACATGGTTCGTCTTGGCATCGGATTGTATGGAATCAGTCCGATCGATAACTCAATCATCAACAACGTGAGTACCTTGAAAACAACGATTCTCCAAATACGGGACGTGGCGGAAGAAGATACTGTAGGTTATAGCCGCAAAGGGCATCTGATACGTCCCTCACGTATCGCTGCTATACCCATCGGATATGCCGACGGCCTGAACCGCCATTTGGGATGCGGACATGGCTATTGCCTTGTCAATGGCAAAAAAGCCCCATACGTAGGAAATATCTGCATGGATGTGTGCATGATCGACGTAACGGATATTGATTGTAGAGAAGGTGATCAAGCTATCATCTTCGGTGACGAATTACCGATTACCGTCTTATCGGATGCGCTCGAAACCATCCCTTATGAAGTATTGACAGGTATTTCAACCCGGGTCAAGAGAGTATATTATCAAGATTAACTCCAAAAGATTCAGTCGGAAAAGTGAAAAGTAACGGACATTAACCTCCTTCAGCTTTTCACTTTTCGTTTTTATGAGCCTGGTTTTCGCTTTTATGATTCTGCCTTTCTTTTTTCATTCAAAATAGTCTATCTTTGCACACAAACTAATACAATACCGTTATGACAAACCTTTTTTTATTAGGATTCATGCCCAGTGGTTCCGAATGGATTATCATCTTGTTGGTTATACTCTTGCTTTTTGGTGGTAAAAAGATTCCCGAACTGATGCGCGGGCTCGGCAAAGGAGTGAAAAGTTTTAAAGAAGGGGTGAATGAAGCCAAAGAGGAAATAAACAAAGCAAAAGAAGAAATCGACGAACCGGAAAACAAAGAAAAGAAAGATAACTGATATCCTGTTTTGTTTCCGTCTCTTACATGAGATGAAAATAGAACGAAAGTAAATTTCAACCGCCTTTCTCTTAATAATGGCAGAAATTAAAGAACTGACTTTTTGGGATCACCTGGATGAACTGCGCCGGGTGCTGTTTCGAATTATAGGTGTATGGTTTGTTTTGGCTGTAGGCTATTTCATTGCTATGCCCTATCTGTTCGACCATGTCATTCTGGCTCCCTGCCACAACGATTTCATCTTTTACCATCTTCTGCGGGACATCGGACAGGCATTCGACCTTACCGATGACTTCTTTACCCGTGAGTTTAAAGTCAAGCTGGTAAATATCAATCTGGCAGCACCTTTTTTTATCCACATGTCCACCGCTTTCTGGATGTCTGTAGTCACTGCCACACCTTATTTGTTTTTCGAGATATGGCGTTTCATACGTCCTGCCCTTTACCCTAATGAACGAAAAGGAGTCCGCAAAGCCCTGACCATCGGCACGGTCATGTTTTTTATCGGAGTCCTTTTAGGTTATTTCATGGTCTATCCGCTCACCCTTCGTTTTCTCTCTACCTATCAACTCAGCGTAGAAATAGAGAATCAGATCTCCCTGAACTCTTACATCGACAATTTTATGATGCTGGTGCTCTGCATGGGGCTGGCTTTCGAACTACCTTTGGTAACCTGGTTGCTTTCCTTGCTTGGATTGGTAAACAAATCATTCTTACGAAAATACCGGAGACATGCCATTGTCCTGATTGTCATCGCTGCTGCTGTCATTACTCCAACAGGAGACCCTTTCACACTCAGCATCGTAGCTATTCCCCTCTATCTGCTTTATGAAATGAGCATATTGATGATTAAAGACAAAAACCGCTCGTAGATCCTGGTTACCTACTCTTCTTTGCATATATCAGTTTCTCTCGATACGGCTTGAATATCAAGCCACAATTCATTTATTCCATTATCATACAAGAAAAAAGCATACTTCTTGATTCATACTAACTATACTTTCCATATATTTGCAGTATTCAACACACATCACATCTTTAATGATGAAAATAAAAAAACGATAAGACAATACGAAATTATGATTAATACTTTAACATCGTTGAGATTCATATTTGCAATAATGGTTTTTGGAGCACATTGCTATGTTATAGACAATGTTTTCAATACCCATTTTTTCAAAGAGGGATTTGTAGGCGTCAGCTTCTTTTTTGTGCTAAGCGGCTTTATTATAGCATATAATTATCAAGAGAAACTGAAAGACAACAAAATAGACAAACGCACTTTCTGGGTAGCACGCATTGCGCGTATTTATCCTTTACATTGGCTGACATTGTTTATTGCTGCTATTTTAGGGAGTTACGTTATAGCATCGGGAACTTTAGATTGGCTTAAGCATTTCTTAGCTTCGCTCACTTTGACAAATGCTTATATTCCCAGAGCCGACTACTTTTTCTCTTTCAACAGCCCTTCATGGAGTTTATGCTGTGAACAGCTTTTTTACATCTGCTTCCCATTCCTTATACCTTTAGCAAAAAATTACAAGTATTTGCTTTCTGTTTTTGGAATTGTAGCGATACTAATGGTCGTCGGCATGTACTTTACTCCGGAAGATGAAATAAAAGGCTTCTGGTATGTCAATCCAATTACCCGATTTCCGGATTTCATTGTCGGCATGTTACTGTTCCAATTGTATGAACGCTTGAAAAACAAGAATATCACTGCCTTGCAAGGAAGTATCATTGAAATCTCATCTATTATCTTATTTTTAATTTTCTACCTCTATGCCGCCGATATACCTAAAGTATACCGATATTCATGTTATTATTGGCTCCCTGTTGCGGTGATTCTGATTAGTTTTTCACTTCAGAAAGGTATCTTTTCCCGCATTTTATCCAACCGTTTTCTAGTGATAGGGGGAGAAATCAGTTACAGTTTTTATTTGATCCATCTATTTGTCTTATTGACATATTCAGAATGGCAAAAAGAAAATAATCTTCATACGGAATGGTACATTTCCGTCCCGATTTTATTCAGTATCATCATTCTATTAAGCCTGCTTTCTTACTACTATTTTGAGAAGCCTATGAATAAACGAGTAAAAACATTACTAAACAGATAGTTCACAAAACAAATTGCCTACAGAAACTCCGATATCGAAGTAATGATACTTTCGTACACATTTTCATCCGTCCGCATGAAAATCCGGGAATTATCATGTATTTTTGCTGTATGGAAAATGAGGTAAACGAATCTTTTGAAATCCTGCTTGCAGCCTGTCGGACAGCAGACAGCAATCTGGCGGTGGCTTACAAACAGTTGCGTGATTTGCTCGAACGATTGTGCCGGGCACAAATGCAGGATGAAAGTCTTCAGATGACTGACCTTTCAGCACGGATCAGTTTTGTATCGGCACGGGCAGGGCTGACAATTGTTGAACAAAACCGATTACACACTTTTCGCCTGACCTCAAACGCTATTCTCAATCGAAAAGAGGAACCTGTACGCGAAAAGTTACTGCGGGATGCCAAGACACTTGCCTTCTTTATACGTAAACTTTACGAAGTCGAGATTCCCGGCGAACTCTACCACTTACTGCCGCGTGCCGACGCAACTTACCTCGTAGCACCTCCGGCTAAAAAGCGAATAGAGCGAATGCGTGTATGCTATCAATATGCCGACGAGCAGTATCTATATGTAACTCCGGTCGATACCATTGCTGACGAATATCTGAGGATACGTTATAATGTGCCGCAGATCAACGAGGAGTTTGCTCAAACCTGCGAAATTTTATGGTGTCATGCACAACTCAACCTACTTGATGTGGCCATTGACAAAACCGGTGTCCTGACTCCTTCGTTCATCGTACTCGAACCGGATTACTTAATCGACATCAGTTCGTTGGCAGAATGTTTTCGTGATTACGGACATCATCCCGCCAACTATGTACTGGCCCGCCTCCAACCCATCGACAATGCCCGGCCATTATTACTGGGAAACATTGCCAACCTTTTCCTGGACGAATGGATTCATGCAGAAAACGCACCGGACTACAGAGAGTGTATGCAAAAAGCCTTTCGCCGTTACCCGATTGAACTGGCTGCCTGCACCGACCTACGTGACAGAGAGAAGGAACGACAGTTCTTTGACGATTGCAAACTACACTTCGAACATATCCGCGAAGTGGTGACAGACACCTTCCGTGCGCCGGGCTATGAATTGGATAAGACTGATGCAGTGCTCGAGCCCTCGTACATTTGCGAAGCATTGGGACTGCAAGGACGATTGGACTACATGCAGCGTGACATGTCATCGTTTATTGAGATGAAATCGGGGAAAGCAGACGAATTCTCCATCCGCAACAAAGTAGAGCCCAAAGAAAACAATAAAGTACAAATGCTGCTCTACCAGGCAGTGCTGCAATACTCGATGGGAATGGACCACCACCGGGTAAAAGCCTATCTGCTCTACACACGCTACCCTTTACTTTATCCGGCACGTCCGTCGTGGGCCATGGTGCGCCGGATCATCAATCTGCGCAACCGGATCGTATCTGATGAATATGGAATCCAGTTACGAAACAGTGTGGAGTATACCGCCTCCAAACTCCAAGCCATACGTTCCGACATACTCAACGAACGAGGATTATCCGGCCGGTTCTGGGAACAATATCTCCGCCCGTCCATCGATAATCTATCGCAGAAACTGGCTTCACTTACCCCGCTGGAACAGTCGTACTTCTACGCACTCTATAATTTCATAACCAAAGAGCTGTATACTTCCAAGTCCGGAGACGTCGATTACGAAGGACGTACCGGCTCAGCCGCCCTGTGGCTATCTACCCTGACAGAGAAATGCGAAGCCGGTGAGATTCTTTACGATCTGCGCATCAAAGAGAATCATGCTGCCGATGAACATAAAGCATATATCCTCCTTGAGCAAAGGAAAGAGGGATACGGAGAAAATAAACTATCCCCGGAACCTAACGAAATATCCTCTGAGGTAGAAAAAGGAGCACAGGCCTTGCCTAATTTCCGTCAGGGGGATGCCATTGTACTTTATGAACGCAACCGGAACGAAGATAACGTCACCAATAAGATGGTATTCAAAGGCAATATCGAGTTCATCACAGAAGAAGAGATAGGTATACGCCTGCGTGCCACTCAGCAGAATAGTTCCGTGCTTCCGCCGGACAGCCTCTATGCAATAGAGCACGACACAATGGATACTACCTTCCGGAGCATGTACCAGGCATTATCGGCTTTCGCTTCGGCAACCAAAGAACGGCGTGATCTTTTATTGGCACAACGAATGCCCGAATTCGAGTACGGACTTGACAAACAGATTCTAACCGCCCCGGACGATTTTACACGGGTCACACTAAAAGCACTGGCTGCCAAAGACTTTTTCCTATTGGTAGGACCGCCGGGAACGGGCAAGACCTCATGCGCCTTGAAAAAAATGGTGGAAACTTTCCATTGCGAAGCGCAGACCCAAATCCTCCTGCTCTCGTATACAAACCGGGCTGTGGACGAAATTTGCAAAGCCATCTCATCCATTCGGCCGGAGGTCGACTTTATTCGTGTCGGCAGTGAGTTGTCTTGTGACGAAGCTTACCGGCATCATCTGATTGAAAACGAACTTTCTCTTTGTACCCGCCGCTCGGAAGTAGCAGAACGCATCGCCCGTTGCCGTATTTTTGTAGGCACAGTTGCTTCCATCTCCGGAAAACCCGAACTGTTCCGCCTGAAGAGATTCGATGTAGCCATTATCGATGAAGCGACCCAAATCCTGGAACCTCAACTATTAGGTATCCTATGTGCCCGGAGCGAAAATGGAGAGAATGCCGTCGGCAAGTTCATACTGATCGGTGATCATAAACAATTGCCTGCCGTCGTATTGCAAAATACCGAACAATCGGAAATCTACGATGAAGGCTTACGTAGCGCCGGACTGAAAAATCTCAAGGATTCTCTTTTCGAACGCCTCTACCGCACCCTGCAAACCTCTTCCGAGGATCTCTTTCCCGACTCAGCATCGGTATCGGCTCCGAACCATCGCTCCTTCGACATGCTTTGCAAACAAGGACGTATGCATCCGGAAGTAGCTCATTTTGCCAATCAGGCATTTTATGAAGGACGCCTGTTACCGGTGGGATTGCCTCATCAAATGGAAGACAACCAAGATGTGCAACGAATGGTTTTTCTACCTTCCGAACCCGAACCTCAAGGTACATCGGCCAAAGTCAACCATTCCGAAGCACGGATCGTCGCCCGAATCGCAGCCGACGTTTACCAGCAATATGGTGGAACATTCGACGGAATGCGTACTCTGGGTATCATTACTCCCTATCGGAGTCAGATCGCATTAATAAGAAAAGAGATTGTCAAAATGGGTATTCCGGAACTAAACTCCATTTTAGTCGATACGGTAGAAAGGTTTCAAGGCAGCGAACGGGATGTGATAATCTATTCTTTCTGTGTGAACTATCCTTATCAACTCCGTTTCCTTTCCAACCTGACAGAGGAAAACGGAGTATTCATAGATCGAAAACTAAATGTCGCATTGACAAGAGCACGCAAGCAAATGTTCATCACCGGGGTTCCCCGATTATTGGAACAAAACCCGATTTATGACAGTTTGATAAAATTAATAAAACAACAGGAACCGTTATCTTAATTTTGCAGTCCTTAGCTTTTATTCTTTCTTTCTGAACTTCGTTAACACCTCAGTATATTGCAAACCGCTATATTTGCACTACGTTTTTTTCATAGAGATTTAGATTTAAGGTTAGAAGAATTGTGGAAGTCGTGAGACTTCCCTTTTTTTCATCTTAAAGTTTGCTTTCTTTTTGAGCAAAAGCATAAAAAGAAAGTAAACCTAAAAAGCCCCTTCGTGAGAAGAGGCTTTTTTTATGCTTCCATTCGGCAGATACAGGGTTCGATCATCTCCTTATGGCTTTGAACGGGTCACCGCAGTGAATCTTAATTCACTATAATTATTCCTCCCACACCAGATAGGCCGAAACCAACCAGTGGTTCAATTTATTGCCATCCACAGCCTGAGCTTCGGGAATACTGACTGTAAAAGTATGCTTGCCGGGAGCAAGTGTACCGATAACAGCCTCTTCGGGTACAACATCCGAACCGGGACACCAGTTGGAACGGGATAGGTCTGAAGAAGCCAGAGGTTCTTCCACTTCTTTCTCCGTATATCCTTTCTCACCAATATAAGAAGCCAAGCGCTTAATCAACCAAACACCGGTAGCCGGATTGAAACGACGGAAAGAAGCACAATCATCACGCCAAGGGATGAAGTTGAGCACCTCTTTTCCATCTACAGAAATGATATTGCGTTTTTGCACGAATTCATCCCCGCCGCTATGTCCGCCATGTCCGGTCACTATATATTTTAACCGGATATTTTTGGCACCTTTAGGAACTGTAAAATCAGTAGATACATCTCTCCGGGCAAAGATATCGGGATAACTTTGTCCCATGTAGTAAACCGTATTCATCAACGGCTCCACATGACGTTTTGGAAGTACGTCACAAGCCAGACGACTCTCTTTTACGTCGATATCCGCATTGGCCAAATACCCTTCAGAAGTCCATGTATCGATATAAATACCGACATAGGCTTCGCCTTCAAGCAACGGATAAAGATCGGTTATATCTTGTTGCCAGGTGACATTACTTTCCCATTTGGGGATATAGACCGGACGACGTTTACTGCTCAGCGAATCATTATTATTGCTATAGTGTCCTACACCGAACGGAGTCATGAAACGCATCAGCTCCACTGTGGGTAAATAATCCTTTCCGGGAACAATACCTACCATTTTCTCCAGCTTCAAACTATCTACCGAAGGAAACTTCATGCCGTCACGGGCAATAGTCAGTAGGTTAATAGCCGATGATTTAGGCAATACAAAGCAAGAACCCGATTTGTCCCAACGATCTCCATTGGAGGCGAGGGTTACTTTCAGGCTTACCGACACATTTCGTTTGTATTCGGGAAGAGTAATCTTTTTCAGAATGATACGTCCGTTGACCAAATGGTATACGCCCGTACCATCTGCTTCATTATAATTATCAGGATACGTATCGGGAGAGAAACGCACATTCACATTTTCAAAAACCGGAATATGAAGATCGCCTTTAGCGGGCAGATTTTTATGCCCGCCCGCCCATACCGGAACAGAAAGGAATAAAGAAACGAATAAAGAAGTTAATCTGATATTCATAAGAATTTATTTTTTTATTTAGTTACTTTCAATCACTTGTCCCACTCCGCGATAAAGCTTGATAGGGCCGTCCAGCAATACGGCAATCACAGTGATCTGCTCATCCTGTACACGTTCGGGTATATCAATATAGAGGTTTCCGGGCACCTCGCTCCAGTAGTTCTTATTATAAACCTTATATGGCAGCATAGCTCCATTCCCCACTACCCATACACGATTTACCTTATTGACAAGACCTTTCACTTCGATCGGGCCATTAGGCTTATAGGGTAAATAGAGGTAAAGGATGTCACCCGCTTTATTCAGTGTGGTATATCCCTGAAAATGTTCGCACGGGATGCCGGCACGTGTTTCGTAGATAGCTTCTTTATGCTTCTTAGTCCAACGGCCGAATTCTTTCAGAACAGCAATCTGTTCGGCAGGAATAGTTCCATCTTCCTTCGGACCAATATCCAATAGCAGATTCCCTCCCATACTGAGACAATCGACAAAAGTACGCAACAGCATAAACGGAGTCTTATAATTAGTGTCGGCATGCTGATACCCCCATGAATCGTTCATGGTCATACAAAGCTCCCAATACTTGTCGGCAGGACGTACTACAGGAACTCCCTGCTCGGGTGTAGCATAATCGCCATACCCCTGAATACGGGAGTTTACTATAACATTCGGGTTAGTAGAACGCAACAGGTTGATGATGCCCTTCGAATCCCAAGCCTCAGCAGTTTGTTCCCAGTCTCCGTCAAACCAGTAAAGATCAGGTTTCCAAGTTTTGTTTAACTCGGAAAGCTGTCCAAAATTAAACTTAACAAACTTAGCCCAACGATCCGGATCGTTTTTGTAACGTACTTCCGTACGGGTTTTGTTGGGATAGTCCGGATGTGACCAGTCAAGCAGCGAATAGTAGAACCCGAGCTTCAGCCCTTGTTTACGTACTTCCTTCACAAAAGGAGCAATCAGGTCACGCCCGGCAGGAGTACTTTTCACAGTACTGAGGTCACCCGCCTTCGTATCCCAAAGAGCTACGCCATCATGATGCTTGGTGGTAATGACCGTATAACGTGCACCACTTTCTTTAATCAGTTTCACCCACTCCTGAGGATTATAGGCCGATGCCGTAAAGCCTTTTTCCTGAGCCATATACTCTTCATAAGGAAGATAGTTATTGAAGAATGACCAGCTCTCTGATACTCCGTTCACGGCATAGATTCCCCAATGGATAAAGATTCCTAACTTGGCCTGGGCAAACCATTCCATTCTTTTCTCTTTCTGAGCAGCAGTTTCTTCAGTAGAAGCAGTTTGGGCTTTCAGCCCGAATCCTAGGAGAAACAAGGCAATAAGGGTAATGATCAATCGGTTGTTTTTCATTTTATCTCAATTATATTTTGTCTCAATTAAGGCAAAGATAAAATATCTATCTTAAAATACAAAATAAAAGGAAGAACATAAAAGCAAGCCGATTCTTCCGGCCTCACCCACCAACCGAGACACATACGGAGTCAGCACTCCAAACAAATCACTAATAATTTACAATTACAATCTTACAAAGAATATATCCCCTGCACATATATTCAGATTCATCCGAAGAAAAAGAGCTATAACAGCCACCTCCTCCCAATTATAGAACAAACATAGTCGTGTGCGAAAACGATAATTATTGTGTTCGATAACGAAATTATTATTCCTTTTAGTGTATTTATCATAAAAAGATCCCTTGAAGCATCAAATTAAATAGCAGTTATTATTGGATAAAATCAAATAATGTGTATTTTTGGTCCGAAATTAAACCTGAAAATTTTAAATCAAATAGTATGAGTACACTCCAAAATGCAATGGGGAAAATGACAAACTACAGATGGACGATTTGCGCCATGTTATTTTTCGCAACAACTATAAACTACCTTGATCGCCAAGTACTATCGCTGACCTGGGACGAATTTATCAAACCCGAATTTCATTGGAACGAGTCACATTATGGCATCATTACTGCTGTCTTTTCTATTGTATATGCCATTTGTATGCTGTTTGCTGGCCGGTTTATCGACTGGATGGGAACAAAGAAAGGTTACCTTTGGTCCATCGGTATATGGTCGGCCGGTGCCTGCCTTCACGCTTTCTGTGGAATTATAACCGAAGAATATGTAGGAATGCATAGCGCAGCCGAACTAATCGCTGCTACCGGTGATGTAGTAGTGGTACTTGCCACCATAAGCATGTATTGTTTTTTAGTCGCACGCTGTATTTTAGCACTCGGTGAAGCCGGCAATTTTCCGGCTGCCATTAAAGTTACCGCCGAATATTTCCCGAAAAAAGACCGGGCTTACGCTACTTCCATTTTTAATGCCGGAGCTTCTATCGGTGCCCTGATTGCCCCTCTCAGCATTCCATTACTGGCTAAAGCCTGGGGATGGGAAATGGCATTCGTCATCATCGGTGCTCTTGGCTTCGTGTGGATGGGATTTTGGGTATTCATGTACACAGCTCCCTCTAAAAACAAATTTGTAAACTCAGCCGAACTCGAATATATCGAGCAAGACAAACATGAAACCTACACAGCAACTGTAAAAGAGAACGAGGAAAAGAAAAGTATGACTTTCCGGCAATGTTTCACCTACAGACAAACCTGGGCATTTGCATTCGGTAAGTTTATGACGGATGGAGTGTGGTGGTTCTTCCTTTTTTGGGCACCTTCTTACCTGAATACCCAGTTCGACATCAAAACCTCCGAAGGATTGGGAAGAGCATTGATCTTTACACTTTACGCTATAACAATGTTATCGATCTATGGAGGGAAACTCCCTACGATCATCATTCATAAAACCGGGCTAAACCCGTATGCCGCACGTATGAGAGCTATGCTGATCTTTGCATTCTTTCCTCTGTTGGTATTACTTGCCCAGCCATTAGGAACCATCTCTCCCTGGTTTCCGGTTATTATGATCGGTATCGGGGGAGCTGCCCACCAATCATGGTCGGCTAATATTTTTTCTACCGTAGGCGATATGTTTCCTAAAAGCGCCATTGCCAGCATCACCGGTATTGGCGGTATGGCAGGAGGAGTAGGTTCTATGATTCTCCAGTATTCAGCCGGCGAGCTGTTTGTACATGCCGACAAAACTCAAATGGTATTTATGGGCTTTATCGGGAAACCGGCTGGTTATTTCGTTATCTTTTGTATCTGCTCGGTAGCCTACCTGATTGGATGGATCGTTATGAAGGCATTAGTTCCTAAATATAAACCCATTATCCTGAATTAAAAACCAACTTAAAAGAAGGATTAACTTTTAGGAATGAAGTCGAAAGTCTTTCTCAACACAGATCAACAGATTACAGTAACCTACAATGTGCAGATTATCAATCCGGCCGATCTTCTCATAGTGTAATCTGTTAATCTGTGATGAGCTTTCTTTCCTTCAAATTTATTCATTTATTCTCCATATATTTTGAAGGGGGCACACCAAATTGTTCCGTAAAGTGCTTCCTTAATGTCCGGGCATCACTGAATCCTACTTTTTCGGAAATCTCCTGAATGGAGTAACGATTCTCCATAATCAACGAAGCAGCCTTACTCACCCGCACACTCCGGATCATATCGACCACAGATAACTCACTGCGTTGCTTTACCTTCCGGTATAAAGTAGGTTGGCTCATGTGAAGTTGTTCGGCCAACATCTTAACGTTGAAGTTCTCATTAGACAGATTCTTCTCAACCACGTGAATGAGTTTTTGTATAAATTCGTCATCTGCCTCTTCATCTTCAACCGATTCTCGTTTCAACATCAATGCTTTGGTATAAATGCGTTTCAGACGTTCGCGCTGAAGAATCAGGTTCTCTACCTTTGCTTTCAATACTTCCGGATTGAAAGGCTTCATCATATAGTCATCCGCCCCACTATAAGATCCTTGCAATACATCTGCATCTTCTGCCTTGGCCGTCAACATCAGGATAGGAATATGAGCGGTCTCTTGCCGTTCACGTATCTCCCGGCAACAGGCAAACCCATCTTTAACCGGCATCATTACATCCGAGATAATCAGATCGGGTATCTCATTGGTAGCAATCCGGACCCCTTCCTCACCATCAGCCGCTTCAAGTACCGTGTATTTTGTCACAAACAAAGAGCGAATATACTGACGGACATCTACATTATCTTCAACAATCAGCAATGTTTTCTTTGTGACCGGAACTCCTTCTTCCGATTTTTCCTGTACAGATAGAGGTTGAAACTGCGGTTCCGTTTCATGCCCGCGATAATCTACTATTTCATATAAATCACCAGTAAAGTGAGATTTACCTTCCGGTATCAATAATACGAATGTAGAACCTTTTCCCGGCTCACTATCAAGAATGACCTGTCCATGATGCAGATCCATCGTATTTTTCACAATCCGCAGTCCAATGCCTACTTTAGTAGAGAAAGCCGGTGAATTATCACCCGTAATGAAAGAGTCAAAAATGCGCTTCTGAAACTCATCCGGTATTCCCTCACCCGTATCCGATACTGTTATCTGGCAAAAAGGCTTTCCATCCTGTTCCATACGGGTAAGAGTGAGCAATACCTCTCCATTGGGAGAAGTGTATTTAAAAGCATTAGATAGTAGATTTCCGACCGACGAAGTTATTTTCTCCGTATCTATCCATAGGAAAACAGGATCTTCCGGAAGTCTTACCTGAAATGTACATCCTTTTATCCCTGCCATTTGGCGAAAAGACTCTGCTACTTCTCTCACTAGCTCCACAATATCCGCTTCTGACAAACGCAGTTTCACCATCCCGGCCTCTATTTTTTGTACATAGAGCAACTGATCGACCAGTGTATGTAGCGAGGAGCTGTTTTTATACATGGTATATAGCTTGCTATACAGTGGATCGGATGCCTTTATGTGTTCCAATAATTCCTGTAATGGGGCAAGAATCAAGGTTAGCGGCGTACGTAGTTCATGTGCCGCACTTGTAAAAAAGTTCTCACGCTCCATCCGGATTTGTCGCTCTTTCTCACGCTCTAAGTTTACTGACAGAAGTTCATGTTCCATGCGCATTTCACGTTCCATACGCATCTGACGATGTTTGACAAGACGAATCAAATAAGCCACACCACCGGCCAATAACAGTAAAATAAATAATCGGAAAGGCAATGTACGACTCCAATGCGGTAGAATATGTATTTGGAGTGATGTAACCTTTCCATCTTTCCCGTCAGGATAAATATTCTTCACTTCAAATGTATAATCCCCTTCGGGTAAGTTCATATAAGTAGCCTTCTCTCCATCATTAGAAACCAACCAATGCGTCTGATATGGTAATAAGCGGTAATTGTACTTCTGTTGTTCCTCTGCATAAGAAAGATTATTAAAAGATAAAACAAAGTCACGATTTTCATTATTCAAAGTAATCGAACTAGTATATGAAATGCCTTCTGCCAATACAGTCTGCCCATTTATTTTATCCCCAATCCCTACAGGACGACCATCTACCTCAAGTCCAGTAATAAGAACCTGATCTTCATCCAAATGACCACCCACGTCATCCGGATCAAAATAAGTGAGCGATTTATTATTGCCAAAAAATAGTGTATTATCAGCAAGTAATGCCGAACGATTGCTTCCACTTATATAATAATTATAAAAAAGGTGCTGATGCCTACTGTAACGAGAGACTCCCGAATTACTTCCCAACCAAATATGTCCTCGGTTATCTTCGACCAGACATCCTATAAAATTACTACATAATCCATTTCTAGTTGTATAATACTCACGTATTGCATCCTTTTTAGGTGAAAGAATAGCGAAACCATCCATATAACCTACATATACATTACCATCAGAAGATACTAACAAAGAACGAACCGAATTATTTTTGATATTCGCTTTCTTCTCATAGCCTGTCTCTAAAGACATCTCTCCTCTAGAATCAATTTTCAATTTGCAAACTCCTGCATTACTTGTACCTAACCATATAGTTCCGTCCTTCGTGCCGGCAATAGCTCGTATACAAATAGGAGTAGGGTCCTTAAACAAAATCTCAATAGGGATTTTTTTGCAAAATCCAGAATCTATATTCAATTTCCAAACTCCATCATTAGTACCTACCCATAAATTTCGATTAGTATCCCAATATAATGCCCAAATTGACACAGTATTCACTTTACCTCTATCTTGTAAAAAATGTAATCGAAATTGTTTTGTTGCCTCATTATATGAAGTTAATGTTCCATCCCTATTTCCAAACCAAAGTGAACCTCTATTATCATTAATGGCACAAAGAACTGTATTTTTACTT
Source organism: Bacteroides sp. 3_2_5 (assembly GCF_000159855.2). Classification (NCBI taxonomy): domain Bacteria; kingdom Pseudomonadati; phylum Bacteroidota; class Bacteroidia; order Bacteroidales; family Bacteroidaceae; genus Bacteroides; species Bacteroides sp. 3_2_5. Next base: position 1,086,824 of record NZ_JH636044.1, on the reverse strand, counting down.
TGAATATCCGGAGTACCAACCCTAGTAAAATTCATTCGTCTTCCTGGTTCAAAAGGTTGCTCACTTTTCATAATCCCTTGATGAAACGTAGCCATCCAAACATATTTTCTATTATCCATGACTATACCACAAATTTCATTATGCCTCTCTTGATGAAATTGGTTATAAAATTGTGACCGTAGATCAGAATAAATCACTCCTCCCCCATTAGTACCTATCCAAACAATCCCACTGGGGTCGTAATACGCTGAAATCATTCTTGTTTCTAAGTTGCGGTGAAGTTGTGAAGCTGTATTATAGTATATTTCTGTCATCATTCTTTTCGGATCATTCTTATCCTGAAATAATAAAGTATACCCACTCCAAGTCACTGCAAGATAACGATTATTATTAATTGGAATAACTTGAAAAACATCTGTATGGGATAGACTGTTTTCTTTATTATTTTCCTTATAAGTAATTCTGTCTATATACCCAGAAGAAACGTAATAACGCAGAATACCGTGTCCAATAGTAGAAACCCATACCACTCCTTTATCATATAATACCGAAGTTGCATCCCAAGTTTTATTTTTCCACAAAGATATCTTTTTAGATTTCTCCGAAGATTCAGGCTGAAACAATAGCAAATTTCCTTGCTGTGTAACCAAACATAACATTTCATGATTATCAGTATAACACATTGCACAGAAATTATCACCAGAATCAATCAAATCTTTATACTGTTTCTCACATTTCAATTTAATCTGAACAACCTCTCCTTTCTCATTTTTAACTTCTTCCTGTGTATATAGATATAATTTATTCCCTGACAGTCCCCAAAAAGAGTTATTATCTATAGGTAATAAGTGAGAGACATGTACAGAACTATAATCCGTTGCATGGACGATCGGTATAAATTTCTCCAGCGACCGAGCAAAACAATATAAAGTATTTCCAGCGATAACTCCCAAATATCGATCTGACATCTCTACAATTTCGGAAACATACATATACGCTGGTGAAGAAGAGAAGTTTTTTATTAATTTACCATCATAACGGCTCAAGCCATTATTAGTACCAAACCACATAAAGCCATCCCGATCTTTGTAGATAGATGTAATAGTATTATCCGCCAGCCCATCCTGCATGGTTAACAGACGAATATCTCTATCAAAAAAAGCATAACCAGAAACGACCGGACAATTACATATAAACAAAACCAATAAAAAGAGATTTAGCTTCTTCATATTAATAATCAATTTATTGCAAAAGAACGAAATAAAGCCTAAACATACAAAAGAGATTCAAAAAAAACATGGTATTGAATTAAACGTGTATGCTGAATGATATAGACATGCCCCTACGTAATCTCTCAATCCCTGTACATTTGCCATGTAATTAAACCTTATGTATAACTTTAAATAAGAAACGAATGAAAAAAATTTCAATCTTATTCATGTTGTTGCTTGGCATTACTACATTATATGCACAGCAATTGAACATTACGGGTACTGTGATTGACAAAAAGCTCAATGAGCCAATCATCGGTGCCACAGTCCAAGTAAAAGGGACGAACAATGGATCCATCACGGACATGGAAGGTAAGTTTTCTCTAAAAAACGTTAGCAAAGGAGGTATACTGACTGTTTCCTACATAGGTTACACCACTCAGTCAATTCCTCTCAATGGTACACAAACATCCTTCAGGATTGAGTTAAGTGAAGATTCAAAAACTCTTGATGAAGTAGTGGTAGTAGGCTTCGGTACTCAGAAAAAAGTAAATCTGACCGGAGCGGTTACAAGTGTAGATACCAAAGCACTAGCATCACGTCCGGTATCACAAGTCGGTCAAGCCCTGCAAGGTGTAGTTCCAGGCTTAAATCTATCGACTCCTGATTTAGGGGGACAGTTGGGACAAACAATGAACGTAAACATCCGCGGAACAGGAACCATTGGTAAAGGATCAAGTGCCTCACCACTTATACTGATTGATGGAATGGAAGGCAATATGAATAATCTGAATCCAGAAGATATTGAAAATATCTCTGTCTTGAAAGATGCTGCTTCTTCTTCCATCTATGGTTCACGTGCTGCATTCGGTGTTATCTTAATCACTACAAAGAAAGGAAAAGCGGGCAAAATGCAAGTGAACTATAACAATAGTTTCCGCTATTCCGGACCAACCAGCCTTCCTAATCAACTTGATTCCTATCGTTTTGCCAATTATTTCAATGATGCAGCCATTAATCAAGGAGGAAGTGTGATCTTTGATGAAGAGACCATTGACCGTATCCAAAAGTATATGGCAGGCGAGATTACAACCACCACCATAGCTAACGGTACCAACTGGCATTTCCACGAAAAAGCAAATGATAACGTAAACTGGTGGAAAAAACATTTTCAATGGGCCTGGTCAAACGAACATAATATCAGTTTAAATGGAGGAACAGAGAAGTTACAATACTATGTTTCAGGGAGCTACTTAAACCAAGATGGTAATCTTCGTTATGGAAATGATAATTATAAACGTTACAACGCAACAGCAAAAGTCAATACCCAAATCAACAAATATGTAGATTTCAACATTAATACCAAATTTGTTCGTTTTGATCTTGACAATCCAGTATATCTTGAGGAAGGTGGACTTCTTTATCATGACATTGCACGTATGTGGCCTATGATGCCTTTTAAAGATCCGAACGGTTATTATATGAGAAATGGAAAACTCAATCAATTGACTGACGGTGGACGTGCCAAAACACATAATGACAATATTTATCTTCAGGGACAATTAGTTATTCATCCGCTAAAAGGATGGAATATCTATGCAGAAGCAGGTATGAGAGTCATCAACCAAAATAAGCAAACCAACCTTAATCCAATCTATGAGCACGACGTAAACGGTAATCCATTAGCATTGGCTTTCAGCGGAAGTTACTCACCAGGATCTTCATTTGCACGTTCAGCATACCACAATAGTAACTTTTATACGACAAGTGTGTACACCGATTACACATTACAAATAAAAGATCATTATTTCAAAGCTTTAGTCGGAATGAATACCGAAGAATATGTATATCGCGAACTTGCCGCACAACGTCCTGACGTGATTAGTAGTCTCATTCCAGAAATTAGTGCAGCAACGGGAGAAGATAAAATCAATAGTTCAAAATACAATGATTGGTCTACAGCCGGGTTCTTCGGACGTCTCAACTACAGTTACAAAGACCGCTACATGGCTGAAGTAAATGTTCGTTACGATGGATCATCCCGCTTTTTAAAAGATCAACGTTGGAATGTATTTCCTTCTTTCTCTTTGGGATGGAACTTAGCACGTGAATCATTCTTTGAACCAATTAACAACATTATTAATACACTAAAACCCCGCGTATCATGGGGTATGCTCGGTAACCAGAACACAGACTCTTACTATCCGTTCTATTTAACACAAAGTGTAACAGCCAATGGTGGCAATTGGCTAATGGACGGCAGTAGACCAACAACAGCCGGAGTTCCTGGAATGGTCAGCAGTACACTCACATGGGAAAAAATCTATAATACCAATTTAGGCATCGACCTTGGTATGTTCAACAATCGTCTGAACATGACTTTTGAATACTTCATACGTAGAACGAAAGACATGGTAGGCCCTGCAGCCGAAGTCGGTGCAATATTAGGAACTGCTCTGCCAAATACCAATAATGCTGAGTTGAAAAATAAAGGATGGGAACTACAGGCCAATTGGAGAGATAATATTGGAAAAGTTAACTATAATATAGGATTTAACCTTTCTGACAACCGCGCCAAAGTAATTTCATATCCAAACGCTTCTAAAGCCCTATGGGATTCTAATGGAAATACTCTTTATTACAACGGAATGACTATCGGGGAAATTTGGGGGTATGAAACTGAAGGTATTGCCCAAACAGACGCACAGATGACCGAATGGCTGGCTAGCAATGATCAGAGTAAAATAGGTTCAGTTTGGGGTGCAGGTGATATCATGTATCGAGACCTTAATGGTGATGGTATAGTAGACAAAGGAAACAGTACTGCCACAGACCATGGTGATTTAAAGAAAATCGGAAATAGCACTCCACGCCTTCGTTTCGGTTTAAGCTTAGGAGCTGACTGGAAGGGTTTCGATATTCAAATGTTTTTCCAAGGAGTCATGAAACGTGATTTATGGTTGAGCGGACCAATGTTCTGGGGAGCAGATGGAGGAGAATGGCAATCAGTAGGTTTTGACGAACATCTTGATTATTTCCGTCCTGAAAATACAACTTCTATATTCGGAGCAAATTTGAACTCCTACTATCCCAAAGCCTACTTAGGAGACAAAGGAAACAAAAACAAGCAAACTCAAACGCGTTATCTGCAAAATGGTGCTTACATGCGTATGAAAAATCTGCAAATAGGATATACATTCCCCAAAGCTTGGATGAATAAAGCAAAAATTGAAAAGCTCCGCATTTATGTCAGTGGAGAGAATTTATTCACAATCAGTGGTATTGCCGATATGTTCGATCCAGAAGCAACAGCCGGTAACGGATTTAGCAACGGAAAGACTTATCCGCTGTCAAAGACTATTTCATTTGGATTAAATATTACTCTTTAAAAAGCAAGAACAATGAAAAAGAATCTATTATATATTTTTAGTTTAGCAAGTGTTTTATGCTCTTGCAATGACTTTCTCGACAAAGAGCCACTAGATGCCGTACCTACCGACAAATATCTTTTGGCAGAAAGCGATTTAGCAGCCTATTCGGCTAATCTATATGATCAACTTCCATCCCACACTCCAGGCCAATACAGTATGGGAGTATTTGCAACAGACAATAATAGTGACAACCAAGCAGCAAGTAATCCAAACGGTTCATTTGTAAAGGGAGAAACACGTGTGGCTCAAAGTGGAGGTGCTTGGGATTTTGGGAAAATCCGGAATGTCAATTATTTCATCAATAAGGTACGTCCCCGACTGGAAGCCGGCGAACTTAGTGGAGTAGAAGCTAACAATATGCACTATCTGGGAGAGATGTATTTCTTTCGCGCTTATATTTACTTTACTAAATTAGTTGCACTCGGTGATTTCCCTATCTTAAAACATTGGATTTCGGAAGATTATGAAACAGTTAGAGAGGCAAGTAAACGGCGCCCACGCAATGAAGTAGCACGTTTCATCATACAAGATTTAGATTCTGCTTACTATTATATGAAAGCAACCCCACCAATGAGCAATCGCCTAACCAAAGACTGTGCTGCCCTCATGAAAAGTCGTGTGGCATTATTTGAAGGTACTTGGGAAAAATACCACAAAGGGACCGCACGTGTACCAGGAGGTCCGGGATGGCCAGGAGCAAACAAAGATTATTTAAAGGACTTCACTATCAATATTGATTCTGAAATTAAATACTTCCTGACAGAAGCTAAAACTGCCGCTCAAATAGTAGCTGATAAATACACTTTATTTAACGATTATCCGTCGTTATTCAACAGCCAATCATTAGCTAACGCTTCGGAAGTGTTATTGTGGAGAGCCTACGACGCCAGTTTAACTCCGGCAGTCAACCATTTTGTTGTCGGTTACATCCAACGCAATGGAGGTGGGAATACCGGATGGACTCGTAGTATGATGCAAAGTTATTTGATGGAAAATGGCTTGCCAATATACGCAAACAATTCTGGTTATCAAGGAGATAAAACTTATGAAGCAGTTGCAACCAATCGTGATCCACGACTGATTTATAATACTTTATTACCTGGAGATCTCTTATCTGAAGGAGGAAGTAACATTGAATATCTAGTCAAAGGATATGGTTATTATTATCGTGCACCAATTGTACTTGGACAGGACGAAAACAAATGTCCCACCGGCTATTCAGTAAAAAAGGGATTAGCAACAGATGCCGCACAAGGACCTACACTCCCATCAACTACAGCCTGTGTCATATTCCGTGCAGCAGAGGCATACTTGAATTATATGGAAGCTGATTATGAACTGAATAACTCGCTTGATGCCAACAGTTCCAAATACTGGAAAGCTTTACGAAATCGAGCAGGAATGGATACCGATTTTCAAAAAACAATAGACGCTACAGATCTGAGTAAAGAGATCGATTTTGCCCGCTATTCAGGTTCTGAATTTGTTTCAACCACTTTGTATAATATTCGTCGGGAACGTCGCATCGAATTTGCGGCCGAAGGATTACGCCTAAATGATCTGAAACGCTGGCGTGCACTAGACATGATGCAAGGTTATCACGTAGAAGGATTCGATTTATGGAGTGAAAATTATCAACGTTACAAAACTCCTAGCCCAATACCAGTTGCAGACGTCACTCTCTCTGTCATTAATCTGATTGAATCAGGTAACAATAATGCTAATGTATCAGCTAAATCAGAAAGTCAGTACTTACGTCCTTACCGGATCAATACAAACAACATTGCATACAATGGCTATAATTGGAACCAAAATAAATATTTAAATCCAATTGCTTTTGACCACTTCCGTCTGACGACAGCAGAAGAAGGATCAACCGACTATACAACCTCTACGATTTATCAAAATCCAGGATGGAAGATAGAAACGAGTAGTCTCCCTGAAGGAGATTAGTTTTCAGTAGATTAAATATCTTACTCAAGACAAGATCTCCTCCCCCAAAAAAGGAGGAGATCTTATTATTTTCAATAAAAATTGTATTCTACCCAAAAAAGAGTAACTTTACAGCATTATGAAAAATATCATCCCTCAAGCACTGCTTACCATGCCTATTTTGAGCACTGGACTACAAGCACAAGAAAAGCAACCGACTCCCAATCTAGTCTTCATCATGGCCGACCAATATCGTGGAGATGCCATCGGTTGCATCGGTAAAGAACCTGTAAAGACTCCCCACCTGGACAAGCTTGCCTCCGAAGGAATTAACTTCACCAATGCTATCAGTAGTTATCCGGTATCATCGCCGGCAAGAGGAATGCTAATGACCGGTATGTATCCCATTGGCAGTAAAGTAACCGGGAACTGTAACTCCGAAACCGCTCCTTACGGAGTGGAACTTTCCCAAAACGCCCGCTGTTGGAGCGATGTGCTTAAAGATCAGGGATACAATATGGGATACATCGGAAAGTGGCATCTGGATGCACCCTACAAGCCCTATGTAGACACTTACAATAATCGCGGGAAAGTGGCATGGAACGAATGGTGTCCCCCCGAACGTCGCCACGGTTTCGACCATTGGATAGCTTATGGAACATATGATTACCATTTGAAACCGATGTACTGGAATACCACTGCTCCACGAGACAGCTTCTATTATGTCAACCAATGGGGTCCGGAATACGAGGCAAGCAAAGCTATCGAATACATCAACGGACAGAAAGACCAAAAACAACCGTTTGCATTGGTGGTATCGATGAATCCTCCACACACGGGATATGAATTGGTGCCGGACCGATATAAAGAGATATACAAAGATCTGGATGTAGAGGCGCTTTGCAAAGGACGTCCCGATATCCCGGCCAAAGGTACGGAAATGGGAGACTACTTCCGAAATAACATCCGGAACTATTATGCCTGCATCACCGGTGTAGACGAAAATGTAGGGCGAATCATCGAGGCCCTTAAACAAAATAATTTATTTGATAATACGATCGTGGTCTTTACCTCTGACCATGGAATCTGTATGGGTGCTCACGAAAATGCCGGAAAAGATATCTTCTATGAAGAGTCTATGCGTATCCCCATGATTCTATCTTGGCCGGATCAAATAAAACCACGTAAAAGCGACCCGTTGATGATTGCTTTTGCCGACCTATACCCTACACTCCTGTCAATGATGGGATTCAGTAAAGAAATCCCGGAAACAGTACAGACATTCGACCTGTCCAATGAAGTACTGACCGGAAAAAACAAAAAAGATCTTGTACAACCATACTATTTCGTAAAATTCGATAACCATGCAACAGGTTATCGCGGACTCCGTACCGACCGATATACATATGCCGTACACGCAACAGACGGAAAGATCGATAATGTCATTCTTTTCGATCGTACCAATGATCCCCATGAAATGAATAACATTGCCAGCCAACAATTGAAACTTACCCATACATTTAACCGGCAACTGAAAACATGGCTTGAAAAGACCAATGACCCATTTGCCCAATATATAAAACTTAAATAATCATGAACAGAATCAACACCATCCTACTCTTACTTTTTTGCTCAGTCTATTGCTTGGCGCAACAGGCTACTATCCCCGTTCCCAAGCCCTTTCAGTTGAAATGGCATCAAGCGGAAATGGGAGCCGTATTCCATTATGATCTGCATGTGTTCGACGGAGTACGCTACGGACAAGGCAACAACCGCATCAATCCGATAGAAGATTACAACATATTCAACCCTACGGAACTAAACACAGACCAGTGGGTGCTGGCAGCCAAAGCAGCCGGATGTAAGTTTGCCGTACTGACTGCCACTCATGAAACCGGTTTCGGTCTCTGGCAGAGTGACGTAAATCCTTATTGCCTCAAAGCCGTAAAATGGAGAGACGGCAAAGGGGATATCGTCCGTGACTTTGTCAACTCTTGCCGCAAATACGGCTTACAACCGGGTATCTACATCGGTATCCGGTGGAATTCTCTTTTGGGCATACATAACTTTAAGGCAGAAGGAGAAGGAGAATTTGCTCACAACCGGCAAGCATGGTACAAACGACTGTGTGAAAAGATGGTGACCGAACTTTGTACCCGTTATGGAGATCTATACATGATTTGGTTTGACGGCGGCGCCGATGATCCTCGTGGAGACGGACCGGACGTAGAGCCTATTGTGAATAAATATCAGCCTAATTGCCTGTTCTATCATAATATAGATCGTGCAGATTTCCGTTGGGGTGGTTCCGAGACCGGTACCGTAGGTTATCCCTGCTGGTCCACCTTCCCCGCTCCCTGTTCACATCACAAACGGATAGAAAGCAATGTCGATCAAATCGAACTGTTGAAGCATGGCGACAAAGATGGAAAATACTGGGTACCGGCCATGGCAGATACTCCTTTACGTGGAGCCAACGGACGTCACGAATGGTTCTGGGAACCGGATGACGAAAACAACATCTATCCATTGAACGAACTAATGGATAAATATGAAAAATCAGTAGGACGGAACGCTACCCTGATTTTAGGCCTGACACCCGACCCGAACGGATTAATACCTACAGGAGACGAACAACGCCTGAAAGAATTCGGGACAGAAATCAATCGTCGCTTCTCTTCTCCATTAGCCCAGATATCGGGACAGAAAAAAAGTTTGACCTTGAAACTGGACAAAAAGCAACCGGTAAACTACTGCATCATTCAAGAAAACATACAGAACGGAGAACGTATCCGCCAATATAAAGTAGAAGCCAAGGTAAATGGAAAGTGGCAAACAGTTTGTTCCGGAGAATCTGTCGGACACAAACGCATCGAAAAATTCGATCCGGTAGAAGCTACGGCATTACGGCTAACCGTACTGCAATCCACTGCATTACCCGATATTATCAATTTCAGTGCTTTTTCTGTCAACTAATTCATACGCATGAAAAGATATTTCATCATAAGTTTGCTTACTTTGGCAAGTACGGTCGCTCCTTTGACGGCTGTATTTGCCCAAAGTTCTTTTATCTACGAAAAAGGTAAATCGTTTAAAGATGTAAACGCCTCTCCAATGCCTCAGACCATCCGCCTGGACAGAACGGCAGAACCGGTCATTTATGAGAATGCAGTTCCTGAGAATGCAACCACTATATGCTACCGCATCCAACTGCCGTCTTATGTACGGGGGACATTCTTCAGTCGGGATTCCCGCCCCGGAGATTACGAATGGCCCAACAATACCAATCGCCTCTTACCTTGGATGTTCAATCATCTGACAGACCTTACCCGGGACGACTATCCGGGTATTCCTTCCAACGCACGTCCTTCTACACTGGGAGACGCTTTATTGTTGCAACTGACCGATGGAAGCTATCTGTTCACCAAAGCAGTAGCGGGTGATAACAGCCTCAGCTGGTTTCAGGTAAATACCGACGGCTCGCTCAATTTATATGTATCGACATTGGGAACCGACCGGCTCGAACACAAAGTACCGGTAGCACTGGTTCAAAGTGCCGGCAACATTTATCAGGTATTCCGGCAGGCTTACGAAACCCTGATATCCGACCGGAACGTATCGGCCCTGCAAAAGCGCACGGAAAAGAACTATTTTGAGGCTCTGAACTATCTGGGATGGTGTACCTGGGAACATTACCATTTCGATATTGATGAAACAAAAATCCTGAATGACCTGGATGCCATCGAAACCTCCGGAGTTCCTGTACGTTACGTACTGATCGACGATGGTCACCTGGCCAACAAGAATCGTCAACTGACAAGTTTTACCCCCGATCCTCAACGTTTCCCGAACGGATGGGCTCCGATCATGGCACACAAAAACAAAGATAAAATACGTTGGATAGGATTGTGGTATGCCCTCTCCGGATATTGGATGGGAATCTCCCCCGATAATGATTTTCCAACCCATGTAAAAAACAGCCTCTATTCTTTCAATGGAAGTCTTTTGCCCGGTAAAAGCACCCCGAATATCGACACGTTCTACCAGTATTACGTTCACTCTCTGAAAACCCATGGATTCGATTTTCTTAAAGTAGACAATCAGGCATTCACCTTACCGCTTTACATGGGCTCTACTGAAGTCGTACGTCAGGCGAAAGAGTGTAATCTGGCATTGGAAAAGCAAACTCACGCACAGCAGGTGGGACTGATGAACTGCATGGCTCAAAACGTACTTAACACGGACCACACCCTGCATAGCGGAGTTGCCCGTGTCAGCATTGACTATAAGAAATACAATGAGAACATGGCAAAGTCGCATCTCTTCCAGTCATACACCAACACATTACTGCAAGGGCAAACCGTATGGCCGGATCACGATATGTTTCATTCCAGCGATACGATCTGTGGCAGTTTGATGGCTCGTTCCAAGGCTATTTCAGGCGGCCCGGTCTACCTGTCCGATTCTCCGAAAGAATTTGTAAAAGAGAATATTTTCCCACTGATCGATAAAGAGGGCAAAATATTCCGCCCGGAAGCCCCTGCCATTCCGACCCCGGAATCGGTACTGACCAATCCACTGCAAGACGGAAAGGCATACCGGGTATTCGCTCCTACCGGTGACGAGGCTGTATCCGTCATTTGTTATAACCTCAACACCTCACCCAAACACCAGAAAGTAACCGCCGAAATAGACCCGAAAGATTATCTGTTACGCGAAACACTAACCGGCAAACCAACACCTCAACAAAAACGAGTGATTCTATTCGACTGGAATAATCAGACAGCCACTGAACTGACCGGTAAACAGACTGTAGAATTGGATGGCTTTACCGACCGTCTATTCCATCTCTGTCCGATCCATGACGGATGGGCGGTTATCGGGATACAGGAAAAATATCTGTCACCTGCGGCCGTCCGGATTCTATCTTCGACACCGGACAAATTGGTTCTCAATGTATTGTCTCCGGGAACTCTGAAAATATGGACAGAGAACTCCGGAAAACAAGAACTGAGAAACATTCAGGTAAAGGAAACCGGAAAAATGACCATCAGAAAATAATCCTCTAATATATAATTACGATGAATAAGAAAATAATTATCCCCCTCGCACTGGCTCCATTGGCTGCCCCGGCTCTGCAAGCCCAGCACCAGCAGCCGAACGGACGTACGGACACACGCCCCAACATCATTCTCTTCATGGTAGACGACATGGGCTGGCAAGATACATCCCTGCCTTTCTGGACCCAAAAGACACACTACAACGAGGTATACGAAACTCCTAATATGGAGCGCCTTGCCAAACAAGGTATGATGTTCACCCAAGCCTATGCCAGCAGCATCAGTTCGCCCACCCGTTGTAGCCTGATTACAGGAACTAACGCCGCGCGTCACCGGGTAACCAACTGGACATATCCCAAAGGCCAGCAAACAGACCGCCCGAGCGATGTATTCAATGTAGCGGACTGGAATGTAAACGGGGTTTGCCAGGTTCCCAATATCGACCACACGTTTCAGGCAACCTCACTGGCAGAAATCCTGAAAGACAATGGCTACCACACGATTCATTGTGGGAAAGCACATTTCGGCGCCGTCAACACTCCGGGAGAAAGTCCTTATCACATGGGCTTTGAAGTCAACATAGCCGGACATGCAGGAGGCGGATTGGCAAGCTACCTGGGTGAAAATAATTACGGAAACCGGACGGACGGTAAACCGAATCCCTGGTTTGCCGTTCCGGGATTAGAGAAATACTGGGGAACCGATACTTTCGTCAGTGAAGCTCTGACGCTCGAAGCTATCAAAGCACTCGATCATGCCAAAGAATACAATCAGCCTTTCTTCCTCTACATGGCTCACTACGCTATCCATGTTCCGATCGATAAAGACAAACGCTTCTATCAAAAATATATCAATAAAGGATTGACTCCCAAAGAAGCTGCTTATGCGGCCCTGATCGAAGGTATGGACAAAAGTCTGGGTGACCTGATGGACTGGCTGGATAAAAACGGAGAAGCAGACAATACCATCGTCATCTTTATGAGCGACAACGGCGGTCTGTCCAGCGAACCGGAATGGCGTGACGGAAAACTGCACACGCAGAACTCTCCTCTCAACAGTGGGAAAGGATCGGCTTACGAAGGCGGTGTACGCGAACCGATGATCGTCCGCTGGCCGGGAGTTGTAAAACCGGATACCAAATGTGATAAATATTTAATTATCGAGGACTTCTATCCGACCATACTCGAGATGGCACAAATCAAACATTATAAGACGGTACAGCCGATCGATGGAATTAGTTTTATGCCTCTGCTGACACATACCGGTGATCCGTCCAAAGGACGCAGTCTGCACTGGAACTTCCCTAATCATTGGGGAAACGACGGTCCCGGCATCGGCCCGACTTGTACCGTACGCAAAGGTGACTGGAAGTTGATTTACTACTATGACAGCGGTAAAAAAGAGTTGTTCAATATTCCGGAAGATATAGGAGAAAAGAATGACCTGGCAGCCCTACATCCGGACATTGTGAAAAGTTTATCTAAAGAGCTGGGTGACTATTTGCGCAAAGTAGGCGGCCAACGCCCTTCATTCAAAGCAACCGGAAAGCCATGCCCATGGCCGGACGAAATCAAATAACCGAGCGAATATAATTACTTTTTATAGAGAGGAGAACCTAAGACATTACGCATCTTTCGGTTCTCCTTTCTGTTTTCTATCAAACAATAGACAAAATAGTTTCCGCCTTGTCTACTATATAATCCGGACAGAATGATTCAAGCTCCGTACGGGGGCGGAATCCCCACGTGACTCCACAGGAAGTAACTCCGCTATTGATAGCCGTCTGCATATCCACTCCCGAATCGCCGACATACAGCACTTCGTCTTTCGAAACACCGGCAATCTGTAAAATATCATGCACCACAGCAGGATCCGGCTTCACCTTCACTCCCTCACGCTGCCCAAATACAGCAACAAACCGGATTCCTGGGAAATAATGTGCTATCAGCTTCTCGGTGGCTGCCTGATATTTATTGGAAGCCACGGCCAATTTATAACCTTTATGCTGCAATGTTTCCAACAATTCCGGAATTCCCGGATAAGGGCGACTCTCGTCGGCATTATGCCGGTCATAATGCAAAAGAAATTCTTTACGAACGCGGAGCACATTCTCCTCGGTTTTCTCTCCTTCGGGCAATGCACGCTCAAACAATTTGTTGATGCCGTTACCCACCATAAAGTTATAGGAAGCGACTTCATGAGTCGGATATCCCAAAGTTTGCAGAGCATGATTCGTACTATGTGCCAAATCGGCAATGGTATTCAATAAAGTACCATCCAAATCGAATATTATCAGTTTCTTCATATCTTTATACCTCTATGTTTACGACAAAGATACGGATAATTCAGCGGTAACTTTACTGCCATCCCACCTACAAGCTTTATAATAATTGTTAACGGAAAAACAGAATCAGTCCGAAAAGCTCCTTTTTCAAAGAAAATATTTTAAGTTTGTGAAATAGCAACAAAAAGGGAAGAATTTGAACTTAAAAACTGAAAAGGAGACGCTTATGGGATCAAAGAAAACAGACTTAATGCGTATTTCATATTTTGTAGCCATCGTGATATTGGTATGTCTGATAGGTAATCTCAAAGACCTTTGGCTACAATCGTGGACCGACCTGATCATCTATCTGATAGTCCTGTTTGCCGCAGCCGAATGTCTGTTCAGTACATTTGCACGTATCCGTGCGGTCGGAGAGCAAAAACAGCCCCGTTGGCTGACTTCTATCTCCCTGCTGATTTACGGAATCTTTTTCCTCGGAACTCTATTTTTTATCGGAGATTTCTTAATAAACAAGTTATGATAAAGAAAAATCTACTCAAAGGAATCTGCCTGCTATGGCTATTGCTGGCAGTAACTCCTGTATTGCAAGCCCAGGATCGTGCGCAACAGGCATTCGAACTTCTCGACCGACTGATTGCAGGCCAAGGAGACAGTGTGTATGTACATCTGGACGATAACATCCGGAAAATGCTTTCCGTAGAGATGTTGAACGGACTGTTCAAGCAATTGGAACAACAAGCAGGTAAGTATCAGTCGCACGGAGAGTGGAAAACCGAACCAATAAACGGAATGACTATTTATTATTGCGACGTTAAGTTCGAACGCTTACCATTGCGTTTTCTCACAGCGTTCAATCCGGACGGAAAGGTGAATACCATTCGTTTCGTACCTGTTCCGGCTGAAAAGACCACTCCCCCGACGACATCGGTACAAGACAAAATAAAAGAGACAGACATACAGGTTTGTACGGGGAATTTCAAGCTTCCCGGCACACTGACTCTTCCTAAAAACGGCAAAGATCTGCCGGTAGTCATTTTGGTACACGGTTCGGGGGCCAGCGACCGGGACGAAACGGTAGGTGCCAATAAACCTTTTCGGGACCTCGCGTATGGACTAGCCGAGCGTGGAATAGCCGTAATCCGTTATGACAAGCGCACCAAAGTATATGGAGCCGACAGCGCACCTGCAGGCAAAGAAATTACTTTCGATGAAGAATCAGTGGATGACGCCCTTTCGGCAATTAAACTTGCCCGTTCCATACCGACAATAAATCCCGAACGGATCTACATTCTCGGACATAGCCTGGGAGGCACCTTGGCTCCCCGCATCGCCCAACGTAGCGATAAAGTTCCGGCAGGGATTATTCTGCTTGCCGGTGCAGCCCGTCCACTCGAAGATCTGTTTATAAGTCAGGTGAAGTTTCTCGCCTCTGCACTCCCATCGACTAAAGATATTGAAAAGGAAATAGCCGAACTACAGAAACAAGTGGACAACGTGAAAAGGCTGGGTACAGACACATTCGACATTACAACTCCTTTGCCCATGAATCTCTCTCAAGCTTACTGGATGCTTGCCAATCAATATAAACCTTTGGAAGTGGTCCGAAAACTGACTCTCCCCATACTTGTCCTTCAAGGCGAACGTGATTATCAGGTCACCATGCAAGATTTCGAATTATGGAAATCCGCCCTGGCAAAGCATCCGAATGCGATATTTAAATCTTATCCCCGACTCAATCATCTGTTTCAGGAAGGAGAAGGGAAGTCAACCCCTCTTGAATACAGCCGTCCCTCCTCTATTCCTTCTTACGTGACGGATGACATCGCAGCTTTCATCAACCGATCCAAGCCCGGTAACTGATGACAACGGAAACAACAGTTCCAACAAACAAGCGTTATTTATCCGTACAAGATCACCCATCCTTCTCAATCGCCCCTTCCTTTCTTGAAAATCGGCATCGGTATCACTGTGGTTTTGATAAATACCATCTATCATCACACCCCGACAAGCAGGATAGCAGAAAAACTAAAAACAACAACGATCCACTCTGTATCAACAACTTAAACGACTTCACTTTCAGTATATAAAATGCTTGATTTAACAGAGTGTTAAAACAAGCGTTTTGTTTGCAAAGAACAAGTCTTTTAAACACAAAACACTTCTTCTTTGCCAACAAAAAGAAAACACCCGGAAAACCGCATTAACAATGTTAACGAAAGAGGAGACCACATTTATAAGTCCATAAGGTTGTCAGTCCGCCTCCCTTTCCACTCTTACTTATTAAATTTCCAATCAAAAAGATGCTCCTTCCGCTTTCTTTTACTAAATTTGCATTTAAATTTGCCCGAATCATGAAGAATGAACCAACATATAGCTTGCTAAACGCCATCAATTATCCCAAAGACCTGCGCCAACTGAGCGTAGATCAATTGCCGGAGGTATGCGAGGAATTAAGGCAGGACATCATTAAGGAACTATCGTGCAACCCGGGACACTTCGCTGCCAGCCTCGGTGTGGTAGAACTGACTGTAGCACTGCACTATGTGTACAACACTCCTTATGATCGTATTGTCTGGGATGTGGGACATCAGGCCTACGGACACAAGATACTGACCGGACGGCGTGAAGCTTTCTCTACCAACCGTAAACTAGGCGGTATCCGTCCTTTTCCCTCACCGGAAGAGAGTGAATATGACACATTCACTTGCGGTCATGCCTCCAACTCCATCTCGGCAGCGTTGGGTATGGCAGTGGCAGCCGAGAGAAAAGGAGAAAAAGACCGCCATGTAGTAGCCGTTATCGGTGACGGATCCATGAGCGGAGGACTTGCTTTCGAAGGATTGAACAATGCTTCATCGACTGCGAACAACCTGCTGATCATACTCAATGATAATGACATGGCCATCGACCGCAGCGTAGGCGGCATGAAACAATATCTGTTCAATCTCACTACTTCGAACCGATACAACCAACTGCGTTTCAAGACATCCCGCCTGTTATTCAAAATGGGATTGCTCAATGAAGAACGTCGGAAGGCCTTGATAAGATTGGGAAACAGCCTGAAATCTCTGGCAGCCCAACAGCAGAATATCTTCGAAGGAATGAATATCCGATACTTCGGTCCCATCGACGGACACGATGTAAAAAACATAGCCCGTATCCTGCATGATATTAAAGATATGCAGGGACCAAAGATTCTACACCTCCACACCATCAAAGGAAAGGGATTTGGTCCGGCAGAAAAACAGGCTACTATATGGCATGCCCCGGGTAAGTTCGATCCGGTAACAGGAAAACGTATTGTAGCCAATACGGACGGGATGCCTCCCCTGTTTCAGGATGTATTCGGGCATACGCTGGTAGAACTGGCGGAAAAGAACAAACGGATCATGGGAGTCACCCCCGCCATGCCGAGCGGCTGCTCCATGAACATGCTGATGGATCGTATGCCGGATCGCGCCTTTGACGTAGGCATTGCCGAAGGACATGCCGTGACTTTCTCCGGAGGTATGGCAAAAGACGGATTACTGCCCTTCTGCAACATCTATTCCTCGTTTATGCAGCGGGCTTACGATAACATTATCCATGACGTAGCGATACAAAAACTAAATGTAGTATTCTGTCTTGACCGCGCCGGACTGGTAGGTGAAGACGGTCCTACGCACCACGGTGTGTTCGACATGGCTTATCTACGCCCGATCCCCAACCTGACTATCTCGTCACCGATGGACGAACATGAGTTGCGGCGCTTGATGTATACTGCCCAATTGCCCGACAAAGGACCTTTTGCCATCCGTTATCCGCGCGGGCGGGGTTCGTTGGTGGACTGGGAATGTCCGTTGGAAGAGATTCTGGTGGGAAAAGGACGGAAACTAAAGGACGGAAACGATCTGGCAGTAATTACAATCGGCCCTATCGGCAAGTTGGCTGCCCGTGCCATCGAACGTGCTGAAGCAGATACCGGCATTTCCGTAGCGCATTATGACCTTCGTTTCCTCAAGCCGCTCGATGAAGAGCTACTGCACGAAGTCGGCAAAAAGTTCCGCCATATCGTAACGATAGAAGATGGAATCATTAAAGGAGGTATGGGATGCGCCATACTCGAATTTATGGCCGATAACGGATATTATCCCGAAATCAGGCGCATCGGTGTACCGGATCAGTTCATTGAACACGGATCGGTGCAGCAACTCTACCACTTGTGCGGGATGGATGAAGAAGGAATTTACAAGGTAATTACTAAAAACGAATTACGAATGGATGCTCCTGTGGAAAGCTGCATGGCTACCCATTCTTAATCCCCCAATACGCAATAGAACCGCAATTTGCAATCACAATGAAGATAATTATTGCTGGTGCCGGAGCTGTAGGCACCCATTTGGCTAAATTACTCTCACGCGAGAAACAGGACATCATCCTGATGGACGATGACGAAGAGAAACTAAGTACGCTTAGTTCTAACTTCGACCTGATGACTGTTACGGCCTCTCCTTCGTCCATATCAGGACTGAAAGAGGTAGGCATCAAAGAGGCAGACCTCTTTATCGCCGTCACTCCCGATGAAAGCCGGAATATGACCGCGTGCATGCTTGCCACCAATCTGGGAGCCGAAAAGACAGTAGCCCGCATCGACAATTACGAATACCTGCTGCCAAAGAACAAAGAGTTCTTCCAGAAACTGGGTGTCGACTCCCTTATTTACCCGGAAATGCTGGCTGCCAAGGAGATCGTATCGTCCATGCGTATGAGTTGGGTGCGCCAATGGTGGGAATTTTGCGGAGGATCACTTATCCTGATCGGTACAAAGATGCGTGAAAAAGCCGAAATACTGAATGTCACGCTGGCCGAACTAGGTGCGCCGGATATTCCCTATCACGTAGTAGCCATCAAACGGGGTACCGAAACCATTATCCCCCGTGGAGACGATACCATCAAACTGCACGATATCGTATACTTCACCACTACCCGGAAATACATCCCTTACATCCGAAAAATTGCCGGAAAGGAAGAATATGCCGACGTACGCAATGTGATGATTATGGGCGGCAGCCGCATCGCAGTCCGTACAGCACAATATGTACCGGATTACATGCAGGTAAAAATTGTGGATAACGACATAAACCGCTGTAACCGCCTGACAGAGTTGCTCGATGATAAGACCATGATTATCAACGGAGACGGACGGGATATGGACCTGTTGATTGAAGAGGGACTGAAGAACACGGAAGCTTTCGTAGCCTTGACCGGTAACTCTGAGACCAATATCCTGGCCTGCCTTGCCGCCAAACGCATGGGAGTGAGCAAAACAGTGGCGGAAGTGGAAAATATCGATTACATCGGTATGGCGGAAAGCCTGGACATCGGTACGGTAATCAATAAAAAAATGATTGCCGCCAGCCACATCTACCAGATGATGCTCGATGCAGACGTTTCGAATGTGAAGTGCCTGACCTTTGCCAATGCGGACGTAGCAGAATTCACAGTACCCGAAAACGCCAAAATTACCAAAAACAAAGTGAAAGACCTGGGACTGCCCAAAGGGACCACTATCGGTGGCCTGATCCGCAACGGAGAAGGTATACTGGTTACGGGTGATACCCTTATTCAGGCAGGTGACCACGTCGTCGTATTCTGCCTCAGCATGATGATCAAGAAGATAGAAAAGTACTTTAATTGATGGTATGATAAACTCTAAAATGATATATCGCATCACAGGTTTCCTCTTACTGATAGAGACAGGCCTGTTACTTTGCTGTGCAGGTGTTTCGCTGATATACCGCGAGGATGACCTGAGCAGTTTCCTGTTGTCGGCAGGATTGACTACTTTAGTCGCCATCCTTCTGCTGGCTCTTGGCAAAGGAGCCGAAAAACAACTTAACCGCCGAGACGGATATGTCATTGTCAGTGTAGCATGGGTCGTGTTTTCCTTATTTGGAATGCTCCCGTTCTACCTCAGCCATTATATACCAAGCATAACCAATGCCTTCTTCGAAACGATGTCCGGATTCAGTAGTACCGGAGCCACCATTCTCGACGATATCGAAGCACTGCCCCACGGACTTCTCTTCTGGCGAAGCATGACACAGTGGATAGGCGGATTGGGCATTGTCTTTTTTACCATTGCCGTACTGCCCATTTTCGGTGTGAGCGGCGTACAACTCTTTGCCGCCGAAGCCAGCGGGCCTACCTACGATAAAGTACATCCCCGTATCGGTGTGACGGCCAAATGGATATGGACTATCTATGCCGGACTGACAGCCATTGAAGTGATTCTTTTGTTATTCGGAGGCATGGGACTGTTCGACAGTATCTGCCACTCGTTTGCCACGACCGGTACAGGAGGTTATTCTACCAAGCAAGACAGCATAGCCTATTACAATTCACCTTATATAGAATATGTGATAGGTGTTTTTATGTTTCTCTCCGGAATCAACTTTACGCTACTTCTCCTGCTATTTACCGGTAAACTGAAGAAAGTATCTCAAAATGCCGAGTTAAAGTGGTACGTGATGTCAGTGATTCTCTTTACCGCATTCATTGCGGCAGTGCTCTACCGCACCACCCCGATGGGAGCTGAGGAATCTTTCCGCAAAGCCTTTTTTCAAGTAGCTTCGCTGCATACTTCCACCGGATTTGTAACAGCCGACTACATGCAATGGGTACCGGTACTTTGGGGTACCCTGACTGTCATCATGCTGATAGGTGCCTGTGCCGGAAGCACCACAGGAGGTATGAAATGCATCCGAATGGTGATTCTGGCCAAAGTGTCACGAAATGAATTTAAACACATCGTACATCCGAACGCCGTACTTCCGGTGCGGGTGAACAAACAGGTCATTTCTCCTGCCATCCTGTCGACGGTACTGGCATTCTCATTCATCTATGCCGTCATCATCATTGTCAGTGTACTGTTGATGCTGGCAATGGGCGTAGGTTTCACAGAATCTATCGGGACGGTGATTTCAAGTATCGGAAATATGGGACCGGGATTGGGGAGCTGCGGTCCGGCCTATTCATGGGACGGACTCCCTGATCTGGCCAAATGGTTATTGTCGTTCCTGATGTTACTGGGACGTCTGGAACTATTCACCGTCTTACTTTTATTCAGTTCTGACTTTTGGAAAAGGAATTAGAAACAAGTAAAGAAGCTTCATTGTTGTATCATACAAGATAATATATAGTAGAGGGGGGGCAGAGATCGGTTGATAATCCCTCCAACTTCTGACTCCCTTGATTTATTAAAAAACCTTTTTTGTCACGTGGAGTTTGCAAAAGAGATAAAATTAAATTCTATATTTGCAACCGTTTAAGAAATAGGAATGAAACAAAACTTAAAATATTATATAATAATAGTGCTTGCCGTGCTGCTTCATTCGGTAACGATGAAAGCGGCAAACACCTCTTATATAATAGAAGATCCGGACCAGGAAGAATGTTTCATTTCGCAAGCTACTCCTGCAAGCCGGAATATCCTGGAACGCTTTCATTTCTATTGCACCATTATGCCCTGTGAAATGGGGCATGCAGATATTTCTCATGTACCAACGGACAAAAGTTTTATCCGTCCTGAAATGATCTTTCATAAATACAGAATGAGAAATAATCCTTTTTCTGTCCATTCAAATCACTCACATACATACAATCCGTCTGATCCACTGACCTACTATGTCTACGGATTAAGGAAAATCATCATTTAAAGAGTCACAAGCCACGAGTAGCCATGCTATCATGTAAGCTGTTTCACTGATAGCTGTCAATACTCTTTCAATCAGTTGTCACTCAGAGGTGTGTCAACTTATTGCTTACTTCAGATTATTCAATCTAAACATACTATTGGATTATGAATTTTACATTGTTAGTTGTCGTTCTGCTGACCGCAATTGCCTTTGTCGGTGTGGTGATAGCCCTTTCAAACGCTATCTCGCCGCGGTCGTATAATGCACAAAAGTTCGAAGCGTATGAATGTGGTATCCCTACGCGCGGTAAATCATGGATGCAGTTCCGTGTAGGGTACTACCTGTTTGCCATTCTGTTTCTGATGTTCGATGTCGAAACAGTATTTCTGTTTCCCTGGGCCGTCATAGCCCGTGACCTGGGACCTCAGGGATTGATTAGTATTCTCTTCTTTTTAGTTGTGTTGGTTCTGGGCCTTGCCTATGCCTGGAAGAAAGGAGCACTGGAATGGAAATAATGAAAAAGCCTAAAATAAAGTCTATCCCGTATGAAGACTTCATCGACAACGAATCGTTGGAAAAGATGGTCAAAGAACTCAATGAAGGCGGTGCAAACGTCTTTGTGGGAGTACTTGACGATCTTATCAACTGGGGACGCAGCAACTCGCTGTGGCCACTTACTTTCGCAACCAGCTGTTGCGGTATCGAATTCATGGCACTGGGTGCCGCGCGTTACGACATGGCCCGCTTCGGGTTTGAAGTAGCCCGTGCCAGTCCGCGCCAAGCCGACATGATCATGGTATGCGGCACCATTACCAACAAAATGGCTCCGGTACTGAAACGTCTGTATGATCAGATGGCAGATCCCAAATATGTAATTGCCGTAGGAGGATGTGCAGTAAGCGGAGGCCCGTTTCGCAAATCCTATCATGTGGTGAACGGAGTAGACAAGATTCTCCCGGTCGATGTATATATTCCCGGATGCCCTCCCCGCCCGGAAGCATTTTATTACGGTATGATGCAACTGCAACGGAAAGTGAAGATAGAGAAATTCTTCGGAGGAGTAAACCGGAAAGAGAAAAAACCTGAAGGGAAATGAATCTGCTTTAATTAGTAAAATATGGAAGAAATAAAATACATAGAACCCGCAGCACTACACGACGAAATGCTGCGTCTGCGTAACGAAAAACAGATGGACTTCCTCGAAAGCCTAACGGGTATGGACTGGGGAGTGGCAGACGAAGGTGACGCACCGAACGTAACCCGGGGACTTGGAGTAGTCTATCATCTGGAATCGACCGTAACCGGCGAACGCATCGCGATAAAAACATCCACAAATAACCGCGAAACTCCGGAAATACCTTCCGTCAGTGACATCTGGAAAGCGGCCGACTTCAACGAGCGTGAAGTTTTCGACTATTACGGCATTGTATTCATCGGACATCCCGACATGCGACGTCTTTATCTGCGTAATGACTGGGTAGGCCATCCGATGCGTAAAGATAACAACCCGGAGAAAGACAATCCGCTACGTATGGACAATGAAGAGACGTATGATACAACCCGGGAAATAGAGCTGAATCCGGACGGAACGTATCAAACTCAGGAGAATGTGATCTTCGATGACCGTGAATATGTAGTCAACATCGGGCCACAGCACCCGGCAACCCACGGAGTGATGCGCTTCCGCGTCTCACTTGAAGGCGAAACCATCAAAAAGCTCGACGCCAACTGCGGATATATACACCGTGGGATCGAGAAGATGAACGAAAGCCTCACCTATCCGCAGACTTTGGCACTGACCGACCGGCTCGATTATCTGGGAGCACACCAGAACCGCCATGCACTTTGCATGTGCATCGAGAAAGCAATGGGTATCGAGGTCAGCGAACGCGTGAAATACATCCGTACCATCATGGACGAACTTCAGCGTATCGACTCTCACCTCCTATTCTACTCCTGTCTTGCCATGGACCTGGGCGCATTGACAGCCTTCTTTTACGGATTCCGTGACCGTGAAATGATTCTGGATATGTTCGAAGAAACTTGCGGCGGACGTTTGATAATGAACTACAATACCATTGGAGGCGTACAGGCAGACCTGCACCCGAACTTCATCCCGAGAGTAAAGAAGTTCATCCCTTACCTGCGTGGAATCATCCACGAATATCACGACGTATTCACCGGCAATGTCATTGCCCGGCAACGTCTGAAAGGTGTAGGGGTGCTGAGTCGCGAAGATGCCATTTCTTTCGGATGTACCGGTGGAACAGGCCGTGCCAGCGGCTGGGCATGTGATGTACGCAAACGTATGCCTTACGGCGTATACGATAAGGTGGATTTTAAAGAAATCGTTTATACCGAAGGCGACTCTTTTGCCCGTTACATGGTGCGTATGGACGAAATCATGGAGAGCCTGAACATTATCGAGCAATTGATTGACAATATTCCGGAAGGACCGATACAGGAGAAAATGAAACCCATCATCCGGGTACCGGAAGGAAGTTACTATACCGCCGTTGAAGGCAGCCGCGGTGAATTCGGAGTGTTCCTCGAGAGTCATGGCGACAAGACACCTTACCGTTTGCACTACCGTTCGACGGGGTTGCCACTGGTTTCGGCTGTCGATACCATCTGCCGGGGAGCTAAGATTGCCGACCTGATCGCTATCGGCGGAACGCTGGATTATGTGGTACCGGACATCGACAGATAAGGAAGCCCTGACGGCTCTTATCCTAAATCCGGATCACTCCAATCGTAAATAGTAAATCGTCTAATCGTAAATATAGTATATGTTTGACTTTAGTATAATAACAAGTTGGATACACCAGACATTAACCTCCGTCATGCCGGAGGGATTGGCTGTATTCATAGAATGTGTCGTTATCGGGGTGTGCATTGTGGCTTTGTACGCCATACTTGCCATTCTCCTTATTTATATGGAACGCAAGGTGTGCGGTTTCTTCCAGTGCCGACTGGGTCCGAACCGCGTAGGAAAGTGGGGAAGCATCCAGGTGCTCTGCGATGTGCTCAAGATGCTGACCAAAGAGATCATCGAACTGAAGCATTCGGACAAATTCCTTTATAACCTGGCTCCGTTCATGGTGATTATCGCCTCATTTCTCACCTTTTCGTGCCTGCCTATCAGTAAAGGGCTGGAAGTGCTGGACTTCAACGTAGGTGTCTTCTTCCTGTTGGCAGCTTCGAGCATAGGCGTAGTGGGTATCCTGCTGGCCGGCTGGGGTTCGAACAATAAGTTCTCACTGATCGGTGCTATGCGAAGCGGTGCACAAATCATCAGTTATGAATTGTCTGTCGGACTTAGTATTCTCACAATGGTGGTCCTGATGGGTACCATGCAGTTCTCTGAGATTGTGGAAAGTCAGGCTAACGGATGGTTTATCTTCAAAGGACACATCCCGGCCCTGATCGCTTTCGTTATCTATCTGATAGCCGGCAACGCAGAATGTAACCGTGGTCCGTTCGACCTTCCCGAAGCAGAAAGTGAACTGACGGCAGGATACCATACCGAGTATTCGGGTATGCACTTCGGCTTCTTTTATCTGGCCGAATATCTGAATATGTTCATCGTAGCTGCCGTAGCCGCCACCATCTTCCTGGGAGGCTGGATGCCGCTGCACATTGTCGGGCTGGACGGATTCAATGCAGTGATGGATTATATTCCGGGATTCATCTGGTTTTTCGGAAAGGCATTCTTCGTAGTGTTCCTGCTGATGTGGATCAAATGGACTTTCCCGCGTCTGCGTATTGACCAGATACTAAACCTGGAATGGAAATATTTGGTACCTATTTCAATGGTCAATCTGGTAATCATGGTATTAATCGTAGTCTTCGGACTGCACTTCTAACCCGGAGGGCTGAAAGATGAAAAATGAAGAATATACATATCTAGGCGGCCTGATGCAAGGCATCGGCTCCCTGCTGACGGGTATGAAAACCACCATCAAGGTATATTTTCGAAAGAAAGTGACCGAACAATACCCGGAGAACCGCGCCGAACTCAAAATGTTCGACCGCTTTCGCGGTACATTGAACATGCCTCACAACGAAAACAATGAGCACCGTTGTGTAGCCTGTGGGTTGTGTCAGATGGCATGCCCCAATGATACCATTAAAGTGACCAGCGAAACCATTGAAACCGAAGAGGGCAAAAAGAAGAAAATACTGGCAAAGTATGAATACGACCTTGGTTCGTGTATCTTCTGCCAGCTCTGTGTCAACGCTTGCCCACACGACGCAATCACCTTCGACCAGGTATTTGAGCATGCCGTATTCGACCGGACCAAACTTGTCCTGCAACTCAACCGCGAAGGAAGTAAAGTAATCGAAAAGAAAAAAGAATAAAAGAATATGGGACTTACACTTGAAACAGTAGTATTCTACTTTCTGGCAGTGTTCATCATTGCCATGTCCATACTGACAGTGACCACGCAGCGTATCGTGCGTTCGGCCACTTACCTGCTGTTCGTGCTTTTCGGCACAGCAGGTATCTACTTTCTGTTAGGATACACTTTCCTCGGATCGGTACAGATCATGGTCTATGCCGGAGGTATCGTGGTGCTCTATGTATTCTCCATCCTGCTGACGAGTGGAGAAGGCGACCGGGCCGCTCACCTGAAACGGAGTAAATTCCTGGCAGGGCTTGTCACTACGATTATAGGTGCAATCCTGGTGCTCTTCATTACACTGACACACAAATTTGTGCCGACAAGCGATCCGGAACCTGTAGAAATCAGTATCAAGACCATCGGACATGCTTTGTTAAGCAGTGGTAAATATGGATATGTATTGCCTTTTGAAGCAGTCAGCATTCTGTTGCTGGCCTGTATCGTGGGCGGATTATTAATTGCACGTAAAAGATAGGACGATATGATGATACACATGGAATATTACCTGGTGGTTTCTACCATCATGATGTTTGCGGGAATATATGGGTTCTTCACCCGCCGCAACACACTTGCTATCCTCATCTCTGTAGAACTGATGCTGAATGCTACAGATATCAACTTTGCCGTATTTAACCGTTTCCTTTTTCCCGGAGAGCTCGAAGGGTATTTCTTTGCCCTGTTCTCCATTGCCATCTCGGCAGCGGAAACGGCTATCGCTATCGCCATCATGATTAATATTTACCGGAATATACGTAGTATTCAGGTAAAGAATCTGGATGAATTAAAGTGGTAAATACGTCATTATGATCATAGAAATAATAACTAAATTATGGAATATACAATTCTGATCCTTCTTCTCCCCTTCCTCTCCTTCCTGGCATTAGGGATAGGAGGCAAGTGGATGAGCCACCGAACAGCGGGCACCATAGGCACGCTGGTATTGGCAGCAGTGACAGTACTCTCGTACGTCACGGCCGTACATTACTTCTCGGCACCCCGTCTGGCAGACGGAACGTTTGCCACACTCATTCCTTATAACTTTGAATGGCTTCCGTTCACGGAAACACTAACGTTCAACCTGGGCATTTTGCTCGACCCCATCTCGGTGATGATGCTGATCGTAATTTCTACAGTCAGCCTGATGGTACATATCTACTCTTTCGGCTATATGAAAGGCGAACGGGGATTCCAGCGCTACTACGCATTCTTATCCTTATTCACCATGTCTATGCTCGGACTGGTAGTGGCAACCAACATTTTCCAGATGTACTTATTCTGGGAGTTGGTAGGTGTATCTTCTTACCTCCTGATCGGTTTCTACTATACCCGTCCGGCTGCTATTGCCGCCAGTAAAAAAGCATTCATCGTGACTCGCTTTGCCGACCTGGGCTTCCTGATCGGTATCCTGATATACGGATACTACGGAGGTACTTTCGGATTTACTCCCGACACAGTTTCAATGTTGAGCGGTGGCGCCGGTATGTTGCCTCTGGCACTCGGGCTGATGTTTGTCGGCGGTGCCGGCAAGAGTGCCATGTTCCCGTTGCATATCTGGTTACCGGACGCCATGGAAGGTCCGACTCCCGTCAGTGCACTGATTCATGCCGCCACCATGGTAGTAGCCGGCGTTTACCTGGTGGCACGCATGTTCCCGCTTTTCATCGAATATGCTCCGGACGTACTCCACCTGATTGGTTGGGTAGGTGCTTTCACCGCTTTTTATGCTGCCAGCGTGGCTTGCGTACAGAGTGACATCAAGCGTGTACTTGCTTTCTCGACCATCTCACAAATCGGATTTATGATCGTGGCACTGGGTGTTTGTACCTCTTCCGATCCGCATCACGGAGGGTTGGGATACATGGCCGGCATGTTCCACCTTTTCACACACGCCATGTTCAAGGCCTTGCTCTTCCTGGGTGCAGGCAGCATTATCCACGCCGTTCACTCCAACGAGATGTCGGCTATGGGAGGATTACGCAAATACATGCCGATCACGCATATCACCTTCCTGATAGCTTGTCTCGCCATTGCAGGTATTCCTCCGTTCTCGGGGTTCTTCTCCAAAGATGAAATTCTGGCAGCTTGCTTCCAGTATAGCCCGACGATGGGTTGGGTGATGACCGTCATCGCAGCTATGACCGCCTTTTATATGTTCCGTCTCTACTACGGCATCTTCTGGGGTGGCACAGCACCGGGACAAAAGTCGACAAGCGATGGTACAAGCCACGTACATACTCCCCACGAATCTCCCCTGACCATGACTGTTCCGTTAATCTTCCTGGCCGCCGTCACTTGCGTGGCCGGTTTCATTCCTTTCGGACATTTCATCAGCTCCAACGGTGAATCGTATACCATCCATCTTGAGACATCAGTAGCCGTCACAAGTGTAGTGATTGCTGTGGCGTCCATCGTCCTGGCCACTTGCATGTACCTGCGTCAGCAGCAACCTCTGGCAGATAAACTTGCCAAACGTTTTGCCGGACTGCACCGTGCAGCCTATCATCGTTTCTACATCGACGAGGTGTATCAGTTCATCACACACCGGATTATCTTCCGTTGTATCTCTACACCGATCGCCTGGTTCGACCGCCACGTGGTAGACGGATTCTTCAACTTCATAGCCTGGGGTACCCATGCTACAAGCGATGAGATACGGGGATTGCAAAGCGGACGTGTACAGCAATACGCTTATGTATTCCTGCTCGGAGCGCTGATACTTATCTTAATATTAATCTTATAAAGCACAAAAGATATGAACTTTTTATCCTTATTCGTACTCATTCCTCTGCTGATGCTTGGCGGGTTATACCTTGCCAAAAGCATTAAGGCCATCCGCGGAGTGATGGTAGCGGGAAGTACGGCGTTGCTGATCCTGAGTGTTGTGCTGACGTTCCTTTATTTGGGCGAGCGCCAGGCAGGAGCTACAGCCGAGATGTTGTTCCGTGCCGATACGGTATGGTATGCACCGCTTCACATAGCCTACTCGGTGGGAGTAGACGGAATATCGGTAGCGATGCTGCTGCTTAGCGCTGTCATCGTGTTCACCGGCACCTTTGCCTCCTGGAAGTTGCAGCCGCTGACAAAAGAATATTTCCTGTGGTTCACCCTCCTGTCGATGGGAGTATTCGGTTTCTTTATCTCCATCGACTTATTCACCATGTTCATGTTCTACGAAATCGCATTGATACCGATGTACTTACTCATCGGCGTATGGGGTTCGGGACGCAAAGAATATGCAGCCATGAAGCTGACCCTGATGCTAATGGGTGGTTCAGCATTCTTGCTGATCGGTATTCTGGGTATCTTCTTCGGTGCCGGCGGAACAACCATGAACATTCTTGAAATAGCTCAACTGCATAACATTCCGTTTGCGCAGCAATGCATCTGGTTTCCGCTCACTTTCCTGGGATTCGGTGTGCTGGGAGCACTCTTTCCCTTCCATACCTGGAGTCCTGACGGTCATGCCTCGGCACCGACTGCTGTCTCTATGCTGCATGCCGGCGTATTGATGAAGCTCGGAGGCTACGGTTGTTTCCGCATCGCCATGTACCTGATGCCGGAAGCTGCAAACGAACTGGGCTGGATCTTCCTGATCCTGACAGGTATCTCCGTTGTATACGGTGCTTTCAGTGCTTGCGTACAGACAGACCTGAAGTACATCAACGCATACTCTTCCGTAAGCCACTGCGGCCTTGTGCTCTTCGCTATCCTGATGATGAACCAGACAGCAGCTACCGGAGCGGTGCTTCAGATGCTCAGCCACGGATTAATGACAGCTCTGTTCTTCGCCCTCATCGGTATGATATACGGACGTACCCATACCCGTGACGTACGCGAGCTGAACGGACTGATGAAAGTGATGCCGTTTCTCAGTGTCTGCTATGTGATTGCCGGACTTGCCAACCTGGGTCTTCCGGGACTTAGCGGCTTCGTAGCCGAGATGACTATCTTCGTCGGTTCATTCCAGAACTTCGATGTATTCCATCGTACACTGACCATCATCGCTTGCTCGTCCATCGTGATCACGGCAGTCTATATCCTCCGACTGGTAGGTAAGATTCTATATGGAACGTGTACCAACAAACATCATCTGGCACTGACGGATGCAACCTGGGACGAGCGCTTTGCCGTCATCTGTCTCATCATTTGTGTCGCCGGACTGGGTATGGCTCCTTTCTGGGTCAGCCACATGATTGGCGAGAGTGTATTGCCCGTTGTTTCACACTTAATACCCTAAAAGAAGATGGATTATTCACAATTTCTATATATGAAAGAGGAGCTGTCACTGATAGCAGTTATCCTCATCCTGTTTGTTGTCGACCTGTTTACCTGTCCGGACCAAAAAGGTGCCACTCCTAAGGTGAACGTCAGGTCGCTCACCTTGCCGGCTGTGATCCTGATGACCCTCCACACCGTAATCAACCTCTTTCCCGGAACTCCGGCAGAGGCTTTCGGCGGAATGTATCAGTACACACCGATGCAAACCATCATCAAGGCAGTGCTCAACGTAGGTACCATCATCGTGCTACTGATGGCCCATGAATGGTTGAAACGCGAAGACACCCGCATCAAGCAGGGAGAGTTCTATGTACTGACACTCTCTACCCTGCTGGGTATGTACTTTATGATTTCTGCGGGACATTTCCTGATGTTCTTCATCGGATTGGAAATGGCAAGTATCCCGATGGCCGCACTGGTGGCATTCGATAAATATCGTCATCACTCCGCAGAAGCAGGTGCCAAGTACATCCTGACCGCACTGTTCTCAAGTGCATTGCTGCTATTCGGTCTTTCAATGATATACGGTACGTCCGGTACGCTCTATTTCAATGACCTCCCCGGACACATCACAGGCAATATGCTTCAGATTATGGCATTCGTGTTCTTTTTTGCCGGCATGGGATTCAAAATCTCATTGGTTCCTTTCCACCTCTGGACAGCCGACGTATACGAAGGAGCGCCTACAGCCGTAACCTCTTATTTAAGTGTGATTTCCAAAGGATCGGCAGCTTTCGTGCTGATGACCATCCTGATGAAAGTGTTCGCACCGATGGTGGCACAATGGCAGGAAGTGTTGTTCTGGGTAACCATTGCTTCCATCACCATTGCCAACCTCTTTGCTATCCGCCAACAGAACCTGAAACGTTTCATGGCATTCTCCGCTATCTCCCAGGCGGGATACATCATGCTGGGTGTCATCGGAGGCAGTGAAATGGGAATGACTGCCCTGGTTTATTATGTACTGGTTTATCTGGCAGCAAACTTAGGCGTATTTGCAGTCATCTCAATTGTGGAACAACGTAGCAACAAAGTGGAGATAGACGACTATAACGGACTGTACAAGACCAATCCCAAACTGGCTTTTATCATGACCCTTGCCCTGTTCTCACTGGCCGGTATCCCTCCGTTTGCGGGTTTCTTCTCAAAGTTCTTCATTTTCATGGCTGCATTCAACAGCGGATTCCATCTATTGGTATTCATTGCCCTGATCAATACAGTCGTATCGCTTTACTACTACTTACTGATTGTAAAGGCCATGTATATCAATCCCAATGAAGAACCGATCCCCACTTTCCGCAGTGATAACTACACCAAAGTGAGTCTCGCACTTTGTACTTTGGGTATCATAGCTCTGGGTATTGCAAGTTGCATCTATCAGGGAATTGACAAGTTCTCATTCGGAATGGGAATGTAAAAACGGTAAACGATCAGCTATAAACAACAAACGGTGAACAGGCATACAATATAGTATGTGTTGTTCACCGTTTGTTGTTTATAGCCGGACCGTCTATCAATCGTTAACGATTGACTGTTCGCTGTTAATATAGGGAATGGTGAACCAGAAACGGGACCCTTTCCCTTCTTCCGAGTCCACTCCTATGACGCCGCCCAGCTGCTCCACAATACTTTTACAGATGGAGAGTCCGAGCCCGGTTCCGTGGATAAAGCTGTTCAGCTTCACAAAGCGTTCAAAGATATGCGTCAGTTGCTCTTTAGAGATTCCGATTCCCGTGTCGCTTACATAAAACTCCACACCCTCTTCCTTCTTTTCATATCCCACATGGATGCTGCCCGAGGAGGTAAACTTCAGGGCATTGTTCACGAAATTGGAGATGACCTGATGCAACCGGTTCCGGTCACTTATCACAGTGCAATCCGAAGGATGCGGATCGAATACTAATTCAACTCCCTGGGGAACCTTTATCTGAGAGCTGCGAACGATATCTTCACAAAGCATATTCACATCCGTCTCCCCGTAGGTGAACTCAAACGTACCGGCCTCAATCTTCGATAAGTCCAGGATGTCCGAGATCAGCTGCAGCAGCAAGTCATTATTCTCTTGTACGATCTTGATGTATTCGCAGCGTTCCTCCATGTCTTCCGTATCGACCAAGAGGCCCGAGAAACCGACAATCGCATTGAGTGGTGTACGTATCTCGTGACTCATATTCGCCAGGAAAGCGCTCTTCAGCCGGTCCATGGTTTCCGCTTTCTCTTTCGCCTCGATAAGCATGGCTTCCGTCTCTTTCAGTTCCGTAATATCATAATTAATGCCGATAATCTCCACCTCCCCATGCTCCGATTCAAACTTGGTCACTACCACATTCATCCGTACCCAGTTCCACTCGTTGGTAGCGCCGGGTTTCAGGATACGCATTTCGCTACGGAAGTCCTTCTCTTCACCCGCCAATACCTTCTCGTAAAAGTCAAAGACCTTCTGCCGGTCTTCAGGATGCATCTTATCATAAACGCCCACAACGGATGAAAGCGGAATATCCTCCGTCTCACCCATATTCTTAAACCACTGTTTGATGGCATAGCCACGTTTACTCAGCAGGTTCAGTTTGGCATAACCTACTTTTGCATAGTCCGATATCAAAAGGAAGAAGTTCTCAAAATCACGGATACGGTTAATGGCATCGATACGCTCCGTATTATCGATGTTGATCAGCACATAGCCGTTGAAGTTCCCTTGGCTGTCAAAGAGTTTACTGACCTTTGTATACAGCTCGATTATATTACTTTTATCGGAATGGTAGTAATCGGAAGCCTTATTAAAAGAGTAGTTCAGTCTGAAATCGACCAGGTCTTCGTTCCGTACCCGTTCTCTGATTTCAAGAGGCACATTCGGATTCTCAAAGAAGTTGACTCCCATTACATCGGCTTTATCTTTTACACCAAAGGTTTCCATATCCCAGTTGTTCAAGTCGAGCAAATTGCCATCCTTATCGTAAATCTCCACTCCCGCGGGAATATTGGCAAAGATATTCTTGAAAAGCTTCTCACTGCGATCTAAAGCCCTATGGGCACGAATCGTCTCCGTAGAGTCCAGAAACAGAGCGACCACCTCGTCCTTTTCCGGAGAATACACGATGCAATGGGAACTGCGCTGGGTGCGATGGAAGTAGACATCAGTCTCTTTGTGCACACTGCCCTCCATCACATCGAGAAGATAATCCACCTTGGCCTTAAAGTCCGCATGCAACTCGCTGGCAAGGCATCCCACGTAATCGGAAAGAGACATTCCTATGAGTTCCGAACTCAAATCATTGGCATCGGCTATCCGGTAATCACAAGGTAGTCCGGCAGCATCCCGGACCATAGTCATACGTATATACCCCATCGGCATGAAGCGGAACAGATTACGCAAAAAAGAACGTTCGCGCACAGCTTCGTCTTTCGTTTTACGCAGCTCGATACAGATGCTGATGATATTGGCAAGAGACGATAACCATTGGAAGTCTTCATTATTCCAGTTGCGATAATTCTTCACCAGATCGATCCCCATATACCCCCATACATGTTCGCCGGCTATCAGCGGAGTGATCATCAGTGACTTGATGTTCTGGCGGCTCAAGATGGCATATTCCGCTTTTGCATGTTTCGGAAGCTGGTCCAATGAATCCAATATCACCGGTTTGCCCGACAGGGTCTGCTGCCTCCACCAAGGCAAACTGTCAGTCGGGATACGTTGCAGGCTATCGATCTCCGGCAACACTCCTTCGGCCACCACCTCGTAGGTACAGTCCTGATAGCGGTAATATTCATCATATTCAAAGATATACACGCGTCCCCCATGAAAAAGATCGAGGATATCCTTCAATATTTCCATGATACAGAGGTCCACACTATCATCTTTAAGAAAGCGTAAGAGTGAATGGGAAATGGAGTTCTGCCTGTACAGCAAGTCGTTGACACGTTCCAGAACCCGTTCGGAAGTATCATTGGGAGCTTCTACCCGCTGTATGATGCCGAATGAAACGACTCCCCTGCCCAGTATTTCTTCACGTTCTCCCAAACGGGTGTGCAACCACACAATTCCCTCTTTGGAGTGAATGGGGAAAGTCTGTTCATAAAACTCCCTATGGATGGAAGCATTGAACTCCCGGACTATCTGTTCCTGATAATCCTCACGCACCCGTTTCCTGAAGTCCGTAAAAGATATGGTATTTCCTTCAAGTCCCAATAAATCGCAGAGGTATTCTGAGCATACATAATGCCCGGCTGTGAAATCAGCTTCCCACCATCCGAGTTGCGCCATGGACGCCATTTGCCGAAATCGTTCAATATCGTTATCCATAAAAGTAGTTTACAGGAGTATATGTTTGTTTGCTGTTAGTACGCAAATTTAGGAAATTATCCATTCACACCAAGAGAATGGATTAAATATTTGTGGCAAGCAGACGCTGAGAGCAGCACTGCAAAAAGGGTACACAGGAATGTAACACAGATGTTAACGAATCGTATAGGGCATGTATCACCCCCGTAACCTGAATCGTGCAACTTTGCACCGACAGAAAAACGTAGATAAAAAGACATGAAACAACAAATCGGGAGACTTCTCTCCACTCTTCTTCTCGCAACATTTTCCTTAGGAATCACAGCAGGGGTCATCCAGGGAACCATCATTGATAAACAGACCAAAGAACCCCTGACCGGAGCTACCGTACAGATTGCCGGAACCACGACCGGAACCGTAGCCGATGTAGAAGGTAACTACACACTGACGCTAAGCAACGGCACCTATACCATTGAAGTGAAATATATAGGATATAAAACACTCCGGATGAATGAAGTGAAAGTGAAAGCCAATGCGACACTGAACTTTGAACTGGAAGTAGACGCACAAACGCTGGACGCCGTCACCGTAGTGGCCCGGAAAAACCTGGAAGGCGAAAAGGCTTTACTGCAAGAGAGACAGAAAGCAACGCTTGCCATCGAAAACATGGGAGCCAAAGAGATGACCCTGAAAGGTATATCGAACGTACAGGACGGAGTCAAGAAAATAACCGGTATCTCCATTGCAAGCGCCGGACAACTGATAGTACGCGGACTGGGTGACCGGTACAGCACGACCACCCTGAACGGTTTGCCCATCGCCTCGCCCAACCCGGACAACAAGTTGATTCCGCTCGACCTCTTCCCGGCCTCTACCGTAAAGAACATCACCGTCAGTAAAGTATATGCCGCCGGAGCCTTTGCCGACTATTCGGGCGCACATATCGACATCAGCACCAAGGAGAACACGGGAAGTGACTTTTTCTCCATCGGCTTCAACGTGGGCGGACGCTTCAACACTGTCGGAAAAGATTTCTATTATAGCGACCGGAAAGGCGGACTCTTCAGTACGGGAAACCTCAGGAATAAAGACCGGATTCTGGCTATGGGTAAAAGCGAGTTCCGCGATTACGCCCGCAACAATGACCCGTTCGGCACAAACTTCGCTATCAGCAAGCACCGTTCACTACCCGAATTCGGTGGTAACCTGGGAGGAGGCAAGAGCTGGACACTCCCCAACGGAAACCGTCTGAGCGTGCTTGCCTCGGTAGGTGTCAGCAACGAAAACCAAATCTTGAAAGACGCCTACGTGACCACTATGACCGCTCAGGGCACACACCTCGACAAGTTCAATTATGACAGTTATTCCAGCGCACTGAAAATAGCCGGATTGGGCAACATCGGCTACTCGTTCCGGCAGGCGGACCACATCAACTTCACCGTGTTCTATGCACGCAATGCCATCAACGACTACATGTCCCGCGAGGGGATCGATGCCGAAAAGAACAACATCACATCGAGCAACAGCGTTTTCCATGCCTACTCACTACTGAACAACCAGTTGCTGGGACACCACGAACTGACTTCTCAGTGGGATGTAAACTGGAGCGCTTCATACGGACTGACCAACAGTGACGAACCGGATCGCCGGCAGGTGGTCTTCTTCCGTAACGAAGGCAGCGATAAGCTGAACCTCTTTAAACTCAACCAGACTACCAACCGCTACTTCGGAGAACTGCAAGAGAAAGAGATTGTAGGAGATCTGCGCACCTCGTACAAATGGGGAGATGCGAACCTGATTCGTGTGGGAGGTACTTACAAAAGCAAAAAACGCGACTTTGAAAGCGTGAACTTCTACTACGATATCAATGCTTTGAACGCTGACGTCACCAACATTTATGATACCAACGGATATCTGAATCAGGAAAACATAGCCAACGGGACGATAAAAGCCAACATCGATGCACAGCCCCGTTACAACTACTACGCCGGAATGGATGTGTGGGCAGGGTTTGCAGAAATAGAGTACTACCCGATGGAATCTCTGCTGGTCAACGTGGGACTGCGCTACGAGCAGGCCAAACAATGGGTACGCTATTGGACGGACGGCGGACAGGAGAAGAAAACGAACCTGGACAAAGGCGACTTCTTCCCGGCACTGAACCTGAAGTACAGCCTGAACGAAACCAACAGCCTGCGCCTCTCCGTATCACGCACTGTCACCCGCCCTTCATTTATCGAAATGGCTCCGTTCCTCTACCAGGAATCTTACGGAAGTGCCTATATCCGCGGTAACAACGAACTGAAAAACGCTTATAATTATAACATCGACCTGCGCTATGATTTCTTTCCGAAACGCAACAACGGGGATATGTTCTCTGTCACGGGTTATTTCAAAAAACTGAAATCGCCGATTGAACAGACTCAGGAGTCTTCGGGCGGCACAGTGATCCGCTCTTTCCGCAACGCCGAAGATGGAATAGCCACAGGAGTGGAAATAGAATTCCGCAAAGAACTGTTCAAGAACTTCCGTATCGGAGCCAACGGTTCGTACATGTACACAAACGTCGTATTGCCCGAAGGCGGGGTATATACCGACTCGGAACGCGCTCTGCAAGGAGCCTCTCCGTTCCTGATCAATGCAGATCTCAGCTACACTCCTCAACTGAGAAGAGAAAGCGACCTGACACTGGCACTGGTTTACAATGTGCAAGGCCCGCGCATCGAGACAGTAGGTATCTACGGAACAGGTAACATCAAGCAACAGACCCTGCACACGATGGACTTCATAGCAAGCTATGCCATCAACAAACACCTGAGCCTGCGCCTGCAGATGAAAGACTTGCTGAACAGTACCATCCGCTTCAAGCAGGAGCTGCCGGCAACGGGACAAAAGGTGGAAGTAGAATCATTCCGTCCGGGAACCAGTGCAGAAATAGGAGTCTCGTACAGATTCTAAGGCTCGCCACAGGGTCACACAGAATATTTATATGAATAATCAAACAGATAGTATAAACCTAAAACAGTATGAATATGAAAACGAATTATCTAAAACTCAACTCTTGGGCCGTAGCAGCCCTGATGGGAATGTGTTCACTTGCAGCTTGTAGTGACGACAACAGCGGCGAAGGCGGCGGAAACGGCGACAGCGAAGAGGTGATCGCCAACAACGGAACACTGAAAGGAAGCGTAGACGGATCGAAAACCGTCATCCTGACCAAAGGCTACAACTTCTCCCTCGACGGAGAATATATCGTCAAAGCCGGTTCCACCCTGAAGATCGGCGAAGGTGTGACAATCAGCGCCAAAAGCGATGATGCCACCATCGACTACATCCTCGTGGAACAGGGAGCCAAGATCGAAGCGGTAGGTACTGCCTCCGCACCGATTGTCATGACTGCCGATACCAAAGAACCGGGAGCATGGGGCGGCATCCACATTTGCGGCAAAGCCCCGATCAATATCGGATCGACCGGTAAATCGGAAGTCGGAGATGCCGCTTACGGTGGTTCCGATCCGGCGGACAACTCGGGTATCCTGAAGTACATTCGCCTGGAATACGCCGGATACAAGTTCACTACGGAAAAGGAGTGTAACGGCTTCACCTTCTATGGTGTAGGAAACGGTACGACCCTCGAATACCTCGAAGCATACAAAGGTACCGACGACGGCTTCGAATGGTTCGGAGGTACGGTCAATGCCAAATATCTGGTATCGGTGAGCAACAGCGACGATTCATTCGACTGGACAGAGGGATGGAGCGGAAAAGGGCAATTCTTTGTCGCCTACCAGGAAGATCCCGCCACTTTGGGATATACATGCGACTGCCTGATCGAGGCCGACAACTATGACAAGAATATGGATGCCGCTCCGATCTCATGCCCGACACTGGCCAACCTGACACTGATAGGCGCCAACAACGACGAAGGCAAAAGAGGCATCCGCCTGCGTGCCGGAACTCAGGCCAAGATCTACAATGCACTCGTTACAGGCAAGGCCAACAACCTGACTACCGAAACAGAACAGACCGAGAAATTCCTGATCGACGGTCCTTCGGTACTGAACTACATCGCTATCGCGGGAGATATCAAGGCAAGCGGTGACGGCGGTTACTCTTCTGCCCTGTTCACAGCCGAAGGCAATCACAATGCCATCAACCAGACTTTGAGCTTCAGCAATATCTTTATCGGAACACAGGACGGAGGAGCCGACCTGTCAGCAGACAGCTTCTTTGAAAAAGCGGCTTATAAAGGTGCAGTGAAAGCAGACAATGAATGGACCAAAGGTTGGACCAAGTTATAAATCACGTATACACTCACAGAATGAAGCACCGGACAGTCCTGCTGGCCCGGTGCTTTACCTGTTTTTCAAACTATGGACAGATACAGACTAAAGATTATCGCATTGACAGCACTGGTGTGCCTGACCGGCAGCAGCTGTACGGACGACGAGAACAACGGACAGGGCAATAACATTATTTATGGTGAGAATATCATCGGAAACGGAGAACAGACCTTCGAGATAAAAGATCATCAATACCTGAAACGGGGCACTTACCTGATGAAGGGATGGTGTTACGTCACTTACGGTTCGACGCTGACCATTGAAGCGGGCACCGTTATCAAAGGAGACAAGGAAACCCGCGCCGCCCTGATTGTAGAACCGGGCGGGAAACTGATTGCCAGGGGAACGGTAGATGCTCCCATCGTATTCACCTCCGAAATGCCCGCCGGGAAACGGAAACCGGGTGACTGGGGAGGATTGATTTTATGTGGTTATGCCCGGAACAATGAAGACATCATGCAGATAGAGGGAGGCCCGCGTACCATGCACGGAGGTCCGAACAACGCGGATAATTCGGGCGTCCTGAGCTACGTCCGTGTAGAGTTTGCGGGATATCCGTTCAAGAAAAACCAGGAGATCAACGGCATCACCTTCGGTTCGGTAGGAAACGGCACACAAATAGACCACCTGCAAGTATCGTATGCCAACGACGATGCCTTCGAATGGTTCGGCGGAACGGTTCATGCGGAATATCTGGTGGCCTATCACTGCTGGGACGACGATTTCGACATAGACAACGGCTATAGTGGCACATGCCGGCATCTGCTGGGCATCCGCCATCCGCGAATAGCGGACATCACAGGTTCTCATGCCTTCGAATGCAGCAATAATGGCACGAACACTCCTGCGACACCTACCACAGCCGCCACCTTTGAAGATGTCACGATCTATGGCCCTGCCTCAGGGGATGCCTCGTTCGTAAATCATCCCGACTTTATCAATGGCGGCGGCCTCCGGCCGGAGAATGAAAGCATGCTCGGGCTATTCGGCGCGGCACTGTATATGGGCAACAACACATCGGTGACTTTCCGGAACTGCCGGATCAGCGGATATCCGTCGGACATGGAGGGCACACCGGCCTCAGCAGATAACGTAGTATTCAGCGAAAGGGAAGAAACCGGTTATCCGGAGTGGACCCAAGGATGGTGCAACTTCAACCCGCAAGAGACAGAGTATTGAATTCACCACAGAGTCTTATTCATTGCCGCTTAACAGAGCGGTTTTGACATTCTGTCCAAATGATATTTCAATCCTCTCAGATTGCTTTCTTTCGGCCCGAGGGAAAGGCACTCTGCGAAAAACGCCTCCTATGGCAATCCGATATGATTGCTTTCGTAGGCCAAACAAGCCAAAGACAAACAAAACCGCACTACTTTCCAGAGGACAGGCAACCGATAGACAGTGATACCCCTCTAAACACAACTTTTTATCACTTCCGCTTTGTTCATCTCAGAGTAGTAACCGGAAAGATTCCGTCCACTTTTGAGCCTCCGATCGGAAACAATAGGAGTAATCCGGAAAAACATTAGGAGATATTTCGAAAAGAAGTAAGCATTTTCGGGAAACGCTTACTTCTTTCGGAGCAAATGCTTGCTTCTTTTCTCCGAAACTCCGGCCTATTCTCATCAAATCCCGGCTTTCGGAGCCCCGGACCTTGGCTTTCCGGAGCAGAAAGTCCTTTTGTCGGGCTTTTCTTCTCCCAGACGGACCTGAAAAAAGAAATGCGATGTGTGTCAAACAGCGCATTTCATATCTTTTTGAAAGAAGAATCGAATATAATCTATCAGAATGATTCATAAGAGGAGTTACTGTTAGCGACGATCGCTATACACTCCATCTCGATCAGCCAAGCAGGCCGGCATACAGCAGCAACAACAAACTGTATCGGTGTATCAGGAAAGCGTTTGGCAAACAAAGCGCGCACAACCGGATAATCCGAAGCGTCCCGCAGATAAACAATCATCTGCGCCACATCCTCAAAACCGGCTTTGCCCTCTTCGAGCAACTTCTCTACATTTTCCCACATCCGCCGGGTCTGTTCCCGGACATCACCTACATGAACCACTTCACCGCGATGATCGATACTCGCCGTACCGCTGATAAAGAGATGACGACGGTCGCCATACTCCACGGAAGTTCCCCGTTCGAAAGTCACTCCATACAAGGCTGTCGGGCTGAGATGAGACAGCGCATGCAGGTAAGTCACCTGTCCCGGCTGCAATCCTTTTACCGCATAGGCATCAAACAGCACATGTATCTTCGGATCGGCATGCCGTCCCTCTATGCCGGTACTGGCTATATAATGGGTCGATTCGGTCAGTCCCTGCCCCAGAAAGTTTTCACGGCGTGCCTTGACAATGCCGGCATAATTCACATCCACGTTCTGCACAAAGATCCAGGTACGGATGCAATCGGAAGCCAGCGTACAGCCTTTTCCTACCAGATCGGTTTCATAAGATTTCAACAAGGTTTTCATCTGCCGCTCCGATTTGCCGCAAGACACACCCGCACCGGCTGTCCAGTAATGCTTGTAAGCGGCATTCGGTTCGGAAGTCAGATAGACCCACAAAGCAATCTTACTTCCATCCAACGGGGGCTGTTGCACGACAGAGACAGCGCACGACGGCTCTTTCTGCAAGACAGCCTGCAAAGCCTCCCACTGATTGGCGGCATCACTCAGGAAGTAACGGCAAAACACGGGTACCATTCCCCTGATTTTCACCTTCCTGCTCAGTATCCTATGGTATGCTTTACGAATGGCCGTCAGCTGCTCTTCATAACTCCCCGCTTCCGGATCGACATGAAACATCAAATGTGCCTCTCTCGTTCCTCCCTCACCCCCAAAAAGGGAATATTCAACAGTAGTCCTTAAATACTCTATTCTATGTTTTCTGTATTCCATATTCTTACTCATCTTTTATTTCACTTTAACTCGCTCTTTCGACATCAGCCCTTTGGCCATCTCCCGCTTGTCCCATTGCACCGGAGCAGACACAAACTCGGGAACATTATACGAATAGATCAACTGATCGTAGAACGTATACGGATCTTGCTGAGGCAGCAGGAAAGGTTTCCCTATACGCCCTTGTCCGTCCACCGAGGAGATATAAAGGCGGGTGTACAACCCGTCACCTCTCCGGCTGCTGAACACAAACCAATGTGAATTGCTGCTCCAGTTGTGATAGCTTTCCGTGTCGTCACTGTTCACTTCCTCCAAGTTGCGATAGGTTCCGGTCTTCAAGTCCAGCAGCCAGAGATCGGCCTCTTTGTGCCAGATGGAGAAGTTCCCATAATCGGAAAGCGTAAACATCAGGTATTTTCCGTCGAACGAAGGTTTGGGGAAAGAGATACTTTTGTCCAGCGTGCGGGCTGAGATCAACGTATCGATCCGGTCGCCGAACGTTCCGTCTTCGGGATGGAAAGCAATGCTGCACAAGCTGTATTTCACGTCTTTGTATCGGACAGGCATCTCTTTCTGCCCGGCCGAACAGAAATAAAGCGTCCGTCCGTCGGGCGAGAATGCCGGAAAAGTTTCAAACGAAGCCGTACTCAGCAAAGGAGTAGTCAGTATCCGATGGGACCGGGGATGATAAACCACCACATCCGAAGCCTGGTCGAATACCTCTATCGGCTTCTTTCCTCCCAGATGAAAGGCCTGATTGGTTTTGTTCACCGAATAAGCGATGTATTCGCCCGAAGGATGCCAGTACGGATAGACACAGGCCGACAATTGCCCGTCGGCTTTGGTATCGAGAAATTCCAACCGATCTCCTGTGTCGATTACAGTGGCTCCATGCCCGCCTCTTACATGTACGCTCGACGGTGTGGGCTCCGTCCGGTTGAAAGCATGGCAATTGATGCAGGCGGCCGTCACCTGCGTATTCTCAAATAAAGGAGTCTGGCGGAATGTTGAAAGTTCACGTTCGTAGATCCCCATCTTGCTGTACACTTCATATCCGGGTGCGAGCAAACGGTATACCAACCCGTAATCGATCGGGAAAGGACTGACATATATCGGAAACGGACGATACTCTTTCCACTTCTTCCCCTGGCGGACAGAGACTTTCACCTCGATGCTGTCTCCCTTATTACTTTCAAGAAGTTCGTGCCATTGCTTGGCGGGAATGTCTACCGATCTTCCATTCAGCCGTACAGGCTTTCCTTTCGTACCGGCAATCACGACATCAACCGCCTCTACCCCATCGTCCGTCACCCGGAAGTTAAGCGGGGCAATGGTAGAGGGAATGGTAACCCCGACATAATCGGGGAATATCGATGGCAATGTATCCACCCTGGCAGGGGATGTCACCTTCTCTTGACAAGCTGCAAACAAGAAGAGCAGCCCTATCATGCTAAAACAGTATTTTATCTTTTCCATCTTATCTAAAGTCTGCATAAAACCAATATGTATCTCCGAATCGGGCAGACAATGCATCTGCCGAACGGGCAGATGTGAAAATCTGTGCGTATTCTCTCAATCTATTCTCTGTCTGCGGGTCTATCTTCCAGGGAATTGTATCTGTTGCAGTGTGTTTGCTCATAAGCCAATAGAACAACAACGCTTCCTGATAGCCCTTGGGAACGGAAGAATATCCCAGATCGGCTCCCAAAGGATAATAATGCACAAAACGTCCCACATCCTTCTTCAAGAGTGTACAAGCCATCAAATACTCATACGCCATCCGGTTGCGGGGATTTGCATGAAGCAGGAACTCCAATGTCATCTCCGGCAGGTCAGGGTTAAAGAAGAAATCGGTTCGCGGAGTAAGCCTCCTCAATCTCCCGTATTCCGGATGTGCATTGACCCGGTCTTCATCATTCAGGCAAGCCAGAGTTTCAGTAGCCCAATCTTTATAAAAGAGGGTATGCTGCAAGATACGCAGATACTTCCGGGCCACTTCGTACCTGCCATTAATCAAATTGGTCTCAGCAAGCCTTTTAAAACAACGCACACTCTTCCGGTAATCCGGAACGGCCTCCATAGCCTCGAAGACAAACTGCTGCGCCACATTGACCAATCCCAGGTAATAATAAGGTTCACCGGCTACCAAAGGAATGGTGAAGTCGTTGACAAATGACATCAGTAGTCCTTCCTTCCCCCGCTGGTAAAAACTAAACATACGTTCCGGCAGCTGCCCTTTCATTGCTAAAGCCAAATTGAGACAAGAAACCGACATCGGTGTATCGGGTGCTTTC
This sequence comes from Bacteroides sp. 3_2_5, assembly GCF_000159855.2. Classification (NCBI taxonomy): domain Bacteria; kingdom Pseudomonadati; phylum Bacteroidota; class Bacteroidia; order Bacteroidales; family Bacteroidaceae; genus Bacteroides; species Bacteroides sp. 3_2_5. The sequence goes on along the minus strand of NZ_JH636044.1, from coordinate 1,042,722 downwards.
TTTTCCGCCATCGCAATCACTTCATCCCATTCTTGCATGCGCACATGATAATCATACCCCATCACTTCCTCTTTATTCAACCCGATACCGTATTTGCCATACAGATTCAAAACAAACAACATCAGGATAAATTGCAGAACCCATGCTCCCGAGTAGTATCTCCAAGTCATCTTCTCAGGCAAACAGGCTACCAATAACGGTACCAGAATCACAGCCAGCCAGGCTATCACCTGCATTTGTGGAAAGACTAATGGAAAACGATAACTTCCGATCGCCCACAACAGGCGGTCGGCCGGATATGGAAATACAGCCAAGGATATCCAATAGGTCACTCCGGCAATTCCCAATGTACCTCCCACCAGAATCCACCAAGGCAGACGCCTACCGGCAAACCGGCAAAACTCAGTTATCCATATCAATGGAATGAAAAGCCATGCACATCCTCCCGCCAGCAGATAAAGCAGCGGAATGCCGACTCCCCAATAAATCAGGCGTATCCGCCTACTCTCAATAAATGTATATCCGATGAGTGCTCCCAGCACCATTCCCACAGAGATGGCTCCGGAAAGAAGAAAATTTTCGTCGCAGAACAGAATAAAGAAACATAAAGAAGGTAGCAGAGTAAGCGGATACCATGCCGGGTGTCCGCCCAGGCGGTTTGCAATCCAAACCATCAACCTGTGAATACCCCCTATTGCACCGGTCAAGATAGCGGCTCCCGCCCACGAATAATAATAGAATTGGGTGAGAAAGCCTCCCAGATAGTCCGCCATTCCCCCGGGATGGGATACTTGTTCGACAAAATAGTCGGATGTAAAGAGAAACATCTGGAACTGTTCCTGATAATGCAGATGGTAGGAGTAGTATACTCCGAAGAAAATGAAGACACCTGCTCCCAATAAGATGGACAAAAGCAGGTTTATTCTTTTGACGTGCTTGTTTTTCATATTCGGTAAATTGTGCCCAAAAGTACAAAAAGTTTGGAAAACAATCTAACGAAACAGGAAACAATACAGTTATTCGCCCAACAGCTCGATGCACATACGTCCGTTATGATAAGGACATTTCCAGAAGCCGGCCTTATCATCATCCCGGTTCAGGCTACCGTCGGCACGAAGGCTCCAGAACCATTCGCCATGCACATCGTCAGTCAAATGTCGTTTAATAAACTCCCAGCAGTCGATGGAATGTTGCAAAGCCCCGCGATCACCGAAATATCGGAACAGGTTATAGTATCCGACTACGGTTTCGGCTTGCACCCACCAATGGTAGTCGCCGTCGATGTGTCCGGTAGTGAGATTCTTTTCATATATCATTCCTCCGTCGGAAGTAAGTCCTTCGGATGCAGCCGCAGCTATCTTCTTTACAACAGGTTCTATCTCCGCAATGAGTCCGGCGTCTCCCAATACCCGGGCGGCTTCATGCAACAACCATGAGGCTTCGATATCATGTCCATAAGAGACGACCGGGTATTTGCTTTGCCAGTCGTTATCGAAAAAGAGTTGTAAATGGGATGTGTCCTTATCCAGTATCTTCTCTGTAAAAAGTCCTATCAGGTTGTAGAGCTGACGTTCCAGCCGTGCATCTTTCCAGACCCGGTACAGGTTGGTGTAAGGTTCGAGGATATGCAGATGGGTATTCATAGTCTTGCGTTCATTCGCATCTTTCTCGCTGAGGCGCATATCGGCTATTTCGTTCCATTCACGGGTAAGCGCTTCACAATAACCATTCTTCAGCCCATCAAAGCTGTGGGACTCTATATCATTGAATAAACGGACGGCATACATCAATGCTTCCGGATCTCCGGTAGCCCGATGGAACTCGCTCAGTCCGTAAATGGCAAAGCCGATGGCATAAATCTGTTTCTTGGTATCCAGCGGCTCACCTCTATAGTTGAGTGACCAGTAGACCCCTCCGAACTCGGAATCATAAAAGTGGTCGATAAGGTATCGTTTGGCACGGTTTGCCATCTCTTTGTACTCCTCTCTACCCAGCAGACGATAGGCAGCAGAATAGGTCCATAAAATACGCGCATTCAGAATAGCCCCTTTATCGGCCCGGGGCATTAATTCCTCCTGTCCGGTGATGCGTCCGTAAAATCCACCGTTCTCCTGATCTACCATCCGTTCCATCCAGTAAGGAAGAATACGGGTAGTAAGCTCTTTCTGCATTTCTTGTTTAAGAATCTCGTCCATATGATGTCTGAATTATGATTGAATAGCCTTTCTTCTCTTCTCCAACTCTGAAGTCACCTCTCTCATCTTCTTCTCCGACAGCGGATACATACTGATAAAAACGACGGACAGAACTGTTCCGACAGCGGGCAACCAGCTGAGAAACATCTTAATCCCATGAATAGCCTCTACACTCTGCACTTCGTTGGCACGAAAGCCGAAGTAAGCCAACAACCAACCGGTCAGTGCACTTCCGATAGCCCAACCGAACTTCTGGCTCATGGACGAAGACGAAAAGATCAGACCTGTAGCCCGGTTGCCGGTCTTCAGTTCCGAATAGTCAGCACAGTCGGCATACATGGACCAGAGCAAAGGGAAAATACTTCCGGCACAGATACTGATCAGCACCTGAAAAACAAAAATCAGGGTGATGTCTCCTTTCCCAAACCAATAAAAGATAACGGAAAGGAGAGTAGCCAGACTCATGGCTCCCATGTATGTGTTTTTTTTGCCAATACGGTTACTGACCGGAGCTGCAAGAATCACTCCCACAATATTGGCAGCCTGTCCCACTGCCAGATAAAGGCCGCTCAGCACAAAAGAAACGCCAAAGAAGGAAACCGTGGAGTAATCCTCTTCCACAACAAAGTACTTGAAGTAATAAACCGTAGCTCCGTCACGAATAGAATTGAATACCAAAGCTGCCACTCCGGCTCCGAGCAGAATCCACCACGGACGGTTGTGAAGCAAATCTTTCAAATCGTCTTTCAGGGAGTTTTGTACTTCCCTGATCGGTTTTACCCGTTCACGTGTCAAGGCGAAACAAAGATAAAACAGAGCCGCACACATCACAGCAATCACCACCACACTCAACATCCATCCCCGTTGCTCGTCTTCTGCACCACCAAACAGGTTGACCATCGGCATGAAGAGCAGCAAAGCAATAAAACTGCCGATATAGGCAAAAGTCATACGGTAAGTGGACAGGGTATTCCGTTCTTTCGGGTCAGGACTCATCACTCCCAGCAGTGAAGCATAAGGCACATTGATAGCCGAATATACCATCATCATCAAAGAATAGGTGATGTAGGCATAGACCAGTTTTCCGGTATCATTCAACTCCGGAGTGGTGAAAGTAAAAATACCAATCAGTGCAAAAGGAACGGCAAGATACAGCAGATAAGGACGAAATTTCCCCCAGCGGGTCTGTGTGCGATCGGCAATCACTCCCACGATCGGATCGAAAGCCGAATCCCATACCCGGGTAATCAGAAACATGGTTCCTACCACAGCAGCAGGCAAGCCGAATACATCGGTATAAAAAATCATCAGATAGGACCCGAACAGTTTCCAGAACATGGACGAAGCCATATCGCCCAGTCCGTAACCGATCTTCTCTTTCAGTGTAATCATGGCAGTCATTCTATTCTTGGTTTTCTTATTTCATCAATCTCAGATTTCGTTCAATCAGGTTTTTCAGTATCTCTACCGAAGCTGAGGAAGAAAAGCCGTCCTGAGGAGTGTGCAGGCAGTAATCCACCAACCGTTCGATAGTTGAGGTAGCTACATGCATACGGGTGTCCGACGAAGCATAGTAGATAAATACTTTTCCGTCATCGTCGGCTATCCAACCATTCGAAAAAAGCACATTCGACACATCCCCAATGCGCTCTTCTCCTACCGGAGCCATAAAGTACCCCGCCGGAGAAGCTATCAGCCGGGTGGGATCATCCAACGATGTCATATACATATACAATACATACCTGAGCCCGGCAGCACAATTGCGTACTCCGTGTGCCAGATGAAGCCATCCCTGAGGAGTCTTGATAGGATGCGGCCCTTCACCGTTCTTCACCTCCTTGATGGTATGATAATATCGTTTGTCGATGATCTTCTCTTCTCCAACCTCGGCATGGGTTATATCGTCAATCAATGCCCATCCGATACCACCTCCGCTACCGGTATCGATAAATCCGTCTTGCGGACGGGTATAAAGTGCATACTTTCCATCCACAAACTCGGGGTGCAGCACCACATTACGTTGCTGACTCTTTGTTTTCAGATCCGGCAGACGTTCCCAATTTTTCAGGTCTTTGGTACGGGCAATGCCGGCAGTGGCTGTAGCTGACGATAAATCACCTATGGGAGCATTGTCATCGTGCCGTTCGGCACAAAAGATGCCATATATCCACCCATCTTCATGGGCAGTGAGACGCATATCGTATACATTGGTTGCAGGAACCACATCTTCGGGTAAGGTCACCGGATACTCCCAGAAGCGGAAATTATCAATACCGTTCGGGCTTTCGGCAACAGCAAAAAAAGATTTGCGGTCTGCTCCCTCCACTCTCACCAACATCAGGTACTTCCCATCCCACTTAATGGCTCCGGCATTCAACGTCGCATTCATACCGATACGTTCCATCAAAAAAGGATTCGTCTCCTCGTTCAGGTCGTATCGCCAAAAGACAGGAGTATGCGCTGCAGTCAGTACAGGGTAACGGTAACGCGTAATCACTCCGTTTCCCTCTTCTACCGGTTCATTCTTACGCATCAGCAGTGCTTCATGCCCGGCAAGCAATTTAGCAACTTTATCATTAAACAGACTCATAATGGACAGTGTTTTTATCGTTATTTATTTGATTTTCTATTTATAAAGGTTCTTCACGTCCGACACAAACAGAGTTTTCGGTTCACGGTAGAACTTCACAAAGTCATCGGCGGACACCTGTCCGGGATAAGGAGCATAATAGTGGTTTACCCTTTCACGTGCATTGCGCCACACCAACACATAACTGATAGGATACTTGCTGATTACCGGATAGAGAGTCTGTGTCCACCAGACAGAATCGGGAATAGCCTCGAAACCGGTTTCGGTAATGGCTATAGGCTTATCGTGCGCCTTACCTACTTCAGTCAGGATAGCAAGCGACTTATCCAATTGCTCCATATATTGTGTCCGGTCGAACTGATAGGTGTCAAAGCCCACCAGGTCGATGATATCATCTCCCGGATAACGCTCCAGATAAGCAGTCGAATCTTTGGGTTCCGATCCCGGTGAATAAGCATAAAGCAGGTTCTTTACTCCCCGGGCATGCATACGATCATGCGTCATCCGCCAAAGAGCCTTATACTGGTCGGCCGTGCAAAGATTTTGTCCCCACCAGAACCAACTGCCGGTATGCTCGTGCCAGGGACGGAAAATAACCGGTATTTTTGTACCTTCTTCCGTCTCCAAAGTATTCATAAAGGCTGCAACAGCATCGAGCCAACTTATAAATTTCGCATGATGTACACCACCGGGCAGTATGGAAGCTACAACCGTCGTATCACTCACATCCCACGCATCTTTACCGGTCAAGGGGTTATCGAGATGCCAGCTAAAAGAAACCACTCCTCCCCTTTTATATTGATTAATCGTCTCCTGACGTATTTTGCGAAACGGCACGTTATCCAGACTTTTCTCTCTTTCCAGTTCAATGTGGCCCAGATCAAACGACATGACAGCCGGATAATCACCACACACACTTTTCACGTCACTGCGATCTTCGTCACCTTCCCAGCCGACACCGTAAAGCGGATCGTCATGATGACCAAACATAATCCCCTGTGTGGGAACCTTCCGTAGATTATTCAGTAAATTCACTGTTTCCGCCGTTCGCAGAGTGTCGACAGTCGAATCCGCTCCTGTTTTCTTTCCGGAAGGTGAACAAGCACCCAATCCTGCCAATAGCAGTGCACCTGTAGCTAATATCTTTATTCTCTTTATCATAATTCGTTTATTTAACGATGAATACTATGCAAAAGTACGAGGGTTCCCCCTTGAAAACAAGTACAATATTATCCAATACTGGTATTATCATTCACCTACCCTTATTGTACTTCTCTACAGCCAGATAAAAGGCCTGAATATTGTCAAAAGGTACTTCGGGCGGAGTATCGCAACCGGTGGATATAATAAAGTTAGCGTATTCTCCGGTACAGGTCAGAAGTTCTTCTGTCCGTGCAAAAACATCTTCAGGCGTCAGTACCCTGAACACTCCTACAGGGTCCAGATTACCCATCACCCATACATCCGAAGGGCATTCCCGGAGAGCAGTTATCATATCCGCTTTATTTCCGAAATGATACCCTTTAGCACCGGTAGCCAGCATAGCAGCAGTGCAATGTCCGGTGTTACCGCAATTATGCAGAATAACTGCAAACGAATCATCCTGGACAGCATCGATAATACGTTTCACATAGACCGAAGAATAGCGTTGACAATCTTCATTCGAAAGAAGTCCGGCAGCCGGTTCCGCCATAATAACACCGGCCACTCCGGTCTCTTTGATAGCCAGACAATAACGGAGAATGAATTCCGTGCATTTCTCCAGTAAAAGCAGAACAGTATCGGGCTCGGTATAGATAGCCATCATAATTTCCGTCATATCGTATAGACGACCTGCCAGAGAATAGGGACCGATACAACCGGCCAGCACGGGCTTGTCTATTCCTTCTGCTGCTAGGCGGTCGGCCAGCAAATACTGAGGCATGCGTCCCGATTCGACCGAAGGAATCTGCAAAGCCTCAACATCTGCATATCCAGTGAGCAAACGTCCGCAAACACTGGGTACTTCATTGGGGGACATACTAAGTCGAGCTCCAAAAGCTTCTGCTTCCACGGTAAGATCCATAATAGTGGTACAAGCCGCCGATTGCGGAAAACATTCGTTCAAGGCACGGATAGCGTGATAATGAATTTCACCGTTCGTTACGGCATCCAATACCCGTTTCTCTAACAATTCAATACCCGGATGGGTCATAATGGGGATGGCTACCCGTTTTCCTGATACTAATTTATCTTTTATATATAATGATAGTTCCATAACATTCTATCTGTTTAGTTTATTTCTGTTTTTATAGCAATCGGCTTTGCCGCATAGTTCGCATCCATATTTCCGTTTGACAATACATGGACCATAAGCAATAATACCACTGACCGATTTAATAGGCGACATCAGCGAAGAATCACTCAATCGGACCCCGCAAGGAAATTCAGGCAAGCAGCTGAAAAGCAACTGCTGTTGCGTGACGTGCCATCCGCAATAACCGGGACTGTAAGGATGACTGACTCCGTATCCCAAAGGAAACATTCGGGATTCCACTTTCCGGCATACTTCACGGACAACTGCTTCAGCAATTGCCGAACCGTAAGCATCCAGAAGAAATTCGCGTAAGATGTCTCCCTGACTGCCTATCTTATGCTGAAAAGCCTCAAACTCGTACCCCGCAGTAGCAACAAAGAGTACATAGCCCGCAGCATCTTTAAGATAAGGAGTTATAACAGATCCTGTTTTCAGAGAAATACCGTTTACTCCCACCTCACAAGTACCGGCCGGCTCGGCATCGAACAGAGCATACAGAAAGCGGGGTGTACAAATTCCGGCAATCTCTGTTTCCAATGCATCAGATATTGCCTGTATCTCCGCATCAGGCACGTAACCGGCTCCCATTGAAAGATTAATATCCTCCGGATCGAGTCTCAACGAAGTGAAAGGCAGACACTCTTCAACAATATGGGAATTCACCAGTGGCATATTCAACAGGCGTTTATCAACTTCTTGGCCATTATTACGGCTGCATTGGCATTACTGGTATAGGCATCGGCACCGATAGATTTGGCAAAGGCATCGCTGACAGGTGCTCCTCCTACCATTACTTTTACTTTTCCCCTCAACCCAGAGGTTTCAAGGGCATCGATCACTTCCTTCATGTAATTCATGGTAGTGGTGAGCAGTGCGGACATGCAAATAATATCTGCCTTATTTTCCAATGCCGCAGAAATGAATTTATCACTCGATACATCCACTCCCAGATTGATGACTTCAAACCCACATCCTTCAAACATCGAAGCAACCAAGTTTTTACCTATATCATGCAAATCCCCTTTTACCGTACCAATCACAATCCGACCGATATACGAATTGACCTGCCCTTGCATCAGTGGTTTGAGTATATCGAGGGCACCACGCATGGCACGGGCGCTCATCAAGAGGTTCGGAACAAACACTTGTCCCGATTCAAAACGTGCTCCAATGGCTTCCATGGCTTTAATCATATATTCATTAATGATTTCCTGGGGTGCTGCTCCTCCGGCAACAGCTTCCCGGGTAACACTGACTGCCTGTTCCAATTTACCGGCCAAAATGGCTTCATATAATTCATTGAGGTTGTTCATAGCTTTTATCATTTATAAGATTAATAATATATAGATACTCTTTCTTAAAGATTACCTAACATAAATTTATTGTACAGCGAGATGATTTTACGATTTGCCAACCGATCTATCAGGGGACTTTAAGAGAATTTCAAAGCCATCTGATGATCAATACAGGCAAAACATGGTAGGAATAGTATTTTCTGAAGATTATCAAGAGATATCCTTTAGAGCATCGAACATCGCAACTACATTGTCTACCGGAACATTGGCCTGAACATTATGGACAGCATTGAAAACAAAACCTCCGTCACGGCCCAATATCTCACACTGCCCCATTACATGGCGACGTATCTCATCGGGAGTACCGAAAGGCAGTATCTTTTGCGTATCTACCCCACCGCCCCAAAAGGTCAATTGACTGCCGAATTCCTCTTTCAATCTTCTGGAATCCATGTCTTTGGCATTAATCTGAACCGGATTGATAATATCAAATCCGGCTTCGATCAATCCGGGTAGAATCGGGATAATAGCTCCACAGGAATGCTTAAAGATTTTCCAGGTAGTATGTTGATGTATCCAATCATTCATCCGTCGATAGTGTGGTAACCAAAGCTCACGGAAGGTATCTATAGAGCAAAACTGTGATTCCTGGGAACCGAAATCGGTCCCACATGTCAACACCACATCTATCTTATCTCCTAATGCAGCCCAGAGTTTTTCATAATTGGCAATGGCAATGTCGATCTCTTTCTCAAATACCTGATGCAAATAGTCCTGCCGCATAGCAGTAGACATATACCATTCTACCACACTACGAATCCCCTTGGGCTGCTTCAATCCCATACCGGGAACAAAAGCAACATCCCCCAGAGCCGTTCCCCCGAAACTGGCAACAACAGCTCTGCCGGTCTGATATGCCTTGTCTGCCTCAGCACAGTAATAAGCCAGATCATTCTCTGTCAATAGCCCGAACTCTTCTACATTGTCTTCCGGGTCCAAACGATCTTCTTCAATGGGCTGCTGACGCTCAATAGCATTAATGAAATAACATCCTTTGGGCATCACGGCACTGGGGGGATAATTTTGATCCCCACCGGCATACACATATACATCTCCCCGCATATCAGGAGTTAAATCCATTGCTTCAGGCACCAACACCCGTTGCCCCCAAGGGGTCGTCTGTTCGTGCATACGAGTCGTATCCAAATCGAAGATATCTTTGGGTCCACCTATACCTATACAGTCTACTCCGATCTTTTCGGCTAGTTCCGCATCTATCTCTCCTAACATCTGAAAAGCATCTACAATCTTCACCGGACGGGGTGCCAGTCCATAATAGTTTCTTAGCGCTTCCACAATACGGCAATGGATACCCGTGACTGCTGTAGACCCGAAATCAACCGGTATACTACCTGCATTCTGATGATTGAGTGCACAACGCACTTTATCTCTTGATCTGTTCATGACGTTTACATTTTAAAAGTATATTTTCGGTTTATCTCAAATGCTTGTCGGCAGGTAATATCCTCGGAAGAGCCTCCCACCATTATTGTAAAGCGTCCCGGTTCGACCACCCATTCCCCCTCTTGCATATACAGAGCCAATGACTTCTTATCAAGAGTAAAAGTTACTTCTCGGGATTCACCAGCCTTCAGGTGAATACGGCTGAACGCCCGTAACTGCTTGGCAGGAGTCGTAAAACTGCTTACGTCATCCCGGAAATAGAGTTGTGCCACTTCATCACCATCTGCAGTACCCTGATTTTGTATGGTTACTGTTACATCTACCCAGCAATCATCACTTCCTTCAGTTACCTGCACTTTCATATCCGTATAGGAAAAAGTTGTATAACTAAGACCATAACCGAAAGGATAACGAGGAGTACCCGGTTCTTCAACATATCGGCTACGATTTCCTTTCCGTCTTGTATTGTAGTATACCGGCAACTGACCGACCGAACGTGGCACAGAAAGAGTGAGACGTCCTGCGGGATTGTAATCACCGAAAAGCACATCGGCCACAGCATTCCCTCCCTGCATGCCCGGATACCAGGCATCCACAATTGCCTCTGCCTCTTGAATAGCTCCCTCCATCAATAACGGACGCCCTTTAATCAATACCAATACCACCGGTTTACCCAACCTGGAGATTTCTTCCAACAACTCCAGTTGTCTTCCCATAAGATGAAGTGTGGCTCGATCATAGCCTTCGCCACTTTCCATATCACTGATCTGATTTATAGTGACTTTTGCCGCACCGGTTTCTTCATATTCCGAGGAAAAATCCCGGGCACTCGATCCTCCCATCACCATTACTACGGTATCGGCATTACGGGCTGTTTCTATAGCATCTTTAAATCCGGTACGGGAAGAATCACGCACTGCACACCCCTTGGCATACAGCACACGAGTTTCTTTAGAGACCTTTTGTCGAATTCCATCCAAGACTGTCACTACAGTCCCATCGGCTTGAGGAGCAGTATAGTCTCCAAGCATATTATACACATTATCGGCATTGGGACCTATAACAGCAAGGGTACGAATATCCTTCTTCAACGGCAACAGCTTGTCCTTATTCTTAAGCAGAACGATTGACTGACGGGCTACTTCACGAGCCAGTCCGGTATGTTCGGAAGAGGCAACAAGTTGTACTGCCTGCTTTTCATCTACAAATGGATCATCAAACAATCCCATTTGGAATTTGAGAGATAAAATGCGACGTACCGCCTTATCTATCGTTGCTACAGCAACATCCCCTCTTTTGACCGCAGCAACCAACTGCTCAGCATAGACATTCGTTCCCAAATCACTATCCACTCCGGCATTCACGGCCTTTATGGCCGCCTCATAGTCATTGCCGGCAACACCATGTTCCCGTAATCCTCCGACAGCATACAAATCGGACACGACAAAACCTTTGAATTGCCAACGATCTTTCAGGATATCCGTTAACAAATAACGACTTCCAGTACATGGATTTCCGTCTATTTCATTGTATGAACTCATCACAGACAATGCCCCGGCACCTACCGCCTCACGAAAAGGAGGAAAGATAGCCTCTTCCAGTTCGCGCTCGCCTATATGGGCAGTACCTCCGTTATGTCCGCCTTCCGTCCAGCCATACGAAGCAAAATGTTTGAGGGTCGCTATCACGCTTTTACCGTCGTTTAATGTCTCTCCCTGAAAACCACGTACCAGAGCAGTTCCCATCACCCCATTCAGATAAGGATCTTCTCCATAAGTTTCCTCTACACGCGACCAACGCGGATCACGGGCCAAGTCGAGTACCGGTCCATAGCCGATGTGTGCTCCCTGAGCACTTGCTTCAATAGCAATGACACGTCCCATCTGCCGGATCAGTTCCGGATTCCAGGTACTTGCCTGACCGATGGAAGTCGGAAATACTGTTGTACCAATCGCCATGTGGCCATGCGGACATTCTTCCGCCAGAAACAGCGGAATACCCAAACGGCTATGTTCTATGACGTAAGATTGAAGACGATTGGACGCTCGGGCAGCCAGCGAAGGATTGAGTCCGGTATGCAACGTACGTTGCGTCCACGGATCAGCCCGCATAAAACCCCAGAGCGATCCGATATGGTACTCTCCGATTTCTTTCTCCAACTGAGGGGTCAGGCGGATGTCCTCTCCCACCCGTTCGTACATGGGCCACCCCAATGAAGTAAGCATCTGTCCTACCTTTTCCTCCAAAGTCATCTGTGACAAAAGATGCTCCACACGATACTCCACAGGAGCAGAAGGGTTTTCATAAGTGTCCATCCGCCCATTCTTATTCAGGTCATAAAAATGCAAGCGCGTCACTTTGTCTTTTTTCTTCCCGAATGTGTTTTTAGCCCGAACCGGAAAAATAAAAAACACACTCAACATCAAAAAGCATATTAATTTCATTTTCATTGTTTCTGAATTATCTGGTTAATATCACTTACCGCCTCCTTTATCATATTTATCGTCGAATCAGTTGCATAAACCGAATTCAGCCCTTGTTCCTCCTGCCCGGGATCTCCCATATAGTCATCTCCCCTTTGCCAAAAGAGATGTTGAGGTTCCGCAAATCCACCCCATGCCCAGAAGTTACATCCTTGGAAAACACCCTTTTCGGCAGCATGCTTTTCGACGATATCAAACACAGCTCTGTAATACCGGTCCCGCTGAACAGTGGAAGTATTCGAAGTAAACTTCACACTGTCTCTCGGTAAACCAAACTCTTCAAGTACCAGCGGCTTGTTTATCTTAAAAGCTTCCTGCACATGCATATCGATATAAGAGCAGGTGTTTTCTATTGCCTGCCCGATGGTACCCGGAATATCTTTCTTATCGATCCATCCCCAATTATTCGGCCAAATATGAATCGTAGTATAATCAACATTCGCATCGGCATGGATAGAAGTCCAAAGTGACAAATCCCCCTCACAACCGGCCATTCCTTCCGATCCAATAGAAACCAGATGGTTAGAATCCATAGATTTAATAAGAGCAGCGCAATCGGCAATCCAGGCTGCAAAACTCTTTTTATTGTCCTCACCGAACGGACGGGGTTCATTACCTATCTGCCAAGACATAATTGCAGGATCTTCACTATATTTTTTTCCAGTATACCGATTGACACGATTTACAACGTGAGTAATATGATCCCGGAACAAATGGTGTGCTTTTTCCGACTTAGCATATTGTGCCACATAATTCGAAAAAGCATCCCATCCGGCTACATTCGGCATAGGCACTTCACCATGTCCCGCCCAATAAAGATACTGGGAATATCCGCCCGACCACTCCCAGCTGTTATTCAGGAAAAGTACGGCATACATATCCCGTTTATCCAACTCCGACAGGAAGAAATCGAGCCCGTCAAAAATAGTATCATTATACACACCGGCTTCCACCTGAAGTGCAGGCTCAGCTTTCGTCGGAATCCCATCTTTTCCGTCTGCTCCAACAAGAACACGCAAATTGTTAATACCAAGAGCCTTCAAATAATCCAGTTCACGAAGTAATCTCTCCCGGTTACCTCCCTGTCCCTGTGACCCCAAAATAGCTCCATACCAAAAATTAGTTCCTATATAATAATAGGGTTTTCCATTCACCGTCAGACGTCCGTTTGACACACGGACAAAGGGATCAGGAGAAACCTGAGGAGAAGTGCACGCCCCAAGCACAATCAACAAGGTTAATAGGATAGTCGATAGGATTTTCATAATCATCAGATATTTTATTTATAAGATTCTTTCCACCCTGAAAGTGATATTGCAAAGATAGGCGTTGGATGGATGTATACCTAATACTATCTTAGCATTCCATGATATTATTTATAAGCAGGTTCAGTGCCAAGTATAAAAATTAGGAATTTCATCAGCGAAGAGCACCAAAGTGTCCCTCTTAAACCGACAAAAATCGGCTGCTGCCGGATGTCCTTTATAAGGAGAAAACCCCGACCAAGTGCATACATAATTCAAGGCTACCCCTTCCGAACGCAGAATAGATAACAATTGTGTATACCACAATGAATCACGTGTCTGTGTACCTGTCTCAGTAATGGCAGAAAGTTTTCCATGCTTTTGCGCATATTGTGTAAGGATACGGGCTTTCAGAACTACCAGGGAGGTATCTCCCCCATCCGGACGAAAATCCCAATAATTATCCATACCTACAACATCTACATATTTGTCTCCCGGATAACGTTCCAGATATTCGGCCTCAGTAGTGAAACCACAGTCCGGAGAAAATGCATATAAAAAGTTATGCACCTCTAAAGAATCTCTGAGATAAGTGACTGTAAACCGATACAACTTTTTAAATTCTTCAACCGAACAATGATTTTTTCCCCACCAAAACCAATTACCATCAAACTCATGCCAAGGACGGAATATGATCGGAATCAACTCTCCGTCATCGCCCTTTGCATTGTGTGCAAAATCAGCAATGATCTTCAAATCGGCTTTGAAGGTAGCATGATAAGAACCTCCCGGCAAGATATGACGAACCACTTGTGTTGTATCATAAAAATTTCCTCCGGTCACCGGATTATAATAATGCCAACAGAACGTAATAACATTTCCCCGATTATATGCAACATGGAATTTTTCCTGTATGTAATTCAATTCTTTTGTTTCCCAACTGCGAGGATTCGTAAAATGAAGGAAATCAAAACTAGCCAAAGCAGGATAAGCCCCCGTCACATCATACGCATCACATCGGTTTGCCTCATCCCTCCAGCGTGTACTATCCGAATCGAACCCATCCATTTCATAATTATGTTGTCCATAAACCACCCGTTTTCCGGTCAGTTGCCGCAAGTTATAGAACAATGCCGCCGTATGTTCAGTTGCTCTCGTATCAACCAACATCAATCTGGTTTCTGTCAAGAGGTTCCTTCGCGAAGATATGCAAGACAGGATGCATACTACAATAACAATATATATTCCAATTCTTTTCATTAATAATCTATTTGAATGATTTCTGATGCCTCACTTTCATGATCCCAAAAGGATACGGAAGTCACGCAATAATAATAAGTTCCTTTCAGAGAAGTCCCGTCGAAATCAAATCCATTATCGGCAAAACTCTGTGTATTTCCCGCTACAAACGTCACAAACGTATCTGCTCCGATTTTAAAATCAGGAGTTCTGCTACGATAGATGCGATACATTTCCACATTTGGCACACGACTCCAAAACATACGTTTACCACAAATTGGTTTTATCATCGGAACTTCGGGTTTATCATCTCCCGGTACCTCAGTTACTACCACCGTATGATTCCGAGCCGGAGCCGAACCCGGATAGCAAAATACATTGTCAGAATCTGAAACCGAAATGTAGTATTCTATTCCCTGACACGTAATCTCAGAAGCGGGTAAGGTTAATGTGAAGACACCTCTGGTCCGGTGCTTAAATGGTATTTTTTTCCACACTTTCTCTCCTGTTCTCCGATAGTGAAATATCCCGGATACAAATTCCGGTAACCGATTCTCAACGACTGAAAACCGAATGTGCAACGGAGTTCCCTCCATTATTGAAGCCAACGGGGAATTAATCACAATAACCGGAGCTTCCCGGTCAGCACTCCCGGCCAGACAATCGGCAGGTATTCCCAAAGGGCTTTTATGCCCTTCAATATCCACTGCATATACCGTATACGAAGCTGCTCCATGAAACTTATCCTGATAACAATTCACATCAGACGCCAATGTATCAATCTCTTCTCCATTACGACAAACCACGAAGGAACTTACTGCCGGCTCTTCATTACGCCAACTAATCTGTGCTCCCTCAAGAGTACCTTTAGCTATAATATGCGAAGGAGCCTGTACCCGTTGCTGTTTACGTAGCTGGTTGATCTTCTCTACATAGTTCTGTTTCACAAATCGATTCTGAGTACTCATAATGTTTCCATAGGAAGAAATATCTTCAATACGATACAAAAAGCTACGCGCCCATTCATCCATTTTCCCCGGTAAATCATTCCATTGATAATTTTCAAAATCAGTATTCAAAGCTATATGGCATGCTGCTCCATGAATACGTGCTCGTAATCGGGAGAGACGCAATTGTTGAAGTACATCCGAAGTAACGGCCATACAACTATCAATTGTTTTCAGCTGTTTATCAGCTAATTTCCCAGCTTTGGCTATTACATTAAAAGGTTGAAAACGAACATAAAGCGTATGAACACCTTTTAACCCTTTCACCGGAACGGTCAATGATTTCCAGGATTGCCAACCTTCCGTGTTCTTTACTTCAAACCGAGCGATAACAGGTCCTCCCAATCGATCCAGATAAACAGTAGCAACACCACCCGAAGATGCAGAAGCAATCCGTATGGACATTCGTTCGGGACTATTACTAAAATCAACTGCCGGATACTGCAACCAGTCATCAGCCATAATATATCCCACGCACTCTCCTCCTTCATCACAAGGAGCATTTTTTGTACCTTTTTTCTCTGCATATCCGGTGGCCTTTATCTCCACATCCTTTCCATTCTTTCCCCCAAAAGTCATCGAATAAAGATTCATCAACGGATAAGTATGTACCATCTGATTAAATCCGGGTGTTTCCTGACACTCACCGAAATCGGTAGCAAAAGGTTCGTTTTGATCGATAATGTCAGTAATGGCATCCACTGCATTTTCTCCATAATTGGCAAGTGCAAAGTCCCGATACACTTTCTCCGAAGAATCCAGCACTTCATGATTATACCAAGGAGCCTTACTGATATACCACATCTTTGGAGAAATAGCATCCGCCAATCTCCATGTCAGCGCATAAAATCCGTTCATATTGGCAGAAGCATCTCCAAAGGCCCGGATTGTTTCCGAAAGATCTACATTATAAGGATAGTAATACTCAGAACTGTTAAAATCACGTTCCAGCCAGGGACATCCCCAGTATTCACGATTTCCATAAACACTTCCCGGCTCAAAAGCGGCCGAATAGTAAGATATAGGGGCACAAATGACATCTTCAGGCAGACTATTCACCGATTCCGCAGTTAGCCCCCAGCCCGATACAGCTATACGGGTAAAAGGCGACTTCCGCTTCATCTCTTCATAAAATCCATCAAAGACTCTTCGCCAACGGGCATAAAAAGCCTCATTTTTCTGACCTTCGGATTGAAAACAAAGCAGATAGTCCAATTCCGGATACTCACGAGCTATTTCTGCGACCTGTACCTTTATCAAGTCTTTGTTATCCGGTTCAGACTGATATTCCGGCAAAACGACATCAATATCTAACCCTAAACCTATTTTTACACCACGTAAGTGTGCATAGGCAATCACCTTACGGAATATAGTTGCTCCTTTCTCTTTGATCTGACCATTCGTCAACGTTTCATTATGCAAGCCATAGTCTGCCCCAAAATCATAATCATCATAAACTTCAGATGCCCCGAAAAGATATTCGTTGATATTCCATCCGGGACAGCCCCATCCGTGTCCTGTCTTTATGGTAGGCATCCATCCACGCGATAAATGCCCTTTGTATTCAAAATTATGAAACAGTTCATTATGTCCGCAAAACCCGTTATAGTTATGAATCATAATGAAGTTCATACGCATCCGTGCTGCCTGATCTATGATGTAACGCCAATCATCCCAAGAATAAATGGTAGCCGATTGCGGAAAATTAGTCCAGGGAAGGAATCCACGGATAGCCACTGTCGGAGTTCGTTCATCTTGAATCAACGGTATTCTCGTCTGAACCTCTTTCTTATCAGGATATACATCTCCATTCATATAGAAACGCATTCCTAAGTGATCTTCCAGCAACCCATATACACCATAAAGCAATCCATTGGCATCAACACCTGCAATGACAACCAATTCCCTGCCTTTTTCTTTTACTGTCCGAATGACATATCCCTGCTCTCCCGGCATGGACTTCAGAGGTAATACTCCTTTGTCTCTCCAAGACTTCACTAACGGATGATCCAGTCTTGTCAGAACAAATTCCGTTTTCCTGTCCGGTACTTCTTCATGATCGATGGACAACAAGCGTCCGGACAGCTGATAATAATACCGCTGAAGTTCTACCGCCGCATATTCTTCAATCGGCGTAGCAGAAGCTGTTAACAAAATCTGTGCTTTGACAGCCGATGCTGCCATCCCCAAAATTAAGATAGCCAGCAGGTGATATGCCATTCGTTTCATTTTTCTTTTATTTTATTTTCCAGATAAATTTTAAGATCATTATATTCGCGCCACACACGTTGATTCAAAGAGCTAAGTACTCCCAATTCTCCACGAGAATGAACACGTTCCATATAAGTATCAAACATTTCTTTAACAGGGGCTGAAACTAACAGCCGATATGCGTCCATATACTCCTGCGAATCATTTATTTTCTCACCTTGCACTTCCTTCTTTTTTAAGATAAAAGCAGGCATCATAGCCCGATCTACCTCACCCAACAACAGCTCAAAACGGAACATTGCTATGAAACGTTTCAGATTCTCCCGTTTCTCTCCTCTTAACTTTTTCAATAACGATTCTCCCGAAGACACCAACTCTTGTCGTATTCGCACATTATTTTCATCTAATAATCCCCATTCCGGAGTATATGCATAAAATTCCGGTGACGGTACATTCCATTGAATCTGTTCACGATCCATTCTGGCAAGTAAAGGAGTCATTTCTTTTGCGACTTCTTCCCCAAATTCCTCTGTCAGATATCGGTCATACAATTGATCTACACTCTCGTCAGCACCCTTATCCGAAGCAAAACGAGCAAACGTTCGAAAATTAAAACGGGGTTCCTCTGTACGCCAGTGAATAGCAATTACTCCGTCCAGATTTTGTTCGGCAGCAAGCTTTACCTGTTCACGCATCATATTGACCCTCGGCTGAAAATGCCAGAGTTGATGATCCCCCTCCAACCAGGGTACAGCCCAAACACTACGGTTTCGGGCAATCTCTTCCAAGAAATCAGGTTGCGGACTTTTTCCTAAATCCGGATTAAGGCAACTGAAAATAATATCTTGTGGTAAGGCCCTATCCAGTCCTTTCAATAAAGAAGGCAACTGATGTCCCCCTCCCCAACCACCAAGGATTAACTTTGCACGAGAGCCTTTTGATTTCAAATGTTTATAAGTCAATTTCATGTATTCCAATGCCCATACCCCGACAAAACGAGCCGATGAATCGGCAGCCTCTTTAAAGAGTGCCTGATTCTCTTGATAAGCCCGGGCAAAGGGTTTATCTCTAAGTGCTTTCTGAACATCGACACCCATAAATGAATGTTCATTCAGCCACATCCAGATATAATCGATATCCGGATAAGTGTTTAGGATATCATCAATTGCCGCATAATGTATCTCGGCAGCTATCTGACTTTTCGGATTGGGGATCATATTCGATTCACCTGCCCAATAAAAACAATCTCCGGCTACATTCAAAGAAAAATATTCGGGAGGGATCACTCCAAATTCAAATCCCATAGCCATTCGGATTCCCCGTTCATGTGCCATCTTCAGAACATCCCTCATCAAGGACTGAGCTTTTTCATAATGTTCCCGAGAAGAATGTGATGTTATCGAACCATTATTGCCAAAAGCTTCTGCACCAACAGGCAATTGAAATATCTTTCCCGTATCAAAAGCAAAGTCTTTCACAGCCATCGGAAGATATCCCCAACGGGCTGTCATCGAATTATCAAAACAAGCTTGCGGAAGAATATTTTTATATTCTATTTTTATCATAGGTTCCACATAGGTGGCATAGCGTTCTCCACCACCAGTATAATTATGAAAACCAATAAAATTGATACCATTCTTCCGGCATTCATCCAGATAAATCCGGTAATCCGACAGATTCCAGGAAGTAGGTCCCGATAGAAAATTATGCCAGGGCAACACTCCCCTGATATTAAATTTGTCTTGTGCCTGGATTTCCAGGCAGATAAACAAAGCAATAAACAGATATTGAATTTTTCGCATTATCATTTTTGTTAGATTTATATTGCAAGCTGAGTTAAAAAGAGGGATAGTTCCATAAAAACTTCCCTCTTTTACCAACTCTACCCTACATCAAGCAGATTATAATCTGCTTTTTGCTAAGCACACCTTAATCTTTGGGAACGATACGGAAATTATCAAAACAGATATCCGTATCTTCCGCCCAACTATTACCCATAATCTGCAGGACTCCATCATTAGGAATATCTCCTTTCCACATCTCTCCCAGATCAATAGAAACGGTTTTCCATTCTCCATTTGTATTCAGAGCAAGTCCCGATGCAAAAGGTTCCCAATCGTAATTGATCTGTGAAAAATAGAAACGAATCTGCCTTTTAGTCAATGGTTTGATTGTATTTACTTCAAACTTCAGCAAATATTTATTTTGATCGGCAATAACCTCCGGAGAATATTCGACAGCACACTGTGCAATAGTAGTCACCTCGTTCCAGTCCCAATCGTTCGCATCCCCTTTATTGATCTTGAAACGGGAGAAGTATCCACTGTACGGAGCAGGCACAGGACCATCTATCACATATTTACTACCTCCCCAACCGGTAAACGGATCAAAGTCACACAGCATGTTGCCTTTTTCCATATATTTACCTGGAACCGTTACCTCTCCACAAACCGGACTGACTAATTTAATTTTTGATCCCATTACAGCATCTTCCGGCAATACAAAACTCAAGCTGTTGCCCGTTGATTTTGTAATTTTCACTTCTTTACCACCAAAGAACAGTTGTCCCGATTCGGTCGTTATCTCATAAAGATCGAAATAATCGCCGACTACTTTCATTGTATCACCGGCCGGTGTAAATTCATTGAACATTCCATTCACTTCCAATTCGGGGATAAACACTGATATCGGAGCTGTCACTGTAGAATTTCCACTCCCTAAAGTTATCAGATTATTTATTTCCCCCGGAATCACTCTTGGAATCGGAAAAGTAATTTCTCCGGAAGTGATGTATGCGTCTTTCAAATCAACCTGCACATCATTCACCAGAATTGAATTAACAGCATTCAGTCCCGTACCTTGCACTATGATGTACTGTGCAAGATTAGCCTGATCAATGCCCTGCTCACGGTCAAGTACGGTAGATACCCTTGTAACCGCCAAAGGAGCATATTCCACTTCATCGTCCTCACATGATGCAAAAAGCCCACAGCCCAGCATCACCCACACGAATAAAATATATCTAAATGTTTTCATTGCATCTTCAATTTTAAATGTTACGAATGTATTCATTACCATCCCGGATTATTAGAATCAATCTTATCATTAGAGTTCACTTCACTGGTAGGTATCGGATAAAGAAGATTTCGTTCCAAACGACGTTTAGTCACATTATGCTCATCCATATCGATGGCATTCATCACATCCAGATAGATACCCCAACGGAAAAGATCATAACGGCGGTCAGCTTCATAGGCCAATTCGCGGGCACGCTCTTCCAGTACAGCCGAACGGAATTCATCCTGATTCATTCCGGAGAACGGAGTGGCATGTGCACGCGTACGAATGCGGTTCACCTGATTATAGGCCTCAGCGTCCGGCCCACCATTCAATTCATTGACAGCCTCAGCATAAATCAACATGATATCCGGCAAACGGAGTAACGGAAAGTGAAAATCACTGTTTTTTTGTTTCCGGTCTGTAACAAAAGTAAATTTTGTCAACTTCGCCAATGTCCACCCCTGACCTTCATGATAGACTTCCGTACCATCAAAAGCATTGCCCTGACTGTCATATACCTCCTTATTCTCCACTTTATCTGCATACCAACGGGGATAATAGTTATAGATAACCTTACCATTGGATATACCATCCGACGCATATCGATGAATAACTCCATCGACAATACGCTTATCCTGTTCTTCGAAAAGCAGATACCAGTGATCGCGCATACCATACCAGTTACCTTCCATCGTACCGTCTTCTTTGAAAATGCCCACATAATCCTGACAGATCGTGTTTCCAAAGTCCTTATCACCGCTGATGGCCTGTGCCATCCAGATGTGTTCTCCCTTATTACGGTTTCCTATGGCCCATACGTCCATATAATTATCAAACAGGGTATATTCGTTTATCACCTCCCAAGCTTTGTCACGTGCCAACGCATAATACTTGGCCGGATCAAAAGACTCATAACCTGCAACAGTCTTTGCAATGTGCGTGATAGATTGTGGTTCAAATATATTCGGATCTCCTCCCTTGACCACGATAGGCACACCGGACATCGCCCCGGAAGCCATAGTAACATATACCTTCGCCAACAATGCTTTAGCAGCTCCATTTGAAGCATGCCCCACTACGAAACCTGCATCATCTTTTGAGTACATACCTTCAGCCTGTTCCAACAATTCGATAATATGTGCATATACATCCGAAACCGATGCACGAGGTTGACTCATAGCTTCTCCTTCCGAAATGGATTTCCGGAAAATAGGTACAGGACCGTAATTTCTCACCAAATTAAAATAAGCCCATGCTTTAAGGAAACAGAGTTGAGCTAAAGCATCCTGTTTACTCTCCTGGCTCAGATTACTCATTGCCGAAATCTTGGATATACCCAGATTTGCCCGGTGGATTAACGTATAACTACCTTGCCACATGTGGTCTATCCCCCAAAAACCTTGTGGGTTTCCCGCTCCCACATTACCGAATGCCCATGAAGCTCCTGATGCGTAGTCACAGTCCATATTGGTCAGGTAAAGATAAGATCCCGGAGCAATAAAGCTGGTGATCACCGTATTATAGGCTCCTGTCACGAGCTGAGAAGCTGCACTTTCACTGTCACCCAACTGCTCAGGCGACACAAAATCATAGGCCTTTTCATCCAGTAAATCATTGCATGAACATGCCAACAAGACCGTCCATAACAATAAAAACGATTTGAATATTATTTTTTTCATGACTTTTCTTGATTTGAGTTAAACATCAGAATGTACATTGTAAACCAAATGAGAAGGTGCGACTGCTTGGATATGAGAATAAGTCTACACCACGACGGGAAGCATCACTTCCGAAAGAATTTACATCCGGATCATACCAACTATATCCCGAAATGGTAAATACATTACTAACGGAAGCAAACAGATTGATAGATTCGATTCCTTTGAATGGAGAAATAAACTTATAGCCCAGATTAATATTCTTCATTCTCAGATAAGATCCATCTTCTACATAGCGGTCGGACAACTTCATTGTTCTCCCATAGCCGGCATAAGCTTTCGGCCATTTGGCATTCTCCCGATTTTCGGGTGTCCAACGGGATTCATATATATTCTGAGGAATATTACCAATACCACTCATAGTCACTTCAAGCAAGTTTGCATTAAAAATATCACCTCCGACACAGCCTTGCAGGAAAAAACTCAAAGAGAAATTCTTATAAGTAAAATTGTGAGTCATACCAAACGTAAAGTCCGGATTCGTGTCACCAATTACCTGACGATCGGCATTCGTAATACCGGCTACCCCATCAAAATCCTTATATTTTACCTCACCTACCATTGCTTTACATACAGCCTCCGACTCTTTTGCATAGAACGGATCAGCTCTCACCTCAGCTATATTATCATAAAAGCCGTCTTCCACAAATCCATAAATGGTTCCGATCGGCATTCCGTTACGCTGTAAGAACACATTATCAGCCTTACTCCATCCTTGAGCAAACTGATCGCCCGGAAGACCACTGATTTTATTACGATTAAAAGAAATATTAGCATCAAAGTCCCAATTGAGATTCTTTCCGGTGATTGCATAAAATTTTCCCGTAATTTCAAGTCCTTTATTGGTTACGTTACCAAAATTTGTCGTCATATTTGAAAAACCTGTACTTTGGGGTATCTGTATATTCTGTAACAAATCAGATGTTTTCTTATAATACAGATCAATAGTCAGATTAATTCTATTCTGGAAGAAACCCATATCCACTCCTACATTATACTGGCTGGTAGTTTCCCACTTCAGGTCCGGATTGGCCGGTCCTCTCCAAGTCAGATTGGCAAATCCACTGGCAAGTGCACCATTAATTGGATAATTGGCCACAGTCAGATAGTCACGGGTAGCATATGCCCCAATCGCCTGATTACCTGTTTGTCCATAACTTGCACGGAATTTCAGGTTACTAAACACATTCAGATCTTTAATAAACTGTTCTTCTGATGCTCTCCAGGCAATAGCCCCTGAAGCAAAGTTCGACCATTTATTACCAGGCGCAAACTTACTGGAACCATCTCGGCGGAAAGAGGCAGTAAACAGATATTTATTCATCAGATTATAGTTGGCACGTCCCAAAAAGGAAACCAAAGAAGTCATTCCTCGCCCGCTAGTCGGTTTCTGAGGATTCACAGCAGCACTCATATCAAAATCTTCTGTCAAGTCTTGCGGAAATCCGGTAGCTACCATTGCCTTATTACCATAATCCCCTCTTTCATAAGAGAAAGCTGCGACTACATTTAGCGAATGATTCCTATTAAAGGTCTTATTATAAGTTGCCATCGTTTCAAGTACCAGGTTTTTCGACCAGTTATCTGCCTTGGAAGCATATCCGTTTGTCGGATCTTTACCTTCTACTGTTTCCCTGTTGTAATACACATCACGTTCATTGATATTGTAGGAGAAACCAACATTCTGACAAACCTTCAAATCTTTGTACGGAGTGATCTCTACAAATGAAGAAGAAAAGAAACTGTTCGTTGTCAGTTCATCTTTAGCAGCACGTGTATATACATAAGGATTAGAAGAGAACCAGTTCAACTGGGCATTATTCGTTTCATCATCCAGCGGAGCGGTAGCCGGATAAAATAAAGCACCACGAATAATACCGTCACTGACAGAATTCGTTTTAGCAAGTTTATTCAGCGAATTGGTAAAACTCATATTCGTACCTATTTCAATCCATTCATGTACTTTACGAGCCAAGTTCGCACGGAATGAATAACGTTTGTATCCGGAGTTATGAATGATACCACTCTGATCCAAAATATTACCGGAGATTGCATAATATCCTTTATCATTCGAACCGTTCACGCTCAGATTGTATTCCTGGGAAAATGCTGTTTCAAATACTTCATCCTGCCAATTTACGCTAGGATATGTACCATTCCGATAGTCCTCCGGTCCAGGAGAATAAACAGATTCACCGGTACTGGGATCTACTTTGGAAGTACCCGGATATGGAATTGCTTCATTCGCATTCTCGTATTCATTAAACATCTGCGCTGCTTCATTCCTATACATCGCATATGCATATCCATCCAACATATCCAATTTCTTCACTACTTTCGATATTCCGAAATTAGCACTGAAGCTGATATTATCTTTTCCTTTTGCACCACGTTTGGTAGTAATCAATACCACACCATTTGCACCACGCGATCCATAGATGGCTGTGGCAGAGGCATCTTTCAAGATCTCAATAGATTCGATATCCGACGGATTAATTGTCGAAAGCGGATTGGCTGTCTGCATCATACCGTCTTTGCCTGTTCCCGGCATTCCACTACTGGTAAAAGGAATACCATCCACGATATAAAGCGGTTCGGTAGAGGTGGAGAATGAATTAGCACCACGAATCTGAATACTTACCCCGGCTCCGGGAGCACCATCATTCTGGTTAACCTGCACACCTGCAATACGCCCTTGGAGTCCCTGATTAATACTAATCGGGTTTGTTTTCATTAAATCTTCACTTTTGATGCTGGTGACCGAACCAGTCAAGTCACTCTTCTTCATGGAGCCATAGCCTATAACTACTACTTCATCCAGTAGTTCAGTATCCTCTTTCATGGTCACATTGAGCACTTTTTGTCCGGGTTTTAAAGTGATCTCCTGTTCTTTATAACCTACACACGAAAAGACCAATACATTCTTACCATTTGGGACGTTAACACTATACTTACCGTCCACATTGGCAATAGAACCGGTTCCGGCACCTTTAACCAGAACATTGGCTCCGATCAATGGAGATCCATCGTTAGCATCGGTAATTACACCTGTAACAATGGTTTGCTGAGCCATCATATGGCCACTCATTAAGAGTGCCATCAGAAACAACATCATGTTCTTCATACTATTACACTGATTTTAAATGATTAATTTTGTGATAATGCAAAAATAGAGTCAACCGGCAGAACAAACAAATATGATTTTATCATTCACTTATGCAATTCAAACAAACACTCTTTATTCGTTTTTTGCCTTTAATGCATCCGTTATTCCACCATAGTTTATCTAAAAGACGAAATTGAGACTTATTTCATCCCAATATCGGGGAACTTTCTCAAATGTAAAATTAGTGCAGTTATTATTAACAATCCAGTATTATTTTATCTGATACTGATACAATCAGCACACCCTCTACATCAGAGAACAAGTACATACAGAAATCACCTTCAAACAATCTTTCCTTAAAAAACAACTACTACCCCAGAACCTGTAAAAACTAACTTTACCTTATCTTAACCTCAAAACCTTTCGTAATACCTTTCGCCAACCCCGGTTGTCCGGAACCGATAAACAAAGTATACTTTCCGGAAAGCATCCTCCATTTCCCATCTTCCCAAACTGATAACTCCCGGGGAGCTATAGTAAAATCCACTTTCTTTTTCTCACCTGAAGCAAGTTTTACTTTTTTAAATGCCACTAATTTTTTCAACGGATATGTGTAAACAGGAGTATTCTCCCTCGAAACATAGACTTGGACCACTTCTTCTCCTGCTAACTGACCTGAATTGGATAACTCGACCGAACATTGTAAAATCGCATCCGGCTGCAAAGTATCATTCCCTTGTATATTATCGAACTCAAAAGATGTATAACTCAATCCATGGCCGAAACCATATAAAGGTTCCCCTTTCATATAACGATAAGTACGCCCTTTCCACATATCAAAATCCAGTATATCCGGTAACTGTTCTTCGGTTTTGTAGATAGTCATAGGCAACTTACCCGACGGATTTTCATTTCCAAACAGCAAATTGGCCAAAGCCCTACCCGCTTCCTGTCCCGGATACCAAGCCTGCATAATAGCCGGTATATGTGTATCCGCCCATTCGGAAGTCAACGGATTTCCCGTGTGGAAAACCAATACAATTCTCGGATTCACCTGATAAATCTTTTTTAGAAGCTTCTCTTGTTCCTCCGGTAAATAAATAGAAGGCATATCATGGTTTTCTCGTGCCATTTTTTCATCACTACCCAAAGCTACAAGTACTATATCTGCCCCTTTTACCACTTGCGCTATAGAATCCGCAGAGGTTCCCATTCCGTTCAGATAAGTGACTTTCCCTTTTTTACCTATCAGCTCCTTCACTCCTTTCAAAAGGCTAACCGAATAAGGAGGCTGTCCGCTATATCCCCCCAAATAATTGTAATCGGCAAACGGTCCTACTACGGCTACAGATTTAATCTTTTCTTTATTTAAAGGTAACAAAGCATCGTTTTTCAATAGCACGACCGACTTAACAGCAGCCTCATAAGCAAGTTCTGCAAATTTCTTTCCTGCCAATAGTTTCTTATCATAATGATTATATGGGACAAGTTCCATCGGATCAAACTCTCCCAACTTAAACCGTGCCGTTAATACTCTTGTCAAAGCCCGGTCAATAGCAACTTCTGAAATTAATCCTTGTTCTACCGCTTGAACAAGTTTTTCCTTATAAGTAGTACCACATTCCAGATCACAACCACTGTTTACTCCTAAAGCAGCTGCCTCCTCCAGCGAGTTTACCACCCGGTGCTGCCAATTCATCACCCCAATAGCCCCGCAATCAGAAACTACAAATCCATCGAATCCCCATTCTTTTCTCAGCACATCATCGAGTAACCAATGCGAACCGCTGGGTGGTACTCCGTTAAAAGCATTATAAGCCGTCATCACCGATTGTGCGTTTGCCTCTTTCACGCAAGCCTCGTAAGCGGGGAAATAATATTCATATAGCTGTTTCGTCGGTATTTGTGAAGAACTGGAGAAACGATTGTTCTCTTCGTTATTGGCCACAAAATGTTTGATTGTTGCGACAGTTTTCAGATAAGTAGGATGATCCCCCTGTAAGCCTTTAACAAAAGCCACTCCAAGTCGCGAAGTCAGATGCGGATCTTCACCATAAGTCTCTTCATTTCTTCCCCAGCGTGGATCACGCGCCATGTTTATAGTAGGCGACCAGTAAGTGAGCCCTTTTCCTATCTCCAGATATTTCAACCGTGCCTCCGTAGAAATAGCAGAAGCTACCCGTTTGACTAACACCGTATCCCAGGTAGAAGCCAGATTAATGGCTTGCGGAAAGACTGTCACTTCACCGGCACGAGCCACTCCGTGAAGACATTCATTCCAATAATTATAAGCAGGAAGATTCAACCGCGGAATGCTATCACTTTCGCTCACCAACTGAGCTACCTTCTCTGCCAATGTCATCTGTTGAATCAACGTCCTTACACGAACCGCGACCGGTTGCGACAAATCTCCGATAATCCTCTCTTTTACACCACGGACTTCCACTTTTCCTCCTGCATTAAAAGCCGGACAATCCTCACACCCTCCATTGTCCTGAGCCCTCAACATTATACCTGTAGAAAGTAGAATCCCTATCATTACTATTTTTGTTTGCATGTCTTTCATATTCTGTCTCCACTGTTTTTAGTTCATACGCTTTTCAATAATGCAAAATTATCGGGATTCCATCAAACCATCCAGTATTATTTTATCCATTCATAATACAATTATTATTTTGATAACCTATGTTGCTCCATAAATCGATTATCTTTGCATCATAGTTAATCTTCAAAAGATCTCAGCATATGATCAATCCTATTTATTCAGCCGATAAAGCAAGATACTCCGGTGGGATGAAGTACCGTCGTTGCGGTAAAAGCGGTATACTGTTACCGGAAGTTTCTCTGGGCCTCTGGCATAATTTTGGTGATGTTGACACATTAGCCAACAGCCTCCGGATGGCTCACTTTGCATTCGACAAAGGTATCACACATTTCGACCTGGCTAATAACTACGGTCCCTCTTACGGCTCAGCCGAAGAAACGTTCGGACTCATCATGAAGAAATCCTTTATGCCCTATCGGGATGAACTATTCATATCCACCAAAGCCGGCCATGATATGTGGGAAGGTCCTTACGGAAACTGGGGCTCCCGGAAATACCTGATGAGCAGTCTCAACCAGAGTTTAAAACGCATGAATCTGGAGTATGTCGATATTTTCTATACCCATCGTTACGACCCCGAAACTCCACTTGAAGAAACTCTTCAGGCGCTCGTCGATATTGTCCGGCAAGGTAAAGCCCTCTACATCGGTATATCCAAATACCCCAAAGAAAAGGCAGAGTTCGCCTACCGATATCTGGAAGAACGAGACGTGCATTGTCTACTCTATCAGGGACGATACAACCTGTTTAACCGTGAACCGGAAGAACAAGGCATTCTGCAACAAGCCAAAGAAAATGGTACGGGCTTTATCGCCTTTTCTCCTCTGGCTCAAGGTCTGCTCACCAACCGGTATCTAAATGGAATTCCGGAGGACTCAAGAATAGCCCGCGGAGGTTTCCTGAAGAAAGAGCAATTGACCGAGCAAGTATTCAATAAAATCAAAGCATTGAATGAAGTGGCAGGTAATCGGGGACAGACCTTAGCCGAAATGGCATTGGCCTGGGTCTTGAAAGATGATCTGGTAACCTCTGTTATCGTCGGCGCGAGCTCCGTCAAGCAACTGGAAGACAATCTGAAAGTGACGGAAAACTGTAAGTTCAGTACAGACGAGATTCAACGTATCGGGAACATTCTTCAATGAACTCTTTTTCACCACAGATTAACAGATCACACAGATGTGTAATATTCAGATTATCATATGGAATTTAGAGTCAATCCACGACCCAACAATCAATATTCCTTGTTTTCGAGCTAAAGTTCACTCCTGCCTTTAGCAGTTGACGGGGATCATTGGCAAACGGAGCGGCATATCCCTTTTCTTCTATCTGTTTCAAAGCCTCTTCCGCACTCCCGTCAAATTTGAACTCCATCACATAAATGTATCGGTCTGTCTTCAAAACCATATCGATGCGCCCGTTAGAAGTATGATACTCCGCCTGGACATAAAAACCAAGTAATTTATAAACAATAAAAAGAACATTCTGATAATGCAACTCCAAGTCACGTACCAGTTCATAAGGAGTATCGGCGAAGAAACTTTGCAGACGACGAAAGAAAGCATCACAATCTCCCTGTTCCACTTCAGAAACGAACCTGGTTATATGAAACCCTGTTTGTCCTTTATCAATATTTGCATAAAAAGGAAGTAAATACCTGATAAATCCTTCCTCTACTTCCCGATTGGGAAATCCCAGGCGGTAGATATCAAAACGTTCATCATACCCTTTTATCGTCAGATAGCCACTCTGATAAATCACCGGCAGAGGATTCTTCGAAGTAGAATCTATGCAATTCAGCATATCTGATGTCGCCTCATCGTGTGCCAGCTGTTGCAAGTCATATTTATCACGCAGTAAAAGTTTTACCAAATAAGACGGAGTACCTGTTTCGAACCAGTAACTGCCAAACTTCATCTTATAAAAAGTATTCAGTATACTGAACGGATTATATAAACCGATAGAATTTTCCGTGAAATGATAACCATCATACCGTTCCTTCAGCTCCCGGCAAGCATCTTCGTACGACATCTTTTGATATTTCGCCAACTGACGAATTTCCGGTTCCAGATAATGATGGATTTCCTTTTCTGTAATTCCACACAACTCCACATAAGGTTCGTCCATAGAGATATCGTTCAGATTATTCAGGTCACTAAACACACTTACCTTACCAAACTTGGTAACTCCCGTCAAAAGGGCAAAGCGGATATACCCGTCCATCGTTTTCAGCACAGAATAAAAACCTTTCAGTGTATCACGATACTTCTCTCCCAACTCCTCATTACCGATAGCCTGCAACATCGGTTTATCATATTCATCAATCAAAATCACCACCCGCTGCCCCGACTGTTCACAGGCACGCTGTACAATACCCTTGAAACGCAAAGGAATAGAAGTTTCAGAAGGAGCAGTCCCGTACACCATTTCCCATTTAGCCAACGTATCGTTCAATATTCGATCCAAGCTTTCGGGCGTATCATACTTTTCGGTGTTCAGATCCAGATGTAAAATCGAATATTTTATCCAATCTTTTTCCAACTCCTCCATAGCCAAACCACGAAACAAGTCCTTTTTCCCTTGAAAATAAGCTTCAAGAGTAGATATCAGCAGACTCTTGCCAAAGCGACGGGGACGGCTCAGGAAATAATATGAACCCGTTTTTACCAATCTACAGACTAATGCAGTCTTATCTATATAAAGATAGCCTTCCCTACGTATTTTCTCAAAGTTCTGTATCCCAATCGGGTAAAGTTTAGCCATAACACATTTCTATTAATCGTTTCACTCACAAATATACAAGATTATTCTTAATTATCGGTTTTGCTAACCATAATAATAAATGCCGGTACCCATTCTTCCGAACAGATACCGGCATTTATTTTTTCAACCGAAACGATCGGTCAGTTATCAGAGCAATCCCTGCCCTCCTATCACTCCTGCAATGGCGCTTGCCACAGCTATAATCACCTTTAAAAGGATATTCCAGCTATTCTTCTTCATGTATTTATCTGATTAAAGTTATTATGCAGTCGGATCATCCACAATGTCTCCATCACCATTACCGGAATCATGACCGCCCGAAGTGCCGATACTACCTATCTTCTGAAACTCAACACCCTGAAGCAATGCACGGGTAGTGCCAAGTCATATTCCTAATCTCCTTTTATTCATGTTATTACTACTAATTTTATTCACATTTCGTTGATCAACATTGCAAAGGTGGACATTAACAGGAAGATGACAAAGGAAAACAGGGCATCTGGAACCGATCACTCATAAAAAGTTATAAGTATCACATTCTCAGGAAATAAAAAAGAGAGTATCCTTTTCTGGACACCCTCTTCCCTACGCATCTGCGTCACATACTTTACTATTGTTTGATTTCCCATATTATACCCGTTTAGGTACAAATACAATAAAAAGACTCCCACTTTTATACCCGATATGGTATAAAAGTGGGAGCAAGACAGGAATCTATACCCATTTGGGTATATTTTCACTCATTATATCTGATTACATCTATGACTTTCCTGATATTTTCAGTAAAACCTATTTTCTCCTATCTATTACATTTCTATTCCTTCGTAAACTTCCGATAAGCCTCTTCCAGTTTTTTATCGTACTGATTTTGGGCATATCCGGGTCCATTATACCTCCTGGCAAACCCGACCCAGTCTTTCTGCTCCAGATAGGACTGCAACTTAGCAAGTTTCACAAACCTCGCAAAAGCTTCCAGTTGCTTATCTTCTCCGACACACATATCTTTCACCATTTCCTCCACACTGCCATACCCGCACATCGCATAGTTAAAGCCCATCACTTGGAACATTCCCCATGAAGTGGAAGCGTCAGCAGCTTCTTTATGTATTTCCCGGGCCTTTTCCAGACGTTCATACTCTTTCATCCCGCCATAATAATGACCCTTCTCCCATTTAGGATAAAGAATATTTTCATTGCCCGCAACATACCTATCCGGATCAAGTCCCCGCTTCTTGAGTTCACGCCAAAAGATGTGACCTTCGAATAAGATCATCGGTCGCCCCGGAGCCACAAAGCCCCCATGCCCACCGGTCTCAACTGCCTGTACAGCTTTTACCACTGCTACCTCAATGCCAAGTAAATCCGCCACACGCTGAAAATCATTTTCTGTTAAGTTTTCCATGAGTAATTAGATTTATTTTATTTATATCGCTCTGATCGTATCCACCACTCTCCTGATATCCTCATCTGTCAGTGTAGGTCCCGAAGGCAGACACAAGCCGATATCGAACAACCTCTCACTCGTACCATTCCCATAGAACGGAGCATCCGTGAACACAGGCTGAAGATGCATCGGCTTCCACAGAGGACGCGTCTCTATGTTCTCGGAGTCCAGCCTCAAACGGATATCCTCACGACTCTTACCCGCAAGCTTCGGATCAACCAGAATACAAGTAAGCCAAAAGTTGGAAGCAAACCGCGAATCAGGGTTCTCCATGACCGTAATACCCGCCACATCTTTCAGCAAATCAACATACAAAGAGTGAATGGCACGGCGACGGGCAATATGTTCATCGAGGACAAACATCTGCCCACGACCGATACCCGCACAGATGTTGCTCATACGGTAATTGTAACCGATATGGGTATGCTGGTAATGCGGAGCGGCATCACGAGCCTGCGTAGCGTAGAACTTTGTTTGCTTCGCCTCTTCCTCCGTACGACAGATCAGAGCACCTCCCCCGGAAGTCGTGATCATCTTGTTGCCATTGAAAGAGAGAGCGGCCAGTTCACCGAATGTGCCACACTTCCGTCCGTTCAGTTCCGAACCCAAAGCCTCCGCGGCATCCTCCAATACGGGGATACCATAACGACCCGCAATATCCATGATCTCGTCCATCTTGGCAGGCATACCGTAAAGGTGGACAGGGATAATAGCCTTCGGGAGCTTACCCGTCTTGCGCAAACGGTCCTTTATAGCCTCCTCAAGCAATACCGGATCCATATTCCAGGTATCCTTCTCACTGTCCACAAAAACAGGTTTGGCCTCCAGATAAGAAATCGGATTGGCAGAGGCGGCAAAAGTAAAGCTTTGGCAGATCACTTCATCACCGGACTCCACATCCAGAAGAATCAAGCCCAAGTGAAGTGCAGCCGTTCCAGCACTCAAAGCCACTACACGACGATCTTCATGCAAATATTCAACCAAAGATTGCTCAAAAGCATCCACGTTAGGTCCCAAAGGGACAACCCAGTTCGTATCAAAGGCCTCTTTTATAAAGTCTTGCTCACGGCCACCCATGTGAGCAAGCGAAAGCCAGATTCGTTTGTTCATCAATAATATAATTTTATATACTCTTAATAATTTTACATTTGTTTCCCACCGCCAAAACATGATCGGGAATATCCTTAGTCACCACGGAACCGGCACCGACCACACTCCACTTTCCTATCTTCACACCGGGAATAACGGTAGTACCGGCACCAATCCAAGTTCCCTCTCCGACCAATACATTTCCGCAAAGAGTGGAATGCGGAGAAATATGCACATAATCCTCAATGACACATTCATGATCCACAGAGGCCCCCGTATTAATAATACAATGCCTGCCTACCTGAGCACACACCTGTATAATACTCCCTTGCATCACGACACTCCCCTCTCCAATATCAGCAAATTCAGATACAATGGACAAAGGATGAATAGCACATCCAAACTCCACGGACAAAGTATCCACAATCCTCTTCCGTATCCGATTATTTCCAATACTGACGATCAGTGGTCCCCGCACTTCCGACGGACGTAATACGGGATGACCAAGAAGAGAAGTAACCTCCACATTATCATCAAACAACGCTTCAATCGATTCATGACCGGCTCGTAAAATATCAATGATCACTTTGGCATGACCACTGGCACCATATAAAAACATGATTGTTACTGATTAATTATTCCCTGTAAAAGGTTCCATTGTTACTGAAGTATCAGAACTGATACCCTCTCGCACAAAAACTTTTTTTATAGTCAAAAAAAAGATCTTCAAATCCAGAAAAAAAGAACAATGATCTACATACCAGACATCCAACTCAAACTTCCTTACCCACGAAATGGCATTTCGTCCATTCACCTGAGCCCAACCGGTTATCCCGGGACGGACTTCATGCCGACGAGCCTGTTCTTTATTGTATAAAGGAAGATATTGAGGTAATAACGGACGGGGGCCAATAAAGGACATATCTCCTTTCAGAATATTGATTAATTGTGGGAGTTCGTCAATCGAAGTAGAACGAACAAACTTACCAACCTTCGTTAATCGTTTATCATCCGGAAGTAAGTTCCCTTCTGCATCACGTTCATCTGTCATAGTTTTAAATTTGATGACTTTAAAGATTTTACCATGCCTTCCGGGCCTCTCCTGAAGAAAAAAAGCACCGGCACCTTTATTGGCAAAATGAAGCCAAAGAGTTACGAGAAGCAATACAGGCCAGATAATAATCAGGACAAAAAACACGACTACAAAATCGATTAATCGTTTAATAACATACTGATACATACCTACTCAAAATGTTTCATTATCATCCGGTACCCTCTTTCTACTGTATAATTAGACTTCAAGTATTCATACCCTTTCTCGCCCATCACTTTTATTTTTTCTCTGTCTGCAGATAAGGAATCCACCATTTCCATAAATGTATCCAAATTCCCATTTTCTGTCCAAAAGCCATAACCATTCCGTTCAGCAATCCGTCCGATATCCGTATTCAGGTCTGTAGCCAATAAAACGGGCATCCGGTTTTCTAAATAAGAGAGTAAACGGGAAGGGTAATTAGGGATGGTAAAACGTTTATCAAGGAAAATCAAACCGACATCACAAGCCTTTACCAAATCATCATACTCTTTCTTTGGAAGTGAAGAAAGCAGCATTGAATTATCCGGATGATTCGCCTCAAACCAAGACTTTATCTTGCCATATTCAGTGCCACTGCCTACAATGATGAAATAACTGTCATTACGTTCCTCATTTGCGGCTATCACGTCCAACAAGAAAATCAGACCTTGTGGACGCCCCAAATTGCCACCATATATAAAAAGAGTCTTATTAATTGGAATATGCAATTTCTGCAATATGTTTTTTCTTGCAGTTGAAGCCATTAATGGCTTCTCTAACAATTTAATACTATTGGGGCATATCTCTACTCTATCAGCCTTTATTTCCGGATTATGTGTCAACACATAATCCACATTGGCAGGAGACATACAGCCTATAAAGTCCGATATCTGATATAAAACTTTCTCTTTTTTACGGAAAAGTCTATAAATTAAGCTTCTCTTTGAAAACATTCCCAAATCAACTGCATTTTGAGGAAAAATATCTTTCAATAAAAGATAACTTTTCGCCTTACAGCGTTTCTTTTGTGAACTGATGACCCTATTGAAAGTAATGGGAGGAGTTGAATAAAGTATCAAATCAAACCGGATATCCTTCCAATATCTTTTTATGGCACATTGATACTGCATCTCCAATAACAATGTACCGATGCCTTTCTCCACCACATTGCTCTTTTGGATATTCAATGTCTTCACCCTCAATATTTGAGCGCCACAACTCTCTTTTATTGAAGTAGATTCATGAAAGCGACGTTCGGCGGGAACAACCATATAGACCCTATGCCCATGACAAATAAATTCCCGCATCAAATCCGTGTATATCCCCCGTTCAGAAAGATCTGAAACACGGTTAAGGGTCAGAAACAAAATATTCATTTCGATATTATCAGGATTTTCTCCAGACAATTTTGTTTACTATTCCTGTATAACTTTGAATCAACTTCACCACCTTTGTCGATACATTTCGATCCATATAATCCGGAACAGGGACACCATTATCACCATTCCTATTCATTTCCACAGCAGTATCTACAGCTTGAAGCAAAGAGGCTTTATCAATCCCCGCAAGGATAAAACATCCCTTATCCAAAGCTTCGGGACGTTCGGTACTTGTGCGAATACAAACAGCCGGAAAAGAGTGACCGACAGAAGTGAAAAAAGAACTTTCCTCCGGTAATGTCCCGCTATCACTGACCACGGCATAAGCATGCATCTGCAAGCAGTTATAGTCATGGAACCCCAGAGGGGCATGCCGAATCACCCGGCTATCCAGTTTAAATCCACTTGATTCCAGGCGGTTACGGCTACGAGGATGGCAACTGTAAAGTACAGGCATGTCATACTTTTCAGCCATCGCATTTATGCCTTCAAACAATGAAGCGAAGTTCTTGTCAGTATCAATATTCTCTTCCCGATGTGCAGACAGCAGGATATATTGTCCTTTCCTCAAACCCAATCTGGCGTGGATATCCGAAGATTCTATAGCAGAAAGGTTCTCAGACAGAACCTCGGCCATCGGAGAACCGGTTACATAAGTACGTTCCTTTGCCACACCCGAAGCATTCAGATACCGTCTGGCATGCTCCGAATAGCAAAGATTCATATCAGAAATAATGTCTACAATACGCCGGTTTGTCTCTTCAGGAAGGCACTCATCAAAGCAACGGTTACCGGCTTCCATATGAAAAATAGGAATATGCAAGCGTTTAGCGCTGATTACACTTAGGCAAGAATTGGTATCACCGAGAACCAAAACGGCATCAGGGCGTAAGTGTGACATCAGTTTATAGCTCGCATTCAAAATATTACCCATTGTCGAACCCAAATCATCCCCTACAGCATCCATATAGACATCCGGAGCCTGTAAGCCCAGGTCATGAAAAAAGACTCCGTTCAGATTATAATCATAATTCTGTCCGGTATGAGCCAAAATACAATCAAAATATCGACGGCATTTATTTATTACGGCAGCCAACCGGATAATCTCCGGACGGGTACCGACTATAATCAACAGTCTCAGTTTGCCATTATACCGAAACTTGATATCTGAATAATCCAGTTTGATTTCCATAATGCTATTAAACTTCTTCAAAATAAGTATCCGGCCTACCGGGATCAAAACACTCGTTACACCACATAAAAGTTATCATATCCGTATCACCCAGGTTCTCAATATTATGGGTATAACCGGTAGGAATATCAATTATTTCAAGTTTATCACCTGAAACAAAATATTCTAGAATCTCAGAGGATGAATCATACACGTTACGAAAACGGATGACACCTTGGCCACTTACAACCACAAACTTTTCGTTTTTGGTATGATGCCAATGGTTACCTTTTGTAATATGTGGCTTGGAAATATTAACCGAGAACTGTCCCCGGTCCGTACTGCGGATAATCTCCGTGAAACTGCCACGGGCATCCACATTCATCTTCAAAGGATAGCCAAATCCATCTTTCGGCAGATAAGAGAGATAGGTGGAGTAAAGTTTCTTAGTAAAAGCATCTCCCACATGGGGAACTCCCAAATTGTTACGGTTCTCACGGAAAGAATATAGCAATTCCACAATTGCTCCCAAAGTAACAGTGTATACAGCAGATACTTTACAATAAGCTCCTTCCCGATGTTCATTGCCCGTCAAAGCAGAGATTAATTCATCCACAACATCATCTATATATACAAGATTCATCTCCACATTCGGATCATTGACCTGAATGGGAAGATCATGTGCTATGTTATAGCAAAAAGTAGCTATTGCACTATTATAATTAGGGCGGCACCATTTACCAAAGACATTGGGAAAACGGTATACCAACACTTTCGATCCCGTTTCCCGGGAATACTCAAACAACAATTGTTCACCCGCCCGTTTAGAGGCTCCATAAGGATTATCCAAAGCGGCTTGTGTAGAAGAGGATATCATGATAGGGCAAGTATTTCCATGTCTCTTCAATGAAGCAAGAAGCGTAGAAGCAAAACCAAAGTTCCCTTTCATAAATTCAGACTGATCCAATGGACGGTTTACACCGGCCAGATTAAAAATGAAATCAGCCTGTCGGCAATAGTCATCCAATTCAGAAGGGGCACTATCTACATCATATTCAAAAATGATCAACTCGTTTCCGGACAAAGCGTAATTTTTTGCTTTGCCACTTTGAATATTGCGCAATTGGGATACAAGATTCCGCCCGACAAAACCTTTCGCACCGGTTACTAAAACTTTCATAAATAAAGAGGAATTAATTTATTTGACCTTGATTGCTATCAATTCTATTTTTCAAGGCCAAGATCTTCGCGAATAAAATCAAGTTTCAAGAGAAGTTCTTTCATCCCCTCAACATCAAGACGACGGGTATTATGAGAATGGTAATCTTCTATTTTGGAGACCTCCTCACTTCCTTCCACAAAAAACTTATCATAATTTAAATCACGCGTATCACATGGGATACGATAATAATCACCCATATCCTCTGCTTTAGACATCTCTTCACGGGTAACAAGAGTTTCATAGAGTTTCTCACCGTGACGGGTACCAATCACTTTGACATCCGCGTTACTATGGTAAAGAGACTTTAATGCATCGGCTAATACATTCAGAGTAGCAGCGGGCGCCTTCTGAACAAACAAATCACCATTTTTTCCATGCTGAAAGGCATAAATCACCAAGTCGACAGCATCATCCAAAGTCATCATGAAGCGGGTCATGTTGGGATCTGTTATTGTTATTGGATTACATTTCTTAATTTGCTCTACCCACAAAGGTATCACAGAACCACGACTGGCCATAACATTCCCATAACGGGTACAGCAAATCGTTGTTCCTCCACAATTACCCAACTGACGACCTTTGGCGATAGCAACTTTCTCCATCATGGCTTTGCTGATACCCATTGCATTTATAGGATAGGCAGCTTTATCGGTAGAAAGTACCACCACATTTTTAACACCGTGAGCTATGGCGGAATCCAACACATTTTCTGTACCGAGAACATTTGTCCTAACCGCTTGTGTGGGAAAAAACTCACAGGAAGGGACTTGCTTCAGCGCAGCGGCATGGAAGATATAATCCACTCCATTCATAACTCCATCTACAGAGCGCTTGTCACGGACATCGCCAATGTAAAATTTTACTTTGGGATTCTGAAGATGGTGACGCATATCATCTTGTTTCTTTTCATCACGAGAGAATATACGAATCTCCCTGATATCAGAATCAAGAAAACGACGTAAAACTGCATTGCCGAAAGAACCTGTTCCACCGGTAATCAATAAAATTTTATCCTTGAACATAAATTTATATTACATATATTTTATTTCTTAATCATTGTATTAATGAAGAATAATGAAGTCTATAAATATCATACACGACTTCTTTTCTATATGATTCCCAAACTTTATTATATGCATTTTTCATCAAAAGTTCTGCTTCGTTATGATTTTCAATACAATACTTGATTTTATCAACTATATCATCTACCGATTTCTCTTTCACAAATAATCCACAATTATTTCCATTCTTCCCTGTTAGCATATCTTTTATAGCAGCACGTTCTGTAGATATTACAATTTTGCCTAAACTCATTGCCTCTAAAATAGAAATGGGAAAAGCTTCTGCTTTATAGTAAGTAGGAAGTACTAGAATATCAATTGTTTTCATAAAATTAATAACATCCTCATTAGCCATTCCTCCCATCAGTATTATTTTATGGCCTAGATCTACCCCTGCTAATATTTTTATTTTATCAATAACATTACTAGCTCCAGGACCAACTATAAATAATTTGATATCATAATCTATTTTTAGAACTGCCTGTATCAATTCAAAAAGCCCCTTAGTTGGTTCAAGATTTCCCACAAATGCAACCCTATTAATTTTTTTTGTCGATAAACAGAATGTATCCGGTACATCAATAGAATTAGGAGTAAGAAATACCCGATCTTTCAAGATTTCAATATTCTTCAATGATTTTTCAGAATAAGAATCCAGAACCCAAATTTGGTTATACAACATAAGAGTCTTTCTGAAAAAATATCCCCAAATAAATTTAGCTTTTAAATCTTGAGAAATACAACCATACCGACAATGCATGATAGTCTTTATACCATGTTTTATA
Source organism: Bacteroides sp. 3_2_5 (assembly GCF_000159855.2). Taxonomy (NCBI): domain Bacteria; kingdom Pseudomonadati; phylum Bacteroidota; class Bacteroidia; order Bacteroidales; family Bacteroidaceae; genus Bacteroides; species Bacteroides sp. 3_2_5. Next base: position 1,002,223 of record NZ_JH636044.1, on the reverse strand, counting down.
CATATTTTAGCCAAACAATAGTCTCTCACAGTTCCTAAACTACCACTCGTAGTTATATGCATTATACTTATATTATTTTTCTGTATCTCTTTTATAAGCTGTTGCCGAATAAATCTTAAACCCAAAAGACCAGCATAAACTCTTTTCAATAGCGATTGCTCAGAAAATTTTCTATGCTTTAATGAGCTATCAATGGAAATCAATTCAAATCGATCATCTATAAATGTCTTCAGATATTTATTAGTCCATGAATTTATACCACCATTACCTCCTGTCGGAGAAATCAGTAAAATCTTCTTTTTATTCATTGAAATAGAATTGAATATTTTAAAATAAAATCATTTTTATTAAAAGTCTCGATTGCATATTTTCTATTACTTTTTCTTATATATTCTATCTCTTCTATAGATAATTGAGAATATTTAAAAATGGCATTTACTATAGATTCTATGGAGCGAGGATTAAATAAAAATCCATTTATACCATCTTTTATTAAATCCAAATTATCACAAACATCACTACATAATACTGGTAACCCACAGGACATAGCTTCACAAATAACATTTGGATATCCCTCAAAAAGAGATGGCAAAATAAATAAGTCGGCCTCTTGATAAGCCCTTAAAATTTCTTGAGTATTAGGAAGAAATTCAAATATATCTCCCAATTCGAAATTGACAATAGCTTCAATACAAGTTTTATAATAACGTTCAGAATCACATCTCCCATACCACTTTACTCGAATATTAACTCCACTAATACAAGCTCTATGTATTGCTTCTATAAAGCGCAGTACATTCTTTTGTTCCGTAATTCTCCCCACTACTATAGCATTAATTACATCTCCTGATTTTACGACATCTGGTACAAAATAAGAAGTATCAATATAATTTGTTATAATATAACTTTTCTCAATCAAATGCGGTTTATTTCTTTTTATAAAATTCCACTGAGCTCTTGAATTAGATATTACAGAATTCGCACTTTTATGATACAAGAAAAACCTAAATCGAGTTCTCAAGTCATACTTTTGAGAGGTGTTCCGCTCCGACACTATTAAATTATAACAACAACCTAAAATTTTACATATACAGGCTATAATATTAGGAGTACTCAAATAAGAGATAACACAATCCGGTTTTTCTGCATGAAAATATTTATAGACCTTTATTAAACGTTTGTATTTATTAGACGCCCCGCCTATACAAATATATTCAATATTGTGTTGTTCAATAACAGGTAAAAAAAAAGCTTTATCCCAATAACAAACAAGTTTCACATTATATTTATGCTCCGACAATAAGATAGCTAATTGTACTATTTGCTTTTGAGCACCACCAGAAGTGAGACTATCAATAAAACATACAATATTTTTCATACATAGTAATATTAATTCCTACCAATACATGTATAAACAAATCCTTGCGTTTCCATTTCAGCTTTATCGTATATATTTCGCCCATCTATTATTAAAGGATATTTCATCGTTTTTTTTACTACACCCCAACTTGGTATACGAAACTCTTTCCATTCAGTGACCAACAATAGAGCATCTGAATCAAGCACAGCATCATACATATCTTGTGCATATTCAATTTTATCACCATATTGACGTCGTACTATATCCAATGCAATAGGATCAAAGACTTTAACTTTTGCCCCTACTGCTATTAATTTATCAATCAATACCAAAGCAGGTGCCTCACGGACATCATCAGTTTCTGGCTTAAATGATAATCCCCATAAGGCTATCAATTTATTTTCAATATTCCCATCATAAAAACTCAATAGCTTATTAAATAAAATAATTTTCTGAGCTTCATTAACCTCTTCCACAGACTTTAAAACGCGCATATTATAGCCTTCTTTTTCAGCAGTCTTAATTAATGCCTTTACATCTTTCGGAAAACAAGAGCCACCATATCCACAACCTGCATATAGAAATTTATGTCCAATACGAGAATCAGAACCAATACCTTTGCGCACCATATTGACATCGGCCCCCACTAACTCACAAAGATTTGCTATCTCATTCATAAAACTTATACGAGTAGCCAACATTGAGTTAGCAGCATACTTAATCATCTCCGCAGATGAAATATCCGTAAAAATGAGTCGATAATTATTCATCATAAACGGTTTATATAACCGTTCCATAATCCCCCTAGCCTTATCAGAACCAACGCCAACAACAACGCGATCTGGACTCATAAAATCAGCAATAGCATCTCCCTCTTTTAAAAATTCCGGATTAGAAGCAACATCAAAATCCAATTTAACTCCTCTTTTATCTAGCTCTGATTGAATAGTAATTCTAACTTTTTGTGCAGTACCAACAGGTACTGTACTTTTAGTTACAATTAGAATATATTTATTCATGTTTCTTCCAATGGTAGAAGCCACTTCCAAAACATATTTTAAATCCGCACTACCATCTTCATCAGGAGGGGTACCTACAGCGCAAAACACTACTTCCACCTCATTTAGACATGAAATTAATGAAGTTGTAAACCGCAATCTGCCAGCATTATAATTACGGTACACCATATCCTCCAAACCGGGCTCATAAATTGGAATAATACCTTTCTTTAAATTTTCTATTTTAGATTCCATCACATCTACACAGGTAACATCTATTCCCATTTCTGAAAAACAAGTACCTGTTACAAGTCCAACATAACCAGTACCAACAATTGCTATTTTCATAACGCACTATTTATAAAATTCATAAAAAGATTTATACCAATCTACAGTCTGTTTAACGCCATCCTTGATAGATGTATTAAGTTTAAATCCAGTTGCTTTTTCTAAACTACAAACATCAGCATTTGTCTGATATACATCTCCTGATTGCATCAGTAAATATATCTTCTTTGCTAACTTTCCACACGCCTCCTCTATTGCATGAATAAAATCCATTAATTTTACTGGCGATGAATTGCCTATATCAAAAATACGATAAGGCGCTAAGGATGTGTCAGCCTCTGGATACTGAGAATTCCAACTTGAATTAGTTTGTGTAATACAGTTCAAAACACACATTATATCCTCAACCACATCATCTATATAGGTAAAGTCACGCAAATTCCTAATTGCATAAAATAATTATGATCAATAGAAAAAACAATAAGTATTTTACATTTCATTAAATATCAGTCAAAAAACACAACCATAAATATTTCATAATTCCCAAAAAAATTTATAAGTCTCCATCGACTGTAAATTCACTAAATAAATACATGTCAAAAATAAAAGTAAAATAAATGATAATATATACCTAGTAGTTTTAGACGATATAGAAGAAAGCATATTAGGTATAAGCAAAAAAATAAAATTTGAATAATACATATTCAATCTACCTGTTATCGGATTACCAGTACCGATAGCCTGAATAATCATACCAATAATCAAAATCATTATTAGAAGTTTATTAATGCCACCAACAGAGTACTCTTTTTTCATATACATCAAACAAAAACAAAAAATAACAAACAAAAAAAGAAACATTTTCAGATTAGTTCCAGGAGCATCAGAGTCAATATATGCAGTATATAACTGATAGTTACTACTTACCAATAAAATTAGTTGATTAAGAATGCAGCCTAAAATAGCTCCCAATAATATCAATAAAAATATATTCTTTTTAGATAAAGTTCTTTCATATATAAAATATATAGGAAAAAAAACAATGGCTGTTAAATGTATAGAACAAGCTAACCCATTTAACAATAAGAATTTACCAAATTTTCGCTTTATAATATAAGGTAATGAAACCAACAGAATTGCCATTGCCAAATGTTGTCGAAGTACATACATTGATTGATTAAATCCCCCTATTAGAAAAAGAAAGAGAGACATCCAAGGCATCATAGAATAATTTTTTATTGTTTTTATATAGCATCCTATAATTACTAAACTAGTAGCAATGAAAATAGCTTGTTCATGATTAGATACATATGATACCAATTTCATAAAAAAACTATATCCTATTTCAGCCTTTATAGCACCTACAAGTAAATAATCAGAAAAATCCATCTCACAAATCTCTCTAAATCCTTGGGCGTATTCAGGAGTATCAGGAAAACAATATGGATTTTTCAGTCCATGAATTATAAATAGCTGAAAGAAAAATATAAATAAAAAAATATTATTTCGATAAGCATCTTTTAGCTTTACCAATTTCAAAATAAAATAATATAAAAATAGACTCCCAATATTTAATAAATAAATCATCTCATTTATCTTTGAAAGACATAACTCCAACAACTTTAATAAAAAGTTCCTCTGGTTGCTTTTTCAAAAAGTCAAGTTTTTGATCATGAGATAAGAACTTACATCCCATATTATATTTAATATATTTCTTCTCAAAATTCTCTATTGTTTCTATAATTTTAGCAGGATTGCCTCCTACAACAACTCCATCTGGAATATTTTTTGTTACAACGGCTCCTGCAGCTATAACAACATTACTACCTATCGTAATACCTGGCATAATCATAGCATTATTTCCAATATAGACATTATTACCTATTATAACCTTCCCAAAAGCATCATAATTTGCATATTTATTACGTAAGACCCAACCTGCCCCATGTGTAAATATCTTAACTCCAGAAGTTATCTGGACATTATTACCTATACTAATCAAAAAAGCTTCAGAATAAAGATTCCACGTTGTTATTGAACAATTCGTTCCAATTTTCATACCCCGTCTCCTATAACATTTTATAGGAGAATAAAATAACCTATCCTTCAATAATGTAATTACCTTATACAAATTCATAGTTTCACTGATTTAAATATTTTCACCCCAGCTAAAGCCGCGTATTTAGAAAATGCTGATGTATATAGATTATCTCCAATAATTGAGTAAACCTTCTTAGCACGAGAAATCATAAAAAAATCCAACAATGTTTTCTGCACATCTTCTTCCCCTATTGTATTAGAAATATGAATAACCTCACCATCAAGGATCGAATAGCCATTTTCCTTAGCAATATTTAAGAATAAATTACTATCAGAAAATATTAAAATGGGCAATGAATTGATTTTCTTAATTTCAAGTAGTTTACAAAGACATCTATTTATAAGTTTTTTCTTTTCAGCACTATTCAAAGTTACATTTTCTCCACTTTCAAAATGTCCAAGCGCATTCACAAATCGTATATGAACGGCAATATACGCATTCTCCTTCCACTCTTGATCCTCTATAATCTTTTTCATCAAATTTGTTGGTTCAAATAATTCCTTAAAACAATTACCCCAAATTAACTCCCAATTCTCTATACCGTTATTTTCTAGAATATTTTTACCAACATAATTATAAACATGATATTGTTTCACTTTTTTATTCAAAATAGGGATATGTCCATATCCTCTATAACTAAGTAATCGAGTATTCATCAACGAATAACTCATTGTTCCATCAACTGATAACCAGTCAACTTCATTGGGTTCTAAATATTTATGAAGTTTAAAGGGGTAAGAAAATATTAGTTTAAACTTATATCCATTAATTTTAGCTATATAATATACACAAACAATAGCTTTTAATCTATCCGCAAACCCCGGATGTTTTCTTGACTCATCTATAATGAAAAAAACTGTATTATCAAACGGAACAAAGTCTCTAAATAATTGATAAGAATAAATATAATAAATGATATTTCTCACACATTGCCGAATCATCAGTGATAAACATCTAAAACTATGATTAATACACAATAAGTTAAATAGCACAGTACTTTCCTTTTAAAATAAACCTAACAACTTTAGAAATTCTCAACAAAAAGGGAGCAATATATGGATATTTAAATTCCCTTGAATCTAAAACGACCATACCTTAATTTGGGGAGAGGAATTTTGTAACCACACTTCCCGCTGCTATCAAACAGTATTCACCTATTGTTACTCCTGGCATTATATGAGAATTTGCTCCTACATAAGTCCAGTCGTTAATTGTTACTTTTCCGTATGTATCAAACTCAGGACAAATATTGCGTACTGCTTGACCTCCACCATGCGTGTGTATATAGACGTTTTTTATTATTTGACAATTATAACCTATCGATATCAAATAAGGTTCACTACTCCACTCTCTTGTAGCAATAAAACAATTCTTACCTATTTTTATGCCAATATGTAAAGCATATTTTTCTGGAGACACAAGAAAACGCCAGTATAAGTTAACTAATCTTACAAACGAATTTAACATAATTACCCAAACAATTCATTTAACTCTTCTTCAACTCTTTCTACCATATTCAAAGGAGAAAATTCACCATGATAGCCATAATCAACGAAACCAGTTCCTTCCGTAATGAAATCAATGTTTATATTATTCATATCTTCAAGGACTTGAATTTTATTTCTATCATAAAACTTAGATTTCTGTACATAGTTACAACTCGTTATTAACTTCTTTCCATAAATAACAGCTTCTAAAAAACGAGATGTATAGCCTTGTTGATTATTCTGCGTAATATCAAGCATACACCTTGTGTTTACAGAATGATAAAGCATTTCCCTGTATGACATAAAAGTATCAGAATACACTATTCCTGGTAATTCTGTCCTCTCTTTTTTTGGCACTTGTGTAAGGTAAAAGAATACTTTAAGACCAGCTTTTGTTAACTGATCATATGCTTTTGACAATAATGGGAGTCGATCTTTTGCTTTTCCTGCAAAAAAAACATCGGACTCAAACTCCCTCTCTCTTGTTATTTCTATTGCAGACTCAAATTCGTCAAAATGTGGGATATTATATTCTTTTGATTCAGCCTCATCATAAGTCATTTCTAAATCAAAAATTGGATTAAAATGCAAATCCGGTCTCATTCTTTTCCCGACTGAAAGAAAGTCCCTGTGCATGTGTACAATTTTACAATTAGGATACTTCTTCTTGAGATAATGTAAATAACCTAACGGTAGGCTACGACTTATTATTATAAAGCACATAGGTAGTTGTACAGAAAAGTTATTTTTAAAATATAGTGGATACCAAAGATTCTGAAAAGGCAACTTTATATGTTTTGAAATTTTTTCAGATGTGTGTAAAGCAAAAAGCAGCCGTATCCAATAAGGGTGTTTATCCAACGGATACGAAACGACTCTTGTCTGCTCTAAATTTTCTAAATCTTTTGTACAAATTGTATAGTAACCGTCATTGTCCACTCTTAACTTGTTATCAGGTGAATTAAAGATGACATAATTGTATTTATATTCCATATTTAAAAATTACGTTTTGAATTGGCGGGTGGTATTGAACCACATTCCAAAGGAACTACCTATATTACCAGTTGCCATTTGGGTTATTTTACAAAGACGTTTACTATAGTAGCTATCTTTTGTACATCCTCATCAGTTAGCCACATGTGCATAGGAAGCGTGATGATATGCTCGCTAAGTTCACGGGCTTTAGGACACGTTCCTTCTGCATAACGATACATACTGTACTCGATGTTGTCGCGATAGTGCACACCTCCGTAGATGTCATTCTCGGCAAGCTTACCAAGAAGAGCCTCACGATCCGGCACTACAATTTCATAGATGTGGTACGAGCACTCTTCATGATAAGGAGCTCCAACTATTTGTATCTTTGGATTGTTAGCGAATGCATTGTCGTACATCTCGACTATATCACGACGACGTGCATTGTCACGATCGAGATATTTCAACTGTACAAGCGCAATGGCAGCCATAATGGCATTACCGTTATACTTGTAGCCGACGTAATCCACATCATACTTCCAAGCGTATGTTCCCTTGTTAGAACGTGCGTATGTATCTTTATTAATACCCAACCAAGCCAGCTGACGGGCAAGTCTATCGTACTCTGCATTCAAGAAACAAATCATACCGCTATCGCCTGTAGGCAGGTTCTTGACTGCTTGAAAAGAATATACCGCTACATCAATTCCTTCCCAAGTACCAGGGGTGATGCCATTGACACGAGTGCCTGACATGTGAGCTGCATCGAGGATGAGCTTGAGGTTGTACTTCTTGCAAATTTCAACAATCTTATCTAACTGACCGACACGACCACCATATCCTACGAAAATGACAGCTCGCGTCTTGTCGTTGATTCGCGACTCAACGCTTACAGGATCAAGACAGAGATAGTCATCTACATCGGCAAATGTGGGATGAAGGTTCTCATACATAATTGCATGATTGGTGGAGATAAAGGTGATAGGCGTAGTGATAATCTCATCTCCGTCCGCCCAACCATTCTGCATCTTGAGAATCTTGACAGCAAGGTGAAGACCTACAGTGTTTGAATTAAGATAGTAAGCATGTTTGTGACCTGTATATTCTTTCCATGCTTCCTCAAATTGTATGGTCTTGAACCCCATACCTGTCCAGCCTTTTTCAAGGCATTCACGAACTGCTTCGAGACATTCTTCTATCTCGAACTTTGGTTTTAATACTTGAATACTCATAATTTAAAACTCCAGATTTGAATAATAAGAATTTTATGTTGATAAACTTTTTCATACTATCCAAGGAGTTTTAAATCATCAAGTATTAACAATACTTAGAGCCAAACTCCTTGATTGTATCGACAATCAAGGTTAAGTCATCGAGCGAGAGGCTTTGATGCATCGGCATGCAAAGAGTGTTGTCGACCGCATATCTGCATTAGGACAAAATACATGAACACCATAGCCTGGGACTCTGTGAAGCGGGAAGTAGCGATAAGTAGTGTAAATTCCGCGGTCGCGCAGATATTTTGCCAGCTCATCTCGCTTGCCGTTCTTAACCTGAATGTGATAGAAATAATATAACGTAGTGCAACCTTCTGCTATAGGTAGAGGAAGGTCTAACCAATTGACATTTTTAAGGTTTTCGTTATAGAACTCGTGAACTTTTGAACGTGCTTCCATAAAGGACGGCAGTCTCTTGAATTACTCAAGAACCATGGCTGCTGTCACATCATTCATGATGGCACGATGACCGAATGAACTGATGGCCAACTCCCACCACTTCTGAGCTACACTGTTCTCATATCCGCTTTTGGCTTCAAGTCCGAAATAGAGCCACTTCTCAGCTCGCTCTCGTAATTCAGGGTCTCTGAAATATAAAGCTGCACCATCGCCACAAACAAGAATTTTCATGGCATCAAATGACCACATGCCGATGTCTCCGAATGTTCCTAATACCTTTCCTTTGTAGGAAGAACATACTCCTGCTACACAATCCTCTATAACCTTCAGATTGTGGGCATCAGCCAATGCCATAATCTCGTCCATCCCGCAGGCAATGCCTCCGAAGTGAAGAAGAAGTATTGCTTTTGTTTTGGATGTAATGCGCTTTTCGATGTCTTCAGCACGAGCATTAAGTGTGCGTGGGTCAACATCACAAAGAACCATCTTTGAGCCGTTGGCACAAACTGCATTGCCAGCTCCGACAAAACTGATGGTAGGAAGGATGACCTCATCACCTGGTTTGATGTCGCAAAGGTGCATAGAAGAGAATAACCCTTCGCTACAACAGTTTGTTGTCAGCACTCTATTTGCAGTCGAACCGACGTGTTCAGCCCATTTCTTCTCAAACTCGTTGATGAGTTTACCTTTTCCAATCCAATTAGAATCGAAAACCTCTTTGATGCGGGCTAATGCCTCCCCCTAAAGTAGGCAAAAAACGTCAATCATAATAAATAAAATTTAATATTTACATATATCTATGTATTGACTTTGAACATCTTAAAATCTTTATCGATGTCGAAATTCAATCAATTTCTGTAATCTCTTGTACAACACATCTATGGTAATACAGGTAACGAATACAATGGTACATTGCAGGAGTGCTACTCCAATCATATAAGGAGTGTTGAAATAATCGATATTGTCAAACACTCGTTTCCAAAACCATGGATAGACATTTGGATTTTCTGAAATCAAATATACTACAAACGCACTTTGAGCAAGTAAGTTGATAATAGTAGATGTGATATTCATCTTGCTGAAGAACAAGAACAAGCCTAATGAGCCTATAATCGGCAGGATTGCAAACCTTCCAATGAAATGGAGGCCAAAAAGAATCCCGTAATCATCACAAATATGCAATTGCCTACCTCTCCAAAATATTGCGTAGCTGAATGAAAACTTTGTTGATAAGATTCGTATTGTCTGGTGTTAGTTTCCACGAACCGTGTCCTCCCCAGTGACTTAATACCATTCCAAACATTGCCAACAAGCGCAACAGTTCTATTCCAGATTGTCTTTGTTGTCCTATTTTATTTCTTTCTGAACTTGTTTATAATAAATGCTAAACTGCTATCTCTTAGGATGTATTGCATGAACAGATATATAACTGAACATACCAATACTTGACATATCAAAGTCATCCACAGAGGGAGTTCTATGAGAGACAGAAGATAGCCACAAGCTAACATTATTATGGAAGAGAAAACGGGTTTAATCAAATCTTTAGTTCTCTCAATCAAAGAGTAGTTATAGACTTTATCACTGATAACACATAGCATAAAATTGCCAGCAAACTCGACTACAACATAGCCTATTGCAATAGCGAACACTCCGTATGGAATCATCAAGACGAGGGATAGTAAGTTGATTGCCAAAAGAATCATCTCATAATACAACCCTATCTGGCTTTTCCATAAAGAGAGATACACTTGTTTATCTACAGATGTTATGATACCTGGAATTCTAAGCAAACAGAACAGACTTAAGAATGGGGCACACGGTAGCCATTTATCTGTTAGGACAATTAAAATCAATGGCTTTGATACAAGCGCCACAAGAAGCAGAACAGGTATCATCACAAATGCCGACATACTGACGGAACGGCGAGCCATCTCCTTAATGTGACTTTTATCGTCTTGTGATCTGGAAAAGACAGGCAATAGGACTGATGATATTGAAGTATTTACTACTTGAGTAACAAGACCAGAGTAAGTATATGCCCGGTCATAATACGCAAGTGTAGCAGGCTTGTAAACCTTTCCTATGGTCATCGTACGGATAGTGTCGCCTCCTGCACTTACAAGATTAGTTCCTAATATCTTAAGGCTGAAAGAGTACAATGCTTTTGCGCTTTGTTTTGAGAATCCAAGCCTCAAACGTATTTCTGGAAGCATATTCATAAATATGACTATTGCCAGAATATTCGACAAGACGTAACAAATAAGTGCCCATACTCCACACCCTAAATAGGCCATAGTTATACCTATGACCGCTGATATAGGAGTGGCAAGCAAACTACGGACAAACATAGTTTGGAACATCATTTTTCTCTGCAATAATCCGCTCTGTATGGAATTGAAGGAGTATAAGAACAATGCTATACCCATTACTCTGATTGGCCACACAAGTTCTTCCATATTGTACCACGAATTAATCACGGGTGCCATAAGAAACAAGCCTACATACAGAATTAATGCCACCAAAAGACTAAGCGTAGTCAATGTGGATACATCTATCTCTGATAGGTCTTTCTTCTGGACGACTGCGGCTGACAGACCACATTGCACAAAGATACCAAGATAGTTAACTATAGCGGTAATAATCGCAAGGCTCGCAAAATCTTCAGGCATAAGGAGACGGGCGAGGATTATCTGAACCAACAAACCTATTCCTTGCACCATTATCCGTTCACCTGATTTCCACAATAATGAACCTATTATTCCATTAGCCTTTGCCATATATCATTAATACAAAGAAACCTCAATATCAAAGGGGGGGGTAAAGTCTTTTAAACATTCGTGTTGTGTGTCTTTCTCGGATAGAATTACTTTGTCCATCGGTATACACCAATCAATACCAAGGCTCTCGTCCTTAATGGAGATGCCTCCATCTGCCTGTGGTGCATAGAAGTTATCGCATTTATACTGGAAGACAGCGGTTTCACTGAGAACAGCAAAGCCATGCGCAAAGCCTCTTGGTACAAATAACTGGCGATGATTATCTTCCGTCAGCTCCACAGCAACGTGATGTCCGTAGGTGGGTGAGCCTTTGCGGATGTCAACAGCTACGTCAAGAACTTTACCTCTGACACAACGGACTAATTTAGATTGAGTGAACGGAGGTAACTGAAAATGAAGGCCTCTCATTACCCCATAGCTGGACATACTTTCGTTGTCCTGTACGAATAGTATTGGTTTACCATATTGGGGTATAGCAACTTTTTCATCAAACTCTCGTTGTGAGAAGGATTCGACGAAATATCCTCTTGAATCCTTAAACACTTTGGGTTCAATGACAACTACGCCTTCAATGGTAGTTTTGATTACGTTCATTACTTTTCAGTATTAATAATACTTAATCTAACGATGTCTTCATACTTCCCTTCGGCATTGAGAGCCTCATCTTTAAGAATAGCTTCTGCAGAGAATCCTGCGTTCTTAAGCAATTCTACTTCGTCGGGATACTTATAGAATACGTACGAATACACCTTATGCATACCATATTCCGTGAAAGCTTTATCAACAAGCATACGAATAGCCATACTCTGGCTATCTGGTGTCCACTCTGTATCTGTACTGGTGAAAATACACAGCTCACAACGCTTGTTGGCGTAGTCCATATCCTTCAGATATACAGTTGCAATAGGGTATGCTACGATAGGGAAATCCTCATTCAAGCGTTCCACCATGAACTGCTTATATTTGCCAGTTTTCACAAAATTCTCGTAGAACTCTTTATTTGATTCTTCAGTAATTGTTGCTCGACTGAGACAATGGTTAATCACTCTTTCATCATTACGCCACTTTACAAGATGAACTCCATCTTGCAATGTGATTGGTCTTAATACTATTTTCATATTTCAATTATCATATTTCATCTTCAAAAGAACGATGACACTTGTCCTCAATAGGAGTACTTTATCAACTGCACAAATGCTATGCTTCCATTTTTTTAAGTCTTCTCGCAAAATTTGCGATTACCATTGGAGTTATTTGATAGATTGATTCATCGTGTTTTGTTTTTATCATGGGGCATAGAGATAGACACTTGATTTATCAGTCCTTATCCCAAAATTTGCTTAACATCTTGGTTTTGATGAGTCTTGAAAGGCAGCACAAAGTGGTTTGCAATCAATGCCTGCACACCGAATGTGGAAGACCTACCTTCATCTCTTTTAAAGTTACAAATTATATCCATATATAGATTTATATTATAATTCTCGTGACACACTAAGCGTCCATTTCTCCTCAAAATTTCTCTAAACTATTATGAAACAAACCGTCAAGAACTAAAAAAATAAGAACATTTTAACTTTACATTCATTTGTTATAATACCCATTGTACCACTCCGCAAACTTACACAGTCCTTCACGCAAAGGGGTCGATGGTTTGAAGTCGAAATCTTGCACCAAGGGTGTTGTGTCTGCGTAAGTGACAGGAACATCACCGGGCTGCATAGGGACGAGTTCTTTGTGTGCCTCAAAGTCGTATTCAGCTGGAAGCACACCAGCGCGAACGAGTTCTTCTTGCAGGATGGTGACAAAATCCAACAGGTTCTCGGGTTGGTTATTGCCTATATTATATATGATATAGGGAGGAACGGGCAGACCGTCCTCACCTGTTCGTCTTTCAGGAGCGTGTCGCATCACTCTGACTACTCCTTCTACTATATCATCAACGTAGGTGAAGTCACGCTTGCAGTTGCCGTAGTTGAATATTTTAATGGTCTCGCCTTTCACGAGTTTGTTCGTGAAACCGAAGTATGCCATGTCTGGACGACCGGCAGGACCATAGACAGTGAAAAAACGAAGACCTGTAGATGGGATATTATATAGTTTGCTGTAAGCGTGCGCCATCAGTTCGTTACTTTTCTTGGTGGCGGCATAGAGGCTGACAGGATTGTCCACCTTATCATCGGTGGAATAGGGTATCTTCTTGTTGCTACCATAGACAGAGGAACTGCTGGCATAGACCAAATGTGCTACCTCATGGTGACGGCAGACTTCCAATATGTTGTAGAAACCGATGAGGTTGCTCTCGATATAGCTGCCGGGGTTAGTAATGCTGTAACGTACACCTGCCTGTGCGGCGAGGTTGACTACTACATCTATTTTGTTTTCGGTGAAAACGTTCTCAATGAGTGCTTTGTCGGCGATGCTGCCTTTGAGGAACGTCCAATCCTTAGACAGACTGTCTATTTCCGTCAGACGTTCGTATTTGAGATTGACGTCGTAGTAATCAGTAATAGAGTCGATGCCGATAACTTTGATATTGTCAAAGTCTGTTAGTAACCGTTTCACCAGATTGCTGCCGATGAAACCTGCGGCACCTGTGACAAGAATAGTCTTGCCTTTCAAATCTATATTGTATTCCAACATGAAACTAATCCCTTTTAAAAATGTCACGCGTATACACTTTCTCCCTCACATCGTCCAGGCACGCATCGTAGCGGTTGGCAATGATGGCTTGCGACTGCCGCTTGAAGGCATCAAGGTCGTTGACTACCTTACTACCGAAGAAAGATTCCCCGTCCACCAGGGTGGGCTCGTAGATAATGGTCGTGGCCCCTTTGGCTTTGATGCGCTTCATGATGCCCTGAATGGCCGACTGACGGAAGTTATCGGAGTTGGACTTCATCGTCAAGCGATACACGCCAATAACCACCACCTTCTCCTTTTCAGCTTCCCAATTCGCACTTTCATGGTAATAGCCGGCCTTGTTCAGCACTTGGTTGGCAATGAAGTCTTTACGGGTTCTATTTGATTCCACAATGGCAGACATCATGTTCTGGGGAACATCTGCATAGTTGGCCAACAACTGCTTTGTGTCTTTTGGTAGGCAGTAGCCGCCATAGCCGAAGCTGGGATTATTGTAGTGCGTACCAATACGTGGATCAAGCCCCACACCGCTGATAATGGCTTGTGAATCCAAGCCCTTCATTTCAGCGTAAGTGTCCAATTCGTTGAAGTAGCTGACACGCAGGGCAAGGTAGGTGTTGGCAAATAGCTTCACAGCTTCTGCCTCCTTCATACCCATGAACAAGGTATCAATTTCTTCCTTTATCGCTCCCTCTTGCAAAAGTTTTGCAAATATCTTCGCATATTCCTCTGCATCGGAATTGCCGATAGATTTAATGGCTGTATTCTCCTCATCGAACTCTTTTCCATCGATGATCTTTGGATAGCCTACGATGATACGACTGGGATAGAGGTTGTCGTAGAGTGCCTTGCTTTCGCGAAGGAACTCAGGCGAGAAGAGCAGGTTGAAATGCTTACCTTTCAATTCTGGTTCCAACTGAAACAGATGGGCATATTTCTTATAAAGCGACCGTGTATACCCAACAGGAATAGTGCTCTTGATAACCATAATGGCATCAGGGTTCACCTCCAACACCAAGTCTATTACATCCTCAATATGATGAGTATCGAAGAAATTCTTGACAGGATCGTAGTTAGTGGGGGCAGCTATGATAACAAAATCCACATCCTTATAGGCTGCTTTCCCGTCAAGGGTTGCGGTCAATTTCAAATCCTTTTCCGCAAAGTATTTTTCGATATACTCATCCTGTATCGGTGACACACGACGGTTTATCTTCTCTACCTTTTCGGGTATCACATCCACAGCCACCACATTATGATGTTGTGACAATAGTACTGCCATACTGAGACCGACATAGCCTGTACCGGCAACGGCGATTTTCAAATCTTTGTATTCTTGCATATCATATTGATTTTTTTCACAATTAATTAGTTGGTGTTACAACAACTGTAAGCATTCAATTTAGGGCATCCCCCTTTGAAAGGGCACACAAGTGTGCCCTAAACAGAGTTTTGTTAATTAATTGGTTTTAAATTTAACATTGGCATGTAGCCAAAGCGATTTTGTCAAGGACCATGTAAACATAATCCCTGCACCCGTTAAAGATATTTTTGAAAATAATTTCGATGAAATTACAAATAGAAATACCATGAAGCTTCACTATTCCAATCACACTATGATAAGTTGCAGCCATTTCAGCTCCTGCGTCACTATCGTAATGAAGCGAACTGTTTCGTTGAGTAGTCAGCTTTCGAATGGTTCGCTCAACTTCGTTATCCAAACTTCTTGATAATCTGGTGGAATGTGGAATCAGAATCTTAAAGGTAAAACAAAAAAGAAGCGGTGGCTTCCGTAGCGACAAAGACGCCAAGGACTTTATGGCGATACATTCAGTCACCTATACGGCAAAAAAGAATCAATATTCACGTTAGGATGCCGTTTTAGCATTGGTCCGATAGGCCAATCGATAAATCGTACCCTTACTTACGTATTCGTATAGATGAGTAGTTACTTGACACTCAAAACGAGTTAAGAATCAATAAAAGTGAGGTTCAATAATCACAACACCCTTTATGACGGCTTCTATTATATTCATTATTGGTCAGCAGCTAATTCATCAATTACTTTTAAAAGGTACTGCCCATATTGGTTTTTCGACATAGGCTGAGCCAATTTCTTCATTTTATCAGAATTAATCCACCCTTGACGAAGTGCAATGCCTTCCAAACATGCTATTTTCAACCCTTGACGTTTCTCAATCACTTCGATAAAGGTACTTGCTTCACTCAAAGAGTCGTGCGTACCTGTATCCAGCCAAGCAAAGCCACGTCCCAAAGTCTGCACCTTCAACTCTTTATCATTGAGAAAATGTTGATTGACAGTTGTTATTTCCAACTCACCACGGGCAGAAGGTTTTATGTTCTTAGCAACTTCCACAACCTTATTAGGATAAAAATAAAGTCCAACAACGGCATAATTGCTTTTAGGCACTTTCGGCTTTTCTTCAATGGAAAGACAATTACCTCTTTTATCAAACTCCGCAACCCCATAACGTTCCGGATCATTCACCCAATAACCAAACACAGTGGCTTTTTGCTTTTCATCAGCAACACGGACTGCCTCTTTTAACATAGCCGAAAAGCCATTACCATGAAAAATATTATCACCCAAAACCAAACATACTGAATCATCACCGATAAATTTCTCACCAATAATAAAAGCTTGTGCTAAACCATCAGGAGAAGGTTGTTCCGCATATTCAAATCGCACTCCATAATCAGAACCGTCACCCAGCAAACGTTGAAAGCCGGGTAAATCATAAGGAGTGGAGATAATTAAAATCTCACGAATCCCTGCCAACATGAGTACAGAGATAGGATAATAGATCATCGGTTTATCGAATATCGGAAGTAACTGCTTACTGACTCCTTTGGTAATCGGATATAAGCGAGTGCCGGAACCACCGGCCAAAACAATACCTTTCATAATTAAAACTTAAAGGGAATTCGATTGATTTTTAACTATTGGCATACAGCCATAACAGTTGGTTGTCGATTGGCAGCAAAGATATATATCATTTTTGAGCCCTAATTTGAGTGCTTACAGATAAGTATCTTACTTAAAAATCATTATCTTTCGTTCATCCAAATTTATTCTTCAACATACTCCCACGGATAAGGATTATCCACCACAGTCTGAAACTCGTTGATAGCCTCTTGCTGTTCACTAGTAAGTGACACCGAATCCCAAGAAGCGATGATTGCACGGGCTTCGTCAGCCAAAGGCTCGTCGAATACCTCACCATAGCAGGCGGTAAGCAGACGAAGCTTCAATAGTGAAGCGGGAAGAGTATCGAGGATATCCCAGCAACGATCTAATATCTTCTGGACATGTTCGCGCTTTTCTCCGTGGTCGATGAACGATGCGTTGTAACCCATTAGGAGAGCGAGACAGACAGAGGCCTGTTCTTCAACCGTGGAACCTTGGACACCGGAATTATACAATGTTGTGGTCAAGCGGTAAACTTCATTGTTGCGGCGGGACAAGTCATCGCTGTAAATGGGACTCCCGTCCATGCCCAAATACATCAGGTCGTGCGCGGCACGCTGAAGGGAAGCTACTTCTTCGGAAAGAGTCATAATAAATTTGAATTATGAATTATTTGATTACTTCTATAAGATCAGGGTGAATAGTGGCCATGGCAACGGCTATGACACCTTGTATAGCAATGACTACGCGACGATCCCGGGCACCTTTCACTTTCAGGAAAACACCTTCTTGGCCCTCGAAGTCACCACCTGTAATACGGACTTTGGTTCCTTTGGACAAGTTGAGTTCATCGGGTTGAAAGTATAAAAGATGGTCACTGTAAGTACCGGCTACAGCAATGAAACGCTGCATTTCATTGTCGGGGATAATGATCTTCTTGCCGCTACGGGTATCGGTGATATATTGCAAATAAGCAACCATAGACTTGACACGCTTCACTTCGGAAGGACAAGCATGAATAAAAATCAGATTGTGAATGATAGGAACCAAAACACGGACTTTTTTCCCTTTCTTTATACTTATCTTATATTGCATAGGAACAAAACAGCCCAAGTTCTCTTTCGCAAGCAACCGCATAGCGTCAGTCTCTCGACGATAAGTGGCACGCATAGCGAACCATATTTCGGTCTCTTTTTCCACTTCCATTATACGATTATTTCATAAAAGGACATTCTCCCGGGGCTTTGAACTTCTTACATACACTTGAAATTCAATCACTTGCGAGTACTTTATGTAATATACGGCAAGCTTTGTACTCTCTTGCCACGGTTTCTTGTAGTTACTCATTACCTATCTGGTAAGAAACTATAAACAAACGAATTATACTAAAAAAACGTGTTTTTAAACGTTCGTCTATTTGAACACTATTTTTGTATTCATTTTTTCATTATCGAAACATAAAAGCAGACAGATAAAAAAGAGATTTTTATCCATAGATATCTATCTAGAAATTAATATATTAAGGTAGAAAGGCAAGAGTGCAAATCTTTTTTTTAATTAAACATTTTGCTATTATGAAAATACCCCTTATCTTTGCGTTCAAATAGACGAACGTTTTTTGAAACATCTCTCCTTAAACAAATTATCTCACTATAAGCCAACAGCTTACCTCTAAAAAGAAATTAAATTCCACAATTTATCTTATATTTGTAAGTTTACTAAATTTTTCGTCCATACCTTTGCAACATTTTATACAAATAAAAATCACTAAAATTAAAAAGATTATGAACTACGAAAACAAACAACAAGAAGAAAAAAAAAGAATTCAAAAAAAACAAAACGGGCAACAAGCAAATCTCTGACAATAGAGACCTTAAGTCAAACAGAGGACGAAAAAAGGAGAAACCCATACAAGGGATTGTTTTGAAACACTACGAATGCTTAAAGCTACTAATCACACTCTATCAAGATGGGGCAATGGGTATAAAAAAGGAGACATCACAAGTTGCATTAGCACGATATATAGACGACAAAAAACTATTAGGGAATATTCGAAATGGAATATTCATTCCATTGAAGTTCAGCACTATTCTAAAGGAAACAAACACCATCTGGAACGAAATGCTACGAGATAAATCCATTGGCATAAAATAGACAAGAAAACACACCATGAATTATTATACTCCAACCTAATCGGCAAACACTCTACCTTCGGGCCGACAAACAATTTATAAACTTTAAAATCATTATAATATGAAGAAGTTGAAAAGCCCGGCGTCACAAAGTGAAGCCATGAAACTGAGATGGAAAAAACGGATCGTCTTCGAGAAAGGATACACCGAGTCGTGCGCCGAATGGATGGCAGAACGACTTGAAGCACTCCTGGACCATATGCAATATGGACATGCGACGGTAGCTTACCGAAAACAAAACGGGAGTTTCCAACTGGTAAAAGCAACATTGATTTACTACGAAGCGGAGTTCCGTAAGAAGTATGATCCCACAAAAATAGAAGGCGCAGTAGTCTACTGGAATGTGGACGAACAACGATGGATGACATTCCAGGTGGAGAACTTCATGGAGTGGAGACCGATCGTATAGGGTGCCACCACAGATTACACGGATTTTCACGGATGAATTATTTATACTTTGAGGAATCAAGTGAAAACGTCTTTGGAAATCCGGAGTAATTTGTGGTAAATGTATTATTGAAAGTACAAACAACTAATCTAAAAAAACAAATATGGCAATAGCATACGACGGGATCAATTATTTTCCGGTGGGCGTAAACTTCATGGAAGAGAACGCAATGGAAGTGATAGAAGCAAAATATGGAATAAAAGGGTCGGCAATTGTGCTGAAACTGATGTGTAAGATTTACAAGGAGGGATACTACATACGATGGGATGAAGAACAATGCCTGATTTTCGCAAACAAAGCAGGAAGAGAGGTGCAGGCAGAAGAGGTGCAGGGGATCATCGAGATTCTGTTCACCAAAGGAATACTGGACAGAAACAGTTATCAGGAAAACGGAATACTGACTTCGGAAAGTATACAGAAAGTATGGATGGAAGCGACAAAGCGAAGGAAAAGAGAGTTGTCGGAGCTCCCTTACCTGATGGTGAAACCGGAAAAAGAAAATGGAAAAGCCGACACTCCCCCGGCACTACAAGAAATTCAGCAACCAGAGCTGTTCAAAAAGGAAAAAACACCTGTTAACCCGAAAAATGTAGTACATCATGTAGTCGTTGACGCAAAAAATGCATGCAATTCCGGACAAAGTAAAGTAAAAGAAAAGAAAGCAGAGGAAAATAAAGAATTTCCCCCCTCAGCTCCCCCCAAAGGGGAGGAAGAAGAGCGGAAGGGGGATTCTGCTTATCTCCCGATACCGGGATACGCCTTCAATACAATGACGCACAATTACTCGGGACTGATGGACACGCTAAAGAGATTGAGCATTACCGACACCGGGGAAGTAAACTCCATACTCAGGCTGTCGGACTATGGGAGGAAGGGAACGACGGTATGGAAACTGATTGCCAACACTTGCTGGAGCGACATCGGAGCCAAAGGAAGATACCTGATAGCGGCGCTAAACAAGACGAAAAGAAGGTAGCAGAGAGTGTCAGTCCCCTATTTGTAGTTGACAAAAAAGCAAATATACAGGCTTTTGACCAGAAAGGGATTCAGCGAAACAAAGAAGTAAAAAGTGTGCTTAACGAACTAAAACACAGTGTTTTTAAAGCACAAGATTTCTCTCGCCCAAAGCTTTGTTTTAACGCTACGTTAAAGCTTGTTCTTTAAATGCAAATAGCAAGTGTTTTCAATGCAAAAGGCTTGTTATTTGCACACAAGAATAAAATAACGGAGAAATGGCGTTAACAATGTTAATTGAGAAACACTCTACAAACAAAAAGAAATCTCTGTCATTCTAAAATCAAAAGTACAAATAGCCGTAATCAAATTCACAATATATTGGGAATTTCATGATGAAGGTACATAACTCAAGCCACAAAAAGCTCAAATTCACAATATATTGGGAATTTCCTTGCTTATCAAACAAATACTTAGTATTTTTGTTTCAAATTCACAATATATTGGGAATATGAAACAAATTGGAATACAGATTCGCCAACGAAGAAAAATGTTGGGTATAAATCAGCAAACACTTGCCGATTTAGCACAAATCAGTATCAATACTATAACAAAAATTGAAAATGGAGAAATAAATATTAATTTTCAAAAGCTCTATGCCATATTGGAGGTATTAGGATTAGAACTTTCTCTGAAAATTAAAAATAAGGAGGGACATCTATGAGACAAGGAGTCGTATACTTGAATAAAGAACGGGTAGGCATTATTACGGAATTATCTTCTAACGAATATAAATTTCGCTATGATGACGAATATTTCAATGATCCATCAAAGCCCTCCATAAGCCTGACATTGACAAAACAACAACAGGAATATACTTCCCATTATCTATTTCCTTTTTTTGCCAACATGCTGTCAGAAGGGCACAACCGCATCGTTCAGGCAAGATTATTGCAGATTGATGAAAAAGATGATTTTGGTATTTTATTAGCTACAGCACATACCGACACGGCTGGGGCTGTAACCATAAAACCTCTCGACTATGATTGAATTAACTTGCTGTCCTTCTACTTTACAAAAGGGATTCTCAACCTATTCGCCTGTTGCATTGAAAGAGCTGTTCAATAGCCAAAAGGTAAACCATATACTGCCATACAATGGCATGGACAATAATGAAACGGAACAAAAAGAATTTCAGGATAACAACAAACACATGTCTATATCCGGAGCTCAACAAAATAAGTCCAGCCAATGAACACTTAACCATGCAAATAGCCTCGCAAGTTTACAATATTCCTACAGCAGCCAATGGGCTCTGTTTTTTTCAAAATGATGAACCTGCCTATATCACACGACGTTTTGACATTGCACCCAATGGAAGAAAATTCAGAAAAGAAGATTTTGCTTCTTTAGCCGGAATATCAAAGGGGAATAAAGGTCCCAACTACAAATATGATGTATTAAGTTATGAAGAGATGGCGGATATTATCAAACAGTACGTCTCAGCATCATCTGTAGAGGTTCTAAAATTCTTTCGATTAGTTATTTTCAACTTCCTTTTTTCAAATGGAGATGCTCATGCTAAAAATTTCTCTTTGTTAGAAACTCCTTCTGGAGATTTTATACTTGCTCCGGCATATGATTTGCTAAATACCAGACTGCATATTTTTGATGATCATGTATTTGCTTTACAACGTGGCTTGTTTAAAGAGAATACGTTAAACGGAAATGACGGTGCGGTTACAGGAAAAGAATTCATAGAATTTGGTATCCGCATCGGCATTCCCCCCAAAAGAGTTCATAAAGAGCTAATAAGCTTTTGCCAAAAGGCAGAACAAGTACAAGATTTAGTCGAAAAATCATTTTTACCGAATCAATTAAAGAAACAATATTTACTCCATTACCAAATGAGAAAAGATTCCTATCTTTCGGTAGGCATTCCTACATAAAATTATACCAGTTTCTTTTTCTTCCTGTAGTTTTCACGAAACTCTTTGGGCGAACATTCTTTCTTTTTCTTGAAGATCCGATTGAAATTAGAAAGATTATTAAACCCGCATTCATAACAGATTTCAGCAATAGACATAGTAGAATCAACCAGCAGGCGGGCAGCAAACCCCAAACGAATGTCAATGATATAGTCCGAAAGATTCTTACCGGTACGCAATTTAAAGAAGCGACTGAAAGATACCGGAGTCATTCCTACCATATCGGCCAGCTGATTCAGGCGGATCTCTTCTTGATAATGGGCATTAATATATTCCTGCACTTTCTGCACACGGCGGCTATCCGAATGAATGCCGATTTTCGCGAAGGAAGAACTTGACAACGTACGGGCCTCTTCATTGAAAAGTGACAGTTCATAAAGTATGGTCAAGAACTTGATGACAGCATAAAACCCCTGTTTCTCGGATGCCAGCGTATCGAGAAGGGGATAAATTTTCAGGATGGCGGACATCGGAAAACAAAGACCTTTCTGAGCTTTCTCAAGCATATCACGAATAGAATCGAACTGATTCTTATTGATAAAACTTTTGAAGAAAAGATCGGAAGAGAACTGAATCGTTATTTCACGGATCTCTTTCGAATGACAATCATGTTGTTCCCATACATGTTCCAGATCTTTTCCGGTAATCAGAACCAAATCATAATCACTGATCACTTCTGCCGAATCACCGACGATCCGTCGCACACCGGCTGCTTTCTCCGTAAAGTTCAGCTCAAATTCGGCATGATTGTGAATGGGATAAGTAAACTCCGTTTTATACCGTTCGGCAATGTAGAAACAATCCTTATCGGACAGCGGAGTGATCTCCCGAATAATGTTGCTTTGTAGTGCATTCATAGCTAATATAGTATTATTAGCCACAAATATAACACACTTTTTTAATTTCTTCTATTCCACTCCCGAAAATCTTCTCCCGTAGGATTCTGGAATACGCGCAAACCAAATTCCGGAACAATGGCAAGCAGATGATCGAATACATCGGCCTGAATTCCTTCGTAAGGTACCCACTCTTTCACAGCAGAAAAAAAGTAAAGTTCGACCGGAATACCTTGTTCGGTGGGCTGAAGATACCGTACCATACAAGTGAGGTTCTTATTGACATCGGGAAGACTTTTCAAGTAGTTGGTCAGATAGGC
Organism: Bacteroides sp. 3_2_5; assembly: GCF_000159855.2. Lineage (NCBI taxonomy): Bacteria > Pseudomonadati > Bacteroidota > Bacteroidia > Bacteroidales > Bacteroidaceae > Bacteroides > Bacteroides sp. 3_2_5. The sequence continues at coordinate 978,251 of NZ_JH636044.1, read as the reverse complement.
ACGGAATACTCCGAGATTGGTCTGACGTCGCCCATTGACCAAAATAGAGTTGTCTATGTGATGTTCTTTATTATACTCTTTCACCACCTGCTCGGTCTGCTCCACATAATCGGTCAACAATTGGATTTTCTTATATTTAGCCAACATTTCGGGGGTACAGAATCTTACACTGTTCATATCGATATTGATAGAACGCTTCACACGCCGTCCACCGGACTCTTGCATACCCCGCCAATTCTGAAAAGAATCGCTGACCAGCAGATAGGGAGGGATGGTAGTGATGGTATTGTCCCAATTGCGCACTTTCACCGTATTGAGCGTCACTTCAATCACCGTACCGTCGGCTCCGTATTTGGGCATAGCAATCCAGTCACCTACTTTCAGCATATTATTTGCAGAAAGTTGAATGCCGGACACAAATCCCATAATACTGTCTTTAAACACCAACATCAGGATGGCAGCCGAAGCACCAAGCCCGGTGAGCAATACCATCGGAGATTTATCTATCAATACACTGATAACAACAATTCCTCCAATGAAAAATAGTATCACTTGTGCCGTTTGCAACAAACCTTTCAATGGTCGATCACGAAACTGTTCTCGCTCACTGTATACATGATAAACAGCCGACAGAAATGCACTGATAAAACGCAGAAAAACCGCAATGATATAAATCATGCAGATACGACGGATAAAATCGAGGGCACTTACATTCGGAATTGCCAAAGGAATCAACACATAAATAATGATGGGAGGGACAAGATGACTGAGGTAAATCAAAACTTTACGGTCGAACACAATATCATCCCAGGTTGCTTTGGTCTTTTTCACTAGTTTGGCAACTACTCTTAAAAGAATGTTACGACAAATAAGATCGGCTAAAAAGGCAATGCCAATAATCAGTACCAGTGTCATAATGGGGCCTACTTCACTGGAGTCAAATCCCCAGGAAACGAATAAGTCATTTATTTTTTCGGTTATCTGTTCCATATAAAAACTCTTTTATGTCTTCTTTCAACCATTGATAAAGGTATAAATCTTTGTAAGCACTATTTTTGCGAAGCATTACCTCGACATTGACCTGACTGTTTTGATAACAAGTCAGTTCATTATGAAATTGTTCGTCATGTTCCGCCAATTTTTTGATTTCTTGTTCCCGTTCGCGTCGCAGGGCTGTACAAACGGGAGTCAATACTTTCATCACGACATTGTCCATGATGTGATGCCCCTGAATAAACAGATATGTTGTATCAGGAAGCACTCCAAGTTCTTTTAATTCGACCGATAACTTATCGACCTCTTCGATACCTTGTGGAAAACGCGTGGATAACTCAGAAAGTTTAGACGTTACCGAACGCCTCACTGCCTCCAAAGAACGTTCCGGATGCCTCAAGCTAACATCGTGCAAACGAACACAGGCATTAAATTCACTCATAGTAAACGTATAAGTATCATGACGACGATAAAACCAGACAGACCACAGGAAAAGCGGATAAGCAATCTGAGAGTATCGTTTCATAAACTCATTGAAGTCAATCAGGTGTCTGTCGTTCAAAGTGGCTTGCACACAGACCTCATGCAAGCTATCGGCATAACAATGATAGTTTTCAATAGCATAAGCATAGGTCTGAAAAATATATCTATTACGATTAATTTTACGTGAAGTAGCAGTAGCTCCTTGCAACAAAAAGTCATAATCGCTATCCACACAGGCAATCAGACTTTTGCCTAACTCGGCCGTATTAAGGGTATTCATCAGTACCATTTTCTTGCCTTTAGCCAAAGATGTAGCCGAAGGAAGCATCACCTGAAAATAATGTTCTTCGTCCTCAAACTCCTCAAGCAGTGTACGCCAGAAAGCTACATCGTCATAACTCTCAACATAAGCTACAATCCGGCGGCGCGCCTTTTTAGAGTATAACTTATGAGCAGCATTGAAATAGGAAGAAGTCAGATTGTCTTTGAGACTGATTGCCATAGGTCGTGTTTTAGTTAAATGCTACTTATAGCTGGTTGCAATATCACTTACTTCGGTCACAGCATCGAGCCATCCTTCCATGATCACTGCAGGAGAATGTGTCGTTAGTATAATCTGCACATTCGGATTCAGTTCACGGATCATCGATATCAGCTTTTGCTGCCATTCGATATGCAAAGAAGCTTCGGGCTCGTCCATGAACAATACGCAATGGGCATTATCCTGTACAAGTACAGTAAGCAGAATAACTAACATCTGCTTTTCACCGGAAGAAAGTTTATAAGGAAACAGAAGTTCACCATCCTGATAGAAAGCAATATCATTGCGTCTACGGTCTATTTTTTTACGGGTATAGCTGAATAGTTCGTCAACCATGTCTTGAAAACGACGTTTAGCAATGGAAAGCGTGGCTGCTTTACTACGTTCTTCCTCGTTATTGCTGCTCAACAGCTCGATCATCTTATTGCCTATATTGACTTGATAATCCAGATAACGGCGCTGCAACAGATAGAGTTGCCAGTCGAGTTCGGACTTTACATTCTTATCTGCCATACGGGCTGTGAAATCCCCCATAATAAGCGGACGATCGTAACTACGGATAACATCATAAGGAATGTAAGTAGCTTCGGGATTGTCGAAAAAGATATGTACTCCGTTTTTTTCATCACTCTTCACTTCACCCGACAGTTGCTCGAGATACCCGACCGATCGATTCAGGATAGTGGTTTTTCCAACTCCATTGATTCCGGATAGTATATTGACATCCGGACGAAGGTCCCAGACTATATTGAAACGGTCCCATAATCCGTCTATTTCAATTCGTTTGATATAATTGGCTGATAGTTCCATAAATGGTTGCATTTAAATTAAACAAATATAGAAAATTCAAACGATAAATTGGTTACTTTTGCATCAGTTTTCAATAAAGGTAACATTTTCGGTATGGAGATTGATAAGAATCTGAAAGGACACGCATTGGCATTTACAGCCAACGTGATGTGGGGGCTGATGTCCCCCATCGGTAAATCGGCATTGGCAGAGTTCTCAGCGCTTTCGGTAACCACCTTCCGCATGGTAGGTGCCGCAGCAGCTTTCTGGATACTTTCCGCTTTCTGCAAACAAGAGCAGGTAGGACACCGTGACATGGTGAAGATTTTTTTTGCTTCTCTGTTTGCCCTTGTTTTCAATCAGGGGATATTTATATTCGGATTGTCTCTCACTTCTCCGATAGACGCATCTATCGTAACAACAACTTCACCTATCATCACCATGATTGTGGCAGCTATCTATCTGAAAGAACCGGTTACCAACAAAAAGGTTTTGGGCATCTTTATCGGAGCAATGGGAGCGTTAATCTTAATTCTAAGCAGTCAGGCAGTAAGTGCAGGAGGAGGAAGCATTTGGGGAGATTTACTTTGCATGATTGCGCAACTTAGCTTCTCCATCTATTTAACCGTATTCAAAGGGTTATCCCAACGCTATTCGGCCATCACGATTAATAAGTGGATGTTTATCTATGCATCCATCTGTTATATTCCTTTCTCATACCAGGATATAGCAAGCATTAAATGGGACAGCATTTCGACAGCCGCCATCTATCAAGTACTTTATGTGGTACTATGTGGAAGTTTCATTGCTTACATCTGCATCATGACCGCGCAAAAACTAATGCGCCCTACAGTAGTAAGCATGTATAATTATGTACAGCCTATTGTTGCTTCTATTGCTGCTATTTTAATGGGAATCGGAAGCTTCGGCTGGGAAAAAGGGGTTGCGATCGCATTGGTATTTCTTGGAGTCTACTTTGTGACTCAAAGTAAATCGAAAGCAGATTTGGAAGGTGTGTCATAACTCACCACAGAATTTTGACACACCTTTATCATTATTTCAGATCTTCAAAATAGGTATCGAGTAGGCTCTTGGCAGCAACAAAAGAGGTTAGATTTCCCCTGAGCACTTGTTGCTCCTTTTCTTGTAACATCGATTCGATCTTGGCATTATGATAGAAACTGTCACGTAACTGTTCATTGATGCTTTCATACATCCAGTATTTACTTTGTTCGTTACGGCGGTATTCAAAATAGCCATTACCTTTCACAAAATCGATATACTCATACACCATATCCCATATTTCCTTTACCCCAAGATTGTAGAATCCGGAATATGTGAGTACACGCGGTGTCCATCCGGAATCGGGAGCGGGAAAAAGATGCAAAGCATTACGGAACTGAGCAGCGGCCAACTTGGCTTTATCGATATTGCTACCATCAGCCTTATTAATCACAATACCATCTGCCATTTCCATGATACCGCGTTTAATACCTTGAAGTTCGTCTCCCGTACCGGCCAACTGAATCAACAGAAAGAAATCGACCATCGAGTGAACAGCCGTTTCACTCTGTCCCACTCCCACCGTCTCTACAAATATCTTATCGAAGCCGGCCGCTTCACACAGAATGATTGTTTCACGGGTTTTACGGGCTACTCCTCCCAAAGAACCGGCGGAAGGGCTGGGACGTATAAATGATTTAGGATGCACTGAAAGCTGCTCCATACGGGTTTTATCACCCAAAATACTTCCTTTGCTGCGTTCACTGCTCGGGTCGATGGCTAAAACCGCTAACTTACCTCCCTTTTCGAGAACGTGCAATCCAAAGACATCAATCGAGGTGCTTTTACCGGCTCCCGGTACACCACTGATACCTACACGGATTGAATTTCCGGAATAAGGCAGACATTTTTCAATAACTTCCTGGGCAGTAGCTTGATGTTCAGGACGCACACTTTCTACCAAAGTCACAGCCTGACTCAAGATCGTCACATCTCCCTTGACAATTCCCTCCACAAACTCACTAACCGACAATTGACGCTTCTTTACCTTCCGTTTCAGATAAGGATTTACAGATGACGGTTGTTCAATGCCTGCATTCACAACCAAACCTTTATACGCTTCGTTATTCTCAGGATGTTCCATGGCAGATATTAATTATGTGATTCGTTATTCGTAGCTTTTACATCGATCTCCACTTTCGGTTGCACCGGATCATTGGTGATCATCAGGATACGTAAATGCCTCTTTTTCTTTCCAAGGTTCTTTTTCAGAACAGTCACCCTCAACCGAGTACTTTCACCCGGTTGCAGTACAGTTTTTTTCAAAGCAACCCCCACTGCCGGATTAAACACTTGCAGTTTGCTAATTTGCAGAGGAGATTTACCTGTATTAGTGATAACAATGTCTCGTCTGGCTTTGTTTTTCTTGGCCAGCACCTGACTTAAATCAATCTTAGATTCGGACAGGCGAATAACAGGAGCGACCGCCTTATCCTGTTCGGTCATTCCTGAAAAGTCCGGAAGAAGGACTGCTGACACAGGTATTTCGTTCTCTTCACCCACTTTATCACCGGCAAAACGAGCCAGATAAACAGAAGACTGGGTCAAGCCCAAATCCATTAGTTGTTTGGTGTCGAGTGTGAGAGTAATGGTTCCTTTCTTACCCTTTAAAAGGACGGTCGGATTAGTTTCCATTTTCAGATAAGGCGGAAGGTGCATCAATACAGGTTCGTATGGACGATCGGAAAGATTGACTACTCCTAATGTGATTACCGGTTTCTCTCCACTGTGTGCATCCGGAAAATCAATATCTGTACGATCAATCCGGATTTGCCCGATTGCATAAGGATGTGTTTTAGTAAAGTCCTTGATTTCCTGAACCACCTCCCCGTCAAAATTCAGATAAACCAAACTGGGCTGTGCATTGCTGTAAATGCCGATTGACTTATTGAAATGCCCTAGCGCTTTAGCATCAAACGTAGCACTAACTGTTCCTTTTTCTCCGGGAGCAATCGGAGTTTTCGTCCAGTTAGCAACCGAACAGGCACAAGAAGTGGTAACATTAGTCAGTACCAAAGGTTTATCACCTGTATTGGTAATAGTATATTCTACAGAAACCGGACGTTTCCATTCGATTTGTCCGAAATGATGGGTCTCCTTATTAGAAGAGATACGAGGTTGAGCTACAGCCGATAAAGTAATAGTAAGTAAAGTAAATATGAAGAGTAAACTACGTTTCATTCGTCTCTGTTTTATAATTATTAGTTGTTTAGAGTACAAAAATAGGGGTTTTCAGTGAGATTCTGCCATTGATTACATATTTTTAAGCACAGGCAGAACGGCTTTCGCTTATATACCCTAATCGAAACTCTTTTTACCACGGAGTGACACGGAGTATCACAGAGTCTTTTCATCAAGAATCAACAACTTAAAATTGCCTCTGTGTTACTCTGTGTCCTCTGTGGTGGGTTTTGACGATCCTCCCCTTTCAAAAGACAGAGTTCTATTTACTGAGAAACTTCGTAACGGGCAGAAGCTGAATGGGCAGCATATTCGGGTGCATAGGCACTTTGAATAGTAGCAATTCCTGCTTCATAACTTCCCGCACGATCTACACGATAACTGTATTCTAAAACATAAGTCCCCTTATTCAAAGTATCGAAGAAGAAATCGGTAGAAGCATCTTTTACTGCAACATAACAACCGACATCACCGACATTACGATATCCGGACAGGACCTCTACCGGTTCAAGACAAGCAGCACGTTGATCTTTCAATTGTACAAAGTCCATTGTACGATCGAGACGAACGGTCAGACGAACAACTACTTTATCACCAACCTTTAATTGAGTTTTACCGATAACCGGCTGTAACAGGCGATTATTATTAACAATCGTCTCTACATACAATTTCTTATCAACATTCAACCCACTTCCCTGGCGGACCACTTTATCAAGATTCTCTTCGAACTGTGCATAAACTGCTCCCCAGGCAATACCCGGATCTCTCTTTTCAACGATAATCTCATCGGTATTCACGGTCTTCTTATCGGTAAAAGTCTTTTTGATATAGCCTAATCCCGGAACAGTCGTCTTGGCAGGACTTATCGTTTCTAAAACTTCATTGCCAAGGACAATACGCACGTCTCCCTGATTATCCAATAAATTAGTACCCCGGTAAAGCAAAGCATAAACAGCATTGGCTGTAGCTACCGGAGAGTCCCACTGTTGAGTTTGCTTCTGTTTTAAAAGCCACATTTTCATTTCTTCAACAATCGTGGCATTGCTGCCTACCATCTCAAAAGCCTCCATTACATCAACATGGGCAGGCACTTTTAAGTTATTCCAAGCATACGGACTATCAGTCCTATCAAAGAACATGCCTTGCTCGTCTGTTTGAGTAAGATATTCTTTGAGAGATGCCATAAACTCCTGAGCTTCTTTTACCTTACCTGCCTTCTGTAATACAATAGCCGACCAGGCCTTCTCGGTGACGGATTGTTGAGACAATGATGGAGCAACTTTGGATAGGAAGTAATCATAACCTTCTTTCACCGATGCCGGAACTTTTTCGCCAGAGACAGCAATCAAATAAAGATACTTCAATGCACTTCGTGAAATTCCCTCTGATTTATTGCCAACCTTTTCTGCCTCACGGATAGAACGATATTCCTGCAAGGCTTCTTTATGGAGATAACCGAAAGCTGCTTGTTGCATATCCAGCGCTCCTCCCTCCAGCGGCTTCCCTGTAAGCAGGGCTATACGTGCATTCTGTTCTACAATGAAGTCGGTGACAAAAAGACTTCCGTCCATTCCTTTATACCAGCTCCACGAACCATCAGGTAACTGGAGTTCCTTTAATTTCAACAAAGCTGCTGTATTACTGTTACGGATATTATTCAAATCGAATAAAGTGGCAATACGCTCTTTTTGTTCGCTTTCCGAAGTCGCTTCCATCACCCAAGGAGATTCAGAAAGAAGGATATTCTTCACTTCCTGATTTTTTTGCAAATTACTCAAGAAGCTTTCTTTAGTGCCTCCCTGGAGTTTCCAACTATCAAATATTGCCTGAATACGTGGCTGAGCATTCATGATATAAGAAGCCATTGTATTGGCATACCAGGAAGTAGCCCACGAAATAGCATCATCATTCCGAGGTTGTGATAGTGCCGGTAATGCTTGCACTGCATACCAAGCCGGATTGGAAGTAAACTCTACAGTTAAACGGCGGTTGGTCGCAGTCTTACTATGGTGATTGAACAGATCGGCCAAAGAAAAAGTACGTGTTTGCTCGCCACGAACAGGCATGGGCAAAGTCTCTGTCAAGTTCTCCTTATCACTGAGAACCGGAAGCAAATGCTGCTCTCCATCACTGAAATTTCCTCCTTCGGCAATCATCCGGCATCCCAAAAGTTCATATTTATCGGTTACTGTGAACAAGAAACTTACACCGACACTCTGTCCGGCTCCGGCATTAAATTTCTTCTGTTGGGTCGATATTACCTGATCTGTCATTGGATCGAAAAGTACCAGTTTCACAGTACCAGACAGATTTTTACCGGTCAGATTACTAACAGAAGCAGCCATGGAAGTGTGATCTCCTACCCGGACAAACCGAGGTAGATTCGGAGTAAGCATAAACTCTTTACTGGTAACAGCAGTAGCATCCATCTGCCCTGTCATCATATCTTGTGTATGAGCATATCCTCGGAAATTCCAGGTCGTGAGACTTTGAGGCATACGGAAAGAGAAACTGACCTCACCCTGAACGTTCGTGTGAAGCTGCGGATAAAAGAAGGCAGTTTCCGCAAAGTCGGTACGTAACTCTATATCTGTTGTCCTACCCATATCGGCATTGTCCATTGACATTGCCATTCCGCTCTCTTCCGTAACAGGAACCATTTCAGATTCGAAAACGACATCGGCTACGGCAGCGCTCTTCATTTGTGGTTTTGCAGCACCCATTCCGCGCAGACGTGCATATCGGGTAGTCGGGGCAGCATCATTGGTGACCGACAACATTTCGGCAACCGCATATAAAACCGGAGGCAAGTCAAAATGATCATAGCTAAACGGAGGCACCTTAAAATCAGTCCGGCGGAAACCAAAATAAAAATAGTTTGAGCCAACATAATCTCTCCTCCAACGAGCAATGGGGACAGAAAGTTGATAATGTAATTGCAATGACTGGTTGGTCTTCCAAATTTTATCCAAAGAGGCATCATACATAGTAGCCAGCATTTCGGCCAAAACAGGTGATTTCTGTGGATTACGGATAGTCAGTTTCCATTCCTCTTCCTGCCCGGGACGTAATTTATCACGGAATACATCCCAACGCATATTCAAGTTATGATCGGGCAAACGTTTTATCAGGCTTACCTCCTGTTCGTAAACAACACCTTTACGAACAAATACAAAGGTAATACCCAAACCATTCCCGTAGGCTTCCCGATACGGATATTCAAAACGAACAAGAGAATCGGACAAATGAAGAAGCTTACTCTCCAGATGCTTATTACCACAGAACACATCCATTAAGACATAAGTATCTTTTTCGGAAGTACCAAAATAGAACAGGGCAGGATGTGCTGCATCAAACCGGGTATTCACTTCATAACACCACAAAGGCATAGATACCGGAGGACGCTTATCATCGGAAGCAAAAAGAATCACTACCTTTTCCGCATCTACCTTACGGCCTTGATCATCTTTCACCGAAGCTACAAGTTTGTAAGCACCTGAAGGAAGTTTTTTCCAATCGGACAACAAGATCTCTTCATTGGACCTAAACGAACCGGAAAGAGCCGGTTGATCGGAAACGTCCTGTTCTTTCAAGGGTTTTGATTTCTGATAATCGGAAATCAAAAACAACCGGTAACTGCCTTCGACACTGACCGGTTTACGATCCAGATTATTTACCCGAAAAGTCGCTTTCACAGAATCATCCTTGCAAATCAGTCCGGATATATCAGCAAACAATAACAAAGAGGTCTTTCCTGCCCGCAGACTTGTTTCTGAAGTTTGCGTTTCACCTGCGACATTGGTTACTGAAAGCTGCACTTTATAGTCATAATATAAAGAGGTATTGTCACCGTCTCCCAAATCGGGATTCGAAGTGTCAGGTTTCAGATCCACAGGAATTTCGAAGTTTCCATCTACTCCCAAACGGACAGTGTCAGAGGCCAAAATAACCGGATTCATCCCCCACATCCGCCAAGTATACAATGAGCGGGTAATGGTATAAGTAACAGGAATATCCTGTAACGGCACACCACTGAAAGTTTTTACACTCCCTTTCAACTCGACACGATCTCCCAACCGATAACTTTCAGTCACCGGCTCAAAAGTAATATCAAATGTAGGACGTTTGTAATCCTCTACACGAATGGAACGAAATCCGTTTTGAGTATTCAAACTAAAAGTACCGTTCAAACAAACAGACGGTAAAACAAATTCTGCGGTGAAAGATCCAAAATCATTGGTACGCAGCTTCTTTGCACTGATTTCTTGCCCATTGGCATCCGAAAGAGTCAGCGTATATTCCTGTCCCGCAATCACATGGGCAGAGTCAGGATACTGTTCATAGGCAATGCCTTTTACATAGACAGTCTGCCCCGGACGATAAACAGAACGGTCGGTAAGCAAAGTTACCACAGAAACAGGTTTTGAATGGTCTGCAAAATTATAATCTCCTCCCCATAAATACATCTGCGGCATAGCTGTATCATTCCCTTTGGCAGCAGTCAGATACCTGTATTTTTCCGACGAAGCAAACTGTACTTTCCCTTCGGTATTGGTAGTGGCTGTCAGAAGTTGTTTGTTCTGTCGATCGAAGAATGAAAGAACAACACCCTGCAAAGGCTTGCCACTCATAGCATCGAGAATAGCTACCTCACTCAGATTAGAAGGTAGAGATCGGGTAAGAACTTTAAAGCAAGTAGAATAGAGAAATTTTGAAACATTGGAACGAACCTTAACACCCGGAATAACACGGAGGGCGTACAGTCCTGTTTCAGGTGCCTTTATGTGGTAGATGGAATCTTTCACTTTATAGTCATCCGACGGGAAGAGAACATAATGTTCCGATGAAAGTAAACGTCCATGTTTTTTTAGAAATACGTCATTGGGTGCTTCCACCGTATTCGGACGTGCCGGTAAATTAATTGCATACAACTCTACCGTAAAGTCTTTCAAATTTTTAAAGCTGACTTTTAAATCAAACTCCTCACCCGGATAAACTGTTGACGGGGATTGCACTGTCAGATCGGGACGCAGAATTTCTTGCTTCAGTTCTTTCAGAGCATTGATGCGGCGATAGTCCGGATAGCGAGAGATAGCCTCTTCGCACAATTGTAACGCAGAAGCGGGCACTCCTGCATCCATTGCCGCCTGTGCCTTGAGCAAATAAACTTCTGCACAGACATCATGTGACTTATTTTCGGCAATCAGTTTGTCCAGTGCAGCCAAATAAGGATCCTGTGTCAAGCCAAGTTTCCCCTCCGGAGCACGATAAGGCCGAAAATCGATATCAGTACGCCTCTTCCACTGCAAATAATCCAAAGTAGTAAGCAACAGAGCATCGTGATTATCAGTCCGACGATATGAATTCATCATGTGCTGATAAATTTCTTCAATGCGTACATTTATTAAAGAATCACGACCAAATCCGGACAGATTCTCCAATGAAGTAATGGCACGGGAAGCCAACAAATGATACATATCATGATGATAGTAATCACTGGTTACTCCAAGTTCCACAAAAGGAATGTAGCTTCGGGAGGAAGTATCGAGCAGTAGCAAAGAGTCTTGAAATGTTACGGCTATTTCTGTCATTACTTTAGTTACAAACTGATTCTTACTCCACTCCCGGATATCAACAGAGGGAGCTTCTTCTTCCAAATCCGTACGTTGATTCAGTTTCCAACGGTTTTGGGAAGCATAATCTGCATACATACTACCGATGAGCGAATGCAGGATTGCACGGTCCAATGGCTTGTCCGTAGTCACCGCCCACTGCTCTAAGCCATTCAACGACACGTAAAAGCTATCCGGAGTAATCTCTTCCCTAAATTTCATCTGCCAAATATAAGCTTTCAGCATTTGAGGAGAATTCTTCTCTGCTTTAGCTTTTTGATAAATTTCACCGGTTAATCGGACAACTGTTTGGGGCAAACTTTTCTGCTGGGCCTGCTCCACTTGCTTCCATAATCTATCGTATGATTGAGCATGTGTCCATGACATCATCCCCATAGAAAGTAACACGATAATACAAATCAGTTTAATTCTCATATATTAAAAGTTTAAGTATCAATACATAATTAACAAAGAAACAAATTAAAGTTTAAAGATTTGTTCTTTTTAGCTTAAAAAAAGAGAACAGGGCAAACGTGATACGATTATTAATGGTTCTAATTAATCTCTTTTAACACAAAAATCAAAATAGCAAAACTTTTTCGGGTATCTTTGTAACAAGAACCATTTATCTAATCACAAACTAAGGCGCAACATTTTATGAAAAACCGACATTACTTAAGGCACATACTGGCCATTACTGCGTTATTATTCAATGGAGAAGCCATTTACTCGCAAACTTATCCAATAGAAAACTACTTAAAAGCAGCAGGAGACTATGTTACTATTTACAATGGTGAAATCGAATTAACATACAGTCTTGCCCAATACGACAATCTTCCCTATTTTCAAGGTGATGAATTTACCACAGGAGAGATTATCTTCAAAGGAAACCGATACCCGGGACTGGATCTTCATTTGGATTTACACAAAGACCAACTTTGTGCACTGACTCCTGACAGCCATTACAGCATGATTATCAATAATGAAGGAATCGAACAAGTCAACCTGCACAATACTACATTTATCTATTTCCGTCCGACAAAGAAGACAGATCTCAATAAGGGATTTTACGAATTACTACAAGACGGAAAGCGACTGAGACTGCTGGCACGAAAAACATACTCCGTTGCTCAGATCAACGTAGAAAAAATAGCCAAAACCCGCAAACATCAAACTGAATATTTCATATACGGAGTAAAATATTATCTGGAATACAATGGGATATATTATCCCGTCAGTAACAACAAGTCGTTTGCCAAGATCTTTCCGGAGCAACATAAACTGATAAAACGTTACGCACGAAAACATAAACTTAATTTTCGCCATGACGCTGATGCCTCATTAATCGCTCTTACTAACTTTTGTGAAGAATTGATAGACCAAAAACAAACACGATGAAAAAAAGTACATACTTATGGATGTTGCCCCTACTATTTGCATGGCCGCAACAAATGACGGCTCAACACCCCCTCTCACTTCCTGCCGACAGTATAACTATTGACTCCTTATTGGAGACTGTAGAAAAAAATACACCCTATAGGGTTTTCAGCACTATTAGTGCTCCTTTCAAGGTTTTGGTGAAAGGAAAAGCTTCACCCCTGCAACAATTAAAAGAAGCACTTGAGCCGACTCCCTATAAATTGTCAGTATCCGGAAACAATTTATTCGTGCTGAAAGAGCAGGAACTCATCACGCTATTACCTGCTAAACTGACCGGAGAACCGGAAAAAGGCGAAAGTTATTATGGTGACGTATATACTTACCTAAGCGGAGAACCTGAAAAAGCATCTTCAGAAAACAAAGTGTATAATGTGGGAGATGTACGAATCAAGCAACCACCACGAAAAGCGGTACTCAAAGGGCAAGTTACTAACTTTAAAACCGGTGAGCCCATGATAGGCATCAATCTGATTTTAAAGGACCCATGGATTGCGACGACAACAGATGTTAAGGGAAACTTTACTCTTGAACTTCCTACCGGACACAAACAAATTGATATCAAAGGACTTAACATTAAAGATACCCGTCGACAAATTATGCTTTACAGTGATGGTACACTGGACATCGAACTTGAAGAAACTACACATATGCTGGACGAAGTAACCATTACTTCCGGACGTATACAAAATGTGAAAAGTACGCAATTAGGTGCAGAAACACTGCGTCCAACCCAATTGAAGAATATCCCGATGGCCTTGGGAGAAGTAGACATTTTAAAGATGGTACAGGCTTTACCCGGTGTAAAAACAGTAGGTGAAGCTTCAAGCGGCTTCAACGTACGTGGTGGAGCTACCGACCAGAATCTAATTCTGCTAAATGACGGAACCATCTATAACCCGAACCATTTATTCGGCTTTTTTGCAGCCTTCAATTCAGATATGGTAAAAGAAGCCGAGATATATAAAAGCAGCATCCCGGCACAATATGGTGGACGTATTTCATCCATTCTAGATATCACCGGTAAAGAAGCCAATAAAGAAAAATTCACCGGTTCGGCCGGTATCGGTCTGGTAACGAGTAAACTGAATCTGGAGATTCCGATTATCAAAGACAGAACGTCTGTATTACTAAGTGGGCGTACTACGTATTCTGACTGGATCATGAAGCAGCTTCCGGAGAAAAGCGGATACAAAAACGGTACCGCCGGCTTTTATGATTTGGCTGCTATTGTGGCACATAAATTCAATGACAAACATAGTCTTAATGTCTACGGATACTATAGTCATGACCGTTTCGCTTTCAATTCAAACGAAAAATACGGCTACAATAATCTCAATGTTTCCGCACGATGGAGAGCTGTATTTAACGAAAAACTGATAGGATACTTCTCCGCCGGATACGATCATTACGATTACAATAACCGCGAGACCGTCAATGCATCAGCTGCTTATAAACTTTCATTTGATATTAATCAGTATTTTGTCAAAGCAGACTTCACAAACATACTGGCCGATAAGCACACGCTCAACTTTGGTTTCAAGTCCATGCTCTATCATATCAATTCGGGTACTTATGAACCTGAAGGAAGTGAATCATTTGTAAAAAAGGACGTTTTACAAAAGGATAAAGCCTTGGAAACGGCATTTTATTTAGGTGATGAATGGGAAATCACTCCCAAACTATCGGTCAACGCAGGTATCCGTTACTCACTGTTCAGTGCACTCGGTCCACGTTCGTACTATCAATATGCATCAGGCATGCTCCCACACGAATCGACCATAACGGACACCATCACTGCAGGAGCAGGAAAATTCATGAAGACTTATCATGGGCCGGAATTCCGGTTATCCGCCCGGTATGCCTTCACAGATAATTTCTCGGTCAAAGCCGGATTTAACTCGATGCGGCAATATATCCATAAGTTGTCGAACACTGTCATTATGTCGCCAACGGATACATGGAAGTTGAGCGATGTGAACATCAAACCCCAAAGAGGCTGGCAAGCCGCAGCCGGACTTTATCTAAATTCTCCGAGTGGCATCTGGGAATATTCTGTGGAAGGATATTACAAACGAATGTCCGATTACCTGGATTATCGTGGAGGAGCAAAGCTACTTATGAACCACCATATTGAAACTGACGTCATCAACACGCAGGGACATGCTTATGGCGTAGAATTGCAGGTAAAAAAACAAGTCGGTAAGCTCAACGGATGGATGAGTTACACGTATTCACGTACCTTCTTGAGACAGAATGATAAACGAATTGAGAAACCGGTGAATAACGGTGACTGGTATCCTACAGAATACGATAAGCCTCACGACTTTAAGTTTGTAGGTAATTACAAATTTACGCATCGATACAGTATGTCAATCAACGTGGATTATAGCACAGGACGCCCCACTACCATACCTGCCGGACAGTATTATGATGAATCAACGCAATCGATGCGAGTTTACTATACGGAAAGAAACTCATACCGCATACCGGATTACTTTCGTACAGACATCTCTTTTAATATAGAACCCAGCCATCATCTGACCCTGTTGACACATAGTTCTATTTCGATTGGGGTATACAATGTCACCGGAAGAAAGAATGTGTATTCTATTTATTATATGCCGGAAGAAGGACAAATAAAAGGATACCAGATATCTATTTTCGGAGTTCCGATTCCTTTCATTACGTATAACATAAAATTCTAACGCCATGCTGAAATCAAAATATAAAATCTATCTGTTACTACTCTGCCTGACAGGTTGTGTTTCAGAATACAACGCACAACTACCTTCTTCCGATGAAGAATTGCTGGTAGTAACCGGCGACATTATCGCTAATACAGAAGCCATATTCTCATTAAGCAAAAGTATTCCACTATCCGAAGACATGCCGGAAGATTATCGAAACATTTATGCCAGAATTGCTGTAGTAGGCAGCGACGGCTATCGAAGTGATTTCGGAACGGCTCTTGGTGATGGTAAATACCAGGTCAGTATCGGTGAATTGCAGGATGATGTATCCTACGGAATAGAGATAGAATACGACGGAGAGATTTATACCTCGTCTCCTTCCACACCGATGGTATCTTCTGAAATAGACAGTGTTTCGTGGATACAACCAGAACCTGAACAAGCACTTTCTATACGGGTATCGACCCATGGTGATCCCGGAAAAACTCAATACTACATGTGGAACTATCGGGAAGACTGGGAGATAAGAGCCAGCTACATTACAACTTGCTACTTTGATCCGGATATGAACCGCATCTATGAAGACAGCAATTATCCAACTTTCTATTGTTGGAAAAAGGAAATATCAAGAAATATATTGATTGGCTCTACGGAAAAGTTGAAAGAACATCTGATCATAAATAATAAGCTACTCGATGTGCCGGTCAATGAAGACAGATTCACTGTACTATACAGCATACAGGTACAGCAACGGGCATTGAGTAAAGAGGGATATGAATATTACTTGAATGTACAGCAACAGAATGAAGAAATGGGAGGAATCTTTACTCCACAACCCTCTGAAATCCAAGGAAACATTAGTTGTATCAGTCAGCCTGGACGAAGGACGATCGGTTATGTAGGCGTCTATAAAAACATCTCTGAAAAGAGAATATACATTCATCCCAACGAAATTAAACGTCCTCCTCTATACAGTGGCTGTGAAGAAGTGTCGGATAGCGAAATGGATGAACAGGGCTATAGCACATATCTGATAAGATACCTTGTCGGTTATCGTCCAGTCGGTACAGGCACTCACATTGACTACTGGGCCCTACGGAGATGTACAGAATGTGAAGCCAACGGAGGAAGTAAAAACAAGCCTTCATTCTGGCCCAACGATCATCAATAACTTAAACAAAAGGAGGCAATTATGAAACGGATTTTCACACTATATCTCTTTATCTTATTCTGTCTGATTTTGCAAGCACAAGAAGAATTATATGAACGGGTATACGTACATACGGATAAAACGTGTTATTTGGCCGGTGAAGAAGTATGGCTCAAATTTTATACTATTGACACACATTTTCGCCCATCTTCTTTCAGCAAAGTGGGATACATAGAAATATCGAATACTGAACGGCCTAAAGCACAACTTAAACTGGCACTTGACAATGGGAGCGGTTCGGGCAAAGTCAAGATTCCTACAGACGCTCCTTCGGGAATTTATGAATTGACCGGATACACACGATATATGAGGAATGAAGGAGAAAAAGTGTTCTTCAGAAAATCCATTGCTGTAATTAACACTTTCCGAGTATCAGACTCCGATCCTATTGAACTAGCGGATTCTGCCGAGATATATCCGAAAGGGAAACCGGCTACCACCGAAAATATTCATATAAAAACTTCCCGGTCGAACTACAACACACGCCAACTCGTAGAATTGACCATTAATAGACTACCGGATGAAGTATCCGATCTTACTGTCTCGGTAAGCCGTAATGATTCACTGGTAACCCTCCCGCCTCTTGAAGAATCCACCTGGAGAAAACAAGTGACCGCTACTCCCGGAACATTTTCCGGAAAATGGATACCGGAATATGAAGGGCATATCATCTGCGGACAGATAGAAAGCCCTACAGGAGAAACATTGAAGCAAGTACAAAATGAACCTATATCAGCCGACATCGCTTTCGTAGGAAAAGATATACGATATGTGCAAGGACAAGTGGAATCGGGAGGAAATACACTGTTCTACACAAGCCATGTATATGGAACGAACGATGTAGTAGCCGCTGCATGGAACATTAACGGGGAACCGTTCAGAATGAACATCTTATCACCCTTCAGTGAAAAGTTACCCCAAAACCTGCCATCATTAAAACTCTATCGGAATAAAAAACGACTGTTGGAAAGGAGCATAGGTATACAGCTGCAGCAAGTCACAGTGCTCGATTCATTGGATCATGCCATTCCTCTGCAATCTTGTTATGGACTTCAACCTTATCTGAATTACAATTTGGATGAATACACACGATTCAATACAATGACAGAAACTTTCGTGGAATTCGTACGCAGTGTGATAATACGTAAAGTTAATGGAAAACGTAGATTAAGAGTACTCAAAGAAGGAGAAAAAAGATTCAATATCGGAAATACATTGGTACTGCTGGACGGTGTTCCCATTCATGACCATGAGGATATTTTAAAATATAATCCCAGATTGGTGAAGAAAATCGAAATATATAACGGCCGTTATGGATTTGGTGGTGAAGTATTCGAATGCATGATTTCACTTACTACCCAAAGAGGAGACTTACCTTCCATACAGCTTAGTGACGATTCACGACTAACGGTTTACGAGTGTCCGCAACTGCCTGTTACATTTAAGATGCCTGAATATAAAGACGCTACTGACAAAAAATCACGTAGACCGGATTTCCGCCATACGCTATACTGGAATCCCTCTGTAGAGACAGAAGCAGGAATAGATACCACACTTTCATTCTATACTTCTGACCTTGAAGGAGAATTTAAGGTGGTAGTGGAAGGCTTCACATTAAAAGGAGAGCTGATCAGAGGCGAGGTAAACTTCCATGTAAAAAAATGACCCGGCCTCAAAACTCAACGACACGAAACAAACTTGAGTCAAAATAAAAAAAGTGGGGAACACTTTTATTTAGTGTATCCCCACTTCATCATTTCATTTCTGCCGGCTTCTCTCAAACATCTTTCCAGCAGATGCATTACTACTTTTTTCATTGCTTTAAATACTAATAATAATTACCTTAATTAATACACACTGAAAACCTGAAGGGAAAAACGCTTAGAGCGTCACATATCCCCAAATGTTAGGATTGGCATTAGCCAAATTCTTTAATAAAATTCTTACAATCTTCATAATCTTTTTACCTTAAAAACTGTTACCTAAAAACTTTGTTATCCTAATTTTTATGTTTTACAACACAAAAGTAAAGCCAAAACAGATACGTTGTACTCAAAAGCAAGATAAAAACATGTTTTAAAACACATTTCTTGATGTATATCAAGAAAAAGAGTCCCGGATGGTAATCAAAAGACAAAACAGGACAATAAGGGAGTCAAAAAGACAGGCTGCAACTGACAATATCTCACATCCGAATGACAGGCCGTCATAAAGTAGACAGGAAGAAAGATAGTTTTCAAAAGTAGAAAAGACACTAAAAAGAAAAGAGGAAAGCGTTTACACCACGCTTACCTCTTTTCACTATCAATGGAATTTATTTATTTCATTGGAGTCTGCTCCAAAGTAGCAATTAAAAAGTCATAGAATTTTTGAACTGTCGGAATCAAAGCTCTTTCATCGGGAGAATGCGGAGAGCGTAGTGTTGGCCCAAATGAAATCATATCCAACCCAGGAATAATAGCTCCGATGATGCCACATTCCAATCCGGCATGAATTACTTTCACTGCCGGTTCTGTACCAAACTGCTTCTTGTAAGATTCCTTCATAGCATGTAAAATCGGAGAATTAATATCGGGTTGCCATCCGGAATAGCCTCCGGTCATCTCTACCTTCATACCTGCCATAGAAAAACAACATTCCAAACTGGTAGTCAGACATTCCTTCATACTGTCACTGGAACTGCGCGCAAGGATTTTGAAAGAGGCTTTACCTTCACCAATATTGATGATAGCTAAATTTGAAGAGGTTTCCACGGTATCGGGAATAGTAGGAATCATACGCATCACACCATTCTGGCAAGCAAAAATAGCATCGATCAGATTATCCTGGATTTCTTCAGGAACTTCTCCAGCAGGTAATTCTACCCGTTCTGCAGTAAAGCTGATAGGAGTTTCGATCGCTTTGAACTCTTCATTGAAAAGATCTTCACAATATTTCACCAAAGCCAACAATTCTTCTTCATTTTCAGCAGGAATAGTCACTACAGCATGTGCCTCGCGAGGTATGGCATTCCGCATATTTCCGCCTTCCCAGCTTGCCAGGCGGGCTTCATAAGTTGCTACTGCCTCACGTATAAAACGTACCAACAATTTGTTGGCATTGGCACGTCCCTGATTAATCTCCAATCCGGAATGTCCTCCACGAAGACCTTTCAGATTCACTCTAATAGCGATATCACCTTCTTCCGGAGCAACTTCCTTATATTCAAGAGAAGCAGTTACATCCATACCACCGGCACAGCCAATATAAAGTTCACCTTCATCTTCAGAATCAAGATTAAGCAATATTTCGCCATTCACCGTACCCGGTTTTAAGCCAAAAGCACCATACATGCCCGTTTCTTCATCTTTCGTAATCAAAGCCTCCAATGGCCCGTGTTTTAGATTCTGATCTTCAAGAACAGCCATGATAGCAGCTACACCCAAACCATTATCGGCCCCCAATGTAGTACCTTTCGCTTTTACCCATTCACCATCTATATAAGTTTCGATCGGATCTTTCTCAAAATCGTGAACTGTATCGTTATTTTTCTGCGGAACCATATCCATATGTGCCTGAAGGATAACTCCTTTACGATTCTCCATCCCCGGAGTGGCGGGTTTACGGATAATCACATTACCGGCATCATCCACAAAAGTTTTCAATCCAAGACTATTACCGAAGTTTACCAGAAATTCGGTAATTTTTTCCATATGTCCCGATGGGCGGGGAATCTGTGTCAAAGAATAAAAGTGCTTCCATACATTTTGTGGAGCTAAATCAAGAATTGTGCTCATAAATGAATTATTTATAGGTTTTAAATCAATTTCTACAGGTCAAAGCTACTAAAAAGAATGGAAAAGAAAGAATTACCGGAAGAAATTCAAATAAAAAAAGTTCAAAAAGCGGATTCAGAGATTAAATATATATCTTTCGGTACATACAATATTTAATCCGCCCCCGTCACTTCCGGTGTAAAAAAGAAATAGTCACCAATCCATAAACACCCAATAAAATAACCAGTAGAGTCTGGATGCCATGAACAATTAGTGCAAAAATCCCTGCATCCGTCGCATTTACCCCGTAAAGCATCATCATGGTAATAACGGCAAAATGCCATGGACCGGCTCCATTCGGAGTAGGCACAATTACAGCAAAGGTACCTCCAACAAACATAACCAATGCAGCAAGTAAGCCCAAATGTGCCGTAAAAGCAAAACAATAAAAAGTGAAATAAAAATGCAGGAAATAGCTAAGCCATATCAAAAAACTATAGAGTAGAAAAAGCGGAAGATTCTTCACATTACGCAGTGACATAATTCCTTCACAAACATTAAGCACAACTCCTTTCACTTTCTCAAAGAAAGAAAGCGTACGAATCAGATAGTAGAGAAGTACAATAACTCCGATTGTACAAAATAAAATAATGTAAAACCAGACAGAAGTAAGTAAATGCATGAATGAGGGGATTTTCGTTCCGGTTTGCTCAAGGAAGGTAACAAACACAGGCATTTGCAATAGAACCGTGACGCCGGTAATCAAAAGAATAGTCACAGTATCTACCAGACGTTCGGTAACCACAGTCCCTAAAGATTTAGCAAAAGAAACGTTGTCATACTTAGCAAGTACCCCGCAACGACTCACCTCACCTACCCTCGGTACAACCAAACTAGCTGCATACGAAATGAAAATGGCATCAACACAATCCCTTCTTCGGGGAAATGCTCCCAAAGGCTCCAGCGTCTGGCGCCAACGCCAACCACGAAATACCTGTGCAAATATGCCGAAAAGAAGCGAGAAAGCCATCCACCACCAGTTTGTGCCATGTTGCAAAACTTCCATAGCCTTCACAAAATCGAAGTCACGATAGACCCAATATAAGATAAAGCCTCCCAAAACCAATGGTAAGATAAGTTTCAGCGCCTTTTTTATTAGTTTCTTCATCCCTAATTCTTTATTCTTCATTTAAAAGAATTACCTTTGTCTGCTGCAAAAGTAGTTATTTAGTTGATAAATGAAATTAGTAAAGCCTAAAAAGTTTCTCGGACAACATTTCCTGAAAGACCTGAAAGTGGCACAGGACATTGCCGATACAGTAGATACATTCCCCGATTTGCCAATTTTGGAAGTCGGACCGGGAATGGGTGTGCTCACTCAGTTTCTTGTTAAGAAAGAACGGTTGGTAAAAGTTGTAGAGGTAGACTACGAATCAGTAGCCTATTTGCGAGAAGCCTATCCGTCATTGGAAGATAACATCATCGAGGATGACTTCCTGAAAATGAACTTACAACGTTTGTTCGACGGACATCCTTTCGTCTTAACTGGAAACTACCCTTACAACATATCCAGCCAAATTTTCTTCAAAATGCTGGATAACAAGGATCTGATCCCCTGCTGTACTGGAATGATTCAAAAAGAAGTAGCCGAACGCATCGCCGCCGGACCGGGTAGTAAAACGTATGGTATACTCAGCGTTCTGATACAGGCCTGGTATCGGGTAGAATATCTGTTTACAGTAAATGAACAGGTGTTCAATCCACCTCCCAAAGTGAAAAGCGCAGTCATACGAATGACACGCAACGAGACACAAGAGCTCGGTTGTGACCCCAAGCTATTTAAACAAATTGTAAAAACAACTTTCAACCAGCGTCGAAAGACATTACGAAATTCAATCAAACCGATTTTAGGTAAAGATTGCCCGTTGACAGAAGACGCCCTGTTTAATAAACGACCGGAACAACTGTCGGTACAAGAATTTATCCACCTGACAAATCAGGTGGAACAAGCACTGAAAGTTCCGATAGAACCAGTTTCTCAGATAGAAAATCCATAAAGAACCAACCGGATTATCGGACTGAACTAACAAAGTAGGAAATGTAATATACAAAACTTGTCTTCCTTATTATTATAGGAAGTTAAGTAAGGCTGTAATTATGAACGAAGAATACATTGACAACGTAAAAGAACTTATCGAAGAAAAAGATGCCGATAAGGTAAAAGAGCTTCTTATCGACCTACACCCTGCTGACATAGCGGAATTGTGTAACGAGTTGAACCCGGAAGAAGCCCGCTTCGTCTACCGATTACTTGATAATGAAACAGCTGCGGATGTACTTGTCGAAATGGATGAAGACGTTCGTAAAGAGTTTCTCGACATCCTGCCATCAGAAACTATTGCCAAACGCTTCGTTGACTATATGGATACGGACGACGCAGTAGACCTGATGCGTGAACTGGATGAAGATAAACAGGAAGAAATACTTTCGCACATTGAAGACATCGAGCAGGCAGGAGACATTGTCGACCTGCTGAAGTATGATGAAAATACTGCCGGTGGTTTGATGGGTACGGAAATGGTAACCGTCAACGAAAACTGGAGTATGCCCGAATGTCTGAAAGAGATGCGCCAACAAGCCGAAGAACTCGACGATATCTACTATGTATATGTAATAGATGATGATGAACGCCTTCGCGGAATATTTCCACTGAAAAAGATGATCACATCTCCCTCTGTATCTAAAGTAAAACATGTAATGCAGAAGGATCCTATCTCAGTACACGTAGACACCCCTATCGATGAAGTGGCACAAATTATTGAGAAATATGACTTGGTTGCCATTCCTGTTCTTGACAGTATAGGCCGACTAGTAGGACAAATCACCGTAGATGACGTCATGGACGAAGTTCGTGAACAATCAGAACGTGACTACCAGTTAGCATCCGGTCTTTCTCAAGATGTAGAAACAGACGATAATGTACTCCGCCAGACTACTGCCCGCTTACCTTGGTTGTTAATCGGTATGATTGGAGGTATTGGCAACTCTATGATATTGGGGAACTTTGATTCCACTTTTGCCGCGCATCCCGAAATGGCCCTTTACATTCCATTGATTGGTGGTACAGGCGGAAACGTAGGAACTCAATCGTCAGCTCTCGTCGTACAAGGCTTGGCCAACAGTTCCCTTGACGCCAAAAATACTTTCAAGCAAGTCAGCAAAGAAGCCGTAGTTGCCTTGATCAATGCTACGATCATCTCTTTACTGGTATATACCTATAATTTTATCCGTTTCGGAGCAACCGCCACAGTCACTTATTCGGTATCCATCAGTCTGTTCTCAGTAGTGATGTTTGCCTCCATCTTCGGTACTTTGGTTCCAATGACACTCGAAAAGATGAAAATAGATCCGGCCATAGCTACAGGACCGTTTATTGCCATTACGAACGATATCATCGGCATGATGATGTATATGGGGATTACGGTGTTATTATCGTAAAAAATGGCTCAATTAAAAAAAAATAAAGGAAAATAGTATGAAGTAATCATTTTATTTCATTAATTTGTGATCTAATGGATTTAAAGACAAATCCTGTTTTCCTAAAAACGAATATACAATGATGGACTCTCATGACACTAACCAACCTTTGAAACAAGGGGAATTAGAAGAAGAAAAAAAAGCAGTTGAGGTTTCTGAAGAAATTACAGAAACTCCGGCTGAAGAAACTATTGTGGAAAAACCGACAGAAAATGCTTCGAAACTAAGCACTAAAGAAGAGGTGCTGCTCCGGTTAAAAGAAGTTGCCCAAGATGCTGAAAATGCAAACAAGCAAGAACTGGATGGTTTAAAGCAAACTTTCTATAAAATTCATAATGCCGAAATCGAGGCTGCGAAAAAAACGTTCGTAGAGAATGGTGGTGCCGAAGAAGAATTTATTGCTCAGCCCAGTGGCGTGGAAGAAGAATTTAAAAGTTTGATGGCAGCTATTAAAGAAAAAAGAAGTGCCTTGGCAGCTGAGATTGAAAAGCAAAAGGAAGAAAATCTACAAGTTAAACTATCGATTATCGAAGAGTTGAAAGAGTTAGTGGAATCACCCGATGACGCCAACAAATCCTACAACGAATTTAAAAAGCTACAGCAGCAGTGGAACGAAGTGAAATTGGTGCCACAAGCTAAAGTGAACGAGTTATGGAAGAACTACCAGTTGCATGTTGAAAAGTTCTATGATATATTAAAACTGAATAATGAATTCAGAGAATACGACTTCAGAAAAAACCTGGAGATTAAAACACATCTCTGTGAAGCTGCCGAAAAGTTGGCCGATGAACAAGATGTAGTCTCCGCTTTCCATCAATTACAGAAACTACATCAGGAGTTCCGTGACACCGGTCCTGTCGCCAAAGAATTACGTGACGAAATATGGAATCGCTTTAAAGCCGCTTCTACAGCCGTCAACCGTCGCCATCAGCAGCATTTCGAAGCTCTAAAAGAGACCGAACAACATAATTTGGATCAGAAAACAGTTATCTGTGAAATAGTAGAAGCTATTGAGTTTGACCAATTGAAAACATTTGCGGCATGGGAAACCAAGACACAAGAGGTGATCGCCCTGCAAAACAAATGGAAAACAATTGGTTTTGCTCCGCAGAAAATGAACGTGAAAATCTTTGAGCGTTTCCGTAAAGCTTGTGACGAATTCTTTAAAAAGAAAGGAGAATTCTTCAAGTTGCTGAAAGAAGGTATGAATGCTAATCTGGAAAAGAAAAAGGCATTGTGCGAAAAAGCAGAATCTCTGAAAGATAGTACAGAATGGAAAGAAACGGCTGAAATCTTAACCAAGCTCCAAAAGGAATGGAAAACAATTGGCCCTGTTTCTAAAAAATACTCGGACGCTGTTTGGAAACGTTTCATTACTGCATGTGATTATTTCTTTGAGCAAAAAGGCAAGGCCACTTCTTCTCAACGTTCTGTAGAACAAGAGAATCTAGAAAAGAAAAAGGCAATCATTGCCCGCTTAACTGCTATTGACGAAACGACGGATGCCGATGAAGCAAGCAAAGAGGTTCGTGAATTGATGAAAGAATGGAATGGTATCGGACATGTACCGTTTAAAGAGAAAGACAGGCTTTATAAACAATATCACGGTTTGATTGACCAACTTTTCGATCGATTTAATATCAGTGCATCGAACAAGAAACTGAGTAATTTCAAATCTTCTATCGGCAATATTCAAAGTGGAGGCTCCCAGTCACTCTACCGTGAACGTGAGAAATTAGTCCGTACATACGAAAACATGAAAAATGAACTCCAAACTTATGAAAATAATTTGGGCTTCCTGACTACCTCTTCTAAGAAAGGAAATAGTCTTTTGACAGAAATCAACCGCAAGGTGGAAAAATTAAAATCCGACTTAGAATTAGTATTGCAGAAAATAAAAGTAATCGATGAATCAATCAAAGAAGAATAAAGGAAAATAATTTTAGTTCTATGTAAAAGGCGTATCAAAGGGATTTTGAATCTCTTTGATACGCCTTTTCTAAATTCAAGTGTTACACATTAAAAACAGGCATAAACATTCCCCATTTACCTACATAATATCAACAGATTATATTATTTCGTTTGCAATCCTACCACCGGATCGGACAGAAAAAAAGTCTAAAACTACAGTTTGAAAGAACGACAAGAAACGGTTCTCTGCCACCGGAGATATTACCGAACAACTGTTTTATCGAAAAGACTTGAAAGGATAAAAAATCCCTCTAAAACTGCGGTTTTAGAGGGATTTTACTTATTTATAATGTAAATTTGTTGGGCTATCTGGACTCGAACCAGAAATGACAGGACCAGAATCTGTAGTGTTACCATTACACCATAGCCCAATGTGACTTACGATCAACATCTCTTGTTTCTCGTTTGCGGTTGCAAAGGTACAAAGTTTTTTTTAATCACAAATACTTTTCGCTCTTTTTTTCTAAAAAAATATCTAATATGCCGGATTCCAAAGAGATGCATCCCTAAAAAAAAAACAAAAAATGAAATAGATTTAGCACATTACTTTCATTGATACAATAAATCAGCGTATATTTGTAAAAAATATCACGTTTATGACAAGAAAACAAAGAATCCCCTTTCCTTGTTATAAACAGAAACTGAACATTGATTATTTAATTTCAACCTATAAATGAACGAAACGAAAGTATTAATAGAAAAGATAACCGAAGGTATACAAGAAAAAAAAGGTAAAAACATTGTCATAGCAGACCTGACAAACATAGACGACACGATATGCAAATACTTTGTAATCTGTCAGGGGAACTCTCCCAGCCAGGTCATTGCCATTGTAGATTCCATAAAAGAATTTACCCGCAAAGGTGCCGGCACCAAACCCTCTGCCATCGACGGACAGCGAAATGCAGAATGGGTAGCTATGGACTTTTCAGATGTATTAGTACATGTATTCCTACCGGAAGCCAGAAACTTTTATAATTTGGAGCACCTGTGGGCAGATGCCAAGTTAACTACAATTCCCGACATTGATTAATCTATCAGTATGGACAATAACAGCAAGAAACCCAACAATAAAGTAAATATGCCCAAGTTCAACCTGAACTGGATGTATATGATTATCGCCCTAATGCTTTTAGGGCTG
This sequence comes from Bacteroides sp. 3_2_5, assembly GCF_000159855.2. NCBI lineage: Bacteria > Pseudomonadati > Bacteroidota > Bacteroidia > Bacteroidales > Bacteroidaceae > Bacteroides > Bacteroides sp. 3_2_5. The sequence goes on along the minus strand of NZ_JH636044.1, from coordinate 950,846 downwards.
TATTTCGCTAACGGAAGCAGTTCTATCAGTAAGAACATCTCTTACGATGAGTTCCAGCAGTACGTACGTGACGGCTATGTAAGTAAAGTGATCGGTTATGATGATAATTCGGTCGAGATTTATATCAAACCCCAGTATGTAGGAACCGTATTCAAACAAGATTCCACCCGTGTAGGCCGGAATCCGATGATCACTACGGAAGCCCCTTCACGCGAGAACCTGGATAACTTTCTACAAAAAGAAAAAGAGGAGACGCACTTTGACGGTTCTGTCAGCTATGATAAGAAAAAAGACTATTTCAGTGCAATACTTTGGAATGTACTGCCGATTGTTTTCCTGATTGCTTTATGGATATTCTTCATGCGACGCATGGGCAGTGGTGCCAGCGGAGGTGCAGGCGGAGTATTCAATGTAGGAAAGTCGAAAGCCCAGCTTTTTGAAAAAGGCGGTTCCATCAAAGTAACTTTCAAAGATGTAGCCGGACTGGCAGAAGCCAAACAAGAAGTAGAAGAAATTGTGGAATTCCTGAAAGAGCCCCAGAAATATACTGACCTGGGAGGTAAAATTCCTAAAGGCGCTCTATTGGTGGGCCCTCCGGGAACAGGTAAAACGTTGCTTGCGAAAGCTGTGGCCGGTGAAGCCAATGTACCTTTCTTCTCTTTGGCCGGTTCCGATTTCGTTGAAATGTTTGTCGGTGTAGGTGCATCCCGTGTACGCGACCTCTTCAAACAAGCTAAAGAGAAAGCTCCTTGTATCGTTTTCATCGACGAGATTGATGCTGTAGGACGTGCTCGCGGTAAGAATCCTGCAATGGGCGGAAATGATGAACGTGAAAATACGTTGAACCAGTTGCTGACGGAAATGGATGGTTTCGGCTCAAATAGCGGTGTTATTATCCTGGCAGCCACCAACCGTGTGGATGTACTAGACAAGGCATTGCTCCGTGCCGGACGTTTCGACCGACAAATCCATGTAGATTTACCTGATCTGAACGAACGTAAAGAAGTATTTGGCGTACACTTGCGCCCCATCAAAATAGACGATACGGTAGATGTAGACTTACTGGCACGCCAGACACCCGGATTTTCGGGTGCAGACATTGCCAATGTATGTAATGAAGCTGCTCTGATCGCCGCGCGTCACGGAAAGAAATTCGTAGGCAAGCAAGACTTTCTGGACGCAGTAGACCGTATTATCGGCGGACTTGAAAAGAAAACAAAGATTACTACGGAAGCCGAACGTCGGTCTATTGCCCTGCACGAGGCCGGACACGCCAGCATTTCCTGGTTATTGGAATATGCCAATCCATTGATTAAGGTAACTATCGTCCCCCGCGGGCGGGCCTTGGGCGCTGCCTGGTATCTGCCGGAAGAAAGACAGATCACGACTAAAGAGCAAATGCTCGACGAGATGTGTGCTACTTTGGGCGGGCGTGCTGCCGAAGACCTTTTCATCGGCCGTGTATCAAGCGGAGCTGCTAACGATCTTGAGCGCGTAACCAAACAGGCGTATGGCATGATCGCATATTTGGGTATGAGTGAAAAGCTACCCAATTTATGCTATTATAATAATGATGAGTATTCATTCCAGCGTCCATATAGTGAAAAAACTGCCGAACTGATTGACGAAGAGGTCAAAAGAATGGTAAACGAACAGTATGAACGTGCCAAACAGATTCTCTCGGAACACAAAGAGCAACACAACGAATTGGCACAGCTACTGATCGATAAAGAAGTCATCTTTGCTGAGGATGTAGAACGTATCTTTGGAAAACGTCCTTGGGCTTCTCGTTCGGAGGAAATCATGGCAGCCAATAACAAACAAGAAAACGCCGTTCATCCTGCAGATGGAGAAGATGTAGACACAACTACTCCGCAAGCAACAGAGTCTCAAGAGGGCAATACGCAACAAGAGTCAGCGGCATCACAAAACTAAAAACGTAGCAACACCTTGAAGAACAACTTTTTACAACGCGCCATAACAGGAATATTATTCGTAGCCATCATAGTGGGTTGTATACTATATGATCCACTGGCTTTCGGCACTCTTTTTGTCATTGTCAGCGCTCTGACTATACGCGAATTCGGACATCTCGTCAACCAATCGGGAGAGGTAAGCATCAACCGGACTATCACCATGTTGGGAGGAGCTTATCTGTTTCTGGCCATTATGGGTTTCTGTATCGACGCTGCCGGTTCTAAAATATTTATTCCTTATCTGATATTAATCATTTATCTGATGGTAAGCGAGTTATATCTCAAAAAGAAGAATCCGGTTTTAAACTGGGCTTACTCCATGCTGAGCCAGATGTACATCGCGCTTCCCTTTGCCATGCTGAATGTGCTTGCTTTCCAGAATGATCCGGAAGCAAGCAGCGTATCATACAATCCGATATTGCCTCTATCCATCTTTGTCTTTTTATGGCTGAATGATACGGGGGCATATTGTTTCGGATCACTTTTCGGCAAACACCGCCTGTTTGAACGCATATCACCTAAAAAATCATGGGAAGGTTCCATTGGCGGAGGTATTGTAGCCATTGCCTCTTCATTTGTTTTTGCCTGCTACTTCCCCATCATGACATGGGCAGAATGGGCGGGACTGGCATTGGTAGTTGTCATTTTCGGAACTTGGGGTGACCTGACAGAGTCTCTGCTGAAACGCCAATTGCAGATTAAAGATTCAGGAAGTATTCTACCCGGACATGGAGGTATGCTCGATCGCTTCGACAGTTCACTAATGGCTATACCGGCAGGCGTTATTTACCTATATGCACTGACATTGGTCTAAAGCAGACAAAAAAATAAGTCACAAAAAAATAACGGGCTACAAACACCAAGTACCCTGCAAAAGATAGCAGAAACTTATTGTTTGTAGCCCGTTATTCTTTTAACTAACCTTCTTTTATTTTATTTGCACTTCATCCGAAAGCGTCACCTGCTTTGCTTCCTCCGGCATTGACTGACCCTTTAAGTTAAAGACCACTTCCGTTTCCCCGTCCTTTACGGAATTCAATTTCACCTTAATGCCTTTCTTACCGGTCAGATCCAATGAATTCAAGTTGAAAGATACGGCACCATTCGCCTGGCGAGCGGTCACATCATCGTATGTTTTATAGCGAAGTTCCAAATGGATGTATCCATCATCCTCTCCCTCAGCAACTGTAGCCCGCATATCACGAACCAGACTGACAAGATGCTTCTCCTTAACCGGTAAATTCTGACGGAAAATGACATTCAGGTATCCCCCGCCGATCCACATCATATCCTTGTTAACCCAAACCGGATCATTCCCAAATTCCGATTCATTCTCAGCCGTCAAATCTTCTACCTGTTTGGTCAGGACATTATAATTATGCTCTACCTTCACAGCATGATCATATCCTTCATAATTATCGTAAAGTGGGTTGAAGTAAGTAATCACCCGTTGCCCGTCTATCGGCTTATAAAATGGAATAGCAGTTGCAGCCGGCCAAAGAGTTCCCCAACGGTCAGCATTCAGCGAATAAGTGTCGCCACCGACCACACGTACCGTAGCCCAATCTACCGCTATATCTCCCAATGAATAGCCATCATTATCGTCACACGATTGCAATGCCGGCAGCATCAGTGTCAACATTGCCATCCAAAGTAGTTTTATTTTTTTCATCTCTTTTTTTAGTTAATCCTTATATCCTATAAATAAAAAAACCGGGCATTTACTGCACCGGTCTCCTGTTTATTATTGAATAAAAAACTATTTTTTAAGCAATTTCACCATTTCACGAGCTGCATGCCGGGGGGCTCCGGCCGGTCCGAGTAACCGTGCCATCTCTTCGTAACCGTCCAACATTTTGCGACGATAATCCTCCCGAAACAGCAAACACTCCAATTCGGCCCGCATATTCTCTACCGTCATCGTATCGGCCACCAACTCCCTGACAACTTCACGTCCGGCAATCAGATTGACCAACGAGATAAACTTCACCTTCAAAATATGCCTTCGGAGAAAAGACACCAATTTGCCCACCGGAGTATGATAACAAACCACCTGAGGAACACGGAAAAGAGCTGTCTCGAGAGTAGCCGTACCGGAAGTAACCAAGGCAACATCCGCCTGTTGGAGCAAACGATAAGTCCGGTCAAAAATCACCGCCAGTTCCGTTCCTTTTACAAATTTGGCATAGTATTCCGGAGAAATGCCCGGAGCAGCTGCCAGCACAAGCTGATAACCGGGAAAAGCTGAAGCAGCCCGGATCATATCGGGCAGATTATCCTTAATCTCCTGTTTTCTGCTACCTGCAAGCAAAGCTATGATAGGTTTATCTGCCAATTCACTATCGGCAATAAAATCGGCAAAGGACTCCTGATGCGACGCCTTGAAGGCGGTCACCTCATCTACCGTCGGATTTCCCACATAATGAATGGGATATCGATGTCCCTTGAAAAATCCTACCTCAAAAGGAAGTATGGAAAAAAGCTCGTCCACATCTCTTTTTATATTCTTGATCCGATACTCTTTCCATGCCCAAATCTTGGGAGAGATATAATAATAAACCGGTATCTTTGTTTTCGCATGCACAAACTTAGCAATATCGAGATTAAAGCCCGGATAATCCACCAGAATGACCACATCGGGCGACCACGCCACGATGTCCTCCTTGCATCTCTTCATGTTGGCAAAAATGGTCGGCAAATGTAGCAGCACAGGGATAAACCCCATGTAGGCCAACTCTTTATAATGCTTCACCATTGTTCCTCCCACGGCAGCCATCAAATCACCGCCAAAGAAGCGAAATTCAGCTTCCGGGTCTTCCTCTTTCAGTGCAGCCATCAAGTGGGAAGCATGCAAATCGCCCGAAGCCTCGCCAACAATCAGATAATATTTCATAATTCCCAGGATTTCAGTTCATCCATAAAATGATAAGCAGTCATATCCACTACAGTAGGTGTAATCGCTACGTATCCATTAGCCAGTGCCCAGTGATCATTCTTTTCGTTTTCCGGTTCATGATCGATAAATTCTCCGGTTAACCAATAGAAATTCGCATCGTCTCTCCGGGGGCAAGCCTGCCATTCTCCGCTCCAATGTCCTTTGGCCTGTTCGCAGATTCTCACCCCTTTTATCTCCTGAGTATTAGGAAAATTCACATTGAGGCAAGTCAGTGGCGGAAGTCCTTTCTCAAGCACCATCGCAGCTATTCTCCGGACATAAGGTCCTGCTGCATCAAAATCAGCTCCGGGGGCATGGTCACAAATAGAGAAACCGATAGAAGGAATCCCATTGAGACAACCTTCGATCACGATCCCCATCGTACCGGAATAGTGCACATTGGTAGCGGAATTGTCACCATGGTTGATTCCACCAACAACCAGGTCCGGCTTCCGGTCGAGTATCTGATTCCGTGCCAGTTTTATGCAGTCGGTCGGTGTACCGGAACATTTATAAACAGTCAGTCCCACATCTTTCTTTAATAACTGATAGTGCACCGGCTGTGTCACCGTCAATGCACATCCACTGCCGGAACGAGGGGCATCCGGGGCCATTACCACTATCTCGCCCAGCGGGCGGAGGAATTTTATCAGTTCACTAATACCTTTTGCCATGATGCCGTCGTCATTGGAGACGAGGATCAGAGGTCTTTTATTTTCCATACAATCTACCTTATCTGTTATTTTATGTTTTCGAAATGCACAAAAGTAACAAAAAGAACTTGTATCGACAACAGAACCAAATAGGAAAGCGAAAGTCTCTTCATTTTCCATAGATGATAACTATAAAAGAGAGGAATAAAAACATCCGGGTGTTTTACACAACAACATCCGGATGTTTTAAGATAGAACATGGGGATGTTATTATCCAAAACATGGGGATGTTTTTCCACTTCTCTTTTCATGTAAACCCAGAAAGGGTCTGATGTTTAGCCATGCAGACTACCCGTTTACAAATCTTAATCTTCTGCAAGTGAGTAAAAAAAGGAATCGATATTCAATTTTAATACGTATATTTGCAAGCTAAAAAGAGAAAAAATGCCCGTATCTCACCTGGCAGTTATTAACAAAACAGGTGACTTATCAACAGATTAAGCAAAGTTTCTATTTTTTAGTAGGCGCTCTGAGGATTTATCACTTATTTCGCTGCCAATAAATTTAGATAATATGGGAAAAATAATTGCTTTGGCCAATCAAAAAGGTGGTGTAGGAAAAACAACGACTACGATTAACCTCGCAGCTTCGCTGGCTACGCTCGAAAAGAAAGTACTGGTTGTTGATGCAGACCCACAGGCAAATGCCTCTTCCGGATTGGGAGTCGACATCAAGCAATCTGAATGTACTATCTACGAATGCATTATCGACAGAGCCAACGTACAGGACGCTATTCATGACACCGAAATTGATTCGTTGAAAGTCATTTCATCGCACATTAATCTCGTAGGCGCCGAAATAGAAATGCTAAATCTCAAAAACCGCGAAAAGATACTGAAAGAAGTGCTGACTCCGTTAAAGGAAGAGTATGATTATATTTTGATAGACTGCTCTCCTTCGCTGGGACTGATCACAATCAACGCCCTCACGGCGGCCGATTCGGTGATTATCCCCGTACAAGCGGAATATTTTGCCCTTGAGGGAATCAGCAAACTGCTGAATACCATCAAGATCATCAAATCGAAACTGAACCCGGCACTCGAAATAGAAGGTTTTCTGCTGACCATGTACGACTCACGTCTGCGTCAAGCCAACCAAATCTATGATGAAGTGAAACGCCACTTCCAAGAACTGGTGTTCAAAACCGTCATCCAGCGTAACGTAAAACTGAGTGAAGCCCCCAGCTACGGTCTCCCCACCATCTTATATGATGCAGAGTCCACCGGAGCGAAAAATCATTTGGCGCTGGCTAAAGAACTAATAAGCAGAAACAGTAAATAAACGAAGATATGGCAACACAGAGAAGAAATGCATTAGGCCGCGGGCTGGACGCCCTACTCTCCATGGAAGAGGTGAAAACCGAAGGTTCTTCGTCTATTAACGAAATAGAACTGTCGAAAATCTCCGTCAACCCCAACCAACCACGCCGTGAGTTTGATGAAACGGCACTGGAGGAGTTGGCCGATTCGATCAGAGAAATAGGAATTATCCAACCCATCACCTTACGTAAAGTCTCGGACGACGAGTACCAGATTATTGCCGGAGAACGCCGCTACCGCGCCTCTCAGAAAGCCGGACTGGATACTATTCCCGCATATATCCGGACAGCCGATGATGAAAACGTGATGGAAATGGCGCTGATAGAGAATATCCAGCGTGAGGATCTTAATTCAGTGGAAATCGCACTGGCCTACCAGCACCTGATAGAGCAATATGACCTGACACAGGAACGGCTGAGTGAACGTGTCGGCAAGAAGCGTACGACCATTGCCAACTATCTGCGCCTGCTGAAACTGCCGGCACCGATACAAATGGCCCTGCAAAACAAGCAGATAGACATGGGACACGCCCGGGCACTGATCACATTAGGCGATCCGAAACTACAAGTTAAAATATTCGAAGAGATTCTGGAACACGGATACTCCGTTCGCAAAGTAGAAGAGATCGTGAAATCGCTGAGCGAGGGAGAAGCCGTAAAGAGCGGAACCAAAAAGATAACCCCGAAACGGGCCAAACTGCCCGAAGAATTCAATATGCTGAAACAGCACCTTTCGGGATTCTTTAACACCAAGGTACAACTGACCTGTTCTGAAAAGGGAAAAGGAAAAATAAGCATCCCCTTCAGCAATGAAGAAGAGTTGGAACGTATCATGGAAATCTTCGATTCACTGAAGAAATAAATGGCAAAAAAAACTAAAACATACCCGTTATACATTGCCCTGCTTCTCTGTTTCTTTCAGGTAGCAGGGATTGATGTGTATGCACAGGAGCCTGTCAAAGTATCCCAAGACTCCATTTCTCCGGTACGCGAAGCCCCCAAAGCACGGGCACGCCGCCATCGCGAGCCGGTCGTTTCTACTCCGGCCACCGACAGCGTGAAAGTGGAGAAAGCAGTCGTCCTCCCACCGATAGACAGTTTGGAGAACCTGAAACCCGCCATCGTTACGGCAGACAGCCTGGAGGAAGTCAACCGACAGAACCTGGAAAGGATAGAAACACCCGTCATGCCATCGGTCGTAAAGGCAGATAGCCTGCCACCCGTCATGCCCAAGAAGCTTTTCGTACCTAATCCGACGAAAGCCACCTGGTATGCCATCGTATTTCCGGGCGGAGGACAAATTTATAACCGCAAATACTGGAAGTTACCTATTATATATGGTGGATTTGCCGGATGTGCTTACGCATTGAGCTGGAATGGGAAAATGTATAAAGACTATGCTCAGGCGTATATGGATATTATGGATAACAATCCTAATACCAACAGTTTTCAGGATTTGCTTCCTCCGAATCATAACTATACCGATACGCAACTGAAAGACCTGCTCCGCAAACGAAAGGACACATACCGGCGCTATCGGGATCTCAGTATATTCGCCGTCATCGGTGTATATCTGATTTCCATCATCGACGCCTATGTGGATGCGGAACTATCGAATTTCGACATATCACCCGACCTGAGTATGAGGGTGGAACCTACTATTATAAATAACAACCCGTTGCAACCCGGCAGCAAGTCGGTAGGCGTGCAATGCAGCCTCAGATTTTAACCCATGAAGATTGAACAAATAAGAATGAAGAAATTAGCAAACTATTGCCCCCTGATTTTATTATTTTTGTTTGCCACACCCAAGGTAAACGCACAGAGTGTAGACGTAGTGATTCGCGACAACGGCAAAGAACGCCAAGAGAGCATCGAGCTTCCCAAAAGTATGACTTATCCTCTCGATAGCCTGCTCAACGACTGGAAAGCCAAGAATTATATCGACTTAGGAAAAGACTGCAGTACAGCGGAGATCAACCCGCTGTTCAGCGACTCCGTATACATCGACCGCCTATCACGCATGCCGACCGTTATGGAAATGCCATACAACGAAATTGTACGTAAATTTATTGATATGTATGCCGGACGCCTGCGGAATCAAGTCTCTTTTATGTTGAGTGCCTGCAACTTCTATATGCCTATCTTTGAGGAGGCCCTCGATGCGTATAATTTACCATTGGAATTGAAATATCTGCCTATTATCGAATCGGCCTTGAACCCGTCGGCAGTATCGCGCGCCGGTGCAGGAGGCTTGTGGCAGTTCATGATCGGAACCGGCAAAATGTACGGTCTGGAGTCAAACAGCCTGGTGGACGACCGTCGTGACCCGATAAAAGCAACCTGGGCAGCAGCACGCTACCTGAAGGATCTATATGACATTTATCATGACTGGAATCTTGTGATTGCGGCTTACAACTGCGGACCGGGCACTATCAACAAAGCCATCCGCCGCTCGGGAGGAGAAACCGACTATTGGAGTATTTATAATTATCTGCCCAAAGAAACAAGAGGTTACGTACCGGCATTTATCGCCGCTAACTATGTAATGACCTATTACTGTGATCACAACATCTGCCCGATGGAAACCAATATTCCCGAAAGCACTGATACGATTCAAGTTAACAAAAACCTCCATTTCCAGCAGATAGCCGACTTATGCAACGTCCCAATGGACCAAATCAGAAGTCTCAATCCACAATATAAAAAAGAAATCATACCGGGCGAAAGCAAGTCGTACACACTGCGCCTTCCACAAAACGCGGTCAGTTCGTTCATCGACCGTCAGGATACGATTTATGCCCACCGTGCCGGCGAACTGTTCAAGAATCGGCGTACAGTGGCCATCAGGGACGACAGTTCAGCCTCCAAGAGGAGAGGCAGCTCTGCCAAAGCCGGCAGTGGTACACCCACTTACTATAAAATCAAAAACGGGGATACCCTGGGAGCCATTGCAGCAAAATATGGTGTACGCGTAAAAGATCTTCAAAACTGGAACGGATTGCGGGGAACTAACATTTCCGCAGGAAAACGTTTGAAAATATACAAATAAATCGCCTTTCGCTTGCCTGATGTTTAAATTTGATTATTTTTGCAGAAAAGGAACGAAAGGACTAAATTATGGACACTGAGAACCAGAAAGAAATAGCTGAAGAGCAGATGATTGAACAAGCGTTTCAGGAATTGCTGAACGATTATCTTGCTACAAAGCACCGCAAACGTATTGAGATTATAACCAAGGCCTTCAATTTCGCCAACCAGGCACATAAAGGCATCAAACGACGCTCGGGGGAACCGTATATCATGCACCCCATTGCCGTCGCGAAGATCGTATGTAATGAAATAGGCCTCGGCTCGACTTCCATTTGTGCCGCTTTGCTGCACGATGTTGTCGAGGACACCGATTATACAGTAGAAGATATCGAAAATATCTTCGGGGCCAAGATTGCACAGATTGTCGACGGACTGACCAAAATCTCCGGAGGTATTTTTGGTGACCGGGCTTCGGCACAAGCAGAAAACTTCAAGAAACTCCTGCTCACCATGTCTGATGATATCCGGGTGATCCTGATCAAGATTGCCGACCGCCTGCACAACATGCGTACACTAGGTTCCATGTTGCCCAACAAGCAATATAAGATTGCAGGCGAAACCCTTTATATTTACGCCCCTCTTGCCAATCGCCTGGGACTGTATAAGATCAAGACGGAACTGGAAAACCTCAGTTTCAAATATGAACATCCTGAAGAATATCAGGAGATTGAAGAAAAGCTGAACGCAACAGCCGCCGAACGCGATAAAGTATTCAACGAATTCACCGCTCCCATACGCGAGCAGTTGGATAAAATGGGATTAAAATATCGAATCCTGGCACGTGTGAAGTCCATCTACTCTATCTGGAACAAGATGCAGACCAAGCATGTTCCTTTCGAAGAGATTTATGATCTTCTGGCTGTACGGATCATTTTCGAACCACGCAACATGGATGAGGAACTGAACGACTGTTTCGATATTTATGTTTCTATCTCCAAAATCTATAAACCGCATCCCGACCGTCTGCGCGACTGGGTGAGCCACCCCAAAGCTAACGGATACCAGGCACTGCACGTCACTTTGATGGGCAATAATGGCCAGTGGATCGAAGTCCAGATACGCAGTGAGCGGATGAACGATGTAGCCGAACAGGGATTTGCCGCTCACTGGAAATATAAAGAAGGAGGAGGCAGCGAAGACGAAGGCGAACTGGAGAAATGGTTGCGTACCATTAAAGAGATACTCGACGATCCGCAGCCGGATGCCATCGACTTTCTCGATACAATCAAATTAAACTTATTCGCCTCGGAGATCTTTGTCTTCACCCCGAAAGGAGAGCTCAAAACCATGCCGCAGAACTCCACTGCCCTGGATTTCGCCTTCTCACTGCACACGGATATAGGAAGCCACTGTATAGGTGCCAAAGTGAATCATAAACTGGTACCGCTAAGCCATAAGCTGCAAAGTGGTGACCAAGTGGAAATCCTGACATCCAAGTCACAGCGTGTACAGCCCCAATGGGAAGTGTTTGCCACTACTGCGCGTGCAAGGGCTAAGATTGCGGCTATTCTGCGTAAGGAACGAAAAACCTTCCAGAAAGAAGGAGAAGAATTGTTGAATGAATTCTTTAAGAAAGAAGAGATCCGCCCGGAGGCAGCCGTCATCGAGAAGTTGTGCAAACTGCATAACATGAAGAACGAAGAAGAGTTTCTTGTAGCCATCGGTAACAAAACCATCGTTCTGGGAGATGCCGACAAAAATGAACTGAAAGAGAAACAAAGCAGCAACTGGATGAAGTATCTGACTTTCTCTTTTGGCAATAATAAGGATAAACAGCAGGAGGAAAAAGAACCGCAGGAAAAGGAAAAAATCAACACCAAACAAATTCTCAAACTGACGGAAGATGCCCTGCAAAAGAAATATATCATGGCCGAATGTTGTCATCCCATCCCCGGTGACGACGTACTGGGATACATGGACGAGAATGACCGCATCATCATCCACAAGCGTCAATGTCCGGTAGCGGCCAAACTGAAAAGCAGCTACGGCAACCGCATCATTGCCACTGAATGGGATACACACAAGAAGCTTTCGTTCCTGGTATACATTTATATTAAAGGAATAGATAATGTAGGGCTGCTGAATGAAATCACACAAGTTATCTCACGCCAGCTTAATGTGAATATCCGGAAACTGGATATGGAAACGGACGATGGCATTTTCGAAGGAAAGGTCCAATTGTATGTGCACGATGTGGAAGATGTAAAAGCTATTTGCAACAACCTGCGCAAGATTCCGAATATAAAGTCGGTGACACGTGTAGAAAACTAACAAAACAATAAATTAAATAACGGGAAGAGGAGCAATGAGTGCTTGAACAATCACTCATTGCTCCTCTTCTCGTCTTGTTGAAAACCCATCCAAAGCATCCCTCATTCCGATCAACTCTTGACGAATCTGCTTCAAACGGTCGATAATTTCAAAATTCCGGATCGTCGCTTCCCTGTTATCTTTCAGTTTCTGGCGAGCTCCGGGCAGAGTCATTCCTCTTTCTTTCACCAAATGATAGATCAGGCGAATGGTTTCCACATCCTCTTTCCTATACTGGCGCACGCCACGACTCCCTTTCTTTGGGGATATCTGCGGGAACTCCTTTTCCCAGAAACGAAGCAACGATTCGTTGACATCAAACATTTGGGCAACTTCACTGATAGAGTAATATAATTTCAGGTCTCTCTCCGTATTTTGCATGATTTTCTTCTCTTTTAGTCAAATACTTTACCGTGGTTGGCGGCAATCTGAATCATCCGTTCATAATCTTCCGCACTCAAATCCATAAAGTAATAGTTCACCGGATTGACCACCTGTCCTTTGACGTGCACTTCGTAATGCAAATGCGGGCCGGTACTCTTTCCAGTACTTCCTACCCCGGCTATAACTTCACCACGCACGACCTTTTTACCCAGTTTAGTACGAAACTCCTGTAAATGGGCGTAGCGGGTACGATATCCGAAGCCATGGTCAATCTCGACAGTATTGCCATAACCGGTCTCCCATCCCATTTTCACAACCGTACCATCACCCGTGGCATACACGTCCGTACCCGGATGCGCCGAGAAGTCCATGCCGGCATGAAATTTCGTTGTTCCGTAGATAGGGTCAATCCGTGTCCCATAACCGGATGCTGTCTTCCGAAGGTCCTTATTGGATATAGGCTGGATGGCGGGAATACATTTCAGCATCTGATCATGATTTTTACACATTGCCACTACATCGTCAAATGACTTGGACTGGATATAAAGCTGTTTGCTCAGTACATCCATCTTTTGGGTAGTGTTGATCACCAACTTTGAGTTAGCCATATACATCAATTGTTCGTAACGGTTCGTACCACCATAACCGGCCTGACGAATAGCCGGTGAAACAGGATCGGCCATAAAAATCACTCTATAGAGGTTATCATCACGCTGCTGGATATCCTGAAGCACCCCCATCGCCTCGTCAAGACGACGAGAGAGTACGTTATATTGCGCCAAGAGTTGGCTATTTTCTTTCCGCAACTCCTTCTCTGAGGGAGAACCGAAAATCAGTAACAGAATGATGAAACTGCCGGCTCCCAGTCCCATTCCTATAAAAAGACGGCGGAGAATGCTCAGCGCCCGTTGTCGGACAGTCGGATAAATCCGGTCATAAGTCTGCGTTTGCGGATTATAGATGTAGTAAACTTTGCGCATCTTATAAATATTTCGCTTGTTAATACGGCAAAAATAATAAAAACAAGCTATCTTTGCACTGCTTTTTTCAGAATATTAACCTCAACAATAGATATATAGAAGTATGTTGACTGCAAAAGAAACCAGAGATTCGTTTAAGAATTTCTTCGAGTCAAAAGGACATCAGATTGTTCCTTCGGCTCCAATGGTGATTAAAGATGACCCCACCCTGATGTTTACCAATGCAGGGATGAACCAGTTTAAAGATATTATTTTGGGTAACCACCCGGCGAAATACCACAGAGTCGCGGACTCACAAAAGTGCCTTCGTGTAAGCGGCAAGCACAATGACCTTGAAGAAGTAGGACACGATACCTACCATCACACCATGTTCGAAATGCTGGGTAACTGGTCGTTCGGTGATTACTTCAAGAAAGAAGCCATCAGTTGGGCATGGGAATATCTGGTAGACGTCCTGAAACTGAATCCGGAACACCTGTATGCAACAGTATTCGAAGGTAGCCCGGAAGAGGGCCTGGAGCGTGATAACGAGGCCGCCTCTTACTGGGAGCAATACTTGCCTAAAGACCATATCATCAACGGAAACAAACATGATAACTTTTGGGAAATGGGTGATACAGGCCCTTGCGGTCCGTGTTCGGAGATCCACATCGACCTCCGTCCTGCAGAAGAGCGTGCCAAGATTTCAGGACGCGACTTGGTGAACCACGATCATCCCCAGGTTATCGAAATCTGGAATCTTGTATTCATGCAATACAACCGCAAAGCCGACAGCACTCTTGAGCCGCTTCCGGCGAAAGTGATCGATACCGGTATGGGATTCGAACGCCTGTGCATGGCTTTGCAGGGTAAAACATCCAATTACGACACGGACGTATTCCAGCCGTTGATTAAAGCAATCGCCCAAATGGCCGGAACGGAATATGGCAAAAATGAACAGAACGACATTGCCATGCGTGTTATTGCCGACCACATCCGTACCATTGCGTTCTCAATTACTGACGGACAATTGCCTTCGAATGCCAAGGCCGGTTACGTGATTCGTCGTATCCTGCGTCGTGCCGTTCGTTACGGATATACATTCCTTGGACAGAAACAGGCATTTATGTACAAATTGCTTCCGGTTCTGATTGACAGCATGGGAGATGCCTATCCGGAACTGATTGCTCAAAAAGAGTTGATCGAAAAGGTTATCAAAGAAGAAGAAGAATCATTCCTCCGTACTTTGGAAACCGGTATCCGCCTGCTCGATAAAACAATGGCTGACACCAAAGCTAACGGAAAGACTGAAATCAGCGGTAAAGACGCTTTCACATTATACGATACATTCGGTTTCCCACTCGACCTGACAGAGTTGATTCTGCGTGAAAATGGTATGACAGTCAATGTCGAAGAGTTCGATGCCGAAATGCAACAGCAGAAACAACGTGCCCGCAATGCAGCTGCCATAGAGACAGGTGACTGGATCATACTGAAAGAAGGAACTACTGAATTTGTAGGTTACGATTACACGGAATACGAAACCTCCATCCTGCGTTATCGCCAGGTGAAACAGAAAAACCAAACTCTGTATCAGATCGTACTGGACTACACTCCGTTCTATGCAGAGAGCGGTGGCCAGGTAGGCGACACCGGTGTATTGGTAAACGAATTCGAGACTATCGAAGTAATCGACACCAAGAAAGAAAATAATCTTCCGATACATATTACAAAGAAACTGCCCGAACATCCGGAAGCTCCGATGATGGCATGTGTAGACACAGACAAACGTGCTGCTTGTGCAGCCAATCACTCGGCTACCCACTTGCTGGACGAAGCGCTCCGTGAAGTTTTAGGCGAACATGTAGAGCAGAAAGGATCATTGGTTACACCGGACTCTCTGCGTTTTGACTTCTCTCACTTCCAGAAAGTGACAGACGAAGAACTCCGCAAAGTAGAGCATCTGGTAAACGCCAAGATACGTGCCAATGTTCCATTACAGGAACACCGCAACATCCCTATCGAAGAAGCGAAAGAACTGGGCGCAATCGCCCTGTTCGGCGAGAAATATGGTGACCACGTACGTGTTATCCAGTTTGGCTCATCCATTGAATTCTGTGGAGGTACCCACGTTGCCGCTACCGGAAATATCGGTATGGTAAAAATTATCTCTGAGAGTTCGGTAGCTGCCGGTGTACGCCGTATCGAAGCATATACCGGAGCTCGCGTAGAAGAAATGCTGGATACGATCCAGGATACTTTGAGCGACTTGAAAGCTCTTTTCAACAATGCTCCCGACCTTGGTGTGGCCATTCGCAAGTATATCGACGAAAACGCAGGACTGAAAAAACAGGTGGAAGACTTCATGAAAGAAAAAGAAGCTGCCGTCAAAGAACGCCTGCTGAAGAATGTACAAGAGATTAACGGCATTAAAGTCATTAAGTTCTGCTTGCCGATGCCCGCCGAAGTAGTGAAGAACATCGCTTTCCAACTTCGTGGTGAAATTACAGAAAATCTCTTCTTTGTAGCCGGAACAGTAGATGCCAATAAACCAATGCTGACTGTTATGATCAGTGACAACCTGGTTGCCGGCGGACTGAAAGCAGGTAATCTGGTGAAAGAAGCTGCCAAACTGATTCAGGGTGGCGGTGGCGGTCAACCTCACTTCGCAACAGCCGGTGGCAAGAATCCGGACGGACTGAACGCTGCTGTTGAGAAGGTACTGGAACTGGCAGGAATCTAAAGGGGCCGACTCTTACGAGTGGGTACCACGCTATCCGAAAGTTCCCATATAAAGTTAGAAGTCAGATTAAACATCATAGACTCTCCGAGTAAAGAGTCCGGTACTGCACCGGACTCTTTCTATTTTATTCCCCTTCATCGAATGTCCATATCACAAACTCACTTTATCCCCCGGAAAGAGCAAGAATGATCTTGTTTATTCTACTCCTTCTACTACAGTAACGGAGAAGAGTGGACAGACTCAGCCTCATCCGAGATTCTTGATCGCCCGAAACTCTTTTGGAGAGATACCCGTATTCTTTTTAAAGAAATGCGTCAAATAGGATTGGTCCGGAAAATGCAGTTGCTCAGCTATTTCTGTTACAGATAAACGAGGCTCATTCAACAGCACTTTTATTTCGGCCACCAACTGTTCATCAATAAGCTGTTTAGGCTTCTTTCCATCTAAATGCCGAACTGTAATTTTATGCAGGTAACGAGACGATATACAAAGTTTTTCGGCATAAAAAGCTACCTGATGTTCATGCATACTATATTCACGGATCAATTGCATAAACCGATGGCAAAGTAATTGCGTACGACTATATTGCTTACTGACAGCCAATTTTTCCGGAATCGTATTAAACAGCCACATAAGCAGACTTTGCAAAAAGTTGTGCTCTTGTTGTCCCCTGAACTGGGGCATCGGTTCGGTAAACAACATTTGTGCCATATCCATCCACAAATTGATCTGCCGCCAGGTCTTCTGACTCCGTTCGTCAGCAGTATGATGGTAACAGGGATGTTCGTGAGTATAATTAAAGTAAGGTGTATCGATAGGTAACATGGCATTTAAAAATGCTTCTTTAGGAAACATCAACATTTTCACCTGTAAATCTCCTGAAGTTTCGAGCACTTGCAGCAAACCGCCGGTCAGGAAGATCAATTCTGTCTGTTCATTGAATATATATTTCTGCACACCGGTAGAGACAACGGCTTCTCCCTGCGTACAAATCAGATAGATACCACACCGGAAATGGTATGGGGCCGATATCAAAGAGGCCAGGTCGGTCTCTTCATATCGGATCGTTTTTGTATCGGCAAGCAATCGGTCTGTTTTCATAAAAGTCTGTTTTAGGCAACAAATGTAGGCTTATTTTTGATATTCAGGCTATTTTGTTCTGAAAACAACATGTTTTGTACAGATTAGCCTATATTCGATTCCTAACAGATGGAGTAATTTTGCAACCGTATTGATCAAAGAGAATAGCAATGACTGACAGACAGAATTCCAGACGGTTCTTATTATTATTTTTAGGTGTATTAAGTGCTTTCGGCCCTTTTATAATGGACATGTATTTGCCTACCTTACCGGCTATGGCAGATTTTTTCCACACTTCATCTTCTATGGTACAATTGGGACTCACCACCAGCATGATTGGCTTGGCTGCCGGACAATTAATTTTCGGTCCCTTGAGTGACAAGTACGGGCGACGTCCTCCATTACTTCTGGCCATGATTCTGTTCCTGCTCGCTACGGTGGGGTGCATCTTTTCACATACCATTTCACAATTTGTGACATCCCGATTCTTACAAGGCATTGCCGGAGCAGGTGGTGTAGTGATTTCCCGCTCCATAGCTACCGACGAGTATTCGGGACAGCAACTGGCCGGCATGCTTGCCGTTATCGGCGGAATAAATGGAATAGCTACAGTCATCGCCCCTATCGGAGGAGGTATACTGGCTCAGATAACAAGCTGGCAAGGCATCTTTATCTGCTTATTCTTTATGGGAGTGGTTCTCCTATCCGGAAGCTTACATTTGAACGAATCACTTCCGGCAAAACACAGACAGACTGTGAGTTGGCAAGACTTATACCATAGTTTCGGAGAAGTCCTCCGCAACCGCCGCTATGTAGGCTACGTCCTGCAATATGGTTTCACTATGGGAATACTGTTTGTCAATATCTCTTCTGCACCATTCATCATGCAACAACACTACGGACTCTCTCCTCTATCCTTCAGCCTCTGTTTCGGAATCAATGCGATAGCAATGGTTATCTTTTCAGCCATATCGATAAAATTACCTACCATGGAACGGGCTTTATATATAGGAAGCCGGGGCATGCTGTCAGTATCTGCACTATTGATGGTATTCTTGTCCTTGGGATGTGATTTTTGGATCTACGAGTTATTGATCTTCGCTCTACTCTCGATGATTGGCATGACTTTTACAGCATCCAACACCTTGGCCATGGAGTGTGAGCGACGGAATGCAGGCATTGCTTCGGCACTTTTGGGAGCCACCGGGTTTGCATTCGGAGGTATTGTATCGCCATTGGTAAGTTTAGGAGATATGATGACCTCTACCGGAATATTGTTTTTAGCAGGTTCTGCCTGTGCCTATGCATGCACCCGATATGTACTGTCACAATCCGTTCAACCCTCCGGAGTGCTATATCATTGAAAGTTACTATGGCGTTCTTTCCTGACAAAACGCTAAAAGGAGATTTAAAATCCAATGCAACCGACTAAAGATAAAGTCAAAGCATACCATAAGCCATGATTCACTAACAAACAGATACTTAAGATTCAAGATGTTAATTGAAAACCAAAGGATCCTGCCTTTAAAACCAACAATCCTTTGGCTTTTAAAGCAACGGTTCTCCTCTTTTCAACCTATAAGAACTCCATCCAAATCATCTCATACGTTCGATTGTACGCCGGGGAACAGATGTATTTTATCTATACATCCCGTTTTTCAAAACATTAAGAAGGGATCACTGAAACGGAAAGCATATTATCTCCCCCGGCTGTTTATAATGCCCCCTCCGCCCTCATGATAACGAGTCGAAATACAAAAAGACGAATCAATCAGCACACAAGCTCTTTCGTTTTACATTTATATTCTCTACCTTTGCACACTAAATCAATCAATTACTTAAAAAACTCTAACCCAAGCCGCATGAAAGTACTTTTTCATTCACTATTTATTCTTTTATTTGTTTTCACTGCCTGTACGTCTACCCCTAAACAGGCAACTATTGACTATACCCAATATGTAAACCCATTTATCGGAACCGATTTCACCGGTAATACCTATCCCGGAGCACAAGTCCCTTTCGGCATGGTACAACTTAGTCCGGACAACGGACTTCCCGGCTGGGACCGTATCTCCGGATATTTTTATCCCGATAGCACTATTGCCGGATTCAGCCATACCCACCTTTCTGGTACGGGAGCAGGCGACTTATATGACATCTCTTTCATGCCCGTCACCCTGCCTTATAAAGAAGCAGAAGCTCCGTTAGGTATTTACTCCAAATTTTCCCATCAGGACGAAAGTGCCACGGCAGGATATTACCAGGTACTGCTGAAAGATTACGGCATCAACGTCGAATTGACGGCAACCGAACGATGCGGCATTCAGCGTTACACTTTTCCTGAAGCCAAAGCCGCTATCTTCCTCAACCTGAAAAAAGCTATGAATTGGGACTTTACCAATGATTCGCACATCGAAGTTATCGACTCGGTAACCATTCAGGGATACCGCTTCTCCGACGGATGGGCACGTGATCAGCACGTCTATTTCCGTACACGCTTCTCTAAACCTTTTACAGCCGTTCAAATGGATACAACTGCCATCCTGAAAGACGGAAAACGAATGGGTACGGCTACCATAGCCCGATTCGATTTCGACACACAAAAAGGAGAGCAAATACTTGTCAACACAGCCCTTTCCGGTGTCAGCATGGAAGGAGCAGCTCAAAATCTGGCAGCCGAAGTTCCGGAGGATAATTTCGATAAATATCGTGAGGCTGCACGGGACAACTGGAACCGGCAACTCTCTAAAATCGCAGTCAAAGGCGACCATAAGGACGATTGGGTAAACTTCTACACCGCACTCTATCACACCATGCTTGCTCCTACCATTTATAGCGATGTCGACGGTTCGTATTACGGTCCGGACAAAAAGGTTCATCGCACAGACGGATGGGTAAACTACAGTACTTTCTCTTTATGGGATACATACCGCGCCGCACATCCTCTATTTACCTATACCGAACCCGAACGTACCAACGATATGGTTCAATCATTTCTGGCTTTCTACGAACAGAACGGACGCCTGCCGGTTTGGAATTTCTACGGTAGTGAAACAGATATGATGATTGGCTATCATGCCGTTCCGGTCATCGTGGATGCTTATCTGAAAGGTATTGGAAACTTTGATCCGGAAAAGGCATTGGAAGCTTGTGTAGCCACTGCCAACCTGGACAATTACCGCGGAATTGGTGCTTATAAAGAACTGGGATATGTTCCTTTCAATGAAAAAGATAGTTATAATGCCGAAAACTGGTCGTTATCCAAAACACTTGAATACGCTTATGATGATTACTGCATTGCCCGCATGGCAGAAAAACTGGGAAAGAAAGAGATTGCGGACGAATTCTATAAGCGGTCGCAAAACTATCGTAACGTATACAATCCGGCAACCTCGTTCATGCAACCTCGTGATGACAAGGGAGAATTTCAGAAAGACTTTAAAGCAGATGCTTATACACCGCATATCTGCGAAAGTAACGGTTGGCAATATTTCTGGTCGGTACAGCATGACATAGACGGACTGATCGGTCTGACAGGCGGAAAAGAACGTTTTGCACAAAAGCTGGACAGCATGTTCACCTTCCATCCTTCGGCCGACGACGAACTTCCGCTCTTCAGTACCGGAATGATAGGCCAATATGCTCACGGAAACGAACCGAGCCATCACGTCATCTACCTTTATAATGCGGTAGACCAACCCTGGAAAACCCAGGAGTATGTGGCAAAAGTAATGAACGAACTCTACCTGAACAGCCCTGCCGGACTCTGCGGAAACGAAGACTGCGGCCAGATGTCGGCTTGGTATGTATTCAGCGCCATGGGATTCTATCCGGTAAATCCGATAAGCGGTCAATATGAAATAGGTACTCCCCTTTTCCCGGAAGTGCAACTGCACCTTGACAACGGGAAAACATTCACTGTCAAAGCTCCGGCTGTCAGCAAAGAGAATATCTATATCCGATCAACCAAACTGAATGGAAAACCCTATGATAAAAGTTACATTACTCATGAACAGATTATGAGTGGTGCAACCCTTGAGTTTGAAATGGGAAAGGAGAAAGTTACGAGTGATCAATAACTTGTAGCCCGCACCCCCCAAACCAGCAGCTAAAAAAGATGGACGACACATTTGATATAACCTACAAAGCCCTGTTCCGGAGGTACTATCCGAACCTGATGTTCTACGCCACCCGCCTGGTGGGCGATGAAGAAGCAGAGGATGTAGTACAGGATGTATTCGTGGAACTGTGGAAACGAAGAGATTCCATGGTAATAGGCGACCAGATCCAAGCCTTCCTCTATCGGGCGGTATATACCCGGGCCTTGAATGTGCTGAAACACCGCAGCATAGAGGACGGATATTGCGCTGCTGTGGAAGAAATCAACCAAAAACGAGCGGAATTCTATCAGCCGGACAACAACGAAGTAATCCGGCGGATAGAAGACCGCGAATTGCGAAACGAAATCTACCAAGCCATTAACGAGCTACCGGACAAATGCAAGGAAGTGTTTAAGTTGAGCTATCTGCACGAAATGAAGAATAAAGAAATAGCTGACGTGATGGGAGTCTCTTTACGTACGGTAGAAGCCCACATGTACAAGGCACTGAAGTTCCTACGAAACCGTCTCGGCCATTTATGGTTTTTATTTCTACTATTTTTTATCAAATAGATAAGTGTTTTTAAAGATTTAGTTGTTTCTATTATATAATGAAAAAGAAAAGATGAATAATCTGAGCGAAGACATATTGATGAGATATCTGACAGGCGAATGTTCTGACGAAGATTTTGCCAGAGTGAACGCTTGGATCAAAGAATCAGACGATAATGCCCGCCGACTTTTCCGAATGGAAGAGGTATATCATTTGGGCAGACACGACAGCTTTCCGGATCAGAAAAAAGTTGCCCGGACAGAAGCACGACTATACAAGAAACTGGCTCAGGAAGATGCACATAGCCGCAAAGTGATCAGAATGCACCAATGGATACGATATGCCGCTATCATCGTGCTCGCACTGATGATAGGCACCGGAGGCGGATACCTGTACTATCAGGCCGATCCGACCCGGAATATGATAACGGCCTCGTCCACGGATGGCAAAGTGAAAGAAGTGATGTTGCCCGATGGCACAAAAGTATGGCTCAATCAATCGGCCACCCTGAAATATCCCAAGGAATTCTCAGAATCCGAAAGAGATGTATATCTCGATGGAGAAGCTTATTTCGAAGTCACTAAAAACCGTCGGTGTCCTTTCGTTGTAGAGAGTGAGGCTATGCGTATCAAAGTGTTGGGAACCACTTTCAATTTCAAGTGCGACAAGAGTCACAAACTGGCAGAAGCAACCTTGATCGAAGGAGAAATAGAAGTGAGAGGAAACCACGATGAAGGAATGATTATTCTTTCGCCCGGACAAAAGGCCGAACTGAATAAAACAACCCGCAGACTGGTGGTGAAGCAAGTAGATGCCAAATTGGATGCCGTATGGCACAATGACCTGATCCCGTTTGAACAGGCGGACATTTTTGCCATCACCCGGACGTTAGAACGCTTTTATGATGTGAAAATCATTCTTTCACCCGACATTAAGTCCGACAAAACTTACTCGGGTGTATTGAAGAAAAAAGATAATATAGAGTCTGTACTCCAATCGTTGGACAACTCTATACCTATCAATTATAAGATTGTGGGAGACAATATCTTTATTTCTTCACGTAACAAGTGAGCAACCAATTAAAATAAACATACAGTACCATGAAATTTAAAACATTCCTGGCGGGATGTTTAGGAGGCTTATTGTCTCTGAACTCCTGCACAAACTCGCCGGACATGACTGATTACGCAGCCTACGTCAACCCATTTATCGGTACAGGCGGACACGGTCATACTTTTCCGGGCGCCATTGTCCCCCATGGCATGATTTCTCCCAGCCCAGACACCCGCATAGATGGGTGGGATGCCTGCTCGGGATATTATTACGCAGATTCCACCATCAACGGATTCTCACACACCCATTTGAGCGGAACCGGTTGTTGCGACTATGGAGATGTACTACTGATGCCTACGGTGGGCGAACAAAAGTACCTCCCCACAGGTTCACAGAGCCAGCAGATGGCTTATGCTTCTGCCTTTTCACATCAAAATGAGACTGCCGAACCGGGCTATTACTCAGTCTTCCTGGATACTTATCAAGTAAAAGCCGAACTGACTGCAAGCAAACGGGCAGCTATCCACAGATATACTTTTCCTGAAAGTAAAGAAGCAGGATTCATCCTCGACTTGGACTACAGTCTGCAACGGCAGACCAACAAAGAGATGGAAATAGAGGTCATCAGCCCCACTGAAATCTGCGGCCGTAAAAAGACCATGTACTGGGCTTTCGACCAATATATCAACTTTTATGCAAAATTCTCGAAACCTTTCACCTACACGTTGGTGACTGATTCGATGGCACTCGACGATGGAGGCAGACTGCTGCCTACCTGTAAAGCATTACTTCACTTTGACACGACCAAAGACGAACAAGTGTTTGTCAAAGTCGGAATCTCTGCTGTGGACATAGAGGGTGCACGCAAAAATGTAGAAACTGAAATACCAGACTGGGATTTTGACGGAATACGTAAAGACGCACGCAAAGCGTGGAATGAAACGTTATCGAAGATTGATATTACTACCAATGATAAAAATGACAAAACCATCTTCTATACCGCACTCTACCACACTGCCATTAGCCCGAATCTGTTTACGGACGTAGACGGACGTTATCTGGGTATGGATCTGCAAGTACATCAAGGAGATACACTGAATCCGATGTATACCATTTTTTCTTTATGGGATACCTTCCGTGCACTGCATCCGCTAATGACCATTATAGATCCGGATCTGAACAATGCTTTCATCCGTTCACTGATCAAAAAGCATCAGGAGGGGGGCATTTTCCCAATGTGGGACATGGCTTCCAACTATACCGGTACAATGATTGGTTACCATGCCGTTCCCGTCATTGTAGATGCATATATGAAAGGCGATCGTAATTTCGACATCCAAGAAGCTTACCGAGCCTGCGTGCGTGCGGCAGAATATGATACAACAGGAATCAAATGCCCCGATCTGGTGTTACCCCATCTGATGCCGAAAGCCAAATATTATAAAAACTCAATCGGCTACGTACCGTGTGACCGCGAAAACGAATCGGTTGCCAAGGCCTTGGAGTACGCTTATGACGACTGGTGTATTTCAGTATTTGCCGATGCATTGAACGACTACGACACCCGGGACAAATACGCACGTTTCGCAAAAGCCTACGAGTTTTACTTCGATCCGGGAACCCGCTTTATGCGCGGATTGGACAGTAAGGGCGAATGGCGCACTCCCTTCAATCCACGCTCTTCAACTCACCGCAACGATGATTATTGTGAAGGGACTGCCTGGCAATGGACCTGGTTCGTTCCACACGACATCGAAGGATTGGTAAAACTAATGGGCGGCGAAGATGCCTTCGTCGGTAAACTGGATTCTCTGTTTACCGCCGACTCTTCACTGGAAGGCGAAACAACCTCCTCGGACATCAGCGGACTGATCGGACAATATGCCCACGGCAACGAACCCAGCCACCACGTGATTCATATGTACAACTATGTGAACCGTCCGTGGAGGACGCAAGAATTGGTAGACAGCGTATACCGTAGCCAATATGCCAATGCCGTAGACGGACTGTCGGGAAATGAAGATTGCGGACAAATGTCGGCTTGGTATGTACTCAATTCTATGGGATTCTATCAGGTATGTCCGGGGAAACCGGTTTATTCTATCGGACGCCCCGCATTCGATAAAGCCGTAGTAAACCTGCCCGATGGCAAAAAGTTTACAGTGATAGCTAAGAATAACTCGAAAAAGAATAAGTATATCAAAAGCATGACACTGAACGGAAAACCATTGGATAAACCATTCTTTACGCATGACGATATCATAGCAGGCAGTACGTTGGAAATAGAAATGACAGACCGGCGGACCCAACCCTAAGAAAGTACTCTGTTTCATCACAGATTATACGAATATGTAGCCTACACGGCACCGATGATAGAAAATATATAATATCCATATAGCAATACACTTATCCACACCATGAGAAAAATTCTTTTGACCGCTTGCCTTATAGCTTGCTCACTAATGGCTGAGGCCAAAGACTGGACCCAATACGTAAACCCACTGATGGGAACGCAGTCTTCTTTCGAATTATCAACCGGGAACACCTATCCCGCTATTGCACGTCCGTGGGGAATGAACTTCTGGACACCGCAAACGGGCAAGATGGGGGACGGATGGCAATACACGTATACAGCCAACAAAATCAGGGGATTCAAGCAAACCCACCAACCCAGCCCATGGATCAATGATTACGGACAATTCTCCATCATGCCCGTCACAGGCAAACTTGAGTTTGATGAAGAAAAACGTGCCAGTTGGTTCAGTCATAAAGGTGAAATAGCAACTCCTTCCTACTATAAAGTATATTTGGCCGAGCACGATGTAGTGACCGAAATGACTCCGACAGAACGTGCGGTTCTGTTCCGTTTCACCTTTCCCGAAAACGAACACTCGTACATTGTAGTAGACGCATTCGACAAGGGTTCCTACGTAAAAGTAATTCCGGAAGAGAACAAGATAATCGGCTACACCACCCGTAACAGTGGTGGAGTGCCCGAGAATTTCAAGAACTACTTCGTTATCGAGTTCGACAAACCTTTCACTTACAAAGGCACTTTTGCAGACAAAAAGCTGGAAGAAGGCAACTTGGAGCAGAAAGCCGACCATACGGGAGCCATCATTGGTTTCAGTACCCGTAAAGGTGAAATCGTGCATGCCCGTATAGCTTCTTCGTTCATTAGTTTTGAACAAGCGGCTCAGAACCTTAAAGAATTGGGTAACGACTCTTTTGAGCAACTTGCACAAAAAGGGAATGATGCCTGGAACAATGTATTAGGTAAAATAGAAGTAGAAGGCGGCAATCTGGACCAGTACCGTACATTCTACTCCTGCCTCTACCGTTCTCTGCTATTTCCCCGCAAATTCTATGAGTTTACGGCAGACGGGCAACCGATTCATTATAGTCCTTACAACGGTCAGGTACTCCCCGGATATATGTACACCGATACAGGATTTTGGGATACATTCCGTTGTTTGTTTCCATTCCTGAACCTGATGTACCCATCGGTAAACAAAGAAATACAAGAAGGACTTATCAATACTTATAAGGAAAGTGGTTTCTTTCCGGAATGGGCGAGTCCCGGACACAGAGGTTGTATGATAGGCAATAACTCTGCTTCAGTATTGGTAGACGCCTACATGAAAGGAGTAAAGGTAGACGATGTGAAAACTCTGTATGAAGGGCTGATTCACGGTATAGAGAATGTACATACGGAAGTCTCTTCTACCGGACGCTTGGGGTATCAGTATTACAATAAGCTGGGCTACGTACCCTATGACGTGAAAATCAATGAAAATACAGCCCGCACATTAGAATACGCTTACGATGACTGGTGCATCTACCAACTGGCTAAAGCCCTGAACCGACCGAAAAAAGAAATTGAACTATTTGCCAAACGTGCCATGAACTACCGGAATGTATTCGACAAAGAAAGCAAACTGATGCGTGGCCGTAATGAAAACGGCCAGTTCCAGTCACCATTCTCTCCGTTGAAGTGGGGAGATGCATTCACAGAAGGTAACAGCTGGCATTACTCCTGGTCGGTATTTCACGACCCGCAAGGATTAATCGATCTGATGGGAGGCAAAAAGATGTTTATCACGATGCTGGACTCCGTATTTGCAGTTCCTCCTGTATTCGACGACAGTTATTATGGACAGGTGATCCATGAAATCCGCGAAATGACCGTGATGAACATGGGTAACTATGCACACGGCAACCAACCGATACAGCACATGATTTACTTGTACAATTATGCCGGACAGCCCTGGAAAGCGCAATACTGGCTTCGTCAAGTAATGGACCGCATGTATACTCCGGGTCCTGACGGTTACTGTGGCGACGAGGACAACGGACAGACCTCTGCCTGGTATGTATTCTCAGCCCTCGGATTCTATCCGGTATGTCCAGGAACAGATGAGTATGTCATTGGAGCCCCTCTATTCAAAAAGGCAACGCTACACTTTGAAAATGGCAATAATCTTGTGATCGATGCACAGAATAACAGTAAGGAGAATCTTTATATCGAATCCCTCCGGGTCAACGGGCAAGAATCAACCCGGAACTATCTGAAACATGCCGATCTGCTGCAAGGCGGAACCATTGAATTCAAAATGGGTTCACACCCCAACCTCAACAGAGGCATCAACGATGATGATGCTCCCTATTCATTCTCCAAGATGAAATAGTCCTCTCTCTTTAGACAACTCATATCCCCTGAGGGTGCATACCCAGAATCCAATACGGATACACGTACGCATCCTCAGGGACATATAAAATAATTCTCAAAAAAGTTAGTAACTGAAGTAAGTGTTTCTTTCGGGACACTTGTTTTATTAACATCAAGGGTACAAAAGCCGTTGACTTATATTATAAATACAATGCTTAAACCTTGTATGTTTTTAAAGTTAACTAATTAATTTAATTATAGTCAATGAAAAACAAAATCCTATTTCAAAGACCCAGGCTGCTCAAAGCATCGCTGGTTCTTCTTTTAGCTGCCGCTCCTATCCAGTGGTCATTTGCACAATTCACATTTTCAACTTCCCGCACTACATTGGGGCAAGTCATCAAAACGGTGCAATCTCAGTCTAAGTATCAATTCTTTTATGATGACCAATCGTCAAACATGCCGATTGAGAATCTGAACGTAAAGAATGTAAGCCTGGAACAACTGTTGAATACTGCGCTCAAAGGCAAAAACCTGACATACAAAATCGAGGATAACATTGTTTATCTGTCTCAGGCTTCCAAACAACAGGATCCGGTTCAGGCATCAGCCAAACGTCAGATCAGCGGTACGGTTGTAGATGCTAACGGTGAGGCGCTGATCGGCGTCAATGTATCTGTTAAGGGTACCAGCACAGGAGCCATTACCGACCTGGAGGGTAAATACACCCTGACTGTCAATGATCCGAAAGCTGAAATCGTATTCTCCTATATCGGATACAAACAACAAGTGTTGCCCGCTAAAGAAAGCATTCTGAATGTAACGATGAGTGAAGATACCCAGATGATCAGTGAAGTGGTTGTAACCGCTTTGGGCATCAAACGTGAGAAGAAAATGTTAGGATATGCCGTACAGGAAATCAAAGGCGACCAACTGAACCAGACAGGGGATCCTTCAGTGACCAGTGCATTGCAAGGTAAAGTAGCTGGTCTGCAAATGAATACAGCCGGAACTGGCCTGGGTGGTTCTACCAAGATTACAATCCGCGGTAACTCTTCTCTCGCAGATAACAACCAGCCGCTCTGGATTGTAGACGGTGTACCGTTCAGTGACAATAATAACTCGGATGCTACCTATTACGGTGGTGTCGACCGTGGTGGTTCGTCCGTCGATATCAACCCGGAAGATATTGAATCGATCTCTGTACTGAAAGGTCCGAATGCCGCCGCTCTCTACGGTTCGCGTGCCGGTAACGGTGTGATCTTGGTCACAACCAAAAAAGGTAGCAAGAAAGATGGATTCGGAGTACGCTATAGCGGCAACTTCACTTGGAGCCAGGTAGCCGAAACTCTTGAAATGCAAGATCGTTACGGACAGGGCCACATTGTGACTCAGGATGAAAACAAGAATCCTCTGTCTCAATATTATGCCAAATATGATCCGACAGACTCTTCCAGTTGGGGACCGGTATTGGACGGAAGCATGCAGAAAGCCTGGAACGGCGATACCTATGCATTCTCTAAATACGGCAACAAACTGAAAGATTACTTCGATACCGGTTTCGCGCAAAACCACAATGTATCGGTGAGCAACGTAACAGATAAATCGCACTTTCGTGCTTCTTTCGGCAGCTCGAACAATAAGGGCGTATTCCCGAACGAGAAGCTCAACCGAATCAACCTCGACCTGAATGCCGGAATGGAAATGAACAAATATCTCTCTATGGACGGAAAGATTTCACTTTCACGTACCAAAGCAGAAGATCGTCCTTACTTCGGTACTTACGGAGCAATCGCTCAATTGATGGGTATTCCTAACAATATTCGCCTGAACGACCTGAAACAATATTCGACAGATGGCAATGCACACGTAAACTGGACAGGTCCTACTGCCGGTATCCGTAACCCTTATTACGTCCTGAACCAGCGCCACAACTCTGACGAACGTTGGAGAGCATTCGGATATTATGGAATGAAAATCAACTTTACTGACTGGTTGCACTTGTCTGCCAAATATGCATTCGATTATTATCGTATCCGAATCGAAGAAACGAACGCAGGTGACGGTATCAACGGTGAGAGCAGTATCAAAGATATCACCGATGACGAAATGAACCGCGAGGAACAGAACTTCTTCGAATCGAACGCAGAAATCGTATTGATGGGTGACAAACAGCTGACTGACAATTTCCGTTTGGGATTCACGGTAGGTGGTAACTTCATGTACCAGAATTATGAATCACTGAATGCCGGCGTACGCAATATGCTGGATAAGGGACAATGGATTTTCAATGCAGCCAATATGCTGAACACTGCCGGAGAAACCGGACATGAACGCGCAACAAATTCAGTATTCGGATCTTTGCAACTCTCTTGGAAAGAATATCTGTCACTGGACTTGACTGCCCGTAACGACTGGTCGTCTACACTGCCGAAGAAGAACAACTCTTTCTTCTACCCGTCTGCCAACTTAAGTTTTGTCGTTTCTGATTTTGTCCGTTCACTGGACAAAACACTGCCCAACTGGCTGACTTTCGCCAAGGTACGTTTGTCTGCCGCACAAGTAGGTAAAGATACGGACCCGTATCAGTTATACAATACGTACGGATTTAAATTTGAAAAAGGTGAGCTGATTCCAAGCAAATCGAACGTGAAAATGAACGACCAGCTGAAACCGGAAATCTCTTCTTCTTACGAAGCAGGTTTGGATATGAAGTTCCTCAACAACCGTTTGGGATTTGACTTTACCTATTATTATAGCCGCACGAAGAACCAGATCATGAAAGTGCCCGCCGCTGCTCCCTGGAGTGGAGGTAAATGGGTCAATGCCGGTCTGATCACCAACAAAGGTTTCGAAATGATGATCTACTCTACACCGGTACAATTGAAAGACTTCTCTTTCGATCTGAATGTCAATCTGGCCAAGAACGTATCGAACGTAGAGAAACTGGCTGACGGTGTAGACTACATCTACTTCAATGGCGACTCTAACTTCCCGATCAACGTAGGTGCACGCCCGGGTCACAAATTGGGTGAAATCTATGCCAAGACTCTCTACAAACGTGACGAACAGGGCAACATCATTATAAATAAAGAGAACGGCTTGCCTATGACGACCACAGATGCTGACGAACGCCTGGCTAAACCTATCGGCAACATCCAGCCTAACTTGCTGATGTCTGTATCTCCGTCGTTCACCTACAAAGGCTTTACACTGTCTGCCATGTTCGATATGAAATTCGGTGGCGATATCATCTCTATCTCCGAAATGAATGCAACAGGCTCGGGTATGGCTAAACGTACTATGAATCGTGGAGAAAGCGATAACTTTATGATGATCTTCCCGGGTGTATACGAAGACGGAACACCCAATACTCAGAAGATCTCAGCATCCAACTATTACGGAGCACAGAACGCAGAAGACTTTATATACGATGCTTCTTTCATCAAGCTGAAGGAACTGGCCATCGGCTATACATTCCCCAAAAGCATGCTGAAGAAAACGCCGATCAACTCGCTGAATGTTTCGTTCGTAGCACGTAACCTGGCTTATCTGTTGAAACATACTCCGGGAACAAGTCCGGAAGGTGGTTACGACACAACCATGTTCTCTCAAGCCATCGACTTTATGGCTGTACCTTATACCCGTACATTCGGATTCTCAGTTAACCTTGGTTTCTAATTTTATAAATTAAAGATATAGTATGAAAATCAAAATATACAAATCGCTTGCCATGTGCACTCTCCTGTTAGGACTGGCTGCATGTAATGATTTCGAAGAAATGAATACCGATCCCTACGCACCGGTATACGATCCGGAAATAATCGGTGCCACACCTGACGGAATCGATATCGACTACGAACTGACACCCAGTGCACTGAAAAGCCTTCAAGGCACGGAAAGCGCCATCGGTTCGGTGTTCGCCAACCTGACTTACGAAGGACTGTATAATGATTATCAGGTTACGACCAACCTGACTCATGACATCTACGCTGCTTACTTTGCCAACAACGTTAGCGGATTCGTGACCAACTCGCCTACCTACGGTTATAACGACGGATGGTCCAAAAGACGCTGGGAGCACTTCTACGATAACCGCACTGTAGAAGAATACAGCCAGT
This sequence comes from Bacteroides sp. 3_2_5, assembly GCF_000159855.2. Lineage (NCBI taxonomy): Bacteria > Pseudomonadati > Bacteroidota > Bacteroidia > Bacteroidales > Bacteroidaceae > Bacteroides > Bacteroides sp. 3_2_5. The sequence continues at coordinate 918,840 of NZ_JH636044.1, read as the reverse complement.
TGATCAAAACATTCTGGTTCTGCGGAAAAGAGCGCTATCACAATGCGTTCTATATGACCCGTATCTACTACGCATTCCTGATCTCTATGCAAACAGACACTTATGGAGCCATTCCATTGGAATACTACGTAAAAGGTGCAATGCCCACAGACGAGAAAGTGAAATACATGGATCAGAAAGATGTATACGACGTTATCTTTAAAATGCTCGATCAGGCCATCACTGCACTGCACAACACTCCTTCTACTGCACAATACAGCCTGGGTGAAAACGACAAGTGCTTTGGAGGCGACAAAGACAAATGGCTTCGTTTTGCCAATACCCTTCGTTTACGATTGGCACTACGTGTATCGAATGTAGATCCCCAACTTGCTAAAGAACAGGGTGAGAAAGCCATGGCCGACCCTGCCGGATTGATGCAAAGCGATGATGATAATATGAAGCAGACTCCCAAATACTCGTACATCACGGGTGGTAACGAAAACATCTACACACTTCTGTACAACTGGAGTGCTAACGTAGTGTTATCCAAAGAAATGGAACGAGCTTATAAAGAACAATCGACCATTCTCGACCCACGTTGCGAAATATTGTGGTGGAGACCGACCGCTCTTGAGGACCTGAACCAAACCGAACCCAAAGAAGACATGACAAAAGACTTCAATGGTTGCGAAAACGGTGAGACTTCATTGGGAGGAAGCTACACAACGACTTATTCTCCGAGCCGTGTATTCATCAAGCAAGATCAGAAAAAACTCGACCGCAAACATTGGTGGTGTTATGCACGCGAAATAGTATGGCTGGGTTACTCCGAAAGCCTGTTCCTCCGGGCAGAAGCCGCTCTCCGAGGATGGGCCGGTGCTAAAGGTACCGCTGAAGATTTCTATAAGGAAGGCATTGAAGCTTCCTTCAACTACTATCAGATTGGTGCTGACGAGGAAGGACAAGAAAAGATCAGCAAATACATGGAAGGATTGAAAGGCTTACAAGCCTTCAAGAGTGGTGACAGAGAAGCACAGTTGGAACAAATCATCACCCAGAAATGGATTGCCGTATATCCCAACGGTAACGAAGGATGGGCAGAGTTCCGCCGTACAGACTATCCCCGCTATATGAAAACACCTAAAGGAGGCAACAACTCAGGGGGTGAAGTTGCAAACGGGAAGTTCATCAAACGCCTGAGATACCCGGACAGTGAAGTATCTAACCCGAACCGTCCGAAAGATGTAGATACACAGGGAACTCGTTTATGGTGGGACGTAGCCGACACCAATGATGATGGAGGCAATTACGTTACCCCAAACAACTTCCGCTAAACAACGAGATTCATATTCATGCACTGACAATAAATTAAGTTACACAAAAGAAACAGGGAGCCCGAGATGGGTTCCCTGTCTTATTTATAGTCCGGTCACTCTATTTGCTCTTCCGGATAATTCACCAGATAGAGAGTTTTCGATGCACGCGTAAAAGCTGTATACAGCCAACGGAAATAATCAGGTGTCAGATACTCATCCGACATATACCCCTGGTCAAGAAAAACATTTTGCCATTGCCCGCCCTGCGCCTTATGACAGGTCACCGCATAAGCGTATTTCACCTGTAGAGCATTGTAGTGTGGGTCAGCTTTCATTTTTTTCATTCGCTCCCGCTTGACGGTGATGTCCACATAGTCTTCAAGTACAGAATAAAAAAGCCGGTCGTTTTCTGTTTTGGGTAAAGCAGGTGCATCCGAATGAAGCGTATCAAGCAACAAATTAGCTTCCAACTCAAAGTCATTTTGATCGGGAAACGCAAGAAGTACTTCAGCAAACCTGAAACCATACAGTTCACGAGTACGCCTCACCCGACGAACCACAGCAATCTCTCCGTTCGCTATAAAATCCATTTCTTTATACTTCTCTGTCCAGAAGTAATTATTCTTCGCTACCATGAGTAAGTCACCCGTATTCAGTTCATCTTCCCTGTAAAGAATCTGAGCACGTATACCTTTATTATATATATTAGCCCGTTTATTGGAACGGCATACCACAATCGTCTCGTCCATTCCGTCTTTTTCGTAGCAGCCGGTCAGGGTATCGATCAACTCGTCGCCACGTACCACCTGTATATCCGGAAATCCGCTTACTTTTATCTTAGGCAGCGAAAAACACTCGTCTTCAGCAATCAACTGCCGAATCTGAGTGGCATTCCATAAAATACCGGACGACTGAACCTGACGTACCACCTGTGTGAGATCAACCTCTATGACATTCAGTCCATATCCTTTCAATGCCTCGGTAGCAAGTGCCGGACTTTGCTCTTCTCCTACCGGAGGCAACTGAGCCGTATCTCCCATCAACAATAAACGACACCCTACACCGGAATAGACAAACTCCACCAAATCATCCAACAGACGTCCGGTACCGAACATCGAACCGGACAAACCTTCATTCGAAATCATGGAAGCCTCATCTACAATATATAATGTATGAGTAGTCAGATTATCATTAATTGAAAAATTACTTACTTCATTCGAAAAAGACTGCTGCCTGTATATCTTTTTATGAATGGTAAAAGCCGGGTGTCCTGCGTAAGCAGAAAATACTTTAGCCGCTCTTCCCGTAGGAGCCAGTAAAACCGATTTCTGTTGTAACTTATCCATCGCTTTCACTAAGGCCCCGACAAGAGAAGTCTTTCCTGTTCCCGCATATCCACGAAGCACAAAAACCGTATCATTAGCCGTAGAAAGTAGAAACTCCGAAAGAGATTTTACAGCTATTTCTTGCTCAAAAGTTGGCTGATAAGAAAAATTTTCCTTAATTTGCCGCTCTAAATAGTTATTTATCATTTTTGTACGAGAAAAAAGTTACAAGAACTATCGTTAATTAGATTTATTTATTTTATTTTTGCGCTACGAATATAAACTAAAAAAAACATATTTATCATGAAAACAGTATTTAATATCGTACTAGGTGTATGCGCCATTGCTTTGGTTTACATTTGCTATGCTAGTATCATGGGTCCTATCAACTTCGAAAAAGCTAAAAAGCACAGAGACAAAGCAGTTGTTGCCCGCTTGATTGATATTCGTAAAGCTCAGGCAGAATATCGTAACATTTACAAGCAGTATACTGCAAGCTTTGACACACTGATCGATTTCGTTAAGACACAAAAGATTCCTTTCGTATCTAAAGAAGGCGTATTGAGCGACAAGCAGCTGGAAGACGGTATGACTGAAAAGAAAGCCATGGCTCTGATCAACAAGGCTAAAAAGACTAACAACTGGAAAGAAGTTGAAGCTGCCGGCCTGATGGGCTTCAAACGTGATACAATATGGGTTGCCGTAACAGATACGATCTACGATAAGTCATTCAATGCAGACTCTTTGAGATATGTTCCGTTCGGTAATGGTGCACAGTTCGAAATGTACACTAAAAACGATACAACTAAATCAGGAGCTCCTATCTTCTTGTTCCAGGCCAACACTCCATATGATGTATACTTGAACGGACTTGACAAGCAAGAAATTGCAAACTTGAAAGACCTTCAGGTTAAATTGGGTAAATATGCCGGTTTGATGGTAGGTTCTATCGATACTCCTAACAACGGCGCAGGTAACTGGGAATAATCCGAATATGCCCGATAGAGCAATTGCAGAAACGATTGACTTTGGTAAATCGGAACAATATACATTGTCCATCCGTCTTAGTACGGATGGATTTTCTTTTTCTATCTACAATCCGATTCACGATAGTTCGCTCTCTTTCTTTGAGAAGGAGGTCGAGGCTTCATTATCTCTTACAGCCAATCTCAAACAGGCTTTCCGTGAATTGGACTTTCTGAATCATACTTACAAACGGGTAAACATTCTGATGGCAGACAAGCATTTCACCCTAATCCCCCTTGAACTGTTTGAGGATGATCAGTCCGAAATGATATTCTACCATAACCACACTCCCAAAGAAAATGAAACGGTAAAATATAATATTTTAAAAAAGAATAATGCCGTAGTCATCTTCGGCATGGACAAAAGTACTTGCCAGTTCTTATCCGATCAGTATCCTGAAGCAAGATTTTATTCACAAGCAGCTCCATTAGCAGAATATTTTTCGGCGAAAAGCAGATTAGGCAACAGTAAAAAGATATATGCTTCTATTCGCCGTGATGCCATCGACTTTTTCTGTTATGAACGTGGACATCTGCTTCTTGCCAATTCATTTGAATGTCGCAAAACAGGTGACCGAATCTACTATCTGCTCTATCTCTGGAAGCAGTTGAATTTTGATCAGGAACGGGACGAACTTCACCTGACAGGTGCATTTTATGATAAAGAGAAACTAATGCAGGAGTTACGTAAATACATACAGCAGGTATTCATAATGAACCCTGCAAGCAATATTGACATGCAAGCCTTATTAACATGCGAGTAATCAGTGGAATATATAAAAGAAGAAGATTTGATGTGCCCAGAACCTTCAAGGCACGTCCGACAACAGATTTTGCCAAAGAGAATCTGTTTAATGTATTATCCAATTACATGGATTTTGAAGAGGGCATTGTTGCTCTCGATCTGTTTGCCGGTACAGGCAGTATCAGTATAGAGCTGGTTTCACGTGGGTGTGACCGCGTCATCAGTGTGGAGAAAGACGGAGCCCATCATGCTTTCATCAGCAAAATCATGAAAGAGGTGCAAACAGACAAATGCCTGCCTATCCGTGGAGATGTATTTAAATTCATAAATGGCAGTCATGAACGGTTTGATTTCATTTTTGCCGATCCTCCCTATGAACTAAAAGAGTTGGAAACAATTCCGGATTTAATTTTCAAGAACAACCTGCTGAAAGAGGATGGCCTGTTCGTTCTGGAACATGGCAAAAAGAATAACTTTGAAGATCATCCCCACTTTATAGAAAGAAGGGTATACGGAAGTGTCAATTTTTCCTTCTTCAGATAGATTGAAGAAGGTTTTCCTTATAGCAACGGAGCCAATAATCGAACTACAGACTCCATTGCCTTCTGACGCGAAGAACGTTTTTCCCAGCTCTTCAGGAAAATCTGAGTACTTTCCCGCTGATCCTGCAAGAAAATCTCCCGCATCTGCAATGCTGTCTCCATATCGTACATAAAGGCATTTACTTCAAAATTATGTTCAAAACTACGGAAATCGAGATTGGTAGACCCCACTGTCGAAAGCATATCATCCGAAACCATTAATTTAGAATGCAGGAAACCCTTTTTATAAAAATAGACCTTGACTCCTGCACGCAATACATCTGCCAGATAAGAACAGGAGCCCAAATGTGTAACACGATTATCCGCATGCTCAGGCAACATTAACCGGATATCTACTCCCGCCAATGCAGCAGTCTGCATTGCACCCAAAATTTGTTCGGTAGGTAAGAAGTAAGGCGTCTGCATATAGAAATATTTCTTAGCACCGGATATGGCTACTGTCAACCCTTGCATAATCTCTTTCCAGGGACCGATCGGTTCACTTGTCACAATCTGTACCAAAGAATTGCCATAAGCTTCTATCTTAGGAAAGTAGCGCGAAGCAGTGATCAGAGTGCGATCCACGAAATACCAATCGAGCAAAAAAGCAGTCTGAAGACCATGTACCGCTTTTCCTTCAAGCAATATATGCGTATCTCTCCAGATTCCCCACGAAAAGCCACGCATATAACGTTCGGCAAGATTCATTCCACCGATAAATCCAATACGTCCGTCAATCACCACAATCTTCCGGTGATTGCGATAATTCACTTTACTCGTAAACAAGGGAAAACGGACCTTCAAAAAACTGCGTACCTCAATTCCTGCATCTCTCATCTCTTCGAAAAAGCGATGAGGAACATGCCAACATCCTACATCGTCATAGATCACACGCACCTCGACTCCCTCCCGCGCTTTCTCGATCAGTACATCACGTACCAATCGTCCCACAGGATCATCCTCAAAGATGTAATATTCCATATGAATATGAAGCCTCGCCTTTTGCAGCTCTCTCAACAGAGCTTGTAGTTTAGAATATCCGCCAGTGTAAATATCGACCCGATTTCCCTCAAACGGAAAAGCCTGGTTCGTATTCTGGAACAGCTGTATCAGCCGTGCATATTCCTTCGGCGTTTCACAGCAGTTCTGCGCCAAATACTCTGCCATCGGTTTTTTGAGCAAACGGTCATAACTTTTCTTACCGATAATCTTCTCACGCCTTTGGCTACGCCCAAAAAAGAAATAGAAAACCAACCCTACAACCGGAAGAAACATCAGGATCAGAATCCATGCCATTGTCTTCACCGGATTACGATTGTCGAGAATCACGATGACAATCGTACCGATAATAGCCCCGAAATAAATAATATCAAAGGCAACGGTAGCTATTACACTTGCTATGTAGTTCCAATCTATCATATTCGCCCTCCGCGGATTATACAAAGAACAAATGTATGGAAAATATCGGATACGAACAACAACTGTCCCGATTCAAAACGATAATCCCTCCGGACCGATACAAAATTAAAGAGATTTTGCATCGGTCCGGAGGGAAGTTGCCTGTGTTAACAAGATATCTTATTAAAAACGGGGATGTCCGCCACCAAAGCCACCGCCGGGACCTCTACCGGGTCCACCAAAACCTCTTCTACCACTATTCATCATCTTTTCTCGAGCAGCTTTACTGCCGAAGATATTCAGACGGTAGATAAAGTGTACCATACAGTAACTATTAATACCGTTATATTCGGATACCGAACGCATATCGGCTGACAATGAACGGCTGATGTTACTCTGTTGTCTCAAAATATCATAAACCTCAAAACTAACAGTAGCAGCACCTTTCAGCAATGACTGGGCAAGTTGTGCATTCCAGATAAGTTCGTCACGGTTCATGCTTGAGTCACGATAGCCGCGACGACTTTGATTGGCGATGTTTGTAGCCAAAGTCATTTTCCAAGGCATCGTAATATTGGTACTTGCTCCATAAGAATATGTATAAGGTTCCTGATTGTTCTCCGGACGAAGTTTATTACGTTCGGCTGTGTAATTGATCGAACCGTTCAAAGAAAATTCAAACCAATCATTGCGATAGGAACCTGTTACTCTCTCACCTAATGTCAGGCCTGTACTTGTATTTCTATCATTGTTTTTCGTATCCTGATTATAAAGGAACGCCACATTATTCTGGTAGTTCACATTAGTGAAAGTATTAATCGTATACTTCTTATTCTTTAAAGCTGTATTGAAACCGAACATACCAAACGCATTCCAATTACCATTGATATTCTCCGGTCGTGTAATCAATCCACCGGTTTCTTCATTATAGCGAGTACTGTTACTGATGCTGTTCTGTGTAGCTGTAAAGCTAAAGTGAGTCATGATTCCACGCTGTTTCTCTGCATTATATGTATTATAGAACAAACGCATCGTATGTGCAAAAGAAGGCTTCAATCCGGGATTACCCATACGTATATTCAACGGATTGGAGTTATCGGTTATAGGCAATAAGTTCTCCATAGTAGGCTGATTGCTACGTCCCCGATAGGTGAAACGCAACTGACTAACTTTTGAGAAACGGAAACGCAAGTCCATATTCGGTGCGAAGTTGAATACAGTACGTGTTGTATCAATCATATAGTCTCCTTTTTTATAAGACAAGGTAGAATTCTGTGGTTGGAAAGACATACCCACATTCAACTGATACTTCGGACGAATGAAACGCAACCCCACTGAAGCGTCATGGTTATAATAACGATATTCAGCATTCTTGCTCAAGCTGTCCACTGCATGAGACTCATACCCGGAAGGGAGAGCTCCGCCGATAGCCCAGTCCGGATAATCGAGCAAATCGAACGTGGTCTTGTCACTCTTGCTATATTTATACTGAAACTGATAACTGAACTGCAAGAAAGTGGCCTTGGCAATGGGTTCGCTATAAGTCACTTGGGCCGTATAGTTATAGTTGCGTGTAGGAGTTGTAATATATTGATTACGATATAGGATAGAGTCACCTCCCAAATGATTCAGCAATTGGTAATAACGTGTTTCAGACTGTGTATACTGATCGTTATCATTATCACCATATCCAAAGACTCCACGGAAAGTCAGGTTACGTCCTCTATTATTCAATTTTCGGTTAACCTGTAAAGTGGCGTTTCCCGAAAGACTTTTGCCTTTAGACAACGAAGCACTATTGGTGGCATTCACACGAATGTCTTTCAACGGATCGTCAGACAAATTATCAAAATTCAGATAATCATTTGGATTTACGATCAGATTGAAAGGATCTTCATTGAAAGTGCCCGATTCAGAGCGAGAAGCATTATTTGTCCTCCCATAGGAGAAATTAGGGCGAAAGATAATATTTGTCAAAGTATCCGGTTTCCATTCCATACGGAAGTCAGCATTCAGGTTTGTTCCTTTATTCCGGTTCTTATTATTCGAATTAGAATATGAATTGCCATTCTGAAGGAAACGTTCGGAAGAATTGATACTTGAGATATCAGCATCCTGGAAGTTATATCGTACACTACCTCCCAGTTCTAGCTTGTTGGTCTGGGTCGCAAAGTTGGCACCCAACATTTTAGTAGCATTCAAGCCATTGTTACTACGCCAGCGCGGACCGCCACCCCCTCCGGAGAATCCCTGATCATTTACATTATTCGCCGAGCCTATAATAGAGAACTGGGTTTTATCGACAAAGCGGTTCAGCATCATTCGTCCGGTATAGCGATCTTTAGTACCGGCTCCCAAATCTGCATTACCAAACCATCCCTGATTCATCCCTTTTTTCACAGTCAAGTCGAGTACCGTTTCTTCTTCACCGTCATCAATCCCCGTCACACGTGCCAGATCCGACTTTTTATCATAAGTTTTCAGTTTATCGACCATGTCTACCGGAAGATTCTTCAAACCGGTTTTCACGTCTCCACCGAAAAACTCCTTACCATCAACCATAATTTTCTTCAGATCCTTACCATTGATTTTCACATTACCGTCATCATCAATTTCAGCACCCGGAAGTTTCTTGACCAATTCTTCCAACATAGCCCCCTCAGGTGTACGGTAAGCACTGGAATTGTACATTAACGTATCTTCTACAACCGTCACTTGCGGAGCTTCTGCTACCACAACCGCTTCTTGCAGCATGACAGCATCAGTTGCCAGTTCAATATTCCCCATCTTTTTTGCAGGAACATTAGCTGTTAGCTGCACAGGAATAATTTTGGTGACATACCCGATGAAAGATACTTTAAGCAGATATTTTCCCGGTTTCTGCTTGGATAAAGAAAAGTAGCCTTGTGTCGAAGTGGTCATACCCGCTACCTGAGCACTGTCAGGGAGAGATAATAACTGCACAGCAGCGAGTTCGACCGGTTCCTTCGTACCGGCCTCTATTACACGGCCCGATACGGTTACAATTTTGTTTTGCGCATAAGTGGATAGGGTAGCTGTCAGCAGCAACACCGTCCAGATCAATAGTTTCTTCATTTGCCTGTAGGTTGAATAATAACAATCGTTTGTTTGACAACCTTCAAAGCAAAAGGTTTAATTTAAACACAATTATCTTTTAAAGATTTTATCGATTCGCGCTTTTTGCATACCAAATTCAAGGCAGAGTACATTGATAATAAGAAAAATAAGAAAAGAAGAGGTATCTACGGTCATGATATCTCCTGTTGCTACCCGATAAAGCATCCCGCCAAACAAAAAAAGTACAGTCAGAAAAATAGCATTACGAGTAGCTTTGTTCCGTATAATCTCTGTTTCACGACCTTCATTACGTGATAAAGCAAAAATAATCATCATTGCTCCCAATATCATCAGCAGTTTAATACACTCTTTATAAAATAATAAGTTACTGTCCGTTACCATTCCCTGCATCAATAACAGGAATGGAATAAACATAGAAATAACAAGAATCACATATCCTAAAGGACGGCAGAATACAGGTAATAATGCTTTCATCTTATCTAAATTTAATGTCACAAAGATAGCTTTTTCTCACAAACAGAACCCCATGTTTTACATTTTTAAGTGCTAAGTTTCACTATTTATCTCCGAACTCCTATCTTTGCAGTACATAAAAAAACATAGAACCATTATGAGTAAACAAGAAGTCATCCTTTGTGAAGATCTGGAAAGTAGTCTTAAACGTGCCATCGACAACTGCCCACACGACCGCCTGTTCATTCTCACTGACGATCATACTCACCGTCTCTGCCTTTCTCAACTGGCAGGCTTATCAATCCTGAAAGATGCTGTCGAAATCACCATCGGAGCCGAAGACGTACATAAAACACTCGAAACCCTGGCCTCTGTCTGGCAGGTATTAAGTGAAAAAGGCGCTACCCGTCACTCGCTCCTCATCAATCTCGGGGGCGGAATGGTCACTGATTTAGGTGGATTTGCAGCCGCAACCTTCAAACGCGGCATTGCCTATATCAATATTCCCACCACCCTGCTGGCAATGGTAGATGCTTCTGTTGGCGGGAAAACCGGCATTAATTTCAATGGATTGAAAAACGAGATAGGTGCCTTTGCACCGGCAGCCAGTGTATTAATCGAAACAGAGTTTCTCCGTACACTCGATGCACATAATTTCTTTTCGGGATACGCCGAGATGCTAAAACACGGACTGATCAGCAACACCTCTCACTGGGCTGAACTGCTTGCATTCGATACGGAGAAGATGGATTACGGATATCTGAAAAAATTGGTAGGCCACTCCGTACAAGTGAAAGAAGATATAGTGGAACAAGATCCATTCGAACACGGCATCCGCAAAGCATTAAACCTGGGACATACCGTAGGACACGCTTTCGAAAGTCTGGCGCTTGCTGAGAATCGTCCGGTTCTTCACGGATATGCCGTAGCTTGGGGCGTTGTTTGTGAACTCTATCTATCACATCTCAAAGCCGGCTTCCCAAAGGAGAAAATGCGTCAGACCATCCAATTTATAAAAGATAATTATGGAGCTTTCCACTTCGACTGTAAGCAATACGACCGTTTATACGAATTCATGCAACATGATAAGAAAAACAGTGCAGGTGTCATAAATTTCACACTCCTAAAGGAAATCGGCGATATCAGTATCAACCGGACAGCAGATAAAGATACCATTTTCGAAATGTTCGACTTCTATCGGGAATGTATGGGAATGTAGAAAATAAGATAAATGAAACAAAGAGTTACCTCCAATCACATCGAACGATTGCAACCCAATGAAATATTCGTTTTCGGCAGCAATCTGTCCGGGCATCATGGCGGTGGCGCCGCCCTTTTGGCAATGAACAAATGGGGTGCCATCTGGGGACAAGGTGTAGGTTTGCAAGGACAAACTTACGGAATACCGACCATGCAGGGTGGAGTAGAAACAATCCGCCCTTATGTAGACGAATTTATTCAATTTGCAAATAAACATCCGGAAATGACTTTTCTGGTTACGGAAATAGGATGTGGCATAGCCGGATTTCCTCCTCAAGAAATAGCTCCACTATTTGCTAAAGCCACAACTACAGAGAATATCCACCTCCCACAACGGTTCTGGGATTTATTAGGAAAAATCCCAGAACACTTTATTTATCAAAAGATTATATTGTTAATTATTTATTTCTAAAAGATTAGTTTTAACGTTCTGTTAAAACTAATCTTTTAGAAACAGATCACTTGTTCTTTGTTGATAAAGAACAAGTGATCTGCAAAAAAAACGTTCAACCTAAAACTTTCAAATTAACAATGTTAATTAGATTACTACTTCCCAGAGCACTTCCTTAGCAAGAAAAAACAAATTAAAAGAAATAAACCATCCGAATATTTTGCTTATTCAAAATAAAATTCTACTTTTGCATCCGCAATTCGGGGTGTAGCTCAGCCCGGTTAGAGTACGCGTCTGGGGGGCGTGTGGTCGCTGGTTCGAATCCAGTCACCCCGACTAACCACAAAGCATTGATAATTGTAAGATTATCGATGCTTTTTTCTTTTAGAGCACTTAAGAACTATCATACGGTGCAGACGTAGATGCTCCCCCAACAGGATATTTAACCGGGATTTATGTTTTATCAAACAGTACCGGAATATCGGATATTAAAAAAAATGTTGAATATTCAATGCAGTTGCACGGATTCTTTCCGTTTGTTGCTCAGTATCTCAAGTTTTTTTCTATCTTTGCGTCAAATAAAGCAGCGCCCTGAAAATCAATGAAATATTTCTATTATGAATAATGCTGCACATAAAAAGACAACACAAAGAACATCTTATTAATAAAAAACTCAAACAGAAAATGAAACGCATTGTTTTTTTAGATTATGTACGCGTATTTGCGTGCTTTCTCGTTATGATTGTACACTCCAGTGAAAACTTTTACGGTGCCGCCGGATCCACGGACATGGCCGGACCGCAATCTTATTTAGCCAGTGAAGCAGACCGCTTATGGGTAGCTGTATACGATGGCTTTTCACGCATGGCAGTACCATTATTCATGATTGTCTCCGCCTTTCTCCTTGCTCCGATGAAAGAAGAACAAACTACATGGCAATTTTATCGCCAGCGATTCCTTCGTATCATACCACCATTTTTTATATTCATGATACTATACAGCACCTTACCAATGTTGTGGGGACAGATAAACGGAGAGACATCATTAACGGATCTATCACGAATTTTCTTGAACTTCCCGACACTTGCAGGACATCTGTGGTTTATGTATCCTCTAATCAGTCTTTATCTATTCATACCTATAATATCTCCATGGCTGAGAAAAGCCTCGGCAAAAGAAGAACGCTTCTTCATAGGGTTGTTTCTGTTATCAACATGTATCCCATATCTCAACCGTTGGTGTGGTGAAGTATGGGGACAATGTTTCTGGAACGAATATCACATGCTATGGTACTTCTCAGGCTATCTGGGTTACCTCGTGCTGGCACATTATATACATACTCACCTTACGTGGAGTCGTTCAAAACGTTTCATCATAGGAACCATTTTAATGGTTATCGGAGCCGTATTAACCATCTATTCATTCTATAGCCAGGCTATACCCGGTGAGACTCTTTCCACTCCCGTAATAGAAATAGGATGGGCCTTCTGTACAATCAACTGTGTACTGCTCACAGCGGGTACATTCCTCATGTTTACGTGTATCAATAGCTCAAAAGCTCCACGAATCATAACAGAAATGTCAAAGCTCAGCTACGGTATGTATCTAATGCATATCTTCTGGCTAGGATTATGGGCAACAGTATTTAAGTATACCCTGGCACTGCCTACTGTTGCCGCTATACCATGCATTGCAATCAGTACATTTATCTGTTGCTTCATAACTTCAAAACTCATTTCATTCATACCGGGCAGCAAATGGATCATAGGATGAACATTTGAGTATGGCTACTTCCATAAAATCGGATACGCCCCATATGTAATAGTCCCATGTAGACGATTTATATTCAGACATGTACAAATCTGAACCTGACAGAATTCTCTTTAAATAGATAAATAGCAATTGAGCCCCTGATCGGAATATACCGGCCAGGGGCTCAACTTTAAATATAAAAGAAAAATATATGAATCGGTCATTGCTTGATCATCCTCAATTCATGCCTGATATAGCGGCGTATCACCCGGTATCGGGGATGCAAAGCATAAAGCGGACGGACAGAGTTATGACCGACACCCAATAGTATCAGACAAAACAGACTTATTAATGTAAGCCATCCATAAAGTTCTTTCATAGAAACCATCAATGCCTGTTGTTGTAAAGCAGCATATAATTCTCCCAAAGGGATATGACTTGCCTGTGGATGAAGTGCATCCAATGTACTGCCAAGTAACATCACATTTTTCTGCATCACTACGTTCAAGACTCGTCCGAGAACAGCCGAACCGAGTGCTCCTCCAAAGCTTGCACTGACAAATGCCTGAACAGAAACCGCCTCAAAAAAGTTCTGAAACGGTACGCGCGAAAGTGCGGTGATAAAACATATAGCGATAATCACATATCCGAAACTACGTAAAAAGAGAGGAAAAGCCAAAACCTCTTTACATAAATTGTAATCTATCGTAAAATAGAACATCATCAAATAACCGGTGATGGAAATAAAAGCAATAACCGTCATTGTCCGGTAACACCATTTACGACGTGAAAATGTATAGAATGTGAAAACACTCCCCACAATCGTTCCCAGTACTAATACCCAATTGAGTGAAATCACGTTTAAAGAGTCATACCCAAGCACGGCTTCCATATAAATATGTTCGAGCAAGTGCGAGGGTGCCAATAAAATGTCGACAACCATATAGAGCAAAAAGGTAAGGTAAACGGCTTTAAACCGCCAGGTGACCAATGCTATGAACGGGTGGCGAATAAAAGAAGCACGCCACAAATTCAATAATAGGACTACTACTCCGCCCACGGTAACCATCCGGATATAAACAGATTCATACCAATCATAGTGTTCGCCATATACACAAACAAAGATAATACACAAAATCACTATCCCCCACATCAAGGCTCCCAACCAATCAATACCGAAAAGAGGCAACTTGGGCATCGAACGATAATTACGAAACAAAATCATAGTTGCTATCATCACAAGCAACAATAATGCAATAATCAGCCAATGCATATATTCCCATTTTATCCAAAAAGCAGTATAAACAGTTATCAATCCGGATAATTGAAGACAACCTTGTACCAAAAGATAGATATAACAAAAGAAGACAGAAAGGTCCCTCTGAGGCGTAAGCCAGAGTTGAATAGTGGAATTACACTCAAAAGTGGCCCACATCCTGAATATCCCACCAAAGAAACAGGCTGTCACCAATAACGGCACACTACGAGTATACATGCATATCAGATTACACAAAATGATAGCAATACTACATGTCAGGAAAGCTGTTTTCGAAGGGAAACGAAACTTCAGCCGAAACATAATGGCAAATGTCAACGACATCCCTACCAAAGAAGCGTATCCTGCCATCATAATATCCTCCTGCATCAAAGCTGTCGAACCTACCATTTCACTAACCGCAGCCAAATAAACGCCTCCGGAAAATTGAAAGACAATAACAAAAAGAATAACAATCCACGGCCTCCACTTTTCAGGAACAAAATCGCGCATCGCCGGAATGGTAAAAGGAGTTATTTCATGCATACATTAATAGTTTACTACACATTCCACATTCATTCCGGCACGCAGGCGTTTCATATCTTCGGGCCTATTTTCGCCGGTAAATTCTATCCGGACAGGAATACGCTGTTCCACCTTCACAAAATTGCCTGCGGAATTATCCTGTGGAAGAAGAGAAAAACTTGCCCCTGTTGCCTGAGAAACCGATTTTACTATTCCTTTAAACATTATTCCTGGGATGGCATCTACTTCTATACCCACCGGATAACCTTCGCCAATATGGGCAGTTTGCGTCTCTTTGTAATTGGCTACCACCCATTTATCATGGTCATCCACCAGGTTGACCAGTGTCTGTCCGGGTTGCACTAACACACCTTCCCGAATCTCTTTCCGCCCGGTAGTTCCGTCACACGGAGCTATAATCACCGTATATGAAAGATTTAGCCGGGCTATCTCCAAAGTTGCTTCTGCCAGTTTAATCCCAGCTTCGGTCTGCTCCAAGCGTTCAGTTTGTTCTTGTTTGACGAGGGCCGTCGATTTCTTTTGGCGAAATAACAATTCATAACGTGCTTTTGATGCATCAAAATTTGTTTTCACCGCATCGTATTGCTGGCGGGTGACAGCATCCCGTTCCAGCAAATTCTGATAGCGTTTATATTCGCGTTCAGCATTATCCATGCGTACTTTAGCTTCTTGAATACCGGCATCGGACACAGATATATTATTCTGGATGGTATGGATAGACGATGTCACTACACTCTTTCCGGATAAAGCATTCTGATAATCGGCTTCTGCCTGCACCAGTCTGAAACGAAATTCGGCATCTTCTATCAAAGCCAATGTGTCTCCCTTATGCACAGCCTGATATTCCGTAAAATATATTTTCTTAATAAAGCCTTGTATACGGCAATTGATAGGAACGATATGTTGACGTACCTGCGCATTGTCCGTAAACTCTACGTTACCCAAATGGACAAAACGCGAACAGACCCACCCGAAGGCAAGAAGCAACACAAAAATAACAGAGAGATTGAATACCATTTTTTTAGTTTTCTTATTCATGACGATTGATTTTAGATAGTTCCGGAGATATACAGAAGTTTATAAAAATTAAAAACAATATTGATTCGGGCATTTACGAGCTGTAGTTCTGCCTCAAGTTTTGAATTGCTGGCATCCAGCATATCGGTGATCAGTGCCATATCATTCTTATAGCGGTCATGGATGACGGCATAGTTCTGATTGGCCAGTTCCACACTTTTCTGCTGAGTATTCAACTCCACATAAGTTTCCATATATTTCACCTGCGCTGCATTGACAGCCAAGCCGGTTTGTTCTTTAGCATCATTATACTGCTCCGTATTTCGCCGAACAGTGAATTTATCCCGAGCAATGGACTTACTGGCCTTGAACAGAGAAGAGAAATTATATTTCACCCCTACCCCTACGTACCAATAGTTGAGGTTCTTATTGATAGGAGGCACTTCGATGGTGATAGGCCCATCCAGTTTATTACCGGCAAATAGAGCTATTTGGGGTATTTGTTCCGAACGTGTAATTTTCTGTTGATGCTTACTCATTTCCACGGTAAGTAACATCTGTTTTAGTACAGGAGAGTTTGCATAAGCGGTATTTGTCCAATTCTCTTTATTTTCAATGGGGAGGGCTTTTGAGAGAATAGTAGTGTCCGGCTGTATTCTGGCATCCTCCGGTAAACCTAAAGTAGTAGTCAGATTGCTATTCAGGATAGAGATTGTATTTTCAATCTGTGTACGGGTCAATTCCAGATTGGCCAGCAACAATTCGTAGCGGGTAATATCGTTTTTCAGAACGATTCCTTCACACTCTTTCGCACGGAGTTCCTCAATCACCTGCTTGGTCTGCTCTATATTCTTTTCGTATACTTGCAACATATTCTGCTGTTTGAATAGATCCAGATAATAGCCGATAAGCAGGAAACCTACTTTATCACGCCCGGCATCCAAGCCCAGGCGAGCCATCTTTTCTTGCAAACGTGCAATAGCAATACTGTTTGTAATGCTACCTCCCGCATATACTACCTGAGAAGCCTCTACTGAGAAGTTATTACCCAAATGCGGCATAGGTGCATTGGTTCCATTCGAAAAATTACGGTCTATCAGCAGAGCATCACCCAAATAACTGAACGACAGAGCAGCTTCAATTTCCGGCAAACGGGCATTCCCGGCAATTCTTACGCCTTCACGGGCTTCACAAATACCGGTTGCATACGGACGCAATGATTTACTGTTACGGTCGGCAAGCGCAAACATATCTTCTATAGACATTATATGCCATGCCACTTCCTGGGCATACACACCCAAGGGACATAATGACGCACAAAGCATCATTATGAACAAAGAGAATTTGTTCATACGTTGTTACTTATGAATTTTTAGAAATAATGCGAATCAATAACTTCTTAGATCTTGATTCACACAGATAATAAAATGTAAAAAGGAGAAATCAAGTAAAGAGACTTACTTAATCAGAATTTTCTCTTCCCCACTGATGGAAAAGTGCAAGCTTGGTCAGTATACCTTGAAAGGACTCAAAACGGGACTTTCTGTGTTTCTGTTTCATTCGTTTCGTGGAACTTTATGCTCCATTCGAGAGGCAAAGGTACAAAAAACATGGGAATAACCGAACCAAATCGAAATAATAGTGTAGAGTAAACTAATTACTAGAACATTACAACAAAAGCTACAGAAACTCTTACAACGTCCTAAATGCACAAAAAAATGAAAAGTTATACAGCAGAGCGATTTTCCAAATCGTTACCCGACAGGAGGTATATTTTTTCTCTTACAATAATGCTATATCATCCTTTATTTATTTGAACATTCATTATTTAACTCACTGTTATGCAATCCATTAACCATATATATATTGAAGGGGGGGGACAACGAAGATAATGGCAGGGAATTATATACGTTCGAGTTCGTCAGGTCAAAAAACAAATTCCACTCTTTTAAATTCATTCATAGATTGAATATCTTGCTTTGTTTTACTAAATCAAAGTTTGGATCCTATGAATATAGCCTCTCTTCACTACTTTAGTGAAAAGAGGCTATAGTTACATTTAACCTGTTCTTGAGATTTTTATTTATGAAGAAGAAATTATTCTCACGAACCATCTCTTCTTAACCTGTATGTAAAAAAACTTAACCTGTATATATTTTCTTATACCTGATTACTCCTCTGCATGTCCCCCACCTGTATTAGGCCAATATATATTTTGATATAAATATGTGTTTTCTTTTGAACCATCCGGTGAGGCATATTGCATATCAGCAATAGAAATCGGATATAGGTAATAAGCTTTATGCCAATTATATCCATCTTTCAAAGCGTTTGTACTAGACATGGTACGGCTATAAGGGCGTAAATATTTGCTAAGTTCAGAACTTGAAACAATCGCATTGTCCGATCCATCAGCAACTAATTCCACTTCGTTCCCGTCACTGTCAACCATATAATTCCGATACATTCCATCCCAAAAGTTTACACCTTCAGGTATCCACTTGTCTGACAACATATTGTCAAATGAACGCCAACGTAACAAATCGGTATAACGTAACCCTTCACTAAATGTTTCCGCCATACGTTCACGACGGATATTATATAAAGTCTTATCCACCATTGATGTACCCGAATAAACTCCAAAATCTCCTTCTTTACTCAAATCCGTAGCAGCAATTGTCGCTTCGACATCTGTACTGACACCCGCACGTTCACGCAGAGCTTTCCAGTAACCTAAAGCTGTTGAGTTCAATGTTCCGGTTAGCTCATAAGATGCCTCCATATAGTTTAACATAGCTTCAGCGACACGGAAAATAGGACAAGCATTTGTCCCACGAATTTCGTCATTGGTTGTCTGTTCATAATCATAAGTATAATATTTACGCGGCTGATAACCGGTTATACAACGTTTCTCGTCTTCCGAAGCGGTAATATCCGCTTTAGAAAATAGGGTACCTACTGTCGGCGCTGACTCGTCCGTATCCAGAATCGTACTTTCTCCCCAAACAAACAACTGTAAACGTTCATCACGGTCTTTCTTTGCATTATCAATACTTGTATCACCTTGGTATCCACTATTTTCAGCATAAATAGGCAAACCGTTCTTCATCAAAAAGGCCTCTACGAACGTACGTGTATAACCGTCCGCACAGCCAATCTTACAACGATAAGGAGCATTATGTTTTACGCTTAACTCGCTATTATACTCTTTCCAAAGCAAGACTTCAGTAACATTAGCCAACGAAGGTTGGCTATACATCTCAAAATAAGGATTCCAACCTGTGGTAACACCTACGGTCGGCTCAATCACATGGTTATTTGATGTCAATTGTGCAGTACCTGCTACCTCTTCTGCCGCTGCTATAGCCTCGGTCAAGAAAAATTCAATTTCACCATCAATGCCAAAAATTTTACCGCTGTTGTAATCCGCATTTGCCCCCGGCCATTCACTGTCACCGGGTACACGACCGGAGTTTCTATGGTATTTCTCAAAAGTCCCTTCATACAGAGCCACTCTTGATTTGAACAACAAAGCCGCTTCGCGATTCAGACGTTGCCCGCTAAATTTACTGCGTGAAGCTAACAGATCAATAGCCTTATCCAAATCTTCCAGTATAAAACGCGCTACCTCATTACGAGGTGAACGCTTACTGGCCTCGACGACCTCATCATTATTATCTTCAAGTACAGTGGTTACAATCGGAAAATCACCAAACACTACTAATGCCCGATAATATGTAAGCGCACGCATAAAGTAAGCTTCACCAATATAATTCTTAATTAACTCTTCTTCGCCAGAGATCTCACCGGCTTCATATTTAGGAAGCACTTGTTCAAGAAAATAGTTACAAATACGGATATAAGAAAAATAACTGCTTTGCATATTTTTATCTGTAGGGACTTCCCAGTAATCATCGGCAAACAATGTAGTATTGCCACTTATACCTTGAACAAAGATATCCGTATTCCTGTCCGATCTGGCCATTCCATCATTATAAGCAGCTTCGTGATACATATAACCATTATAGGGGTTCTGTAAGAAAGAATTATAATAGTTATTCAGGTAACTTGCCAACTGGTCAGCTGTTTCATAATAAACCTCGGAAGTAATTTGACTGACAGGTTCTAAATCAAGCAGATCATTACAGGAAGTCACGGAAAAAGGCATCATTCCCAATAATGCATAGAATCCTAAATGTTTTATATTTATTTTCATACTCTTCATTTTAATCATATTAAAAATTAAGGGTCACTCCCAACGCTACGGTACGTTGTAATGGATAAGTCTTACCTGAAGTACCATAACTATTATAAGACCCGAGCGCTTCCGGATCATAGATACTCGACAATCCGGTAAGAGTAAATAAGTTATCACAAGATACATAAACACGACAATTATCAACACCTATCTTCCTTATTAACGATTGAGGTAACGTATAACCCAATTGAATATTTTTACAACGAATGTAGGAAGCATCTTGCAAATATCGAGTTTGGACCACTTGGTTTTTCGTAATACCTCCAAAATACGGTTTCGGGTAATAAGCATCTACGTTATTTTCTGTCCAGTAATCCAAATGTTCTTTAAAACAGGCACTTTGCCATACGTTACCCGTAGCTCCCCAGAAATAAGGGTCACCTTCGCTAAACGCATAGTCTCTTTTCAGCACGCCCTGAAAGAACACAGAAAAATCAATACCTTTCCATGCCACATCCAGATTCAAACCGATACGGTAACGAGGAGTAGAGTTACCAATCACTACCCGGTCTCCCGAATCACCAATTGTATTATCACCTGTAGAAACGATACCATCACCATCCAAATCTTTAAACATCACATCACCAGCTCCCCATCCAGACCCCCAGTTAGGCTTGTTATTTACGAGCCATGCATCCATTTCTTCTTGTGAAGAGGCGATACCCTCCGTCACATATCCCCAAATTTCATTCAATGATTTACCATTATAATAAGTACTTAAAGATCCGGTCTCATTTGGATAATTTAATATTTTCTGGGTTGCATCAGATAAATTCAAACGTGCTCCATATTTTACTTGCCCTATCCGATCACGCCATCCTATTTCAAGTTCCCATCCTATTGAACGCATATCGCAGTTGTTGATCTGAGGGGCAGATGTACCCAAGGCAGAGCCAAGCGTAGGAGCAGGCCCTATCATATCTTTCGTCTTACGGCAAAACCAGTCAAACGAACCGGTCAAACGATTGTTGAACGCAGCCCAGTCCACGCCTATATCCCACGTTTCAATGGTTTCCCATGTCAATAAAGAAGAAACAATATCAGGTATAGATGCCGTATTTTGCTTTTCACCATCAATCAGCCAACTACCTGATGACGAACTGATACTCTGTTGTTGATAGAAAGGATACCAATCCGTAAATGAATTATAATCAGAACTAGTATTCCCTAACTGTCCCCAAGAAGCACGGAGTTTCAACATGCTGATTTTATCAGATAACTTTTCAAAAAAAGATTCACGTGCAATGTTCCAACCTAATGACATAGAAGGGAACCACGCCCATCGCTTGTCTCCGACAAAACGAGAAGACCCGTCGTAACGTAAATTGAATTCAAACAAATAACGTTCGTCATAATCATAATTAAAACGTCCGAAATAACCGGCAGTCGCACGATTCCAATATGAATCTCCATTCTTTTTATTACTCTGTGCCTGACTCAAGTAGGGCTTTTCTTCGGTTGTCAGATTAGTACCACTTCCCCATAAATTATCCTGATCATAACGTTCATAATTCATACCGACCATTATTTTACCATTGTGTTTACCAAAACTCTTAGAATAATCTGAATATACATTCACGGTATAATAATTCTGTCTGTACCGATTATCGTAAACATACGTTTCGGTACCATAACCGCTATCACGCAAAAAAGCAGTACCATCCACATAATAATGGTATATAGGAATCGTATTTTCTGTTGTCTTATTATTCGCCACACGCATTGAACCTTCCATATAAATTCTCCAATCTTTTATGGGTTCAAAGGTGAATCTAATTTGTTGTGTAAATAGGTCGTTGTGCTCATCATAAGTACCTCCATCTTCCAGTTCAGCAATTTCCATACCCTCAGACCACTGTCCATTAGGGTCCACAGCAAAACAGGTAGGCCAACGACGGGCTATATTGTGGAAAAACAATCCATCCAAATACTGAGGTTTTGTGTAATCTTTACGTGTCCATTTAGTAGTGAGATCCATACGAGCCCAATCGGTAAGAATTGCACCTATCTTAGCATTCATGGTATAACGGTTGAGTTCGTCATGTCCATGCCGTATCAAACCATTCTGATTTAAAAAACTTCCGCTGACAGACCAATTGAACTGTTCCGTCCCCCCACTCAAGCTTAAATTATGTTGTGTGGAAGGTACATTCTTTTTATAAAATTCATCAAACCAATTCGTATTGGCAAATGAACTACCGTATTGATTCCACTTATTGGTTGATGTATTTGCCGTCGTACCATAATACTCCGGCTGAGACGGATCGGTATACATACCGGCTTGAAAATTCAATATCTTCTGCATAATTTCATCAGAGAAATAATTTCCAGCACCTGCATTGGAGTTGGCCGCATTAAAATAGGTCGCAAATGAATAAGAATCTACCATATCAGGTAACTGAGTTGCCGTACTGAAACGGACATCGCCCGAGTAAGTGACTTTCACCTTCCCTGCCTTTCCACTCTTAGTCGTTATCAGAATGACACCAAAAGCCGCCCGAGAGCCATAAATAGAAGCAGAAGCGGCATCCTTCAATACTGAAACACTCTCAATATCATTGGGATTGACAAGAGTCAAATCACCTTCAATACCATCAATCAATACCAATGGATCATCATTGGAACTGATTGACCCTGTACCACGGATGTTAATGCTCATACCTGAGTTCAAATCGCCCCCATTTACGGAAGTAGTCAAATTCAAACCGGGAATGGCACCTTGTAACGCCTGAGTAACATTGGCTACAGGACGCGATTCTATGACTTCTGACCCGACCATGCTCACCGCACCCGTTACATTTACTTTCTTCTGAGTACCATAACCCACTACTACCACTTCCTCCAAAGCCTGGGCATCTTCTTTCAAAGTAACATTCAAGGGTTTGTTATTCCATACTACTTCCACCTTTTGATAACCAATAAAAGAAATCTGGATTATATCTCCCTTTTTTACTCCAGGCAAAGAAAAACTACCATTAATATCAGTAATCGTGCCATTACTAGTACCTTTTACTACCACTGACGCACCGATTACAGTCTCTCCCGTCACATCTTTAACAACGCCAGTACATTTTCCATTTTGCTGAACGACATAAGTGCCATCACCAATCCCTACCGTCCACGCATAAGCCATTCCAGGAGAATTGCTCAAAAAGAACAAAAGGAAACAGATAGAACTTGATTTTTTAAACATAATAATTGATTTTAGTTTAACTAATAATTTTTCAGCAAAGAAAGTAATAAAGCAAGATCACTAACTTATTATTTTATCACTTAAATTTGTATATTTAGAAACCAAATGGACCACTAAAAACAGTTTGTAGACAAAAATCCTTTGTTTGTCTATTATTCTCTGTTTTGAGACTCCAAGGAAGTATTTTTGTAGAGAAAATACAGGAAAATCTTATGCATCTAAAAGAATTTATCCAATATTATAATGTATCATTTACATCTAATGAGGAAATTGCTTTTTGGTATATCAATCCTAAATTAATCAACGAAAATAAAAACATACCAGCCATACAAGATCTTCATTCTATATTATTCGTCATTGACGGAGAATTGAAAATTGAGGTAAATGGAAAAATCTTTCTCATGAACAGAAATTGCTTTGCTGATATTAATACCATACATAAGCCAACTTACAGACTTCTCTCCGCATCCGAAAATCTTCGTGCATACCATATCATAATGACCAAAGAGTATGTAATGAGGCTAGTGGGAAACAGAAGATTATTTTCTACACGTTATATATGTGAACGAATGAATAACCCAATACTACAAATAACACCTTCAAACACAGGAATATTTATAAAGTATCTACTAGATATAAAACAGATTTTTAAAAACGAAGGACATCTGTTCAGAACGGCCATACTGACACATTGCCTATGGAATTTTTTGGCAGAAGTTGCCAATTTTTCTTTGCTTGAAAAAGAAAAAACTCCAGAGGAGGTAGGCAATAAACGGAAACTGTATATACAGTTCCTTGAAATGATTTCCACAGAGATAAATAGAAAATACTCCGTAAACTTCTATGCCTCCAGACTATGTGTGACCCCTCAATATCTGCAACGTGTGGTCAAAATGTTTTCCAACAGAACAGTCCATCAGTGGATAAAAGAAGCTATCATGGGTGAGATCATGAAATTATTAAATGAAACAGATATGACGATACAACAGATAGCTGAAGATCTGGGGTTTCCTGACCAAGCCGCATTAAGCAAGTTCTTTAAACAAAATAAGAAAGTTCCACCTTCAATATACAGAAATAAGGAGTAAAAGGATTCTTTATACTTTTATTAAGAACGGCATTTTCACTTTCAACCGAAAAAGAACGAAAAGCCGCTTGTACTGCCATTAAACATCAACTAAAATGTTAGATTGGAAAATCTCTTATGATTTCTTTTCTTGCCTACCAGATTCTAAATTTTCATTTTCCGTTAGGCTGATATAGTATAAATCAAGAGAGAGTTAAGCACACAGCTTAACTCCCTCTATCTTATTGAGTTACTTTCTTATTTCTTATAAACCTTCAGATTTGTAATCTTACTATCAAACTTTCCGGCTTTCTCTAGCGGGAAGACTAAAGTGCGAACATAATTCATAGAATCTTTCCCGGCATTATAGTAAAGTTTTTGAGTATTCATTTCCTCTACTACCTGTCCATTGATAAGTAGACGGGTCGACTTATTATCACCACTGATACCGATGGTTGCTTTCTCACCTTTGTGGATACGGTGACTAAATGTATTCAAATAACCGTCACGGGCAAAACCCAACATGCCACGGATCGGATCGGAAAGATAAAATACGGCATCCGGAGAACGGAACAGTTCCGTACCCTTTGCTTCATTGGCTCCGTCAATGTCAAATGTTACCAGATAATCGTAACCGATTTCACGGTGAGGAGTCTCGCTATTGGGAGCAACGGAAGCCTGTTCATACACCAATCCCGGTGTAGTACCGATACGGCCGAGTTGATTAACACCCGGAGCCTCACTGATGGCATTGCGTTGTTTATCAAAGTCAGCATACGGAACAGATACATCTTTTCCGGTCCACATCTTCACAGCCAAAGTCTGCAAAGCCGGATAAACGCGGTGATGAATATCTTTTGTCGAGATGCCATTGCCTACATGATCGTTCCATACGGCAAACATACCACCGAGGATAGACGGATCTTTCTCCGGGAAAACAGCCTTTCCAATCTGTACAGGAGTCCAATTTTCGTACAAATACTTCGTGTTCAGATAATCATAATAGTATCCGGCAGCCGGAACAATGTATACCAGCCCGTCAGGAATACTAATCAATTTATAGCCTTGCTCTATCATGTCTTTCGGGTTGGCATAGCCATTGTACCAAGCACTCATGATCACATTCTCCGATTTCACCGGTGTATCACCTTTGGCATGCGTCAGTGCTCCCCATACACAAGCCTGTTTGCCAAAGCTCTCTACATAGCGGATATAATGGTCGGTGAAAGCACGGAACTTCTCTACTACATCTTTTTTCTTATTTGAGTATTCGTCAGTACCGATATGCACTTTCTTTCCACGGAATACAGGTTCATCCCCTTCCAGATACTCCTTAAAGAGTCCATCCATAAACTTATACGTTTCAGGATTAAACAGATCGAGATGGTCCATGCCGTACTCTTTACTGCCGATCTCCGGTTTATAATGTGTAAAGGCAAGAGTATGCGCCGGAGCATCAATCTCGGGAATGATTTCTACGTAAAGGTTCTCAGCCAACTTTTGTAAATCGATAAATTCACGCTTGGTGTAATAGCCGTCTTCGGCAGCCAAACCCGGATAAGTATCCGACTCCAAACGGAAGGCTGCATAAGTTTTCGACCAATCGTGCCCGAAGAACTGTTTAAAGCCATTATCATTCAAGTGAATCTGCAAAGTATTCATCTTGTAATAAGCCATAATCTTCACATAATCCTGAAGGAAAGAAAGAGGAATAAACTTTCGACCGCAATCTATCATAAAGCCACGCATAGCGTAGTCCGGAAAGTCACGCAAAGTACCTTTCGGGAACTGATGATTTTCGCTCTGTTCCGCAATCTGAAGCAGCGTACGGGTTCCCCAATATACCCCTATGCTTTCGGGAGCAGTCAGCAAGATACGATCGGTAACTTTCACAGTATAGCCTTCTTTGCCCAACTTCTTATCTGCACGAATGGCAAGAATAACATCACCGGCTCCGCCTTTGCCTTGTACTACCTCCGGTTTGTGACCGAACATCGTTTCACAGTCATCGGCCAGCATACGGGCAATGCGCAATAGTTCCGGCTGATTGGCAGGACAGACTATTTTTGTTGTTTCAGTCGGTACAAATGCCCCTTCGGCACCTTTCCACTCTTTCAGTTCGGGAATCACAAAAGGTTTGGGATTAACAACTGCACTAACGCCGGGGCAAACCAGGCATAGTGCCACAAGAATCATAAAGAATCGGTTAACAAATTTCATATCGTGTCGTTATAAAAGGGTTAATTCAACCGGACATCCGATTGTGGTACCAAAAGTAGTGTAAATCTACCGATTCTCCAACATTCTGTCTAAAATAAAAGAATGTTGGCACCCCGACAGACAAAAAGATCTATCTGCCGAAGTGCCAACGTGGGATCATTGTTTCCGCTGAAACGGTGACCTCATCACAAACAAAACAAACATCAAGCTGATGGGAATCATCAACTTGCTACAGAAGTCCTTCTCAGGGAACCTCACGGTCACTCATCCGTAGATTTTAAATATGATTGTCGGATAAATTGGGGATAGTAAACCAGAAAGTCGATCCTTCTCCAACTTCCGATTCCACTCCAATCGTTCCGTGCATACGCTCAATAATAATTTTACAAAGGGACAATCCCAATCCAAGCCCTTGGGTAAAGCTATCAAGTTTCACAAATCGTTCAAATATCACTTCCTTTTTATCGTTAGGAATACCACATCCGGTATCCGTCACATAAAACCTAATTTGACCATTCTCTTTCTCTTGATACCCCCAATGAACGGTCCCCTTTGTTGTAAATTTAATAGCATTATCCAATAAGTGCTCCAATATCTGTATCAGCCTGTCCCGATCTGTATAGATGTGAGCATTCGACTGCTCCCGATCCCAAGCCAAAACCAGGTTGTCCGTTTCTGCTTTGGGAACATACGTCAATTCCATCTCTTTCATCAATGAATCGAGGACTACATCCGAACCGACTATGTCCATAACGCCCGACTCAATATTGGAGAGATCGATAACATCGTTCATCAATCGCAAAAGATGCTCCGTATTACTCTGTATCAATCCGATATACTCCTGCTGCTCTTTTTCGTCATCTATGATAGAGAGCAAAGATGCAAAACCTACAATCGCATTCAACGGTGTACGTATCTCATGGTTCATATTAGCAATCAATGCCGATTTCAACCGATTGGCTTCTTCTGCTTTCTCTTTAGCTGCGGTCAGTTCTTCTTCCATAACCTTTCGCCTGGTAATGGACATCAGCGATCCCTCTACAGTCAACAGTCTGCCATTTTCATCAACTTTCCCGGGAATGGCATGCATTTCCAACCACTCCAATACGAATCCCTCTCTCTTTTTAGCCCAGAAACGAAGTTCGACCACCACTTTCTTCATTTTGCCTTTCAGTATCCCCTGACAAGCTTCAATCACCCGAAGGCGGTCTTCCTTATAGATACCTTGATAAACACGCGCTATAGAAACCGGAAACGAATCATTATGAAAAATCTCCCATCCTGCAGGATCGTCCGACGGACGGGCATCAAACCATACCATATGCTCTGCCAATTCCCACTTCCATGGAAAAACTTCCGCGACCCCAAGCGTCATTAACAACTTGCGGTTCACTTCATTCAGCATCTGCTGAGTCCGCAACAGTTCGGTTTGTTTTTCTTGTTTCATTTAAGCCACTATTTATCGATGCATACGATATTCTGTAAGTGTCATTCCTGTGTGCTTTCTAAAAAAACGCCCCAGCGACGACTGGTTCGCAAAGTTCGTTTTAATAGATATCTCCTGTATATTCATGGTAGAGTTCTTCAACATGGCTTTGATCTCCAATATGGCATACTCTACAATCCAATCTTTTGCTGTCTTTCCGCTCGCCTCTTTTATCACCATTGACAGATACTTGGAAGTGATGCATAACTTATCGGCATAGAAAGCGACATCCTTGTGTTCCCGGTAATGCTGCATAATTAAACAGAAAAAATCATGCGCCAGCTTACTCTTACCCATATCCGATCCCCCTTTTATCAAATGAGACTTGCTGTAATATTCGTTATAGATATCCAGATAAAAGATTCTCAGTAACAACAATACAGACTCCCTCCTGAAAAAATGGGTAGGGTCTTTTGCCCGCTGTGAGAGTGATCCATAAAAAAGTTTGAACCGCTCAATCTCTTCTCCTGTCAATTCATACCAATAATGGCTTCTCATGTAAACAAAGAAAAGAGGAGAAAAACGACTGAACCCACTCAACGTATCATCAAAAAGTGCACGCGACAGCACAACTATATTACAAAGAAAATCATGACTTAGTTCGGTTATCGAAACCAACTGACCCGGCAGAATAACCGCCAGTTCATTCTTAGCAAGAATATGAATATTATCAAAGATACAGATCTTGGCAGTACCTCTCAAACACAAAATGATCATCCCAACTTCGGTGTAGGACGGAACAGACGTCACACGAATGTGCTTCATGTTCTCACAAACCATAAGTTCATCCCCCAATAAAGTCGTAGTATAACCATCCGTTATCAATTTCTCACTATCCCTGTTTGGCATCAGAATCCTTTCTTTGTTGATACAAAAGTAAAATAACTACATTAACCCCGTAACTACACAAGTCTTTTGGTATCATATTACAGAAATATGGAGCTACTTCTTGACATTTTTTTATAAACAAAATGTCCTTAGGACCTTAAACAACCTATTTTTTAGCTGTTTGTTCGCTTCGTTAATGTATATTGGATTCCGTTCATATCTTTAATATTTTAGGAAGAGGATAGAGGCAAAAAAGAATAGATTTCCTATTTTTGCAACCGAATATAACTATAGAAATAAAGACCATGCGTTATCTACTCTCAGCGCCTTCGCAGATAAAGGCCACTATCCAGCTTCCGGCGTCCAAAAGTATCAGCAATCGTGCCCTTATCATCCATGCTCTGTCAAAAGGAGACGATGTGCTTTCGAACTTGTCCGACTGCGATGATACGCAGGTGATGATAAAAGCTCTGACCGAAGGTAATGAAGTGATTGATATTCTTGCGGCCGGAACGGCCATGCGCTTTCTGACGGCTTATCTGAGCAGTACTCCGGGTATCCATACCATCACCGGAACGGAACGGATGCAGCAACGCCCCATACAGATATTAGTAAACGCCTTGCGCGAACTAGGAGCCCATATAGAATATGTTCGGAATGAGGGTTTTCCCCCCTTACGGATTGAGGGTACAGAGCTCACGGGCAGCGAAATCACCCTAAAGGGCAATGTGAGTTCACAATACATATCAGCCCTGTTGATGATCGGTCCGGTACTGAAAAACGGTTTGCTACTCCGGTTGACCGGAGAAATCGTTTCACGACCTTACATCAACCTGACTTTGCAATTGATGAAAGATTTCGGCGCCTCGGCTTCGTGGACATCCGACCAGAATATCCAGGTTGATCCACAACCTTACCACTGCCTTCCGTTTACCGTCGAAAGCGACTGGAGTGCAGCTTCTTACTGGTATCAGATAGCTGCCCTGTCTCCCCAAGCAGATATAGAACTGACCGGACTGTTCCGCCACAGTTATCAGGGCGACAGCCGCGGAGCAGAAGTATTTGCCCGCCTGGGAGTGGCAACCGAATATACGGAAACAGGTATACGACTGAAGAAGAATGGCACATGTGTCGAACGGCTGGATGAAGATTTTGTTGATATTCCCGACCTGGCACAGACCTTTGTTGTGACTTGTGCACTGCTCAATGTGCCTTTCCGCTTCACCGGGCTGCAAAGCCTCAAAATAAAAGAGACAGACCGGATCGAA
Source organism: Bacteroides sp. 3_2_5 (assembly GCF_000159855.2). Lineage (NCBI taxonomy): Bacteria > Pseudomonadati > Bacteroidota > Bacteroidia > Bacteroidales > Bacteroidaceae > Bacteroides > Bacteroides sp. 3_2_5. The sequence goes on along the minus strand of NZ_JH636044.1, from coordinate 888,376 downwards.
GCCCTTAAAACAGAGATGAAAAAGCTCGGGTATATATTGCATGACAAAAACGACAGTATCCTTTCTTGGGACGGTGAACGCGTGGAACAACAGACATGTCCCGTTATCAAGACTTACGAGGATCATCGCATGGCTATGGCTTTTGCTCCGGCAGCAATTCATTATCCGACAATACAAATAGACGAACCTCAAGTAGTCTCCAAATCATACCCCGGATATTGGGACGATTTGCGCAAAGCCGGTTTCGGCATCAAGGTCGGAGAGGAATTAAGATAGACAAGACCTTTGCGAGACACACTTCGAAAGATATTGCGCCCTGCTCTCTCAAAGTTCCGACTTTGAGGAGCAGGGCGCAAAACTTCAAACAGATTCAACATCCGGAACAACCATAGGTCTCCTTGTCCGGATAACAATCCTTATCTCAATGGTTCCATTCGGAAAGAATAACTATAAACCGTATCCTTCCGGATTTCATAATGGGGACGCGGTCCCGGTCCGCAACTGGCATTGCCCAATCCACGCTGAATGCAATCTAAATTGAGAACAACCTCCGCACGGCGGATATCAGACAAATCATGTCCATATTTTACCTGCCATAAATCTTTATCCGTGTAATGTTGGGCACTGAAATCCAACGTATCCGTTGCGGTGATCCTGAGTCCTTTCCCTTGTCCGTCTGTCAACGCCAGCCAGTGTGTATCTGTGCGTCCGCCCATTGTTTGCGCCCGCGCATAATGCTCGGCCATATCCGTAACAGTCGTTTTGTAGCGTCCCATGTAGGCTGCGTTCTTCCGGTCACGATAGTTCTCCATCGGACCGCGGCCATACCATTCGACTTGTTCCAGTGAAGGATTGAGGAACATTTGCAAGCCCAGACGAGGTAGATCGAAATTATTTTCTGTCGTAAAGTCGGCTGCCACATCGACCCTGCCGTTACTGTAAACCCGGTATCTGACTGTATACGGTATATTGACTTGCCCAACTTTGACCTCTATCTGAGACTGAACAGACGCCGACTTTCCGTCTTCCGCCAGTTTCCAGTCAAAACCACGCAATGCAATCACAGGCTGAATCCATTCGCGAGGATCATTACTGATGGAACGATACCAGTTCAACGCCGGTCCTTGCTGACCGTGTATCATGTTTTGTCCGTCATATCGGAGACCGATCATCATGCCTGTCTTTGAATCAAATGAGATCTCGGTACCCGGAGCACGGAAACGGATGTACTGACGTTCTTCTACCACCTGTAGGGAAGCAGAGAGTTCCGGAACCTCCGTTTTCTGTTTTCTTTCTCTTAGTAAGAACTGCTCCGTTGCCACTACATGTCCGGCTTTAGCCCAGACGCAGTCATGCTTCAACTTCACTTCCAAGTTGATGTGGTAATCGGCATCTTCCGTCAAGTGACGGAGATAAGGGATATGGATCGTACGGTGTTCACCCGGCTTGCCGTCAGGCAACCCGAACTCCTCTTCCGCAACAGGCACCCCGTTTTTGAGGATGACATAACGCAGGTTGAAATGACGCATATTCAGGAATGAATAATGATTGCGTAACCCCACATTGTTCTCTCCCACTTCTTCAAAAGTCATATATTGGTATACCTTTTTCACTTCCCATAACTTAGGAGTAACTCTACGGTCGGGTGTCACCAGTCCGTTACAACAAAAATCATTGTCGTTGGGACGATCACCGAAGCTGCCCCCGAAATAATAACGGTCCGGCGCTTCTCCGGGTTTATTGATGCCTTGATCCACCCAGTCCCAGATACAACCTCCGATCATGCGTTTAGACTGATTGGCAATATAGTCCCAATATTCTTCCAGGTTACCGACAGCATTTCCCATGGCATGTGCATACTCACATAGAAAGAAAGGTTTATTGCGCGGCTCGTTGTCCTGAGCTATCATACTTTCGATGGATGGATACATCCGTGAGTCCATATCGGCAACATCATTCATTCCTTCATAATGGATGAACCGTGCGTCAATCTCTCTGGCAGCCTGATAAGCGGCCTCGAAATTGGGTCCTCCGCCCGATTCATTCCCCATCGACCAGAAGATTACGGAAGGATGGTTCTTGTCCCGTTCCACCATACGTACCACCCGGTCGACAAAGGCTGCTTTCCAACTTTCCCGCTTGGTCAGCATCATGTTGCCATGACATTCCAGATCCGCTTCGTCCATTACGTAAAGTCCATAGTAGTCAAACAGAGCATACATCTTCGGATCATTCGGATAATGACTGGTACGAATGGTGTTCAGGTTGAAACGCTTAAAGAGAAGAATATCCTCTATCATGCTTTCTACAGGTACCGCTTTACCGAAACGGGGATGAATATCGTGACGATTGGCACCCTTGAACAACACCAATGCATCATTGATATACACTTTATTGTCACGTATTTCAATTTTGCGGAAACCATATTGCTGGGTAGTTGCCTCGAGCACCTTGCCGGAAGCATCCAGCAATTCCAGATTCACAGTATACAGATAAGGTGTTTCGGCGCTCCAGAGTTGGGGATCACGAATACTTGCTTTTGCAGGCAGACAGATCTCTTTTCCGGCAGCCAGGTTACCGGCCGCAGTTGTAAACGTACGCAAAGTTTTGCCACCGGCATCCAGCAGAGCTATGCGCACGGAGGCATTCACAGCAGACTTGCCATAGTTCTTCACGTCTGCTTTGACACATAAGTCGGCCTTGTCGAAACGGTCACTGATGACAGAAGTAAGATGCACGTCGCGCAGGCGAAGTTTCGGAGTCGCCACCAGATAGACATCCCGGTGGATACCGCTCAGGCGGAACATATCCTGGTCTTCCAGATAGCTGCCGTCACTCCAGCGATACACTTCGACTGCCAATATGTTTTTACCCGGCTTCACATACTGTGTGATGTTGAACTCGGCATCGTTGTTGGCACCCTGGCTATACCCGACTTTCTTACCATTGATCCACAGATACATAGCGCTGTACACTCCGTCGAAGTGGATAAACACTTCTTTATTCTTCCAGTCGGCCGGCAGAGAGAATTCCCTCCGATAGGAACCCACCGCATTAGGCTCTTTCTCTACCGTATATCCTCTCTGTCCCTGTATAAAGGGCGGATTGTTGCGTATCGGATAGGTGATATTGGTATAGATGGGGGTTCCGTATCCCAGCATCTCCCAATTGGAAGGAACCGGAATCTCTTTCCAGGCAGACACGTCATAGCCCGGTTTATAGAAATCCACCGGACGTTCGGAAGGTTGCTTCACCCAATGAAACTTCCAGTCACCATTCAGCAACAGATAACGGGAAGACTGATTGCGTATCCAAGGACGGGTGTACGAAGGATCGCCCTTCATCTCTTCCGTATCGGCAAAGGGGACAAACGTAGAACGCCCCTCTTCTTTGTTAACGGCAAATATCCGTTCATTCTCCCAGTCATTATCACTCCGGGTTTTAAACGCCTCAGCCACCACTTTCAGATTCGATTTCACGATTTTCCATTGCTGGCTTATTTTCTGCGCATCCGGTTTGAGCTGGTAAACCGGCTCGGCCACAAGACCGGCATCCGGGAAACCCAGGTTATAACCACTCGCTACACTGGTGAACAAATAATTCCCATTGGGTAAAGCCGTGATACGCCATTGCTGATTGGGATTTTCTTTATTGGGGTCCCATTGGATGACCGGACACTCCTTGCTTCCATTGCCGCTATTGTCGATTCCCAGTTCGGTGAGCGGACTGACAATGGAGTAGCAGCCGTCACCGCAAGGTATCAGATTCCAGACCTGCGACTCTTTATGGGGTTCCTTTTTAGAAATAAATATCTTACTACCTAAATCCAGACTCTCCTGATTGTCCAGGACAAGTCCGTTCTGGGTATGGATCTCGTAGCTTTGCTTCGGATCGAACTCCTGGGCACGAACCATTCCTACTGCCGACCACAGAGCAACACTTACCAGAAACAGATGTTTAAAATTTAGCATACTATTGATATTAAGAAAAGGCAGGGAAGAAAACCAAGGGCTGTATCCGCCAACAAAACGTATGTCTGCCTGTGTGATACAGCCCAAACCTATATTCAACCCAACTACCTATTGTTTTTACTGAAATAAAGCCGATTGTTTGTACACTCCGAATGTATGGATAGCAGGACAGGCAAATCCGTCGAGGATACGAAGACGTACTTGTTTGGCTTTTACCGGTGCGAAACGTACGATCCATTTATACCCCACCGTCTGCTTATCGGTTGCTTCCGGTATCGGGGTCCAGTTACGGCCATCATTAGAGTATTCCACACTCCACTTCGTCGTGCGGTGTCCCAATTCGATCACTTCCTGAATCATCAGGCAGTCGAACTCTGTCTGCCGGGGAAGAGTGAAAACGATGTCCGAGGTTTTGGCTCCGTCTCGGCCGGCAAAATAAGTTTCCTTATTGTTGTCCGTCAGGAACTCCGGACGGAATTTACCTCCGCGTCCGTTCGTTGCTTTCACCTTGGCCTTAGCCAACAGATTGTTTCCGAAGGTTTCATCCAATCCCTGCTTCAGCAAGGCAGCATGAAGTGAATCGGTAGGATGAATCAGTCCGCGACGATCAGGTGGGAAGTTGAGCAGCAACACGCTGTTGTGACCGACAGAAGTGCAATAAATATCCCAAAGTTCCTTTACGCTTTTCACGCGGCTGTCTTCCTCAGCATGATAAAACCAACTGGGACGGATCGATACATCGGTTTCGGCAGGGATATATGCATCACCGCCTTTTACTCCTTCGTTCAGCCCTTCATAGTTCTTCCATTCATCTCTGACGCATACAGAGTCGGTAGTCGACCAACAAGGATCACCGGCTTTGCCGGACTCATTTCCCATCCAACGCACATCGGCAAAAGGATACGAGTTCTTGGTACCGAAAATGACACAGTCCGGTTGCTTCTCTCGCACAATCTTATACCAATGGGTATAGATGGGAGTAGTCAGTTCGTCTGCTCCGGCACCGTCCCACCAAGTTTCCCAGACTTTTCCATAGTCACCCATCAATTCTTCCAACTGGTGACCATAATACTGCTTGTACTTCTCCGTAGTATAAAGGGGAGAAAGATGCTCGTGCCGGTCGTGCGGACCCAGATAGATGCCCGCCTTAATGCCATACTCCTCGCAAGCATCCACAAACTCGCGCACAACGTCTCCCTTTCCATTCTTCCAGGCAGAGTTCTTCACTCCATAATCCGTATATTTACTGGGCCAAAGGCAAAACCCATCGGCATGTTTGGCTGTAATGATGGCACTGGGGATACCGGCCGACTGAAGGGTACGCATCCACTGTCCGCAATCGAGGGCCGTAGGATTGAATATAGCTGCCGGAGCACGTCCGTCCCCTTCGTTTACATACTCCTCAAAGGTATTGATCCCGAAGTGAAAGAAAGCGATCATCTCCCGGTTATACCACTCTACCTGTCTCGCACTGGGAGTCAGCCCGTAGGGTTCGGGGGCCTTTTGCCCCCATACAGGTACCGCTACAGCAGCGATTCCCGCCGCTAAAAAGAAATTTCTTAGATTCATGTGTTCGTCTATTTTGCAGTTTTGTATATCAGAATAAATTAAGTTCGCTTATCGTCACATGCGGTCCGCCGTTCACGGCCGTGATGGTTACCTTCAGGTAGCGTCCATCTACAGCAGCGGGCAGGAAGGATCGGAACTCACCCTGTGCCGGAATATCCGTAAACTTAGCGGCTACCGTCCAGGTGGCATTATCATCGCTCACTTCCACAGTCACCTCTTTCGGCCCGTCATACCCCTCTTCACGTGCCTGGCAAGCGAATCCCTGGATATGGGTTGTTTTCTTCAGGTCAATAACAATCCAGTGAGGTGGTTGCGGATGCTGAGTACTCCAGTCGGTACCCCAGAAAGTATTCAGATCGCCATCCAGACAAGCTTCTTTCAGTCCGCTGTGTCCCCAATCGCCCTCTTTCGGCTCTTCGGACGAAGCACTCAATGCTTCCCATCCGGTGCGGTCGAGCAACTCCATGTTGCTGGCATCCATCGAACCTCTGAAGATGAAGTAGATGGTCTGACAGCAATGATCGGCTACTGCTCCCTCCACCGAAGTAATGCTTACGGGCAGCAGATACTCCTTGAACGCCTCGATGTTACCTTTTGCATGAACCGTAATTACGGCTTCCTCAGACTTCGGTGTCCCGGCTTTTACCAATACCTCTTCAGTCAGGTCGTAAGCGGCTTCCGGCAGCAGTTCATATTCGGTTCCGTTCTTCGCGTTATACTCGTCTACCTTGCCCGGATCGGCTTGCAGATGTACCACAGCATCATTAGGCAGTCCGTATTCCGTCAGTTGCGGATAGGTTTCGGGAGTAACGGCCACATTAAAAGTCTGCACATACGGCTCGTCTTCAATGTAGAAATTGGCTTTCACGGCAGTTCCCGCATCGGGTATGTAGATGGTCAGGTCGCTGTCATTGTCACTGCATCCCACTGTGCAGCAGAATCCGGTAGCCAGAATGGCTGCCTTCAGTATGTTCTGTTTCATGATTCTTCTCATTTTAAATGTTTATTCCCATCCGGGATTATTGGGTAACAAGTTCGGATTCATCGTTGTCTCGTCGATAGGCAACGGATGCAGATAGAGTTTATCGTCCCATTTGCGGGTTGTCCTGTCCGGATAAACAATCAGCAGATTGTCCTGCGTCAATTCACGGGAGAAGGAGTCGTACTGCTCTTTCAGCTTATCCGATACTTTCATTCCAAGCATACTCTTCGGTGCTTCCAGCAACTTGCCGGCTTTCCAGCGTACAATGTCATCCCAACGGAAGCCTTCGCCTACCAACTCGACTGCACGCTCGCGACGGATTTCGTAAAGCAGCGGAGAGAGTTCATAACCATAATCCGGCCAGTTCGGATCGGTGAAACCGACATTTACTTTCAGATGCGGCATTTCTACACGGTCTCTCAGTTCATTGACAGTCTGGTCCAATACCTCCTGGGTACATTCACCCAGTTCGGCTTTCGCCTCGGCATAGTTCAACAGCACCTCGGCATAACGGAAGATAAACACATCCAGTGTAGACTGCCCGATGTTCCACTGTTCGGGATCGGTAGAGTGATACTTCATCACGTAATATCCGGTAGTACAATATTTGGTATCTATTATGGGAAGGGCATTGAACTGCTTCGTACCGTCGCTCAGCACCTTAAAAGGAAGTTCCGGATTATCGATCGTCTGGCGCAGGCGCGGATCACGCTGCATCAACTCATCCATCGGCATGTCGGCCTCCTCGTATCCCGGACTGACTGCGGTAGGCAGACCATCGGCACATAGGTATTGTTCGAACATGGCACGGCTCAAACCTGTATACGATTCTTCCATCTGGCGGGTGTTGTTGTGCATCAATAGCTTGGTGATATAAACCCTGGGCATGATACACTCGCTATTGGAGGCTAAATCTTCCTGTACAAACAGGTTGTAATAATCCTGTAAAGGCTTATCGGTCTTATAGATGGAGTAACCTCCCTCTTCGATCACCTGTGCGGCTGCATCAGCTGCTTCACGATACAACTCTTCGTAGTCGCCCAGTCCGTGATACTTACGGAAAGACGCTTCGTAGAGGCAAGCTCTCGACTTGAAAGCCAGCGCAGCATACTTATGCATATTGCCGGTTTTGGTTTCATTAGGCTTCGGAAGGTGTTCGATGGCAAAATCGAGATCTTCCAGGATGTGTGTGAACACGACTTTTCTGGAATCACGTCCCTTGTACAGTTCTTCGGAGTCCATCTGCAACTCGGTTTCATACCAGGGCACATCGCCAAAGCGTTTCACTTTGTACACATACTCCCAGGCACGGAAGAAGCGGACCACGGCTACCGAACGGTTAATCTGGCTTTCATCCCCTTTCACCTGTTTGTAACGAGCCATAAAATAGTTGCAGGAACGGATGTTTCCCCAGTCTCCATTTCCCCATCCGCCACCGGAAGTAGGAATCGTTTCAAGATTGAAGATCCAGGTCTTCGGTTTCTCGTTCACGTAACAGTCCGATTCATCATCGGCACCGGGTCCCTGCGCCCCCGGTAAAATACCGTAAAAGCCGTTGGCATAAAGTTCAAGGTCTTGTACACTTGTCCAGAATTTCGGATCCGAGAGAGAATCTTCGGGATACAAGTCCAGTAAATCGGAGCAGGAAGAGAACATGGAAGTACATGCCACTGCCGCTATCAGTAATATCTTATTCTTTTTCATAATCGTTATCGTATTAGAGGGTAATGTTTAATCCGAATGAAACAGACTTAGTCAGCGGATAAGTGCTGAGACTTACTGTTTCGGGGTCGTATATGTCAAACAGGTGATCGAACGTCAGCAGGTTTTGTCCGCTTACGTAGAAACGCACATGATCTATCTTCCACTTGGCCAGGAGCGCTTTCGGCAAAGAATATCCCAATGTGATAGACTTCAGGCGCAGATAAGCGGCATTCTGGAGATAACGGGTCTGCGTTTCGCGGTTACCGGTCACGTTGTCGTAGGTAGACCGGGGGAAGTAAGCATTGCGGTTATCTTCGGTCCATGAGTCGAGTGCATGTTTGAAAGGTACATGCCATTCGTTGCCGAAGCCCCAGAACTGGTTGCCTCCCAACACTACATCCTTCTTGCCGATGCCCTGGAAGAATACATCAAAGTCAAAGTCGCGCCACTGCAATCCGCCTTTAATACCATAACTGTAACGCGGTTCGCTGTTACCGATAATCTTTTGGTCACCCGGATCGTCAAGCGTATTCTTTCCCTTGTTTATCTTGCCGTCACCGTTCAGGTCTTTGTACTTCACATCACCCGGATACCAGCCACCGCCATAGATCTCCGACTGATCGGCATGGGCACTTACCTCTTCTGCCGACTGGAAAAGTCCTTCGGTTACCAATCCCCAGATCTCACCCCACTTTTTGCCTACATAATGGGTAGAGAGCAAATTCTGCGGATTATTGAACTTCGTGATTTCTGCCTGATAGTCGGACAATACGAAACTTACGTCATACGAGAAGTCTTTGTTCACCCGGTCTCTCCATCCCATTGAAAGTTCCCAACCGGTTGTTTTCAGGTCGGCAGTATTGGCTTGCGGAGCTCCTGTTCCCAGTACGGCAGGAAGCGGTGTACCATTGGTCACCATATCGAGTGTCTTCCGCATGTACCAGTCGAAGGTTCCATACAAGCGGCTGTTCAGCAATGCCCAGTCGAGACCCAAGTCAATCTGGCGTACAGTCTCCCAAGTCAGGTAAGGACTGACGATACCGCCGGGACTCACGCTGGCTATTTTCTTTCCGTCCACCAGGTATCCCATCTCGCCATTGGTGCCCATGGTAGCGATATAAGGATAGTCGCCGCCAACCGACTGATTGCCCAACGAACCATAAGAGGCCCTGATCTTGAGTTCATCTACAATCTTCTTGGCAGGTTCGAAGAAAGCCTCGCTCGAGATTCTCCAGGCAGCCGATACGGAGGGGAAGAATACGAAACGCTTGTCCTTGGGGAACTTGGAAGAACCGTCATAACGTCCGTTCAACTCCAGAAGATAGCGTTCATCGTAGTTATAATTGATACGGGCAAAATATCCCATAGTGGCCCAGGAGTGCTGGCCGCTCCCGTTGTACTTCTCTCCATAAGCCTGTCCCAGACCGGCAAGGTCATTACTGATCAGGTTCTCGCGTTCGGCATTGAACCAGCGGTAGCTCTTGGTTTCGTAATTATATCCCAGCAACAGTTTAATGTTGTGTTTACCCAAAGACTTGGAGTAGTCGGTATAGGCATTGAACGTCTGGTAATAGTTGTCGTCGGTGGTAAACTTCACGCGGCTCGGAGTGGTATGCGGGAATACGGTTACAATGTCCGGATTGGCCGTATGCTCCAATATCTCTTTACCGTGCTGCTTCTTCGAGAGGATATACATATTATAGGTATAGTCCACATTGATGGTCCAGTCCTTCAGTGGAGTGATTTTTAAACCGCCGGTCAACCAAAGGTCGTTCTCCTTATTCTTGCGCTCGCCGGAAATGGACTGGGTAGCCACCATATTCGTCCAACTGCCCTGGCCGGAAAAGTTTCCGTCCGGATGGTATACCGGCATCATCGGGCGAAGGTCGGCACCGTAGAATGCACTGTTGATCTGTGCTGTCTCGTCACTGTTGTTACTTCCGTAAGGAGCATCCCGGTAAGTGTTGTTGTAGACGGTCTTCAACCGCACCTGCAACCAATTGGTGACGTCCGAAGTCAGGTTCAGGTTGACATTGAAACGGCGGTACTTATCGTCATAATGTTTCAGTGTTCCCCCTTGGTCGAGGAAACCTATCGAACCGTAATAGGCGGTCTTGCCCGAACCTCCGTTGAGAGACAGGGTGTACTGCTGCATCAGGGTGTTATCTTTGATGGTTTCATCTATCCAGTCGGTGTTGCCGCAATACAGATACTTGTTGGGATTGGACGGATCGATGAATACCGGCAGATTGTGTTTCGGGTCGGTATAATAGGCATAGATATGATCCATATAGTTCTTATCGTAGTAATCGCCTCCACCCGAGTTGCGGTTGGTCAGATTATGGAAATTGGCAAATGTCCACGAATCCATATACTCCGGTTTGCGTGTAGGCGAATTGATAGACCAGTTGGACGAGAACGAGATCTTGGCTTTCTCGTCTTTACCTTTCTTGGTGGTAATCAGCACGACACCATAGGCTGCCTGTGTTCCGTAAATAGAAGCCGAAGCCGCATCCTTCAATACCGATACGCTTTCCACATCGGCCGGATTGATCATGTTGGGATCCATCTGCACACCATCGACCAGTACCAAGGGTCCGGAAGAGTTTATAGATGTAGTACCACGAACGTTGAACCCGTATCCTTTGCCCGGTGCACCGTTGTCGGCGGAAATGTTCAGGTTACCGATCATACCCTGTAGTCCCTGGCTAAGATTGGTGATCGGGCGACTCTCCAATGTCTCTGCCGAAACACTGGCTACGGCTCCGGTGAGGTTGGCTTTCTTTTGTGTACCATAACCCACCACCACGACTTCGTCCAAGGTTTTGCTGTCCTCTTTCAGGGTGATCTGCAGACGGGTCTTTGCGGAAACGGTCACGACTTGTGTTTCCATTCCAATAAAGGAGATCTCAAGTTGCTCTCCCTGTTCCGCTTCAACCGAGAAGTTACCATCCATATCGGTGATTGCTCCACGTCCGGGAGCACCCTTTACCAATACAGAAGCCCCGGGAAGCGGAGAACCCGTGACGTCAAGAACACAACCGGTTATTTTCTGTTTCTGCTGTTCTACCTGCACCACTCCGGCAGATGCTGCATTGTAGCTGTGAGAAGCAAGGCAAGGTTGAAGTCCCATACCCGAAAGAAGGACAAACATCCCTGAAATCCTTACGGCTCTTTCTACTAATTTTCGTTCTCTCATAATAATAATGAATTAAAATTAACATTAGGAATCAAGCAAGGCGTTGCTGACTCTTTTTAACTAAAGACGAAAGCAAAGGTATCTCCTTGGTCTTAAGAGAGGGATTAAATAAGGGTTAACGAAGCGATTAACCTCTCATATTTCTTGTTAACCCGGCCCTACAGCAGTCCAGACATTGACTTCCACTCATTAAAAAATACACAAAGATAGCACAAAGAAGAACCAAGGTTTCAGAAAGACAGCAAAAAGCCTTTTCCGTTGACGAGGTCTTCTTCCAAAAGAGCTCAACCGGAAGAGAAATACGGCAAGAACCGGGTTGTTGAACACGAAAAACCGGAGTAACCGACCTTCAAAGCCTCGATCGGAGATGAAAAGTACCTTACTTTTCGGAAAAAGAAGGAAGCATTTGGTCAGAAAGAAGTAAGCATTTTCGGAAAATGCTTACTTCTTTTCTAAATATCTCTATATGTTTTGGCAGTTATCATATATTGTTCCGGAACAAAAGCCCTGAGAAGCCCGTTCTACTTCCGGTTGGTCTGTTGAAGAAGTCCTGTTTGATGTATCAAAAGGACAGGCATTCTTCTCTAAAGCGAACACAAGGTATGCGAAGAGGCTCGTCACCGTCTTTAATTAGCAAAAACAGGTATCTATACCATCAGAAAGATAAACCGATAAACGAAATGGCGGCGTTTTTCCGGTCATGCCCCGCCCGACGGCCGAAAAAACCAAAAGCAGAGAGGTTGCTTTATCATTTTGACAAACTGACAATCGGGAGGGAGACTCAGACCTTGATGTCAGCGAAAGCTATGCCGTACTCCTCGTTCATCACCCGTCTATAATCTTTCGTAAACGCGGCATAACGCCTGATGGCTTCCTCTTGGTTGTTCTGCTTCCGAAGGGCACAAACGGTATAAGCAAGTGCCAGTTCCGACAAAGGATCGGCTATAAAGAGGATGTTACAAAGACGGATGACGATACTGAACCGGGCATCCCGGTAAGCCAGTTCCAACTGGCCGGGCAGAAGAGAATGGATCAGCGTTTCCACTTTCTGTTTGTAGTAATCGAAAAGGTCGGACTCGGCGGCGGGTATGAACTTACCCCGCAAAAGTATTTCCAACCATTCTGCACGTATGGCACCGGGAGTCTCTTTCTTCTTTTTCTCCGGAGAGGTAAGGTTCATCAGACGAATGTAATCGCAATAAAACTCTTCGCCAAACACCATGCAGAAGTATCCGTTGCGGTATACGAGTTCGATGCCGTCCACATCCTGCAATATCTTCCTCACATGATTCATGGAAACTCCTTTGAGGTTCTTCACATTGCTGCCGGACTTATCGGGCCAGAATATCTGATTCATGTCAGACGAAAGCACTCCCCTCTTGCCTACACTGTTCAGCAGAATATACAAAAAGATAGTACGCAGCTTAGGACTGAGCATATAGGTAATGTCACGTCCGGCATTATCGAGAATGGTAAACATGCCGAAAAGGAAAATAGCATTCTTGTCGGGCGGCAATACCGCCGGCAATTCTTCCCACTCGGAAGGCTCTTTCTCAACTTCTTCTTCTTTCACTTCCGGTGACTCCACAGCCGGAACTTCCGATATATCGGACACTTCTTCCGGACGTACTCCGGCAGATGCGGTCTCGGCAGACATCCTGTCCCGCTTCCGCTTATGGTGCATGATGCCCCATACACAGGCCGCCAACAATAATACTCCACCCACGACTGCTCCCAGCAGACCGGCATTCAGGGCATTCCGCCTCCGGCTATAGTATTCCACATCGTCCAATGTAACCGGCGGAGCAGACAGGGAGTATAGACGGGTAGTCACTTGCCCGTGCTTCTCGAACTCTTGGACGGAACAATAGAACTCATTTAATTCTTCATTGAAGTATAGATTGGCGTTGGTAGCAATCTCTTCCGAAACAATAGGAATACTGTCTCCCACCGCTTCACACTCACCGTCACGCACAGACAACCGGTACAACTGCAAAGTGGAATTGGGCAGATATTCGGGATATCCCAGGAGGAACAGGTGTTTTTCATCGGCAGAGAGTATCATATTACGGGGTACCACCCGATTGACCGCCGGTGCTTTCGTTTCCCAGAGTTTCTGCACCGAACGGGTCTGCATATCTATCCGGTATAAATCGTACAGATAGTTGCGCCCTACATTCTGATCACCGGCTTCGTTGCCCATGCCTCCGTAGAGGTATACCCGCTTGTAATCATTGCTCACAGCCATGCCCGAAAAGTAACGGGGAATCACCCGGTCGCCGGAGAAGGCCAGTGTATCCCAACGACAGGTATTCAAATCGTACGCCAGGAACGTATTGCTGTACCTACGGCTTCCGTAACCGCCAAACAGGAAAAACTTTCTTTCGCCCGGATGAAAGAATCCGCAATGATGATGGAGCTGTTGGCAAAGATAGTCGGAACTGGCCGGACGCCACTCTTTGGTAGTAAGATCCAGCGCCGCCACCATGGCATCGCCATGCGAATCGGCCACTTCATAAGTATACAGCTCACGGGATGCCTCATCCAGAAAGTTCATACCCAGGCGAAGCTGAACCGGAAGAGGGGTCTTATAAGGTGTCTTCGATAATTCGTGCGTGTAAAGGTCGAACGCGGACAGAGAGTCCTGATTAAAGAAGAGGATGTTCTGGTGCGTCTTGTCAAAGTTAAGACCGGAAGGCGTGGAAGAATAGTCCGTAAAAAGTTCTTTCCAGTAGTAGGACTGATTAATCAGCCACACAGGATTGGTGACCTGTCCCACAACATGTCCCCGGCTGTCGTGCACATCTTCTCCGCTGCTCTCGTTCAAAGGAAATATCATGATCTCTTCACCGTCGGTAAGAGACAAGTTACGGATGGCATACGAAGCCACATCCAGGATGTATTCGCATTTACCAAAATAAATATGCGGTGAGAATCCTGTCGGCTCCAGTCCCAGGTTGGAGATCTCCTTGCTCCGCTTGCCAATCGTAATTCGGGCACAGTCTGCGGGTATATCCAAAGCTATGGAAACAGGCAACCAGCGGTGATCATAGTCTTCCTTATCCAGTTCGAAAGTACAAAAGATACGTTTGCCGTCTTCGTTGAAGGAGAAAGAACAACGGTCGCCGGGTTTGTGCAGATACGTAAAACTATAAATTTTCCCGGCATCCCGGTCTTCCAGATAAAGGATGTAACCGGGACTCTCCACATTCCGGACCAGATAATCAAAGGAGATACGGAAAGCGTTAGTGAAAGTGCGCTCGTGCCCTTCACGCAAAACAGAATAGGTGGCACGCTCACTAATCCGCTTTTCGTTCCCATAGAAAAGAAGTCCCTGCGAGAAGCAATCGACTATGCAAAGCCACATCATTCCGATAGCAAACAAACATCCCAACCTTCTCATATACTGTTCTTCGATAAATGCGTCATCCGTTTCATAGTGCAACAAAAATACGAAAAATTATAGAATTGGCAAACGTATGCGCCGATTAGTGCCCGTTGGAGTAAGAGTAAGGCAAGTCTTCCTTCTGAGTGCCGCGCCGGGAATCGGGCACGCTGTCCATCCATAACACCAGCTCTCCTCCGGAAGTAAGCTCACGGTGCGTCAGGTAGTTACGGGTAAATTCACTTTCATTGAGCAGGGCTTTCCCGATATACCGGTTCGCCGGGCTATTGCCTTCCGCCTTCACTGTGAAGTTCTTTCCGTCGGGCAAATGCAATGTCAGTTTCGGGAAGAGCGGAGATCCCATGGCATACTCCGGAACACCGGGACAAACCGGATAGAATCCCATGGCGGAAAAGACATACCAGGCGGAAGTCTGCCCATTATCTTCGTCACCGCAGTAGCCTTTGCTGCCGGAGTGATAAAGCTTATCCATCACTTCGCGGACGTGCTTCTGGGTCTTCCAGGGCCGGCCGATATAGTCGTATAGATAGATGGCATGTTGCACAGGTTGGTTGCCATGTGCATATTGCCCCATGTCAAGAGCCACCATCTCGGCTATCTCGTGGATAACAAAACCGTAAGTACCGTAATTATAGGTATTGGGAGCTGTAAACATAGAGTCGAGACGGGCTTCCATCGCTGTATGTCCTCCCATCAATCGAGACAAGCCTTCGGGATCATGCAGCACACTCCACGTCCAGTGCCAGGAACTGCCCTCCGTGAAAGGGCCTCCCCATTCCGTCGCGTCAAAAGCGTCTCTCCATTTCCCATTGGCATCTTTTGCCCACATGAATCCATAGTCGGGATAGTAAAGGTTCCGGTAGTTGAGGGCTTTCCGGTAATAGGTATCGGCAATCTCCTTCCGGCCAATGGAGTCGGCAAAACGTGCGACACACCAGTCGGCGTAAGCATATTCAAGGGTCTTGGCCGTAGCCTCGTGCACTTCGGGATAGGGAACATAGCCTAAACGGTCATAGTAACCGAATCCGTCACGTCCCACCGAACTGATTCCGGGATGCCGGGCCTCGGTCTGATGAATCATTGCTTCAAGAGCCTTCTCCGGACAGATGGTACGAATGCCTTTCATCCATGCGTCTGTCAACAAGGAGATGGAATTATTACCAATCATACATTCCCGGTGGCCTGGACTCGCCCACTCGGGCATGAACCCACTTTCATCGTAAGCATTGAGGATGGATTGGGTAACCCGCTCGGAAACTTCCGGATATAATAAGGTAAACAAGGGATGGACGGCACGGAACGTATCCCAGAATCCATTGTCGGTATACATATAGCCATCCTGTATCTTCCCATTGTAAGGACTGTAATAGACAGGTTTCCCCTGAGCGTCGAACTCATAAAATTCGCGGGGGAAGAGCAGGGTCCGGTAGAGGCAAGAGTAAAAGGTACGCAATTGCTCCTCGCTGCCTCCCTCCGCTTCAATTCGTCCCAGATAACTGTTCCATTGTTTTCGGGCTTCTTCTCTCACCTGGGCAAGGCTCTTGCCTCCCACTTCGCGACTGAAATTGACAAGCGCCTGTGCAGGACTTATGAACGAGGAGGCGGTACGGACGGTTAATTTCTCTCCCGCCGGCACATTAAATCTGAGGTAGGCACAAGTATAATCACTCTCCAACGTCGGCCGATGGCGCATCAGTGTATCTCCGTCATATACGCCTTCTTCTGCAATGGGATGACTGAACTCTATTCGGAAATAGTTGGCAAAGTTATCCGGTACCCCGCCATTGTGATTACGCGCCACACCGGTCACGCACCGATTCTCCCGGTCAATCGTCAACGCACTTCCACCGTTGTAGGCATCCACAACGATATACTGGGCAGAGTCCTGCGGAAAGGTGACTTCGAATACCGCTCCGCGTGAAGTGGCGGAAAGTTCTGTCCGGAGTCCGTTGGCAAACGTAACGCTGTAACTGTAGGGAGCCGCCTCCTCTTGGATATGTGAGAAAGGTACTCCCCGTTCTTTATGATCCATCTTCAGCACACCGGACAGCGGCATAATAGAGAAAGTACCGTAATCGTTAATCCACGGACTGGGCTGATGGGTCTGGCGGAACCCCCGTATCAGGCTGTCGGTATACGTGTACATCCAGCCGCTACCGTTCTCTCCAGTCTGCGGACTCCAGAAATTCATTCCCCAGGGAACCGCCACCGCAGGATAAGTATTCCCATGTGAAAAAGCATAAGTAGACTCCGTCCCCATCAGAGGATTCACATAGTCTACAGGGCTGAAAGACTCTTTTTGTTGTACACACGAAGCCAGTAAAAGGGCTGCACCGACAATTAGGATAGTTGAAAAATTCTTCCTCATAGCTTAATTTTATTTTCTAACAGAGGCTGTGGTGAAAAGAGTTTCGACACATCCCCCTTGCATTTTATTCAGGACGCAAAACTAATGAGGAAGGGTTAGGAGGAGGGTTAATTCCCGGTTAACCTTCTTGCGAAAAGTCATTAACCGGGACTATTTTCTTCTTGCGACCTGCAAATTGGATTGCCGTGCATAGCCAATCCTGAAATTAAGAGGTTTCGGATCACCCAGTTGATAGGCATCGCGCAATTCCGGCTGAAGATACTGAGAGAAAGTGGAGATCGGCTTGTAGAAGGTACCGTACAAAGTAACCGACCACACCTCCGGATCAAAACAGGACAACGGAATGGAAGAGTCATCTTGTACAATAGCAGACGATTTCTGAAGAATCGTCTCGCGTATGCGCGAAAAAGCAGGTTCGTGCATCAGATAGGAAGCCGACTTGACAAATGTTGCTGTGGTCTCCGCATCAAAACGGTCCATAAACGCCTGTAACGGTCGGTTGGCTTGCAACCCCTCGTTACTGATATCTGTGCAGAAATAATAGAGGGTCTGCAATCGGGAAGCGCCCGGACGGAAAAACCGGACTTCCATCCCTGCACTGCATGTGTTCCGGATGGTATCCCCCTCTTTTCTTTCGAAAAGATCTCCGGTTTCCGATAACCACACTTCCTGAATGCTGACTATCTTACGGTTCCCCCGGGCCATCAATAACGAATAGATGGGGACAACCCCGTCAATGGTATCATTGGCCAGTTCCTTATCCATATCGTTAAAGAAACTCAGATTGAGTACGTTCGATACGGCATTCTGATACAACCGGTAAGTTTCGGCAGAAGGATGCTTCACTTTCGGAGCAGTGCCGGCAGGTTCCAACCCGATCAGTACATAAGTGTCCATCTCGGGGAAGAACGCATTGGCAAACAGAAAGTCAGGACCGCCAAAAGGATAAAACAGAGTATGGCAACGAGTATTGATGTCTTCCAGTTCCGTCTGTGAGAAAGCTACCAGCCGGGGAGCCGTCTGCCGGAAAACATTCCATATCTGATCCATGTAACGGGCATGGTTCTTCCATTCCTTGGTCCGAGTCAGTGCGTAAAGCTTTCCGCTTGCTTTATCAACCGGCAAACCTGCAAGTACGCAAGACGCATCATTCAGGGCTTTATCAGGAACCAGCTTCGCAGAGTCATTGGAAGCAATCCTCACCCGGGAAGCATTTTTTCCTGCATTGCCGGAAGAGGCCGCCCCCTGACAACAAGCAAACAGCACTCCCAGCATAAAAGAAAGTAATACGGTTTTTACACAATTAGTTAGTTTAGTTTTCATTTCATTCTTAATAATCCTTTTCGTTAGCCAGATTCCAGACGTTAAGGAAAGAGGCCTTAGATATTTCAACCACTTTATCCCAATTCAGACGGTCTGCATGGTCAGAAGGCTGATGGTAATCGGGATGACCGTCGGTATGATACCAAATGATGGGAATACCGGCTTTGGCAAACGAGCCGTTATCACTTCCGCCCACCGGCTTGTCCCAAGGGCGGTAATTGGGTTCTAACTGCAAGCCGTACTTTTTAATGTCTTCTTTCAGCCAACGCCCGAAAGCCGGATTGGCTTCTGTATAGAAATAAACCACATGCTTGGGATTTTGCGGCTGATTGTTGCGGCCAATCATATCAAAGTTCAAATATCCTTTGACCTGATTAATGAACGGACACTCCTGCACAAAGTATTTCGATCCGAGAAGCCCTTTCTCCTCTCCGTCCCAAAAAGCAAAAATTACATTCCGTTCCGGTTGCTGTCCGCTTACCACAAAGGCCTTGGCTATTTGCAACACCGCCGATACTCCGGAAGCATTATCATCGGCACCATTGTAGATCTGGTCGCCATCCAAAGCGGGATCAATGCCCAGATGGTCGAAATGTGCACCTACTATCACATATTCATTCGTCTTCTTTCCGGGAATCATACCCAATACGTTGTTCATAGACAACTTCTGATGCACCACTTGTTTCAGTTTGGCAATGGAGTCAGGGTGCACTTCCAGTCGTCCTTTCTGCTGGCGTTCTTTCCGGTAAGCATCAAACGGCTGATAATAGCTCTCGCCTAACGGACGGATACCCATTTCCTTCAATAGCGAAGCGATATACCGGGCAGCTACACGTGAACCGTGAAATCCGGCTTCACGTCCTTGAAGTTCATCATCGGCCAAAAATCCGATATAAGCCTCAGCAGCCTGGCGGTTAATACTTTTAAGCCCCTTTTCGACCGGGGTCTGAGCACATAAGGTAGTGGCAACACACCACATAAGGACAGTAATCAGGTGTTTTCTTTTCATGATCGGGATGTTTCTGTTTTAGTTCATTTAGCACATTGCAAGGACAAATATACGGAATAATACAAATTAATAAGTACCTTTGCGAAAATTTGATTCGTAATTATGTGGATACTTATAGTTGGTCTGGTGTTGCTCGCCATCGTGGCAATGATTGCCGGGTATATCCGCAACAAAAGACTGCAGAAGAAAATAGATAACGGAGAACTGGACAGTTTTCCGGAAGTAAAGGAAGTCGACGTAGAGTGCTGCGGACAGCACGAAGTTTGCGAACGTGACAGCCTGCTGGCTGCCGTCAGCAAACAGATAGAGTATTATGACGACGAAGAACTGGATACATTTATCGGCCGGGCACCCGAAGATTATACACCGGAAGAGGCGGATAAATTCCGCGATGTCTTTTATACAATGCAGGACACCGATGTAGCCGGATGGGTACGTAGCCTGCAACTGAGGGGGATCAGCCTTCCTGATGAAATAAAAGACGAAGTGTTTCTGGTAGTCGGCGAACGGAGAATCCATCCCTGATCCGTCTGTTCCCTCCACACTCCTAACTGCTGAACCGTATGAATTTACTACAATATACATTTTTTCAACACGCTCTCCTGGGGAGTCTTCTGGCAAGCATTGCCTGCGGCATTATCGGCACGTATATCGTGACTCGCCGGTTGGTGTTCATCAGCGGCGGTATCACCCATGCCTCTTTCGGCGGCATCGGACTGGGATTGTATGCAGGCATATCTCCCATTTTATCGGCTGCTGTCTTCTCCGTTTTATCGGCTTTCGGGGTAGAGTGGCTCAGTAAACGGAAAGACATGCGCGAAGATTCGGCCATAGCCATGTTCTGGACGCTGGGTATGGCACTGGGAATCATGTTCAGCTTTTTGTCACCGGGATTCGCTCCCGATCTTTCAGCCTATCTGTTTGGCAATATCCTCACGATCACACAGACGGACTTACTCATGCTGGGCATTCTTGCCATCTTGCTGATCCTGTTCTTTACCCTGTTTATCCACCCGATCATATACGTGGCTTTCGATCGTGAATTTGCCCGTTCGCAAGGCATTCCGGTCGTAGTGCTGGAATATATCCTGATGATGTTCATTGCCCTGACCATCGTTTCCTGTCTGCGCATGGTGGGGATTGTACTGGCAATCTCGTTACTGACCATTCCGCAAATGACAGCCAACCTGTTTACGAACAAGTTTAAACGCATTATCTGGTTATCGATTGCCATCGGCTATCTGAGTTGCCTGGGAGGTCTGCTGATCTCTTACCGCCTGAATGTTCCTTCGGGAGCATCCATCATCTTCTTTTCTATTCTTATCTATATTGCCTGTAAGATAGGAAAGAGCCTTTTCAGAAAGAAACAATAAACCAACATACAAGTATGGAAATCAAGATTCAATCACTGGAACAAATTCACGAAGCTGCCCGCGAGTTCATCTCAGCCATGGGCGATAACACGGTCTTTGCACTCTACGGAAAGATGGGAGCAGGTAAAACGACTTTTGTCAAGGCACTTTGCGAGGAACTCGGAGTATCGGATGTCATCACTTCACCGACTTTTGCCATTGTAAACGAATACCGTTCGGACGAGAACGGAGAACTGATCTATCATTTTGACTTCTACCGGATCAAGAAGCTGAGCGAAGTATACGATATGGGATACGAAGACTACTTCTATAGCGGTGCACTTTGTTTCATCGAATGGCCGGAGCTGGTAGAAGAATTATTGCCGGGAGACGCCGTGAAAGTAACCATTGAGGAACTGGAGGACGGAACAAGAAAAATAGTGATCAACGACTAATCATCCGAAGAATGGCCCCTCAATATTTTGTACAGGGAATATTTGCCACCGCAGGGCTCATAGCCCTGCTGGCATCTATACTCAACTGGAACTGGTTTTTCACCGCTCAAAATGCACAACTGATCGTACGGAATGTCGGCAGAGGACGTGCCCGGCTGTTCTACGGACTACTGGGAGTCATTATGATAGGTATGGCTGTCTTCTTCCTCAATACGCAACCCGTATCAGAGTAACTGGCGCGATTTCATTTCCAGATATTTATTGATCACATCAATCGACAGCTTATCAGGAGTTGTCAGCAGCGAGTAAATGCCATGCTGTTTCAAAGTTGACACAATCAGTCTCTTCTCGAACGCAAACTTCTCTGCGATGACGTGACGGTAATAGTCCTCGGTAGTCACCGACTTGCCCGCTATATACTCTTTCAGATCGGCATCCTCAAAGAATACAACCAATACTCTGTGTTGCCGGGCCAATTGTTGCAGGTAAACTAATTGCCGGTTCAGGCTGGTCATATTACTAAAATTGGTATAAAGCACCAGAAAGCTACGTTTATTCACATGCTTGCCCAAGTGCCCGCATAAGGCAGAAAAGTCCGTTTCACCAAATGTTGTTTCCTGTTTATAGAGGTTCTCAAGCAAAGTCTGCATCTGACCGACTTGTTTGGAAGCAGGAACAAACGTATCGAAATACTCGTTAAACGTAACCAGCCCGGCTTTATCGTCCTTCCGCATAGCTACATACGAAAGCACCAACGAGGCATTGATGGCATAGTCCAGCAATGTCATGCCACGGAAAGCCTGCTGCATCACACGCCCTTTATCGATCACGCTGTATATCTGTTGACTGCGCTCGTCCTGATAGACATTGACCATCAACTGATGACGGCGTGCACTGGCCTTCCAGTTTATGGTGCGATAATCGTCTCCCTTTACATACTCTTTGATTTGTTCAAACTCAGTCTGATGCCCAGCCCGACGAATACGCTTGATACCAAGTTCGGTCAGGTTATCGCTCATAGCCAGCAGCTCGTATCGATGGAGCATCAGGTAAGAAGGATATACCTTAACGGCTTCAGGTCTGCCACAGGTAGCCCTGCGGGATATTAATCCGATTCGGGTAGTCGTAAAAACGCGGATGAATCCGAAACCGTATTCTCCCCTGCGAGTCGGCCTCAACCGATAGGTAAGCGTCTTTCCCTCATTAGGTAAAAGCGACAGCTCGAAGTGTACATTCCTTTGCTGAAATATGACCGGCACTTCATCTATCACGATCAAACGGACGGGATAGGAATAACGGCTCTCTATACGCAGGCTGACTTCGTTATCATCACCGTTAGAAAAACGTCCGGCACACTGACGGAAAGCCTGGATACCCTTGGTGCGATACAACAGATATCCATCGAAAGCCAGAGCAAGCAGCAGCGCAAGCAGCCCTAACTGTCCGATGATAAACAGAGAACCGAACAGGTATCCGCCACCTAACAAGAGGATGACGACAAGGACGAGTATATAGAAACGTTTGGTCAGGAACATAATTATTTGGGTACTTCCACTTTATCAATCAACCGCTGAGTCACCTTGACAGGCGAATAACCTTCCATCTCTGCTTCCGCAGTCAGAATCAGGCGATGCTGCAACACATAAGGTGCTACAAACTTAATATCCTCCGGCGTTACGAAGTCACGTCCCTGTAAGAGAGCATAGGCTTTGGATGCCTGCAACATAGCCACCGAAGCACGGGGAGAAGCTCCCAGATACACAGCTTTACTGGTACGGGTTTGTTGGGCAATCAAGGCAATGTACTGAAGCAGAGTACGGTCAACAAATACCTTTTCCGTCAATCGACGAAGAGAAAGCAGTTCTTCACGGGTAATCACCGGTTGTATCTCTTCCAGTTTTACCAAGGCGGCATTAGTGTGATGGCGTTCCAGGATATTGATTTCTTCATCAAGTGACGGATAGTCCATGGTAATCTTCATCAGGAAACGGTCGAGTTGGGCCTCAGGCAACTTATAAGTTCCCTCCTGCTCCACCGGATTCTGGGTTGCCAGAATGGTATATAGTTCTCCCATCCGGTAAGTTGTTCCGTCGATACTGGCCTGACGTTCTTCCATGACTTCGAAAAGAGCGGACTGCGTTTTGGCGGGTGCACGGTTAATTTCGTCTACCAATATGATATTGGCAAAGACAGGTCCCCGATGGAAATCAAATTCATTGGTTTTCATATTGAAAACAGTCGTACCCAGGACGTCACTCGGCATCAGGTCGGGTGTAAACTGTACACGGCTGAAGTCGGCATCTATCAAACGGGCTGTCAGGCGGGCAAGTAAAGTCTTGGCTACTCCCGGCACTCCTTCTATCAAGACGTGACCGTTAGCCAAAATAGCTGTCAACACCAAATCGACAGTACGTTCCTGCCCCACAATAACGGAAGCGATCCGGCTTTTCAGTTCCTGCATCTTCTCTGAAAAAAGAGTCAAATCGGTACGCGGAGTTTCTTCTCCATGCATATCATTCATATTTTCTTCCATATTCTTTTTATTTATCAAATTCATATTTCATTCCTCCCACAGCTTTCTTCTTCCGAAAAAAGATCAGGGTTGAGGCTTTTCTATCTCGTTCATCCCGTCAATCAGATCTTTCATCAACGTCTCGCCGACTTCCTGCTGCCCGCGAATCACGGGACGGAGCTTACGGAACAGATTCCGGACTTTTTCTTCATCAGTCCCTGTTTTCCGGGAAATCCGCCTAGACAAGGCATTGTCATCACTGTCATCTTCCACATCCACCTGAATATACCTCCGCAGGCTCTCAGCAAAGTAAATAAACTTTTTGCGCACAAGATCAGCATGATTCTTCTTTTGATAATATAAAGTACCGATCAACTCGGCAAACTCAAGATTACGGTTTGCAGGCTCACGAATCACCGGAATAGCCCTTTGCCTTCTGCGGGCGGTAAATACCATAAAGAGCACCAATACCAGCATCGTCAGGTAAAGCGCCCACCTCAGAGGACGCTGGGAAAGGAAGTAACGAAAAGGAGATACCTCAACCTGTGCTCCCGCCCCATAGGCTTCGGTACGGACTACCGGTAAACCTTTCAAATGAGAAAGCAGACGGAAAAGGTAGGCTGCATTGTCGCCATCGAGCATTCCATAGTTGGTAAACAATAACGGAGTAGTGACCAAAACAATCTCTCCGCTCCCTACCGAACGACTAAGGGCCACGGGCGGAAAACAATCCGGCAAACTGTCATTGAACATTTGCATCGAATCAATCCGGCTGGTAGCTAAGGGTAGAGACAACAAATCGTATTTTGTGAAGTAAATGCCACATAAATGAGGATAAAAACGAAAAGTACGCTTATCATATACTGCTGAATCCCCAATCCAGCAGACACTGTCACGCTCCAATAAATTGCCCGCATACTCTTTCATCCGTCTCGGATTAAAATAAGCATACGAATTGTCGAATCCCAACGTATCAGACAGTGAAGTACTGAAAGAGGAAGCGGCTATCAATATCTTGTTTCCCCTTTGGGCCAGATCGAGCAAAGCATTGAGATCCGCCTCCACCAGATTGACATGTTGAGTAATGACAAGAATACTCCGGCAGGAGTCACTGTCAGCAGCGAACTGATAGAACGTCTTGCGCGAAAGAGAATATCCATCCGGAAGAGAGGACTTCAAGACATCATCAAACACGGCACACCCCAGTGGCTGGTGATCATGTTGTGCAAAGGTGGGATTCCAGACGAATTTCTTCGGCAGATGAGATTCTACCACAAACATGATCAGCAAAAAGAGAACGATCCCGATAATAAACCAACGACTGCTTCTCATACATCCCCTCCCTTCCTGATTTGAGTTTGCAGAGCTGCCAGCTCTTCAAAAAGAGACTCGGAAGCGGGAAAATTACCATAACGTACCCGTAAGAAACCATGGGTCAGATTCCTGAAAGGAGTACGAAGCATCTCTTGCTTTACCTCATAAATATATTCTGTAGGAGTCTTATAAAGCTGCCAATCTATCCGGCCGTCATCGCTCAACAGTTTAAGGGTCTGCAAATAAAGCAGACGGATGGCCTCCCGGTAATCCTTGCGGTCTATGGCACGCCTGATCTCTGCATCAAAATCGACTCCGTAAATGGTATCTTCGTGGACACTATAGTTTACAGGACCTCTGCGTGAACGCATAAAAAGCTCGGGACGCTTTTTATAAAGAAACCAGAGGATCAGCAACAGGATGAGAATAGCAATAATAATCAGGATAATGCCGGAATACTCCTCAGCAAAACGACTTCCGAAAATGGCACGAAGTAACTTGGAGAGCTGCATACTGAGCCACCCGTAGATATCAATCTCAGGAGTCATCAGTTCACGGTTATAGTCATAATCCGGATTGGATTGCCAAAAAGCAACCCTTGCGGTATCGCAGACCAATGTATCAGCTTGCAACGTCATTTAAAGTCGATCATAATTGCTCAAATTTATCTATCTCGCTTTCTACCGAAATGCTATCTACCACCTCACTGGCATGACCGTATTGATATACCATACCAATCAAAGAAAATATCATAGAAAGATAGGCACCAAAAGTCTGGACGATAGCCAACAGATAGACCATGAAACTATATCCGGCAGAGATGGTCAGTTCATTCTGTGTATCGCTCAGCATAAAGAAGTATTTTACGATAGTGGCAATATACCACGGAGTCGTAGTAACTCCCTGCAATACACTGGATATCAAACCCATGACCAGAGATACTAAAAAGACACCGCCCCATGTGGCAAATCCCAGACGGAAAGTTTTCCAGAAAGCTACAAGAATGCCGATCTCCTCGAACAAGTAAATCGGAGTAAACAAGGCTAACGGCACTGCACAGGCTATCAGCAACGGAACAGTAAGCAAAAGCGTGAACGGAGAAGCTACAACCAGAATCCCCATAACAATGCCCACCACTATAGTAAGGCCTATACAGAACAGTACCATAACCAGCAGCCGTCTTATATTCTTGAACAGAAAAGGTTTCAAGTCGGCAAACGTCACACCGGCCAACCGTTCTTCGCGCTGATTATAAATCTGCATCAGTCCGTAAATAATAGAAGTCAGCAATATAGAACCTACCAGATAGCAGAGAAACATCAGTCCGTAATTTACCCAGAATTGCATTCCGATGGCCGCTAAAGAATTGGTCCCGGCCTCTTTGGCAGCTGCAATTCCCATTGCTCCTCCCATAATTCCATTCATGCTGATGGCTTGAATCAGACATAACGGCAGAATCAAATAGGTACAGAACTTCAACATCGGTTTCCAGTTCTCTTTTATAAAGTCCATGGTCGCATTCAGTTTATCACCAAAAGGACGCTTCACATATAAAGCAATTTTAGGTTTTTGTGATTCCATGAGTTTTTCTGTTTGGTAAATAAATATAGTAATAGATAATAAATGACAGTGACAATAGAATGATGCCCAACCGCAAAACATCGGGTAATTCGGTATGACGCGTGATAAAACCTTCGATAAATCCGGCCATTATAAAGATAGGAACTGTACCTACTATAATTTTCAGCCCTTTCTTGGCTCCCCTCATAAAAGACTCTTTACGGGAATAAGTTCCGGGGAACAGCCACCCGTTTCCTAAAGCCAGCCCTGCAGCACCGGCTACGATAATGGCCCATATTTCCAAAGTCCCATGCAACCAGATCGCAAGCATGGATTCGCCCAACAAACCATGTTTAAAGAAAAAGGTCTGAAAAGCACCGAGCATCACTCCGTTATTAAACAGTAACCATCCTGTTCCAAAGCTGGTGAGCAACCCCATTGCAAAGACGTTGAAAGAAACCATGATATTATTTAAAGTAATGCCCAGAAACATAGGTACCTCTTCCGAACCGTTGTACACAGCCATCGGCTCACCACGCGCTATGTTATCAAGTGTCATATCCACATAGCCGTTGCCCAGAATCAGGCGGACGAAGTTATCATCATTCGCTGCTGAAACAATGCCCACCAATACGCTGGCCCAAAAAATCAGGACCGAAACCAACAACTCTTTACGAGCATGGTACATCGTTTGCGGAACCTCTTGCGTCCAGAAAGTAAAGATACGGGTCCATTTCTCCTTCTTATTGCGATAAATCACATTATGAAGAGCCGAAGCCAGATTATTCAGATAAATAGTAATGCGGGAAGACGGATAATGAGTTTGTGCAAACGCGAGATCTGCCGTAAGTTCCGTATAAGCGTCAGCAAGACGGTCAGGAGTCAGTTTATCTGCCTGCTCCACCACCTTCTCAGTCTCTTTCCATTTTTCAATATTCCGACGTATAAACGTTACCTCTTTCATCCAACCGGTTCGGCTCCGGATAAGTTTTGTCCGAAACCGGAAGCAAAAGTAAGAGAATTATGATATATTTGCAACCAAAACTAAAAAATGTTTAACCGGAAATGACAGAATCGACTATGATTGTCACACTTTAGAAGAAATCGGATTAACTCTGCTTAAAAACAAATAGAATGACCATCATCACCGATGGAGAATCTTACATTCTGATAGTTGTAACCCATAATGACATTTTGTATTTCTGATGGAACTATACGCATCTATTTCCGATCTAGGTTGCAAGTAGTACCAAAAGAAGCCCTTATTTTGCCATTAGGCAAAACCGGAATGCCAGTCATTTCACCTTAGCTCGATCACAGAACCTGGAAACCACCATACGACACAAACACTTTGCTTTAATACTTTTCATTTTACATACACAAAGACAGATTACCAATACCCATGCCAAAGTACCAATTAGCATTGAAAAACATAACTTTCTTCTCTGTCTTTTACGAAATTAACTCCTTACGGACAAAACATTAACTTCTTACGGGCAAAAGACTAACTTCTTATCATTAAAACATTAACTTCTTTTCCCGAAAGAAGCTAATGTTTTAATGATAGAACCGGAATATTTACCCGAAAAGGCAAGAAAATCCGTATACAAATACTCTATTTATGTACTTTACTTCTCTATCAGGAAGATTTTGAGAATAGCGACTGTCACCAAAAGAGAGATAAAGATATCTTTTTCATGCAAAAACGCGAAAAAAAAATCTATTTGCGCGACTCCTTCTCTCTGAACGTACCCGAAATAAAACAACCAGCATCCTTTCACATCTGCTTGGTTGCAGTTCCGGATAAGTTTTGTCCGAAACCGGAAGCAAAAGTAAGAGAATTATGATATATTTGCAGCCGGAACCCAAATGTGTTTAATCAGAAATGGCAGAATCGACTATCATCACAGGACAATTCGTACGAATCAGTCAGGTACCCGCCAGCCTTGGCGAACGGATACTGGCTCGTATTATTGACTATTTTCTGCTGTTTATCTACATTCTTGCCACTTCTTATATATTGGGGAAACTCAATATACATGCTTTTTCCGGAAGTACGTTTTTCCTGTTGTTCCTGTTCATCTATCTGCCTGTACTATGTTACTCGTTACTTTGCGAAGTTTTTAACCAAGGACAGAGTGCCGGAAAGAAACTTATGAATATCCGTGTGGTAAAAGCAGACGGTACGACACCCAGCCTGAGCGCCTATCTGCTAAGGTGGTTGCTCTATGGGATAGACGTAACTATTACCGGAGGATTGGGCGTACTGGTCATACTATTGACCAAAAACAGCCAACGTTTGGGAGATCTGGCTGCCGGTACAATGGTAATTAAAGAAAAGAACTATCGCAAAATACAGGTAAGTCTTGACGAGTTCGATTATCTGACTAAAGGATATCATCCCAGTTTTCCATCAGCTGCCGACCTGTCTTTGGAACAAATAAACGTAATCAGTAAAGCATTAGAATTACATCATAAGGATCGGACAAGACATATCGCACAATTGGCACCCAAAGTTCGTGCCCTGCTATCTGTAGATCAAACAAATATAAACGATGAAAAATTTCTTCAGACCGTTGTAAGAGACTACCAATACTATGCATTAGAAGAAATTTAGTATATCTTATTTCGTAAAAACAGACTAAACCGGGCTTTTATTCATCCCACTTTCAAGCAAATACCCAGACTCCTATACACACCTGATGCTTCGAAAAAACATAATGCACTTTAGTAGGAGGAGAAGAATCAAGACGAAGTAAACTATCACACATACATGCAACAAAAAAGCGTGCAGAAGTGTTTCTACACGCTTTTTATCTCTTGGTTTACGAAGACTGGCTTATTCCACCTGTCCCAGAGAGTTGCCGTATTCCATTTCTCCCTGCACCACAAATAAGATATCTTCCGGGTCATATTCACCCACTTCATCTTTTTTGGCTTCTTTCACGATGAATTCTACTACCTGCTCCAAGTCGATGTCAACATAGCCGTCAGCATCGGGCTGAACATCCAGGATTCCGCTTTCAGAGTAGTACTCATCAATCAAATCGAGGAAATAGTACAACTCGTCTTCCGAAAACTTTTCCTTCAATTCCTGAGGCAAATAATTCCGGATGAACTCGATGGTCTTTTCATCATCGGCGTCATTTAACAAAAAATCGTCTTCCAGTCCCATAAACAAATATTTTTAATGAAAGTATATTATAATAATTTCTCAACTTTCTCTACAAATGCAGGTTTTCCTACGGCACCGACTTGTTTGTCTACCAATTCTCCATTCTTAAAAAATAGAACAGTAGGAATATTGCGGATACCAAATTCTGCAGGTAGATCACTGTTTTCGTCTACATCACATTTACCCATGATCACTTTTCCTTCATATTCTTTAGCCAGTTCATCGATGATAGGACCTACCATCTTACAAGGACCACACCAAGGAGCCCAAAAGTCAATAACAACCGGTGATCCTTCTGCGAGGATTTCCTTAAAGTTGTTGTCAGTAATCTCTAAAGCCATTTTCTATAATTATTAATTGTTAGTTATTAAGTATCTATCACTGTTATGCGGCAAAGATAATCAATTTATATGAAACGCAAGTTCGGGACGTTCCTTTAAATAGGAAATTAATTCTCTGCCAACCGAAAGTTTCACAGGACGGGAAATCAGGTCTACATACATCTTCCCCTCCGTATCCGTTACTTTGAAATAAAGTTCCGTATTTCCCGGGTGTTCTTTCGTTAAAGAAGCAAGCTCGGTTACCAAAGCCGAATTAAGTTCGGCAAGCGGAATCAGAATCGTAATCTTCTCTATCAGTTGTTCCTTGACATCGGGCAGCAATTCCATCGAAGTAATCTTGACATCAAGTTCATCGGGACGCCATTGTTTAGGTTGACAACGGGCTTTGATAAACAAGAAAGTACCTTCACCTAAATAGCCTTGGAAAGTAACCCAGTCATTTCCAAAGAAAGGAATCTCTGCCGAACCGGAATAATCTTCTATTTTAGCTATACCATAAGGATTTCCATTCTTACTGATACCCCGGCGGACACTGGTAACAATGCCTCCCATCGTAATCTCTCTTCCTGCCAAAGCCGATTTATCATCAAGCTCGCTCATATGTGTATTGCAAACATGTTCCAACACAATGGCATATTCATCAAGCGGATGTGCCGACAAATAAATACCTACCAGTTCGCGTTCCTTATTCAGTCTCTCCAAATCGTTCCAACGTTCCGCCGGTAGAATTTCGGGAGTCGCTATATCGATAACGTTATCTCCGCCGAACAAAGAATTAACGGCGGCAGCCTTATCAGCTTGGTAACGGTTGCCATAACGCATCAATGTCTCAAGAAAAGTCTCTCCTTTGCTGTTCACAGCAAAATACTGTTCACGCTTCAGTTCAGGAAAGCTATCGAATCCACCGGCAAGTGCCAGGCATTCCATATTTTTCTTGTTACAAGCATTCAGGTTGACACGCTGCACAAAGTCGAAGATACCTTTAAAGGGACCGTTCTCTTTTCGCTCCTCCATGATGCTTTGCACGGCAGCCTCACCCACACCTTTGACGGCTCCCAATCCGAAACGTATATTTCCATTCCGGTTTACGGTAAACTTCAGGTTACTTTCATTCACATCCGGTCCCAACGTCTGTACTCCCATCATTTTACACTCGTCCATCAGTTTGGTAATATCAGTGATATTCGACAAACTTCGGCTCATGACAGCAGCCATATATTCAGCCGGATAATTGGCTTTCAGATAAGCAGTCTGATAGGCAACCCAAGAATAACAGGTGGCATGTGATTTATTGAACGCATACGATGCAAATTTCTCCCAGTCTGCCCAAATCTTTTCAAGAACTTTCGGGTCGTGTCCGTTTTTCCTTCCGCCTTCTACAAACTTGGGTTTCATGTGATCCAACTTATCACGCAATTTTTTACCCATCGCTTTACGGAGGGCATCCGATTCACCACGCGTAAAGTCGGCCAGCAGACGTGACAAAAGCATGACCTGCTCCTGATAGACCGTAATACCGTATGTATCCTTCAGGTATTTCTCCATGACAGGAATATCATATTCAATAGGCTTACGTCCATGTTTACGATCAATAAAGTCAGGAATATAATCCATCGGACCCGGACGGTAAAGGGCATTCATCGCAATCAGATCCTCAAACGTAGAAGGTTGCAACTCACGCAGGTACTTCTGCATACCGGCAGACTCAAACTGGAAAGTACCGATCGTTCGTCCGTCACTGTAAAGTTTATAAGTAGCCGGATCCTCGATTGAAATGGAATCGATATCCAGTTCCATTCCTTTACTCAAACGAATATTTTCGACAGCCTCCTTTATAATAGACAATGTTTTCAGCCCCAGAAAGTCCATCTTGATCAATCCGGTATCTTCGATCACCGAACCTTCATATTGGGTAACCAGCATCTTTTCGCCAGTCTCTTTATCATCAGCCGTGCTGACCGGTACCCAATCCGTGATATCATCACGACAAATAATAGTGCCACAGGCATGTACACCCGTTCCACGCACATTCCCCTCAAGCATCTTGGCATATTTCATCGTATCCCTCACCAAAGGATCGGGAGATGCTTCAGCCGCCTGCAATTCGGGCACATATTCTATGGCATTCTTCAGATTCAGTTTCTTATCCGGAATTTTATCCGGAACCAATTTGGCCAAGCGATCCGATTCGGCAAGCGGAAGTTTCTGGACACGGGCAACATCTTTGATAGCCAGTTTCGTAGCCATAGTACCATAGGTAATGATATGCGCCACCTTTTCCTGTCCATATTTCTCCGTCACCCAACGTAACACTTCGCCACGACCATCATCATCGAAGTCAATATCGATATCAGGCAATGAAATACGATCGGGATTCAAGAAACGCTCAAACAGCAAATCGTATTTGATCGGGTCTATTTTAGTGATCTGCAAACAATAGGCTACGGCAGAACCGGCAGCGGAACCACGTCCCGGACCAATGGAGACTCCCATATTACGCCCGGCGGCAATAAAATCTTGTACTATAAGAAAGTATCCCGGGAAACCCATGGTCTTCATAATATGTAATTCAAAGACCAGCCGCTCTTTGACCTCCGGTGACAACGGATCGCCATAAAACTTCTTAGCTCCGTCGAAAGTCAGCTTTTTCAGATAGTCGGCTTCCAGTTTGATACGGTACAGTTTATCATAGCCTCCCAAACGTTTTATTTTATCTTTGGCTGCTTCCTCACTCAACACCACGTTGCCGTTTTCGTCTTGGGTGAACTCATCAAAAAGATCCTTTTCCGTATATTTTTGCCGATATCCTTCTTCTGTTCCAAAGTCCTCGGGGATTGCAAAAGTAGGCATAATCGGTGCGTGATCGATTGAATAATACTCTACTTTATCCAGAATCTCAAGTGTATTACTCAATGCTTCGGGCACATCGGCAAAGAGTTCATTCATCTCTGCCTTCGTCTTCATCCACTCTTGTTTCGTATAATACATCCGGTTCGGATCGTCGAGATCTTTTCCCGTACTCAAACAGATCAGCCGATCGTGCGCCTCAGCATGTTCTTCGTTGACAAAGTGAACATCATTCGTACAGATTAACTTGACATTATACTTTTTGGAGTATTCAATCAAATGCTTATTTACATTCACCTGCAACGGATAAGCTTCATGATTTGCTTTAGGCACTGTCGCTTTATGGCGCTGCATTTCCAGATAATAATCGTCTCCAAACAGGTTCTTATACCATTGGATGGCTTCTTCTGCTTCCGCCAACAATCCCTGAGTTATCTTTTTGGGCACTTCACCGCCCAAACACGCAGAACAGATAATCAAACCTTCGTGATATTTCTCCAACTCGTTCCGGTCTGTACGGGGACGCATATAGTAACCTTTGGTCCATGCCCGCGAAACCAATTTTATCAGGTTATGATACCCCTTCTCGTTTTTGGCGAGCACAATCAGGTGATACCCGCTCTGGTCAGGCTTTCCCTCCTTTTTATCCATTGTACGGCGAGCCACATACATCTCACAGCCTATGATAGGCTTGAACAATCGCCCTTCCGCATCCGCTATTTTAGCTTTACAGTCAGCAATCTCGGCATCTTTATCCGCACACTCCACTTCACCGGCTTCAATAGCTGCAATCCGCTTCTTCAGGTCCTTTATTTCTCCTTTCGGACCTCCATTTTTCTTATTAACATAGTTCGTAAACTCTTTAATGGCGAACATGTTTCCATGGTCCGTAACGGCAATACCTTTCATCCCGTCTTTCATAGCCTTATCGACCAATGCACTGACACTGGCCTGACCATCCAGAAGAGAATATTGCGTATGGACGTGTAAATGAACGAAATCCTGCATAGTTATAGGTTGATAATTTGAAGCCATAAAATTACAATGTCTACAGCTACTAACAAAGATAAACATCAAAAAGTTATCAACATAAGTCATTTCTACCTGCAAATGCTTGCTGGATTTTTAAAATAAGTATACTTTTGCGGATAATTATCATTAAATAGCGCAAATGGGTCGACTTAAGAAATTAAAAAAGATAAGAATTCACCGTGAAGGAACACATATTTTATGGGGTAGTTTTTTTCTGCTACTGATCATAAATCTGGCTCTTTACTGGGGAATTGATTGTAAAATACCATTCTATCTGGTGGCTTTGGTAAGTATCGTCGTCTATCTGTTGATGGTTAACTTTTTCCGTTGTCCCATCCGGCTTTTCGGACAGGATACAGAAAAGATTGTAGTTGCACCGGCAGACGGAAAAATCGTAGTCATCGAAGAAGTAGATGAACATGAATACTTCCACGATCGCCGCATTATGGTATCTATTTTCATGAGCATACTAAATGTACACGCCAACTGGTATCCGGTAGACGGAGTGGTCAAGAAAGTCACTCATGATAATGGTAAATTCATGAAAGCATGGCTTCCGAAAGCCAGTACAGAAAATGAACGTTCAATGATCGTCATCGAAACTCCTGAGGGAGTAGAGGTAATGGCACGGCAAATAGCCGGTGCAATGGCAAGACGTATTGTAACATATGCCGAACCGGGAGAAGAATGTTATATCGACGAGCATTTGGGATTCATAAAATTCGGTTCACGTGTAGATGTATATCTCCCGTTAGGCACAGAAATCTGTGTCAGCATGGGACAATTGACCACCGGTAACCAAACTGTTATCGCCAAATTAAAATAAGAAACAATAATGGCAAATGCTATAACCCGCCACATACCCAATACAGTAACCTGCCTGAACCTTTTTTCAGGCTGCATTGCCGGCGTGATGGCTTTTGAAGCTAAGTATGAACTAGCTTTTATCTTCATTATATTAAGTGCTGTCTTCGACTTTTTCGACGGCATGCTGGCACGACTGCTTCATGCATATTCTCCGATAGGAAAAGAACTCGACTCACTGGCGGATGACGTCAGTTTTGGAGTAGCCCCTTCTTTACTTGTTTTTTCATTTTTGAAAGAACCCGGATTGATATACCCCGACTTTCTGGCAGGATTAAGAGATTATATCCCTTATCTGGCATTCCTTATCTCTATTTTTTCTGCTTTACGTTTGGCTAATTTTAACGTAGACGAGCGGCAAACCAGTTCTTTCATAGGCCTTCCGGTCCCGGCCAATGCCCTCTATTGGGGAGCGTTAATCGTAGGTGGCAAAGATTTTCTGCTGGCACATTGCAACGCTATATACCTTATTATAATGGTAATGCTCTTTTCATGGTTGCTTGTGGCTGAAATTCCCATGTTCTCTCTGAAATTCAAAAATCTTTCTTGGAAAGATAATAAGGTAAGTTTCATATTTCTGATTGTCTGCATTCCATTACTACTGTTTCTGGGTATCAGCGGATTCTCAGCAGTTATTGTGTGGTATATCATTCTTTCACTTTTAACAAGAAAAAATAAATAAACAATCCTTCTGGCACGTTTGTTGTACTACAAATTTTAAACAATGCATAAAACAAATAGCCCATGTTTCACATTTTAGGATTTTTATTCATTATTGTCATAGCCGTTATAATCATCGGATTGGCCCTTGTAGGCAGCGTATTAAGAGCCGTTTTCGGACTTGGAAAACGCTCGCCCTCGTCAGGTTCAGATCGTAACGGACCCAATAATAATTCAGGAAGCAGAAGATATTACCACCAAACTCAGGCTAATGATAAAGAAGAAATCATCACTGGGACAGGAGCCAAGCACAAAAAACTGTTTGATGATAACGAAGGAGAATACGTAGACTACGAAGAAATAAAAGAATAGGGGCAGTGGTGAACTGTCACCTCCTCTTAGCAGCAAAAAAGTCTTTCATCAGCCCGGCGCACTCATCAGCCAATATTCCTTTGACAACAACTGTTTTAGGATGGAGTGCTTGCGGAGCATATCTCTGATAGCCTCTCTTATCATCTTCGGCACCAAACACCAGCTTTCCCGTTTGAGCCCAAGCAATAGCACCGGCACACATCACACAAGGTTCCACTGTGACATATAAAGTACATTCATTCAGATATTTTCCACCAAGAACATTGGCAGCGGCAGTAATGGCCTGCATTTCAGCATGGGCAGTCACGTCATTCAGTGTTTCAGTCAGGTTATGCGCACGGGCAATGATCCGCTCTTTACAGACCACTACAGCACCAACAGGGACTTCTCCTCTCTCTCCTGCTTTAACAGCCTCTATCAAGGCCTGCTTCATAAAATAAGAATCATCCAACATACGTCTAACGCCTCATATCGTGTTCACCAAAAAGAGTAGGATAATCCTCCTCCATATTTTTATGTATAAACATGAGAATCGTCTCACGAAGCCAGCGTGATTTATTCGTTATCTTATACTTATCTAGATAACGATCCACAATCTGCTGCTCATCTTCGCTCAGCAATATGCTCATCCGTCGTTCCCGCTTAGGTTCGTCCGGAGTTGCCTTATTACATTTTTTATCCCTCTTTCTCATATTCTTTGCAAATTTACTTTTACTTCTGTAATTTCAAAGAATAAAAAGAGTAAATTTGCAGAAATAATATGTCCGGTCGGCCGATGCACATCCATGTTTTATCACCGGATCGACCTATAAATATAAAAATCTTCTTTATGGCAGAACACAACCTTCTAGGAAAAGCCGGAGAGGACGCCGCCGTCGACTATCTGGAACGGCATGACTACGTAATCCGGCATCGTAACTGGCGTAAAGGACATTTCGAACTGGACATTGTGGCAGCTAAAAACGGAGAACTGATTATTGTAGAAGTAAAAACCCGAAGCGATACGGACTTCGCACTTCCTCAAGACGCCGTCACTCCACAAAAAATCAGGCGCACTGTAATAGCAGCCGATACATATATCAAGTTATTCCAAATAGATGAACCTGTACGGTTTGATATTATCACCGTGATAGGCAAAACCGGAAATTTTAGAATTGAACATATAAAAGAGGCGTTTTATCCGCCATTATTTTAGAGTTTTATGAATATAGAATCAGCAAGAGAATACTGCCTCCGGAAAAAAGCAGTCACAGAATGCTTCCCATTCGACGAATATTCACTCGTCATGAAAGTAATGGATAAAATGTTCGCCCTGATCGATCTGGAAGGGGCCAATACGATTTCATTGAAATGTGATCCGGACTATGCCATCGAATTACGTGAGCACTATTCGGCCATCGAAGGAGCTTATCATTTTCACAAGAAGTATTGGAATCAAGTCTACTTTGACCGGGATGCGGATGACAAGCTGATCAAGCAACTGATAGATCATTCTTACGATGAAGTAATGAAGAAGTTTACCAAAAAATTACGTACCGAATATGATGCCCTGCCCTGAATCTTTCCCTGTCCCCCTTATTCATATTGCAAAAGCAGACTCCACCAACGGTTATTTAAATGCCCTCTGCGAAAAGGAGAAAGTTAGCGAACTGACCACAGTAGTGGCAGACTTCCAGACTGCAGGCAGAGGACAGCGCGGAAACAGTTGGGAATCGGAAGACGGAAAAAACCTGATGTTCAGCTTCGTGTTGTATCCAACTTTCCTGGAAGCACGTAAGCAATTCCTGCTTTCACAAATCGCCTCTTTAGCAGTTAAAGAGACACTTGATCTATATATAGGAGACGTTTCTATAAAATGGCCGAATGACATCTATTGGAAGGACAAAAAAATCTGCGGAATGCTGATTGAAAACGATCTGATGGGAATACATATCAGCCAGAGTATTGCAGGAGTAGGTATCAATATCAATCAGAAAGAATTTCACAGTTCTGCTCCCAATCCCATCTCAATCATACAGATCACCCACCGGGAGTCTGACCGTATGGAAATACTCGCACAAGTTCTTCAGCGGATAAAAGAATACTATAAGATCTTACAGGAAGGAGATATTGAATTTATCACCGATCGTTATCAGGCAGCTCTCTTCCGCAAAGAAGGCATACACTTTTATAAAGATTCAGAAGGAACATTTAATGCCGGAATTGTAGAAGTAGAAGCCGATGGTCATTTAGTTCTACAAGACGAGACGGGTAAGATCCGTCGATATCTATTTAAAGAAGTACAATACATTCTTTAAAATTGAGATTTAAAGTTTAAACCATTATCTTTGCCCCTGTGTTCTTTATAAAAAAACATTCTTTTAGGAAAACAGAATATTTATTCGTTATACTTTTAGTACTTATTGGTTTCAGTAGTTGTGAGGATTCCACCTCCGATGCTACACTTGAATTATCCCAATCAACTTTTGAAAACATCAGCAGTGACGGGGCCACTTTAACCGTAAACATTACCAGTAGTGACTCCTGGACAGCAGCAAGTTCTTCTACAGCATGTAATCCCGTTCCTAATCAAGGAACGAGCAATCAATCACTCAGCATTGTTGTGGAAGCTAACCTGGATGAAGCCGAAAGAAATATGACAGTTGTCGTTACTTCCGGCGGAATCAAGAAAACCATCAGCATTAGCCAGCAAGGAAGAAGTACAACAGCAGGTGAGTATCACTATAACCTCCCGGTTATTTTCCATGTACTATATAAGGATAAAAACAATCCTTTACAATACGTTAAACAAGACCGTTTAGCCAAAATACTAGATACAGTCAACAAGCTTTATAAAGATAAAACCAAAAGTGTGGATATGAACTTGACTTTTACGCTGGCTACTACTGATGAAGATGGGAAACCCTTATCAACTCCGGGAATGGAATATGTGTTATGGGAGGAAAGTTACCCTATCGACTGTGATGTCTTCATGAATGACGAAACAGGTAAATATGTAAAATACATCTGGGAACCGAATAACTATATCAACGTAATGGTATACAACTTCAAGGACGATGAGAGTACAAACAGTACCACACTGGGAATTGCACATATACCTTTTTCCACAGTAGGAAGCAATTATCTGGAAGGACTGAGCAAAACACAAAAATCTTATTTAGAGAAACAAAATCTGAAATTTCCATATAGTGTCTCCATCAACAGTTTATTCATTAATGACCAGTCAACTTCAACCCAATATAGTACAGCAGACATCACCGTAACATTAGCTCACGAATTAGGTCATTATCTGGGCTTACACCATGCTTTTTCTGAAAATGACGAAGGTATTTATGACGGTTGCTTTGATTCGGATTATTGTGACGACACCCCTACTTATAATAAAGTGGAGTATGACGCTGATTACGCCTACACCGCGAAGAATGATCCGGCAAACTTCACGTTTGACTATCTGGTAAAACGTAAAAATTGTAAGACCAATCAGACATTTACTTCTACTAATATTATGGATTATTCCGTAAGTTACTCAGACCGGTTTACCAACGACCAACGTTCCCGTATCCGTCACGTCCTGACATACAGTCCACTGATACCCGGCCCCAAACAAGGACAAACACAAACGCGTTCCGTTGTCGAAGGACCTATTGATTTACCCATACGCACAGCCCGGTAACAACATATAGAAAAAGAGGTGAACAGTTATCTGTTCACCTCTTTTTCTATAAGCTTTATTCTTTCTAATGTCTTTTGAGCTTCAGTAGAAGGGAATTGACTGATCACCTTTTGAAGATATTCCCTTGCCTTTCCGTATCCGGTACTCATCACACGGCTAAGACCATCACGATAGCGTGCATACTGCATCCGAGTGGGAGCACTAATCTTTTTATAATCTGCTTCTAACTGTTTTTTCTCTCTCTCCGCCTTCAAATAAAGATAATTACCGATAAAAATATTGGCTGCCAGATTATCCGCATCCAATGACAGTACTTTCCGGTAAGTCTCCAAAGCTTCAGACTCCCTCCCACGGCATACTTCCATCTCAGCACATGACACAAGACAATTAACATCATTCGGAGATTTTTGAAGCAACTCTTTGTAAAAAAGATACGCTTTGTCATAGCTGCGTGATTTTTTGTAATAAGCAGCCAGTTCCCGCCCTATCCTGGATGATACTTCCAGACTCTTATCCACACCTGTCCAATAGAACATTTCGGCTTTCTCTACATTGGTATTTACCGCTTGGCGGAACAAAGTAACAGCTTGGTCCCACTGTCTGTTATCAAGGGCAGCAGAGACCTTCTGCAAAGTCTCTCCCACCATCTGAGCCGAAAGCACAAACGGGAAAGAAAAGAGCAAGGAAAGAAATAAAGTCAAGGTTTTCATCTTCTTCATTTTTATTTAGTTAGGTCCCTACAAAGATAGTATTTATATTGTGTATTCCCAAGTCACATACTCACTATTATTTTCAATATTTGTGAGCCTGACTCTTTGTTATATTCAGAGCTTTCCCACACGCCGGCTCGCCGGAACTTTCATCCCATTACCTTTAACGGTGTAAATAGCATCCTGATCACTTTCCTGATAACATCTGCAATAATCAAAATAGACATAGGCAGGTACTTGATTTTCCATCACATTACCTCCCCATTCTCCTGCGGAACAAGAGAAATAAACCATTTGGTAAGCACTTGGCACTTGTTTGGGATCATCTTTCCGATTCACCCGACGGGTAACCTTACCATCTGTGTAAAAAATCAGTTCTTCGGGGGTCCATTCCACAGCAAATGTATGCTCTTTACTCTGAGCTTCATCCAATACAAAATACTTGGTAGACGAACGGTGTTCTTTAAATTGCCCACTTTTATCGTAATCCAGAGCTGCATGTTGCACTTCTGATTGCTGCTCCTCCATTGCTTGTTTTTTATACCAATGAAGTGTCTGAAAGATTTGTTTATCTTTAGGAATATATTCAAAAACATCAATTTCAGTTCCTTTTCCATACTTATCGGCTTCATCAAAATGTATCCAAAAAGCAGGCCAGTAACCTTCACCAATACAGTCTCTAAATGAAGCCTTTGTCTCATAATAACCATAACGTGCCATGAACCTGCCCAGTGATAAAATCCCACCGGTCATCACAACATTGTTTTGTGTCGGGTATTTAGAGACTTCCAAACGAAGTTCGCCATGCAACTCTTTGGTCCAATCCTCATGACACAGCACATAGTAAGGTTTCTCTTGATACATACCTCTACGGGTAAAAGGACTTCTTCTACTTCTCGTATCCCATTTTAAAGTATCTATCACTCCATCATCGAACTCATCATTAAACACTAAATGATACGTTCTACCCGTTATCGGCGATTTAAATACGGTAGGAATCTCTGATGGATGAAAACTCAACCTACCGGTTGTGTTCATACCTTTTCTGAGTTTGCCTTTAATCGCTTTAGGATTAAGTGTAATATTAATAGCTTCTGACGGAACAGTTTGTACTGAAGATGTCTTTAATGAAAGAATAGCCATACTATCATTTACGTCAACGTTAAAAGCTATTTCTTCCGCATTGCCAATCAACAAAAAAGCAGGTGCCTCTGTTTGCTTAAAATGTAATCCCTCGGGAAGTTTTACTACTAATTTCCCCCCATAACAGTTAGGCGTATTCGTTTCCATAAATCCAGTAGCCGCCTTGCCAAGCAAATCAATAAAAATATCATCCGCTTCGGAATAATCCCATTTCCACGTTATGTCCTTAGACCCTGCATGCACATGAATGACTTGTAGTAATATACAAATCATTATTAGAATAAATTGCTTCATATGTTTTTCATTTAGTTATTAAATTCAAATTGATAATGCTACCTCGCTGCGATGTTTGTTAATTGTCTGTAAGATATCTTTCAATATGCAGACAAAAATAATATTAATTCCTGTATCGAGAACGTTGCGAACCAATATAATTACATGATTGTTCACATCATTTTCATATTCTCTGTTTTTCATGTAACTTTGCATGTCAATGAATAAACAAATGCACATCAGTAACGGAAACAAACGGATTCTGCAAATAGCCGTTCCCTCTATTATTTCCAATATCACAGTCCCGTTATTGGGACTGGTCGATGTCACTATTGTAGGACATCTGGGATCGGCCGCCTACATCGGAGCCATTGCTGTAGGTGGCATGCTGTTCAACATCATTTACTGGATATTC
Organism: Bacteroides sp. 3_2_5; assembly: GCF_000159855.2. Taxonomy (NCBI): domain Bacteria; kingdom Pseudomonadati; phylum Bacteroidota; class Bacteroidia; order Bacteroidales; family Bacteroidaceae; genus Bacteroides; species Bacteroides sp. 3_2_5. The sequence goes on along the minus strand of NZ_JH636044.1, from coordinate 846,147 downwards.
GGCTTTCTACGGATGGGCACCAGCGGCATGACTTCCCAAGCATTCGGACAACGTAATCTGGAAGAAGTAACAAAACTGCTTCTACGTTCAGTCGGCGTGGGATTGTTTATCGCACTCTGTCTGATGACTCTGCAATATCCCATCCAAAAAGCCGCATTTGCTTTCATACAGACTTCCGACGAAGTAGAACGTCTGGCCACTCTCTACTTTCGTATCTGCATCTGGGGGGCTCCTGCCATGCTCGGCCTTTACGGTTTTGCCGGCTGGTTCATCGGAATGCAGAATTCCCGTTTTCCGATGTATATCGCTATTACGCAGAATATTGTGAATATCCTGGCAAGTCTTTGTTTTGTATTCCTTTTCGGAATGAAAGTAGAAGGAGTAGCTCTCGGAACGCTTATAGCCCAATATGCAGGTTTCCTGATGGCGCTGCTTTTATGGCTACGTTATTATAAACAATTGCGGAAACGAGTCCATTGGAGAGGCATTTGGCAAAAACAAGCCATGTATCGGTTCTTTCAGGTAAATCGCGATATTTTTCTCCGTACTTTGTGCCTGGTAGCTGTAACGATGTTCTTCACCTCTGCCGGAGCCGCCCAAGGCGAAGTAGTACTGGCTGTAAACACTTTATTAATGCAGCTGTTTACCCTCTTTTCATATATTATGGATGGATTTGCCTATGCAGGCGAGGCACTTGCCGGTCGTTATATTGGCGCCGGTAATCGTATGGAGCTTCACCGTACCGTCCGACAGTTATTCGGATGGGGTGTCGGATTATCAGCCGGGTTCACCCTTCTTTACGGTATTGGTGGACAATCATTTCTGGGATTACTGACAAACGAATCATCCGTTATCCAGGAAGCCGACACTTACTTTTATTGGGTATTAGCCATTCCCCTTGCCGGATTTTCCGCCTTTTTATGGGATGGCATTTTCATAGGTGCCACCGCTACCCGCCAGATGCTTTTCTCCATGTTCATCGCTTCTGCCAGTTTTTTTCTTACCTATTACATCTTCCAAGAAGTAATGGGAAATCATGCCTTGTGGATGGCTTTTATTATCTACCTGTCGCTTCGCGGACTTGTACAAGCTTTTTTAGCAAAAAAGATAGTCCATTAAAAGGAATCGCGTATCTTTGCAAAAAAGTAAACCAACAATCAGAATCGTATGGCAAAATACAAAAGAGTCCTGTTGAAGCTCAGCGGTGAGAGCCTGATGGGAGAAAAGCAATACGGCATCGATGAAAAGCGATTGGCCGAATATGCCGCACAAATCAAAGAGATTCATGAACAAGGCGTACAAATCGGCATCGTTATCGGTGGTGGTAACATCTTCCGTGGACTGAGTGGAGCCAATAAAGGTTTCGATCGGGTAAAAGGTGACCAAATGGGTATGCTGGCCACAGTAATTAACAGCCTTGCCTTAAGTTCGGCATTAGTTGCGGCCGGTGTGAAAGCACGTGTACTTACAGCCGTACGCATGGAACCTATCGGTGAATTCTACAGTAAATGGAAAGCTATTGAATGCATGGAAAATGGCGAAATCGTCATCATGTCGGCAGGAACCGGGAATCCGTTCTTCACTACCGACACCGGCTCATCGCTTCGCGGTATCGAAATAGAAGCAGACGTCATGTTGAAAGGTACTCGCGTAGACGGTATCTATACTGCCGACCCGGAGAAAGATCCTACGGCAACCAAGTTCCACGACATCACTTACGATGAAGTGCTGAAACGAGGACTGAAAGTGATGGACTTGACAGCTACTTGTATGTGTAAGGAGAATAATCTGCCGATCGTAGTATTCGATATGGATACAGTAGGCAACCTGAAAAAAGTGATTACCGGAGAAGAAATCGGTACATTGGTACACAATTAACTTCATAAACTACACTTATTATGAACGGGTTAACAAGTAGATGGAATACTTCTACCTGTTAACCCGTTCTTCATTCTTCATCTTTCGCGTTCTACTTTGTTCGCCTTCTTTTTCTTACAGCAGACCTTTTATCATCAATAGCCCCGATAATCGGTATTACTACTCTCAGATATGGAAATGGACTTTCCCTCGAACGGCGTATGAGCATGGATATAATACCTACCTATCCTCTAGCCTTTACTATCTTTATTTCTTGCGTTTTATCAACATAATCACCGAATTCGATTCTTCATTCAGTCCCGCAGCAATTTCTTTTAGCTTACCTTTCAGTTCTCCTTTTTCGTTTGCCTCGACAAGGTCTGAAGCATTTAAAGCACGACAGGTTACAATTTCTTCATCTACAGATTTTTCGGGTTGCTGTCCCAATGCAACCCGGTGTTTATTAGAAAAGTCATCATTATATACGGTATATTGAAATATTGCTTTTTCCTGTTTATCATACACTAAATCATTGGTCGGGAAACCTCTCCCCTTTTCAAAATTAAACTTCTTATCAAGAGTTTGCATAAAATAATACCGATCAGTGATAATGGTCGGAAAAAGAAATACTTTAGGATCCATAGAATGAATGGAAGGAGTCCGTACAATAAATGGACTGAGAGTGCCATCCGGTAAGTAATTGTATACTGTGTCAGATGATGTTTTCGTCAGCAGACAATTACCATCATGCGGGGTTATCAGAAAAAAACCTGGAGTCACTATCGCCTCATCTTTCGTCACAACCGGTGTCTCGAGTTCTTTGAAAGGAATTTGAATTTTTCGTGTAACACTTCCGTCTTTCTTGGAAATAAGTACATGGCATGATTCGTCGGTTTCTATCAATGGCAAATAACTTTTATAACCAATCAGATGATCCCGGTCATAGTCCGATAAAAACTCATAATAGCAGGTATCTGGAAATGGGAGACTTCTATTGAACTCTCCATATAAGTCATATACCAATATTTTCCTTGCAGGATAATCTACAACAAACATTTCGTTATTATCTTCATCCAGAACAATAGACGCAATATGCGAATATTCTTCACCACTTTGTCCCAAACGGTTAATCTTCCGTACCCCTTTACCAGTAGCCCTGTCAAACACAAAAATATTACCATCCATAATCCTGTTTGCAACCAACAGAATTTTCTTGCCGGTAGCTTTCACAATACCTTGAGTTATAAAATCGTCAGTAGTTTCCAACGGAACGTATTCCACATCCATAAAATCTTGAAGGATCAGTTCCTTTTTAGGATAATCCGCACTAACATCAACCGTGATGCAATCATCTGTCAGTTGTTTATTTCCTCCACATCCTGTCATTACAAACAGAGATATTACCAAAGCCGCATTGATCTTTTTCATTTTATCTATATTTAACGTGAGTTCAATATTATGAATAATATAATAATCAAGAGAAATAATTATGAGTACTGAATCTATAGTATCTAACAATAGCAATTACCGCTATGCTCTCAGAGGCTAAAGTTACTAAAATCTATTGTTTAACAAATGATTTCTACTAAGAATCTGAATGGTAGCAAGAAAAAGTACATCATCATCGTAATGCTCCCAACTAAATAAATAATTGGGAAACTATAGTTATCCTCTTTCTATTCTATTTAGACAATTCTCTTTATTTCAAATATTATTACCCATAATATACATACAAATACCTGACATATCTGTTTCTCATACGTATTTTTATTATTTTTTTGAATCCTCCGACAATTTTCATCAAATAAGTGTTACTGGGTGAATATACAAACATTAACTTGTGGATTCCACTCCCCAAGTATATACCTAACTAAAAAACATTGATTCATAAGACTTTAAAAGGTTATAACTCATGGAGAGTGTTAAACTAAGTCGTTTCTCAAATTCAAGCTGTATCTGATTATTAACGGTAAAGAAAATATTTTATGATAAGCACAACCGATTAAATAAACCTAGAAAAGACCGATGATAAACAATAAACCAATAAAGAACATCACTAAAATAGAAACACTCTAGTCAATAGTTATTTAACTATTATATTATGAAGATATTGACTGCTATAGTTACCCTTCTTTGAAAAAAGATCCACCATTAACTTTAAATTAGTCTATGATGGACAACTACAATTATTCTAATATTGTATCAAGCTCATATTAAATTAATGCACTAAAAGCAGTACCAACCATCAATATAAATTAAAGAAGTCTTTACTGATTTCAATTTTGTACCGGATATCCGGTACAAAATCATTTTACAACAATTTTATAAAGCAATATGTTTGATTTTCACAACTACAAACTATATATTTGCGAGACAAGATTAAAAAGCACACAATTATTCGTTATTTGATCTAATAAAAAGTATTCATACTTTATGTAAAACCAGAAATAAAAATCTATATATTAATCTATAAACACACACAACATGGAATGGCCCAAAAGTAAAAATAACAAAATGGAAGAGCTATTGGAAAGAATGAGCCAATTTGAAGCTAATCTTGCTCAATTAATCTCAACCGGAATACCCAATCACACTCCCTCTCCAGCTACCGATGAGGCGACATCCTCCCCCAATGAACAGGAACAACTTTCTCCCGAACAAGAAGAAGAAATGAAATTAAAAATCCAAGAGCTTCAACAAAAAGAAGAAGAGTTGAATCTACGTGCTGAAAAGTTGGATAAATTAGCAAAAGAACTTGAAGAACGGCAGCAGAACCTGGAGAATAGGAATCCAAACGATGAACGCTCCATAGAGCCTGCGACGCATCCCGATCACTCGTTCCCTTCTCAAATCGGAGATCAAATAAATGCATTAAAAAAACTATTGGAAGATTCTTCTTACAAAGATAAAATCATTAAGGATCTTCATGAAGAACTGCAAAGTCATAACCGGGATCTTCATGCGGAAATCGTAAAACCTCTTCTGAAAAACATGATAAAAATGCATGAGCGACTCACGAAAACTTATAAGTTTTATGAAAATACGGAAGCTAAAAGTTCCCCTGAAACTTATACGAGATTATTGAGAGAAGTGGAAAATTGTAAACTGCATATTCAAGATATTCTAGAAGACGAATACGACTTAGAGTATTTTGAACCGACAATAGGCAGCGCATATTCACCTAAAGAGCAAACAGCCATCCGAACAGTGATCACTGATACCCCGGAACAAGCCGGCACTATTAAAGAATTTCATTACGGAGGCTTCCGAAATACTACCACAAACAAAATATTTCAACCCTCAACAGTCACTGTATATAAAAAATCAGAATAATCAACTCATCTAAAAAAAATTCTAAAAAGATAAATAACTATGGACAATACCAGAAGTGTATATGGTATCGATTTGGGTACCACCTACAGTTGCATTGCACAAGTAGATAAATTCGACCAAGCCATTGTTCTCCGCAATTTCGAAGGAGATGCCACTACTCCATCCGCTGTATATTTTGAGGATATGGACCATGTTGTCGTGGGAAAAGAAGCCAAAGGTATGTTGGCCACTGAACCTACCAAAACGGCAGTATTCATAAAACGCCATATAGGTGTAGATGACAGTTTCGATAAAAATACAAACGAATTTCCCTATCATTACGACCCAACAGAAATTTCGGCTTTCATCTTAAAAAAGCTGGTTAAAGATGCCAACGATTTGGGAGATAATCCGGAACCGATCAAAGATGTCGTTATCACTTGTCCGGCCTATTTTGGAACCAAAGAGCGTATGCAAACCAAGCAGGCCGGAGAAATAGCCGGCTTAAATGTACTTTCTATCATCAATGAGCCTACGGCTGCCGCGATCTCTTACGGTGTAAAGACTGATCAGAAAAAAACGGTTTTAGTATACGACCTCGGAGGCGGAACATTTGACGTTACCTTGATTAACGTGAACGGTGGTGCCATTAAAGTAATAGCCACAGGTGGAGACCATCATTTAGGAGGAGTAGACTGGGATACCGCATTAGCTGAATATATGCTGGCAGCTTTTAACGAACAAAATAACACTTCTTATTCGTTCGAAGACCGATTAGACCTAAAATATGAGTTGTTATTACTTGCAGAAGACAAGAAAAAAGTATTGACAGCCAAGCAGACAGCGAAAGCAACTTACCAATATGAAGGCAATTCCGCACGTATAGAGATTAGCCGTGAGTTATTCAATTCACTGACAGAAAGGAAACTGGACGAAACGATTGATGCCACCAAGAAGGTTATTGCTATTGCCAAAGAAAAAGGTTACAATAATATTGATGAAATACTGTTGGTGGGAGGCAGTAGCCGCATGCCACAAATAAAGGAACGGGTAGATAAAGAATTCAATTGTGATGCCAAACTAACCGACCCGGATGAATGTGTAGCCAAAGGAGCGGCAATTTATGCTATGAATGCCGCCTATTCACAAGCAGTTCGCGACTATGAAGAAGGAGAAAGTGATGATAAACCGGCTCCTCTCCGTGGAGATCGCACCACAGTGGTCAATGTCACCAGTAAAACATATGGTACCGACGTAATCATTGAAGGACAAAGCATGGTGCAAAACCTCATTTTTGCAAATAGTTCGTTACCCACAAAACGAATTGAAACCTTTACTACTTCTATTCCTAACCAACGAGGTGTATCTGTGAAAGTATTTGAAAGTGATTTCACAAATATGGAAACAGAAAGTATCGTGGAAGAAAGATTCTGCACACTAATTGACGACCATACGCTTAAACTGAGCAAAGACTGGCCTCAAGGTACCCAGATTTCAGTTACATATCAGATTGACCAGGAAGGTATCTTGCACGGATTAGCTTATGTAGAAAATGATAAACTTGAATTCGATCTCAAAATCACCGGTGTAAAATGTGAAGAAGAACTCAGAAAATCAAAAGCAATCATCGACAAAGCATCAGTAGAGTAAAAAACAGAACAAAGCAGAACCCTATAAATGGATAAGACTTTATTAAAACTGGAAATCGGCAAGTGGAACGAAGCTTGTCGATTTCTTAAAAGCAAACAAACAGAACTCTCTACAGCAGAATGGACTGCTATAGAGACACTGGCCGACTATTGGCGAAAAAAATTTGATCCGGATGCTACCAGCGAATGCATGGACCTGATAAGCACTCTTGAACAATCGGATAAATTACACAGCAATAATAAAGAAATTATTGTATGGAGTAAAGAGTTTCGTACCATCGCCAGGAAGTATTACACTAAAGACGAAACTACATTTTTAGTATTCCAAAATGCATTAAAGGAATTATATCAGAGTTCTGCACCCCGCTCTTCGGCTCCTCTTCAGACACCTGTCAACAGTGAATCTCAAAATATCATATTAAAACAAAATGCAAAAAAATGGGTAAGCACTTATTCGCAGTTATACGAGAATCAGAATGAACTGGACCGAGATGAATGGAATGCTGTCCGTTTCTTAGCCAATTTCTGGAAAAACGGTACATTTAACGAAACGTCCCGAAAAGAATGTGAGCAGTATATCTCCATTCTAATCGCATCAGACAAATTGCATAGCAATAACAAAAACATCATTACCTGGAGCAAAGATTTTCGTGGAATAGCCAAAACATATTATACAAAAGATTCTAAAACTTTTGAGGACTTCAAAAAGTTCATGACGAAATATACCCGCGAAAACCCGATACAAGAAAGGGCCCCTCAGGAAAGAATACCACAAACTCCTCCCCGGCAAACATCCCCTTCCATTGAAATAACCGGATTGGTAATTGCCAATACTGACGAAAAAGGTGATCCCATTCCTTCGAATCAGGCCGAGCTCGATACTCGTAGCTGCTATTTACAGCCTCGAATTGATTATCGAGTATTAAGAGGAGGGAGCAGTGTAGATATATGGTACAAATTATACGCTCCCGACAGGACACTCATGACAGCCAGCAACAGCAAGTCCGGTTATACGTGGTATGGTAATGTCCCTCTCACAGGTTCCCGATCTGCATATCCCTTGAATGGCTTCGGAAGTATGTCTGGAAATGTATTCTCCGCTGGCCAATGGATTATTGAATTCTTTGAGAATGATCTGCAAATTGCAACGTACACATTCGCTATCAAACAACACCGGACCTCTACTCCCCCCCCACAATCACGGGTAACGCCGCCACCTCCTCCAAGAACTCCATCTAACCGACGAACATCTACAGTTTCGCCTAAAAAGGGGCACGGAGGTTTGTGGTCGTTCTTGATTATCGCCGCTATTATAGGCTTTTGCGGCTATCAATATTGGTATAAACCTATGACCATTGATCGGGATGCAGAGCGTACCTATGTATACGTATCCAGCTTGTTGCAACGTTCCGATAAAAATGCAAATGTAGAATATAATCGTATCCAATCTCTGCCCTATGGTTCGGAGCTCATCACTTACCAAAAAGAAGGAGATGGATGGTCATACATTAAAGCTAATCAGAAAAAGGGATATGTATCTACCAATTATACCCTAAGTAAAACTGATTTTGAATTGTTGGATAACTTATGGGGAAGCAAAGAAGCTATGGAAGGAGCACCGACAGCAAAATGTCGGCTGGCACTCGTAGACTTTATAAAGAAAAACAACTATAAAACAGGGACGGGGCAATGGCAGTTGTTTGCACAACCTATAGAAGTCAAACCTAATGCAGTACTTTACCCTCGACTGGCTAACGGATATACGAAGTTTACAGAATTTGCATTTGTCTTATCCAACAGCTCCACACATGAAGGTGTATTGGCTATTTATTCGTTTGCAGATGACGAAACTCCCGTTTTTATATATCAAGAGCAAACAACAGAAAATGCCAAAATAAAAGATGTTAGATATTATCCATGGAAAACAGATAAATATAAAGTTATCTATGCTACCCCAAATGCTATGGTTAGCCGCTCGCCTCAACTCCCAACCAACCAGCAACCGTCAAAAGCAAAGAGTGAGAACGGACTAAAAATAACGAAGGCACTTTTTGGAAATACTGATAAAAGTTACAATATTCTTACTCAATTTGGGACACAGCTCCCCACCACCACTCAGTACTTGTCTCCACGTATTTTCTATGAAAATCCTGCGGGGAAGAGTTCAGTGGTCATCAAATATAAAATTATCACTCCACAGGGGAACTTAATGACTGGAACAGGATCACCCTCCGGATATACTAATGAACAAAAAGTAACTCTAAACAGATCCGGATATATTAATTTAGCCGGTTGGGGAAATACAACCGGAGATGCGTACACTTCTGGAACTTACCGAATAGAATTCTGGTCCGAAGGACAATTATTGTATTCAACCGGAGTGCAAATTCAGGGCAATTCAGAAAAGGCTGTAACTGTTTCTTCAAAACCAGTTGAGTGTCCCATCAAAATCCGAACAATGTTATTTGCCAACTCAAACGATAAAGGGACTATTTTAGAAGATTATGGGAAGCCGCTTTACGGAAATAAATTACAATACCTGAAACCAAAGATTATTTATTCAAGTCTAAACGGGGCCAGAAATATTACATTGTATGCCAAAATCTATCGTCCCAATGGTGTACTCATTGCCAACAAGAACTCGCCGAACGGATACACTTACAAACATGGTATGTATACACCTGCTGTCGGAGCTGATAACAATGTTTCTTATTTAACAAGCTGGGGAAGTCCAGAGTGTGACGTGTATTCTCCAGGTACTTATCAGTACGAGATATGGTACGAGGGAAGTAAAATCTTCTCCTGCCAAGTAATTGTACACTAAGCATAATACAATGAAAAAGAAAATTATACGGTATCTAATTATATCGCATCTAACATTTATCCTTTCTATAGGTGGTATGGCAGTAGCTTTCTACTACTACCATACTGCCCAAATGGCACAAATTAAGAATGCGAACATTCTTCTCATCTCAAAAGATGAAATGAAATTACGCTTAATAGACTATAAGGGTCAAGAATTATTCACTGCCGACATAGCTTGTGGGAAGAATTATGGCAATAAGGAAAAACAAGGAGATTTAAAAACTCCTGAAGGAACTTTTAAAATAATCGATATCCAAGATGCTTCTAAATGGAAACACGATTTTGGAGATGGGAAAGGTGAAATAGAGGGTGCATACGGTAATCATTTCATCCGGTTAGAAACACCCGGACATAAAGGAATTGGGATTCATGGCACCCACGACCCATTATCTATTGGGACCCGAGCGACCGAAGGATGCATTCGAATCAAAAATTCAGAATTAGAGCAATTAGTATCTTTAATCCGAGTGCCAACAACTGTTATCATCACGCCCTCTGTAAAAGACATAAAAACCCAGTAAATAACAAACCGATGAAAACATTCAAACGATTCCTGTTCATTTGTATCGGACTATTCATTATAGTCCTCTCTACCCAAGCTTTGGAAAAGTATGAAGTGACCGCCAATACTTTTCTAAACATACGTAGTCATGGAAGCACAAATGCTCCTATCATCGGAACAATAAATCATGGAGGAATCGTAAATGTAGAATCAATAGATGGAGAATGGGCAAAGGTATCCTTCAATGGCGGATATGGATACGTAAGTACGACCTACATACGACCTGTTACTCCAACACCTCCCGCAAAAGCTCCAACAAATACACTCAGCGACTGGTTTCGACAAACAAATTATGATTGCCGCCCTTTAGTTTATATCATATTAGGACTTTCTATTGTGCTATTCATCCTTAGAATGCGTCGTGGAGAAAGTACTCCGCTAGAAGACAGCGAACATACGATAAACCTCAGTTTATTCATTACCGTCTGTTTGTTAGAACTATTTTATGTGTTTTCAATGGGCGCAAATAGTATTTGGTTTTGCACTCCCGATAAAATAGGATGGCTATGGACCATCATTAATTTCTTTATATTCGGTGCAGTTGTATTTAATCAATGGATGTGTTTTTTCAATACCTTGAATGATGTGCAATACAATTCCTACGCAACTTTCAATTGGACATGGGGAATATATACTTGGGGCATCTGTATCATAGGCGCTATCATTTGTGGCTTTTTCTTTGTAGGCTTTTTGCCTGTGGTAGGAATTGGATTTCTTGTCGGACAATCTGTGCAAACAGGTATTATTTTCAATAAAGTACTTCCCAAAGGTGGATGGAAACATGCGTGTATCTGTACATTAACTTATTTAATTGGTTCAACAGCCACTGTCTTAATTGTAGCTCATTTCCTCATCCTTTTACTAATTGTACTAATCGCTCTCTTTCTGCTTTCACTTTTAGGAAAATCATCTTCTTCATCCGGCGGTAAAAGATGCTCCAATTGTAGTCACCTCAGTGGTTCCAGTTGTAACTTAAGCGGACGTTATATCAGCAGCCCGTCTACCACCTATTGCGATAATTACCAATAATACTATTTAGAAAGAGAAACGTCAGGCAACGCATTTCTCTCTATAGATAGTTGCAGATAATCAAAAAATAATCTACTTTTGTTTTCAAAATGAATCAAAGTGCCAATTTTATAAATACTTAATAAGATGGTAGACGTAAAAACGATTATCGAAGAATCACAAGAGAAGATGGATATGGCAGTGATGTATCTGGAAGAAGCACTGGCACACATCCGCGCCGGAAAAGCAAGCACACGCTTGCTGGATGGTATCCGTGTAGACTCTTACGGAAGCATGGTACCCATCAGCAACGTAGCTGCCGTAACCACTCCCGATGCACGCAGCATCACGATTAAACCTTGGGATAAAAGCATGTTCCGGGTTATTGAAAAAGCCATTATCGACTCCGATCTCGGCATTATGCCGGAGAATAACGGTGAAATTATCCGCATCGGTATTCCACCTCTTACCGAGGAACGCCGTAAGCAACTCGCCAAACAATGTAAAGCTGAGGGTGAAACAGCCAAAGTCAGTATCCGTAACGCACGGCGTGACGGCATCGATGCACTGAAGAAAGCTGTAAAAGACGGTTTGGCTGAAGATGAACAAAAGAACGCAGAAGCTAAACTGCAGAAGGTTCATGACAAATACATTGCCAAAATTGAAGAAATGCTGGCTGAAAAGGACAAAGAAATTATGACCGTATAATTGAAATACAAGTTACGGGCTACCATACACATCTGTGTATAACGCCTCAAAGTTTTCTTAATAGCCCGTAACTTGTAACTAGCTGCTTATAAAACATGAAGGGATTAGTAATAAAGAATACAGGTAGCTGGTATCAGGTGAAAACTGATGACGGGCAGTTGGTTGAATGTAAGATCAAAGGTAATTTTCGGCTGAAAGGCATACGGAGTACAAATCCCGTTGCCGTAGGTGACCGTGTACAAATCATACTCAATCAGGAAGGAACAGCCTTTATCAGTGAGATAGAAGATCGGAAAAATTACATCATCCGCCGTTCATCGAACCTCTCCAAACAATCACATATTCTTGCAGCCAACCTCGACCAATGTATGCTGGTGGTGACTGTTAACTATCCCGAAACTTCAACCACTTTTATCGACCGCTTTTTAGCATCGGCAGAAGCCTATCGGGTACCGGTGAAGATTCTTTTCAACAAAGTGGATGCTTATGATGAAGACGAATTGCATTATCTGGACAGCCTCATCACGCTCTATACCCAAATAGGTTACCCTTGTTTTAAAATATCCGCACTGACCGGTGAAGGAGTCGATGCCATACGCGAGGAACTGAAAGGCCGGGTAACCCTCTTCTCCGGACATTCGGGAGTGGGTAAATCAACCCTCATCAATGCCCTTGTTCCGGGGCTGGAAGTCAAGACTGCGGAAATATCAGCTTATCACAACAAGGGAATGCACACCACCACTTTCTCCGAAATGTTCCCTGTACCGGGAGACGGATACATTATCGATACTCCGGGAATCAAAGGTTTTGGTACTTTCGATATGGAAGAGGAAGAGATAGGTCACTACTTCCCCGAAATATTCAAAACTTCGGCAAACTGTAAATATGGAAACTGCACACACCGCCAAGAACCCGGTTGTGCTGTTCGGAAAGCAGTAGAAGAGCACTACATCAGCGAATCACGCTACACTTCCTATCTGAGTATGCTTGAGGATAAGGAGGAAGGAAAATACCGTGCGGCATACTGAATCTCTGCTATTTTTCAGAGAATATTCTTTATTCTATTTTAATGCTTCACTTGGCAGAGCAACTGCTTCTCCTACAAAAAATACGTTTCGATCTTCCGTCTTCCACCTTTTTCCACTTACTCCATTAATAATCAATGCAATGACGCGGTGGAAGATCGCATTTTCAGCCTGTTTATCTTCCACCCGCATCTTCCATCTTCCACCCGTTAACTTGAGCGCCATCCAATCGTTAAGACACTGATAGGCAACACTAAGGAACGTATTTATTAACTGAATACATTGTTTAAAGCATTGTGCTTTCCTTTACTGTTTAGTCGAAAATGATCCACTCTTCATCCCATCCCCGCTACCCGGGCCCATGAGCCCGTATACTCGGGCTTATAAGCCCGCATACCAAGGCCCATGAGCCCGCATACCAGGGGCGGAATAAACAAACGGAGATTCATTATAATAATTTTGTATACAATCGTTTAATATCAAAAACAAATACCGTTGGTTAGTTCGTAATCCGCGAAGAAGAAGAAGAAAAGAACCGTCGCACTTTATCAGGAGGATGATTCGATGGCTGTTACAATAAGTCCTGACCCTTTTACTAAAAAGATAATGAGGCTTTCATATGTATACAGATTACCCCGGATATGGTTCGCTCCATCGGAGAGAGTTTATCGTTTATCTCCGAAAGTATAACAGGCCCGTCAGTGACCGACACCTTCATCAAACGCGAAAATACAGCATTGATTTATAATAGAAGGGATACAGCAAGAGAAAGCGTAACTACTCAGGTATCAACAGAGTGCATACTATTCGTCTCACTATTCAATAACAGCAAGAATGGCATTGCATACCACCTTTTCTAATTAGTTAATTAAAAATAAAAAAAATCTTTTTGGAGGATGTTCATATAAAAAAAGTCATATATTAACAAAATAATAATTTTATTATTACTGAAAACCAAGAAACCTTACTAATTATGAAAATACTTTTTTCCCTAGACGTCTCCAACCAGCGACAAGTTGATTTTTGTAATAGAATACTAAAGATTCTGGATAATAAAGACTATAACAATGATATTACCCTTATATGTAAATCTCAAAATCATCTCAATGATTATCTGTATATTCCCCCCATCAAGTCATATAAAACAGAAGAAGCAGAGATCATTCTTACTTATGGCAAAACAGGTTTGAGCCACATTAGTCAATTTGCAAGAAAATCAAATATCCCAATCATACACTTCATAAATACAGAGTATTTAAAAGACGAATATTTAAGTGAAGACCAACAAGTAGAAAAAATAATACTTTGTGATTGCTTCAATCAGCTCTTGGAGAGTTTCTTTCAAAAAGACAAAATGTTTGTCTTACCATATTTTTCTAAACCAGTCGTTACTAAAAATGTAGAAATAAGAAATAAAAATAGCCCCAAACTATTAATAGCTATCGCACACCCTAACCTTAAAAATTCACCGGTCTATTATATCAGTAACTTATTAAATATTTTATCAGACTATAGAATCACAATACTTTATAATGGAGATCCTCTTATCCCTATATTCAATTCTAATATTACACTTATCAATGTAAAAGAATCGAATATCGAAAAAGTGATTCTATCAAATGATATAATCATCGGGGATGGTATTTCTATTTACACAGGAATAATGTTAGGTAAACCATGTATCGTGATTGGAGAGCAAGGATATGGAGGACTTATCACACCCCAAAACCTCAGCCAACAATTCGCTAATAAGTTTCAGGGACGGATAGGGGGAAGCTTAAACGAATACATCCCTTTGAATTTGATCATGAACGATATTCAATATGTACAAAATACAGAAAAGAGCAAAAACATAGACTGCATTATTATTAAAAACAAAGAATTGTTGGACAATGAGTATCGCCAAACCCAGCAATTGCTTAACGACTTAATTTTAGAAGTAGCAGCTAACCACAAACAATTATATACGTTCCCTATGGAAATTCACCTTAGGTTATCGGATGCTTTTCACCTTATTAAATTTTCTGATACCAAATTTGTATTAGCTTATACAGCCAACAACAAAGTCCATTCAAGTTTTGGTAAAGAAGAAGCTGAAATTATAGCCCTTTTTAAAAGAAGTTGCTTAATAAAAGATGCTATAAATATGAGTCCATATAAAAAGGAACCTAAAATATTTGTGGAGTTTATCCAAATGCTGTTTAATGAAAAAATACTGATAGCATGAACGTAAATAAACCCACAACAGAAAAGAAACTCATCGATTTAAATAATGATATTATTCATAACTTCGATGTAAGTATCGTTATGTCTTTCTATAAAAGATATACAGAGTTCAAAAAAGTATTACCACATAATGCACCCTATTTACAACGAAACGGTATTGAGGTAATCATTGTCCTAGATGACCCCGATGAAAAGTCAGAACTTCTAATGCTGCTTCAAAATTATCCATTCATAAATTGGAAGCTAATTATTAATGAACGAAAACATGCTCCTCGCAACCATGCTTCCGTACTAAATGTAGGACTCAAGCATGCTACCAAAAAGTATATCCTACAAATAGATCCTGAAGTAGAATTCCTCACTGATATTATATGGCAAATGAGAGATGCCATAGAGAAATATCCCATGCACTATATCCTCGCAATGATGGCATATGTACCCTATGAGCAGGAACTTACAGAAAATAATATAAAAGAGTTGGATTTTATCCCGTGGGGCAATTTGATGGTAGAACGTAACCATCTATACAAATTACATGGTTATGATGAAACATTCATCACATGGGGTGGAGAAGATAATAATATGCGTGCACGGTTGGATATGTCTGGTATCAAAAAATTCATCCTCCCAGAGGCAAAGACTATTCATCGGGAAAAAAATTATGATCCCAACGAACGCTCTAAACGTATCAATAAACATAGCATCTCGGATTGGAGAAAAATGAATTATCCTTCGGAAGCAATTGCTAACAAAGATATTTGGGGAAGTGAATTTAACAAAGTCATTTACGACTGGCAAGACAATCAATATGCAAAAGACTTGTGCTATACATATCTACAGCAATTTATCGGTTTCGAAATCAGACACCCCGCCGCATTTCGGAAAAGGCATAAAAAGATAGTCCTCTGCCAAGCGTACAACGAAGAAAAACTGATAGAAGGTTTTCTAACAAATATGGCAAACTATTTTGACGGTATCATTTTGCTGGATGATGAAAGTACGGATCGAACTTGGGATCTAGCAATCCATGACAAAATTATATTAAAAGTGAAAAAGAAAAGAAGTGGGTTCAACGATTTAGAGAATAGAAATATATTACTCGATTTAAGTGCCTTCTTCCAATCCGAATGGTTTTGTTTTATGGATATTGACGAAAGATTTGATGAGAGATTTACCAATTTTTCAGAATTTGAGAATAATAAAGAGATACATGTGGTAAGTTTTAGGGGTGTGTATTTATGGAACGATGAACAAAGTTATAAAGGTGATATTCCGAATTCTAACAAAGGTATCCTCACAGTTTACCGAATGTTCAGACCTATAGGGCATACTCACATAAACACCCATAAGAAATTACACTTCATAGCGACTCCGTATTTCACGAACACATGGCAAAGCAATATATTATTTAAAGACTATGGATCCATGAAAGAAAATGATCGAATTAGAAAATATGAAAGGTATATACAAGAAGACCAACAAAAGGACATGTCGTCAGGGTATGATTACTTATTGAATAGCGAAAATCTATATCAACTGGATAAAATTGAAGAATATTAAAAATACGGTTTCCCGTCATAAGGAAATAAATAATAAAATAAGAATAACTAAACATGTAAATACTGCTAATAAAAACAGAACATTGCAATGCAGATTAAGACAAAAATTATGTTTATATCTGCCATGGTTTCCCTGACATACCATGCCGCCCAACAGGTCGAAAAGCAAAAAATACTGCTTCACGAAAAAGTCAAGAAACAATTAACGTCTTACTAATATTTTAACAATATGAAAAAACTGAATATAAATAAATTGAGTGAATATCCTGTAGTGAATATAGAAGAGCAGACTTCTCTTAAAGGAGGAGTTAGCCAAGATGAGTTTTTTAGAATGTTAGAGAATAACACTTGGCAAGGCGGTTATGTTGATGGTTATGGTTATGCAGCCCCGGCTGTAACAATCTATGGAACTTCTTGGAACGAAACCGGGAGATGGGATATAGACGGATGCCCGGCCTGCGGTAACGGATCAAGACAAGGATGGAACACAAATCAAACTGCCGCTGAGGACAATCTAGTAACAAGATTAACTCACTTCTTTTTCCATAAGCACGCTTATTACGGAGACAAGTAATCATTAATATAGCAACAGCTTGCAGTTATTCTATGACCTTAAAGTTAAGATTATCTGCAAGCAAAATTTTTAAATCCCATGAAAAAAGTACATCTCTTTTTATCTTTGATGGTTGTTATTCTTACGTATCCCTTAATTAGTCTTTTAATAGTATTAATTATTGGAAACTTAGTGCAGAATCCAACCCTTTGGTCACATCCCATCACTCTATTATCCCTCGTTATATTTATTTTATTATTCAGAAAGAGCATTCAGTTTCGCCAATCTTTTAACATCAAAATTTCCATAAAAACAATTATTTCAATTTTTATCTTAAGTATATCCATGTATATAGTTATAGGATTTATAGATTTCATTTCCAAAGATATATCATTAATAAAAAAAGAATTTTTCACGTTTCCAAGATTGATATACGGTTTAGTTTTAATTCCTGTTTTGGAGGAGATAAGTTGCAGAATTATTATTATCAATAAATTCAAAGATAAATTAAATCAATGGATTATAATTATAATGACCGCATTGTATTTTGGTATGCTACATGCAGGCAGTATATATACGGTTATTGGTTTATCATGCTTTGGATTTGTATTAGCATATTTATATATCAAATCAGGAAATGGGCTTCTTCTTATACTATGTCATTTCTTTTACAATACTATTAATTTCTGTTCATATAGTATTTTTTGGTCTGTTACATCAAAAGCCTCAAATTATATATACAATCCTATACATTACATTATAGTTGCTATTTCAATCATGTATATTATTTATTTTTTTCTTAAAAAGAAATACGTTTAAAGAAAGAACAAATACACATAAGCCAAGAACAAATTTAACTGTATATTAACTACTTTCTATTTAATAGGAGACAATATAAATTACAAAGATCATTATATAAATTATTATATCCATACTTATATTTAGGTATAAGAAAATTATATAACCCAGTTCCAAACTTTACCGAGAAAATAATCAGAAGGAATATTTATAAAAAAGGAAAAACCATCTGCAAATCTCGAAAAAGAAAATCCAAAGAACAACTATGAGAATAAACTTTCCATCTTACATTCAACATGACCAAATGGATTGTGGACCAGCCTGTCTGAAGATTATAGCCCAAAATTATGGCAAGAGATTTTCATTGAAATATTTGAGGGATCGCTGTTATGCAACTCGCGAAGGCGTATCATTGTTCGACATTGGCCGGGCAGCAGAAGAGATTGGTTTCCGAACACTGGCTATCAAAGTTACATTCGAAGATTTAATAGAGAAGATGCCATTGCCATTAATTGTACACTGGAAACAAAGTCATTTCGTAGTAGTCCATAAAATCACGAATAGAAAAGTTTATATATCAGATCCTGCACAAGGACTTACCCATTACAACCATAAAGAATTTAGGGAAGCGTGGGAGATGTGCAACGGACTTGGAACCATCATGATATTAGAAACGACTCCCGAATTTCACAACATGAACGAAATGGAAACCCGAGCCTCTTTCAGCCATTTTATGAAATATCTGAAACCTCATCACCGATATTTAGGACAAGTTATAGTAGGTATGGTTGCAGGGATATTGATCGGGCTACTTTCCCCTTTCATATCCCAATCCATTGTAGATTTCGGCATTGGGTCCGGTAATATCCAATTTGTGAACACCATGCTGATAGCAGGTATGATTTTGGCATTTAGTTCAATGGCATCTGACTTTATCCAAAGCCGCCTTATGCTGTATGTGTCAGAGCGGATTAACATGGGAATGGTCAGTGATTTCCTCCGCAAAACCATGAGTTTACCCATTACTTTTTTTGAGCGTAAAATGGTTAGCGACTTACTAACCCGAATAGATGACCACGGACGTATACAGTCATTTATCATGTCCACTTTTCTGGGAATCTTCATCAATATCCTACTCTTTGTCATCTACAGCCTGCTTATGCTCTATTACGAAAGTAATATGTTTCTTGTATTTATGATCGGTAACACAGTTTATACCGGATGGATATTTCTTTTTCTAAAGCAACGAAAGAAACTAGATAATCAACTATTCGGATGCAGGGCCACTAATCAGAACGATCTATTGGAATTATTAGAAAATGTGAACGAAATAAAGATAAATAATATCGCGAACAAACGAAGATGGAAATGGGAACTCAGCCGCTTTAAAATTTATGGTTTGCGGGTAAAAAACATGAATCTCGACCAGATAGAAGCGACCGGAGCCTCTTTTATCATCCATTTACAAGGGCTTTTTATTACTTATATTGCGGCTCTAAATGTAATAGAAGGAACAATGACGCTAGGTATGATGATGGCAGCTCAGTACATATTAGGGCAACTGAATGCCCCCATAAAAAGTATGATTGGTTATGTACATTCCCTACAATTTGCCCGCATCAGCCTTAAACGTGTAAACGAGGTCATTTGGGAAGAAGAACCAGAAATATCTGAATCAAAAGTTTCCATTCCTATAGAAAAAGGCATTAAGGTGAAAGATTTAGATTTTTACTACAACCCTAATTTAAACAAAGTATTAGACAATATAAATTTAGAGATACCGGAGGGAAAGATTACAGCTATCGTAGGGGAAAGCGGAAGCGGTAAAACCACTTTACTAAAATTGTTACTCAGGTTTTATAAACCAACAAATGGTGAAATTGAAGTCGGAGGAGTGCCATTAGATAATATCGATTTATATCGTTGGCGTAATAGTTGCGGTGCCGTATTACAAGATGGTAAACTTTTTAATGACACTATCTTATATAATATCACATTGGAAGATGAAGAAATGAACGTAAATCAAAAACAACTAGTGAAAGCGATTCAACTGGCAAACGCAGAAAATTTCATTAATGCTCGCCCTTTAAAGCTATACACTCCACTTGGAACTAATGGTTCAGGATTAAGTCAAGGGCAAAAGCAACGTATACTAATAGCTAGGGCGATATACAAAAACCCAGACTTCATATTCCTGGATGAAGCGACAAACTCTCTTGACACGAATAATGAAAAACAGATTTCCAAAAATTTGGAAACCATCTTAGAAGGAAAAACCGCCATTGTAATAGCGCACCGATTAAGTACTGTAAAAAACGCCCATAATATAGTGGTCATGGAAAAGGGAAAAATTGTGGAACAAGGGACTCATCAAGAACTTATAAATTTAAAAGGAATATATTACGACCTAATTTCTAGTCAATTAGAGATTGGATAAAATAATACATCATGTCAAAAATTCAGTTACGCCAAGTCTATAGAGACCAGTTGTACAACTATCGTCCTACGTGGATATTAAGATGGGGAATAACCATTTTCTTCGTTTTTCTTTTACTGGTTATTTCCGTTTCTGGATTTATAAGATATCCAGATATTGTACCTGCTACAGTTGAAATTACAACCATAAATCCGCCAGCAAATCTAATTTCCAAAGTAAATGGAAAAATAGAAATCATATTCACAGAAGAAGGAGAAAGTATAACAAAAGGACAAGTCCTTGCCATATTAGAGTCACCAGCACAATGGAAAGACATGAAAATTTTAGATCATTACATTACAGTCCTAGAAAACACAATTGGAAAAGATAGCCTTTCAGTAATTCCCGAACCCGATTTTTTGCGCAATGATCTTGAATTAGGAGAAGTACAGGGACGCTATGCTGATCTTAAGCTCAATTATACTGAGCTATACAATTTTCTACATTCCGGACTATTTGAAGAAGAAGTATTGTCATTACAAGAAAAAAAGCAGGCACAAAAGCAATTATTAGTACAAGAGAATAGAAAGAGAGAACTTTTAAAAACACAAATCAGACTTGCAGACAAAGAATATCAACGAGATTCCATTCTGTTTGTAAAGGAAGTCATTTCTGAAAGTGAAATAGAACAAAGACACCAAAACAGGCTTCAGTTCCAATCTTCACTTGTAGATATGGAAGTCAACATATTGAACATTAAATCCTCATTAAAACAACTACGCTCTGATCTAAAAAAAATAGAATTAAAGCATAACACCGAC
This sequence comes from Bacteroides sp. 3_2_5, assembly GCF_000159855.2. NCBI lineage: Bacteria > Pseudomonadati > Bacteroidota > Bacteroidia > Bacteroidales > Bacteroidaceae > Bacteroides > Bacteroides sp. 3_2_5. The sequence continues at coordinate 824,788 of NZ_JH636044.1, read as the reverse complement.
AGGCAGGAGCTAACAAATAAACTTCTACAAAGCACGCACTTATTAAAAGCGCAAACGGAAACTTGGAAACAAAATTATTTAATTACTACCCCTATAGATGGTAAAGTAAGTTTTACTACATATTGGAGTAAGAATCAAAACGTCAAATCAGGTGAGCTTATTTTTTCTGTTGTTCCCATTGATTCTATGACAACAAAAGCCAGACTACAATTTCCCATACAAAATTCGGGAAAGATAAAAGAAGGACAACAAGTCAACATCAAGTTACAAAATTATCCATATCAAGAGTTCGGAATGTTAGTGGGTCATCTATCCAAAATATCAGAAGTTCCTAATGAACTATTATATAGTGCAGACGTAGTTTTAGATAAAGGACTTATTACGTCTTACGGGAAAAGACTTCCTAAAGTGCAACAACTGAAAGGAGATGCTGAAATCCTAACAGACGATTTGAGTTTATTAATGCGTTTTTTCAATCCATTACGGGCCATTTTTGATCACAGATTAAGAAAACATAATCGATAAGATACCTTAACACAAAAAATAAATCTATATTTTAATTTCTCGATTAAACCTTTCCCTATCGTCTTAGTCTAACCTTTGAACAGACATATACTAATACTAAGACATGGATAAAAAGGTAAAATGGGGCATCGTCATCTTGGTTGGTGCCGGACTGATAGGTTGGGGAATTTACTCCCGACTTCCTAAAGCAAATGAAGAGTTGGCAGCAGCCGACAAAGTGATGACAGGCAAACAGATCAATAAAAGGGTTCTGAACGTAAACGCCAAAATCATAAAACCACAATTGCTGACAGACCAGATTCAAATCAGCGGTAGCTTGATGCCTGACGAGGAGGTGGATCTTTCTTTTGAGACTTCGGGAAAAATTGTTGAGATCAACTTTGACGAAGGAACAACCGTAAAGAAAGGACAACTACTGGCAAAAGTGAACGACCGGCAATTACAGGCCCAGTTGCAACGTCTTGTAGCTCAACTAAAACTTGCCGAAGACCGTGTGTTCCGCCAAAATGCTTTGCTCGAACGGGATGCCGTCAGTAAGGAAGCTTACGAGCAGGTAAAAACGGAACTGGCCACCCTGAATGCAGATATTGATTTGGTAAAAGCGAATATTGCCATGACCGAACTTCGCGCACCCTTCGACGGGGTGATCGGACTCCGGCAGGTCAGCGTTGGCTCTTATGCTTCACCTACTACCATCGTAGCCAAACTGACAAAAATCATTCCTCTGAAAATAGAGTTTTCCGTACCCGAGCGTTATGCCAGTCAGGTAAAAAAGGGAACTAACCTCAACTTCGAACTGGAAGGAAAGTTAAGCTCTTTCCCCGCAAAGGTATATGCCACCGAATCACGAATCGATCAGTCTACTCGTACACTGACCGTTCGTGCACTGTATGCTAACAGTAACGGGGCAATACTACCGGGACGTTACGCCAGCATCCAACTGAAAAAAGAAGAAATCCCGAATGCCATCGCCATCCCATCGGAGTCCATCGTACCTGAGATGGGTAAGGATAAAGTATTCCTCTATAAATCGGGTAAAGCCGAACCGGTAGAAATAACCGCAGGTATCCGTACCGAAGCTGAAGTACAAGTCATAAAGGGCCTACAAATGGGTGATACCATCATCACTTCGGGAACCCTTCAACTCCGTACAGGATTACCTGTCACACTGGATAATATCAATTAACTCCCGACCGCCTTATGAATATATCCGAATTAAGTATACGACGGCCAGTACTCTCAACGGTACTGACCATCATCATTTTGCTCTTTGGACTGATCGGGTACAACTACCTGGGTGTCCGGGAGTATCCATCCGTAGATAACCCTATTATTTCAGTATCCTGCTCCTATCCGGGTGCAAATGCCGATGTCATCGAGAATCAGATCACCGAACCCCTGGAACAGAACATCAATGGTATTCCGGGCATCCGCTCACTCTCCAGTGTCAGTCAGCAGGGACAAAGCCGTATCACGGTAGAGTTTGAGCTTTCCGTCGACCTGGAAACAGCTGCCAATGACGTGCGTGACAAGGTATCACGCGCCCAACGTTATCTCCCGCGCGACTGTGACCCTCCTACCGTATCGAAAGCCGACGCCGATGCCACCCCTATCCTTATGGTGGCTTTGCAAAGCGACAAACGTTCTTTGCTGGAACTCAGTGAAATTGCCGACCTGACTGTAAAAGAACAGTTGCAAACAATCTCTGACGTAAGTAGTGTCTCCATTTGGGGAGAGAAACGATACTCCATGCGTTTATGGCTCGACCCCATCAAGATGTCCGGTTACGGGATCACTCCCATCGATGTGAAGAATGCGGTAGACAAAGAGAACGTGGAACTCCCTTCAGGTAGTATCGAAGGAAATACAACAGAACTTACCATCCGTACTTTGGGACTGATGCACACTGCAGAAGAGTTCAACAACCTGATCGTCAAAGAAGAGAACGACCGCATCATCCGTTTCAGTGATATCGGACGAGCCGAACTGGGCCCTGCCGACATCAAAAGCTACATGAAGATGAATGGTGTTCCCATGGTGGGAATCGTTGTAATCCCCCAGCCGGGTGCCAACCATATAAAGATAGCCGATGCGGTATATGAACGCATGGAGAAGATGCAGAAGGACCTCCCGGAAGACGTGAAGTATTCTTACGGATTCGATAATACCAAATTCATCCGTGCCTCTATCAGCGAAGTAAAAGAAACCGTTTACGTAGCTTTCATCCTGGTTATCATTATTATCTTCCTTTTTCTGCGCGACTGGCGGGTGACGCTGGTTCCCTGTATCGTGATTCCGGTATCGTTGATCGGTGCCTTCTTCGTCATGTATCTGGCGGACTTCTCCATCAACGTGCTCTCCATGCTGGCGGTCGTGTTGGCAGTGGGTCTGGTGGTGGACGACGCTATCGTAATGACGGAAAACATCTATGTCCGCATTGAGAAAGGAATGCCCCCGAAAGAGGCCGGCATCGAAGGGGCTAAAGAAATTTTCTTCGCTGTCATCTCTACCACCATTACGCTGGTTGCCGTATTCTTCCCCATCGTCTTTATGGAGGGGATGACAGGACGACTGTTCCGTGAATTTAGTATTGTTATTTCCGGTTCGGTTATCATCTCCTCTTTTGCGGCTCTGACCTTTACTCCGATGCTAGCCACCAAGTTACTGGTAAAACGGGAGAAACAGAACTGGTTCTATCTGAAAACAGAACCTTTCTTCGAAGGAATGAACCGCCTCTACAGTCGTTCACTGGCTGTTTTCCTCCATAAACGTTGGATTGCCCTGCCCTTTGTAGCAATTACCATTGGCATCATTGCCTTCTTGTGGAATTACATCCCGGCAGAAATGGCTCCGTTGGAAGACCGTTCGCAAATCAGTATCAATACCCGTGGAGCCGAAGGTGTGACCTATGAATACATCCGGGACTATACGGAAGACATCAATGACCTCGTAGACTCGATTATACCGGATGCCGAATCGGTAACCGCCCGTGTATCGAGTGGTAGCGGTAATGTGCGCATCACGCTGAAAGACATGAAAGACCGTGACTACACCCAGATGGATGTGGCTGAAAAACTGTCGGCAGCAGTACAGAAAAAGACGATGGCTCGTTCATTCGTCCAGCAGTCATCTTCTTTTGGCGGACGGCGTGGCGGTATGCCCGTCCAATACGTATTGCAGGCCACTAATATCGAAAAGCTACAGGAAGTACTGCCCAAATTCATGGCGAAGGTTTACGAGAACCCGGTATTCCAGATGGCAGACGTAGACCTGAAGTTCAGCAAGCCGGAGGCACGTATCAATATCAATCGCGACAAAGCCAGCATCATGGGGGTAAGTACACGTAACATCGCACAGACCCTGCAATACGGTCTGAGCGGACAGCGAATGGGCTACTTCTATATGAACGGCAAGCAATATGAGATCTTAGGAGAAATCAACCGCCAGCAACGTAACACACCTGCCAATCTGAAATCCATCTACATTCGTAGTGACAAAGGCGATATGGTGCAATTGGACAACCTGATTGAACTGACCGGTGGCATCGCGCCTCCGAAACTGTATCGTTACAATCGTTTCGTTTCGGCCACTGTTTCCGCCGGACTGGCCGAAGGAAAAACCATCGGACAAGGATTGGACGAAATGGACAAGATAGCCAAAGAGACGCTGGACGACACGTTCCGCACAGCATTGACCGGTGATTCGAAAGAATATCGCGAGAGTTCTTCAAGTCTGATGTTTGCTTTTATTCTGGCCATTGTACTGATTTACCTGATCCTGGCAGCACAGTTCGAGAGTTTCAAAGACCCACTGATCATTATGCTGACCGTCCCCCTGGCTATTGCAGGCGCATTGGTATTCATGTATTTTGGAGGTATCACAATGAACATCTTCAGCCAGATCGGCATTATTATGCTGATTGGACTGGTGGCTAAAAACGGTATCCTGATCGTAGAGTTTGCCAACCTGAAACAAGAAACGGGTGAGGATAAGATGACAGCCATCAAAGATGCGGCGTTACAACGCCTGCGTCCTATCCTGATGACAAGTGCTTCTACCATCCTGGGATTAATCCCGCTGGCTTTCGCCTCGGGTGAAGGTTGCAACCAACGTATCGCAATGGGTACGGCTGTAGTAGGAGGTATGTTGGTATCTACCCTGCTGACCATGTACATCGTACCTGCCATTTACAGTTATATTTCGACGAACCGAAGTAATAAATTAAAGCAAGAATGAAACAGATCGTCTTATCTATCATAGCATTGTGCTGTGCTCCTTTTGCCATGCAGGCACAGCAGCCACAAATATATACCCTGAAATCCTGCCTGGAGTATGGACTTCAGAATAACTACTCCCTGCAAATAGTCCGCAATGAAGAGCAAGTGAGCAGGAACAACGCCACCCCGGGCAACGCAGGCTATCTGCCGACACTCGATTTTACGGCAGGATACAAGGGGACAGTGGACAACACTAATACCAAGGTCCGGGCCACCGGAGAATCAGTAAAAGAAAACGGTGTCTTCGACCAAACCTTGAATGTGGGTCTGAACTTGAACTGGACCATCTTCGATGGCTTTAACATTACAGCCAATTACCAGAAACTGAAAGAGTTGCAACTACAGGGAGAAACCAATACCCGTATCGCCATCGAGGACCTGATAGCCAATCTGGCAGCCGAATATTACAACTATGTTCAGCAAAAAATCCGCTTGCAGAATTTCCGTTATGCGGTATCTTTGTCGAAAGAGCGCCTGCGAATCGTAGAAGAACGTTACCACATCGGTAACTTCTCCCGTCTGGACTATCAACAGGCAAAAGTGGACTTCAACGCCGACAGCGCCAAATACATGAAGCAACAGGAATTGCTGCATACCTCGCGCATCCAGTTAAACGAACTGATGGCCAACGAAGATGTGGATCAACCGCTCGTGATAGAAGACAGCATTATAAAAGTGAATGCCGGGCTTCGATTCGAAGAGTTGTGGAATGCTACCTTACTGACGAACGCGTCACTGTTGAAAGCTGAACAAAACAACACGCTCGCCATGCTGGACTATAAGAAAGTAAACTCGCGCAACTACCCTTACCTGAAGATGAATACCGGATACGGATATACCTTCAATAAGTACGATATTGCCGCTAATAGCCAAAGAGGTAATCTGGGAGCCAATTTTGGAGTAACGGTAGGCTTCAACATCTTCGATGGAAATCGCCGACGCGAAAAGAACAATGCACGCATTGCCATAAAAAACGCCCGCCTTCAACGTGAACAACTGGAACAAGGGCTGAAAGCAGACCTTAGCAATCTGTGGCAGGCCTACCAGAATAATCTGCAAATGCTGAAACTGGAACGACAGAATCTGGTAGCCGCCAAAGAGAATCACGAGATAGCTATGGAACGCTACATGCTAGGCAATCTTTCGGGTATCGAAATGCGGGAAGCGCAGAAAAGTTTGCTGGATGCCGAAGAACGCATACTTTCGGCTGAATACGATACCAAGTTATGTGAGATTTCACTTTTACAAATCAGTGGAAAGATCACGAAATACCTGGAATAGAATGGGAATATCCGAAGAATGGGTGGGATAAGCCACAAAAGTTTACACTCCTCCCCATACAAACATACGCCCCGTTGGTTTAAAGCCTAAGGTCTATCGGTTTAAAACCAAGACCCCTTTCCTTTGAAACCAACGGGACTTTGGTTTTAAAGGTATTTTCACGTTGGTACAATACTATCTATCAGCACATTGTGAGTGAGACATTCGCCAAAGCAGGCTCCTCGGTTCGCATCTTAATTACTGACAAAAAGAACTACAAACCCACTTCCGAGAGATGTGTCGAAACTCTTTTCACCACAGAGTAGCACAGAATCTTTTTATGAATAATCAACAACTTAGAATCGGCTCAGTGTTACTCTACGTCTTCTGTGGTGGGTTTTGACACCTCCTCAATCCCTAAAAGTGAACATCCTATGACCGTATGTGTTATGAATTAATTATCTTTGCAACTTCAAATAAATAGCTAAGTCTGGAAAAGAATTACCTATTCCAAATACAACCATAACCAGTAAAGAAAAAACAAGAAGATGGGATTATTCATAAAGAAACCCTTTGAAGCCCTATTGGCAGAGGCCAATGCGTCGGGCAGTAAATCATTAAAACGAGTATTAGGCCCCTGGAGTCTGGTAGCACTGGGCGTCGGTGTTATCATCGGAGCAGGACTCTTCTCAATCACCGGCACCGTAGCAGCGGGCTACACCGGACCGGCCATCACCCTTTCATTCGCCATAGCTGCACTCGGATGCTGCTTCGCAGGACTCTGCTACGCTGAGTTCGCTTCTATGATTCCGGTGGCAGGCAGTGCTTATACGTATTCATACGCCACCATGGGCGAACTGATAGCCTGGATCATCGGCTGGGATCTCGTTCTCGAATATACCGTAGCAGCCACTACCGTCAGTATCAGTTGGAGCCGATATCTCGTCGTCTTTCTTGAAGGACTCAATATACATCTGCCGCAAGCCCTGACCGCCTGCCCATGGGATGGGGGAATCGTCAATATCCCGGCGTTCATGATCGTAGTGTTGATGAGCATCTTCCTGATTCGCGGAACAGAAGGCAGCTCCATCTTCAACGGCATCGTTGTATTTCTCAAAGTATCGGTGATCGCCATATTCGTTGTCCTAGGCTGGAAATATATCAATGCCGACAACTATACTCCATACATCCCCGCCAATACAGGTACACTTGGCGAATACGGTCTCTCAGGTGTCCTGCGTGGAGCCGCCATCGTTTTCTTTGCTTTCCTGGGATTCGATGCCGTCAGTACGGCTGCACAGGAAACAAAAAATCCGAAACGGAATATGCCGATCGGTATCCTGGTATCACTTTTGGTATGTACCGTACTTTATATGCTGTTTGCCCACGTAATGACAGGAGTAGCCCATTATACCGAATTTAGCGGCCAGCAGGGCATCGCACCGGTAGCCATTGCCATCGAACACATGGGACATGCCGATGCAACAGGCATCATTCACCCGGATTATCCGTGGCTGAACCGTGCCATCGTTCTTGCCATCCTGTTCGGCTATTGTTCGGTCATTATGGTTACTTTATTGGGGCAAAGCCGTGTTTTCCTGAGCATGAGCCATGACGGACTACTTCCCCCCTTCTTTTCACACATCAACGAGAAGTTCCGTACACCGGCGCGCAGCAACCTCCTGTTTATGCTGATAGTGGGCCTGCTAGCCGCATTTGTTCCGGCACGCCTGGCGGGAGAGATGACCAGCATCGGTACACTGATGGCTTTCACACTGGTATGCGCAGCCGTCCTCGTAGTGCGAAAGACCATGCCGAACATACCCCGTTCATTTAAAACTCCGTTTGTGCCTCTCGTCCCCATTCTGGGAATACTCACTTGTCTGTGCATGATGCTTTTCCTTCCAGCCGATACCTGGATACGATTAGTACTGTGGATGCTGATCGGACTGGACATCTATGTCGGCTACGGCATGAAACACAGTAAACTGGAACATGGTGTGAAAAATCGCCGGGGACAATCGGCATTGAACATGATCGGCATTGCACTGTCTCTGCTTTGTGTCATTACCGGCTTATGGCATCAGCAGACTGTAGGTTGGAATGAAAGTAAAGTATTGCTGATCATCTCGTTTGTTTTCGCATTTACGCATTGTGCATATTATATGATGCGGATATGGAAAGGGACAACAAAACAAACGAATGACAACGGTTAACTCTGAGGAAAGGAGGTATATAAAACTGTTTTCACCACAGATTACACAGATTATCAAAAACAATGACCTGTGTTATCTGTGGTAGAAAAGTCTTATTCAACCGCTTGCATCACCTGCTTCGCTACTTCAATGCAGTCTCCTTCCGCCTCGGCAGAATAGGGATTGGCAGCTTTCGTCCAAGGTTCCTCTATGGCATAGAAATCAATTTCCGCAGGGGTCTTTCCCTCTATCCGCTGAGAAAGAAAGTCGAAATATAGTTTCCAACGCATGTAATAGAAATCTTTCAGCAAGCCGTTCCACTCTTTGTGAGCATAGTCTCGGAGACCACCGTAATCGGCCGCGTTCCGGTTACCCCAGGTCGTAATCTGTACACGGGCATTCCATTCGTACAATTCCTTTTCTTCGGGTGTATCACCCAACGCACGCGCCTCTTCAATCCACTTTCCTACTCGAAACTCCGGACGGGTTCCCAACAGTTTATCCTGCAACAAAATCAAGTCGAGGAACTTTCCCGATGCCAGTGCAAAGAGTTGTTTATCACCTGCACGATAAGCGGCAGTCACAGCTTTCTGCATCAGACGTCCCTTCTCTGCCAGTGCCTGGCGGACAATATCTACCAAATCGTATTCAAAATTATTGTTACCTTTAAAGCGATCGGCTACGGAAACCATCAGGCGGGCAGCTTCTATCACCTCCTGCGGACGGTAGTAATCTTTCATTTCCGACCAGCTGGACACCTGGTACACATCTTCCGCCGGACGGGCACAAAATACTGATTCGTGTGTCCCCTGCTGGGTCAGGTTCTTCGGCGAGTTATAAATAGAGTTCGCCAGATTGGTCCAGGCAGCCTGTACCACCGGATCATCAACGCCATAACGGGCTTTTACATACTCCTTCAGCCACTCTTCCTTCGTGAACCGGTCGGGACGCCAAGGCAGCTCCATCACCAGCTCGTACATCACCGGATTGTTTTCAATCCCTTCAGGAGTCATTCCCACCCCTTTCAGCGTAGCGCTTGCATGCGGATCGGCTTTGGCAAGATAGAAGTTATCGATCACATTGTCCATCTTTCCGTGCAATCCCACATTGCCACCATAATTCAAAAGCATACAATAGATCCAATCGTGCTGCCCGTATCCGTTCTTGCGATACCACTCGGAAGTAGAATCTCCCCACTGCGGACGGCACTCACTGGTCAGGTCAAGTATCAGCAAATCTCCAGCTTTCAGGTTCTCAATCATCTTGGGACGCGGATTTGCCTGCCAGGCCTGAGCCACCCAGACAGCCTTCGGATTGGCCTTCTTCATAGCTTTCATCACTGCCTTACCGGCTGCATCGAGGTCGACACCTGCAGTGTTTCCCCCTTCGTGAAAGGGGTCCATGGAGTAAAAGTTAGCTTTGCCGTACAGTTTCTCAAGTTCTTTGTAGTAAAGAGAAGAAATCTCCTCGAAACGCGGATCACTCGGTTGCAGGAACGCCGGACGACGGTAGCCGCACCATGTTCCTGGGTCGGATACGTTCAGGCCGAGTTTCTCTTTCGCATTATGGGGTACCATGCCGCAATACCCCGGAAGCACCGGCTCTATACCGTATTCGCGCATACGCTTCAGGATTTTTTTTTGCAAAGCAATCTGCCGGGTATACCAGCTGTCGGGATTGGGACCACCCCAACCTTCCAAGTTATTCATCAGCCACCAGGCAAAAAATCCCGGACCCGAAATGAATTCATTGATCTCTGTCTTGGTATATCCCAACTTATCAAGCACATTGTGCCACACAGCCTCAGCTCCGGTCACCGCCAAAGGAATATTGATGCCGTGTAGAGCCATCCAGTCAATCTCTTTCTCCCATCGGTTCCAATCCCAGAAAGCCATAGAGTAAGAGAAAGTACAATAATTCAGGTCGTAGCGGTAGGGCAATGTTGTTTCCCTGCGTTCTTTCTTTGTCACCGGCGGAAGTACAGCCGGCAGTTTCGCCTGCATTCCGTTCCATGAGAGATGAATACCTGCGTAATACTTCAGATACCAATTCAGCCCGGTGGCAATGCTTACATAGTTATTTCCACGAATAACGACTTTATCACCTTTCTGGTCGAGTTCAAAGAAGTCGGCATCGGACTTCACCTGCTCGATAATAAACTTCTTCGAAGCTCCTTTGTCAATGCGCTCCAACAATCCGGTTACCGGAGAAGCCATTGCCCAAGAAGCGACACAAAGTAAAATTGTTAATAGTATTGATTTACGATTCATAAATAATATGCTTTAATTACAGTTTTATCCCATAATCCATTTCGCCTTCTTGCCCAGCACACGATAGACAGTCCACACAATCAGCCACGAAGCACCGAAGGCAAAAACAGACGCCACTGGTATCTGAATGCCCAGAGGTACACCTAACGCACGTACCAACAGTACGGAAGGGCCGGTAAAGAAATAGTGTATCATATAGATGCCGAAACCACACAAAGTGAGGTTGGCAAGTGCCTTCCTGATCCCCTCCGAACGGAAATTCACCTTCTTGCAAAGCATAAACACGGGAATGGTCATCATCACTACATTCAGGGAACAATAAGTGAAGAAGAGTTCGAGCATCTCGTCGCTAAACTCCGGCAAAGCCGTGACGTAGCGGAAGCCGAAGAAGGTAACGGCATATCCTATTACAAACATCGGCAGACCGATTGCCAGGATCTTACCCAAAGACCAGTCAAGGTTGCGCAGATAGTGTCCCAACAACAGATAGCCATTGAAACCGGCAAAGTAATAAAGCATGCCGAACGCATTCCATGAACAGGTTCCCCAAAGGTATTGTGCCACAAACTGGTTGTAGTATGGCAACAACAGAGTGACAGCCCATGCACCGAGAAACCACAGCTTCGCCTTATCGGATGCTTTCTCCACCCAGGCAGAAAAGACGGGGAGGTAAAGATACAGACCGATCAGCAGGTAAATATACCACATGTGTACATCTACTATGGAGAAATTAAAAGGAATCTGAGCAATGTAGTCCAAAGAGACAGGCAGCGACTGACGCATCACTTCCTCGCCCGAATAAGGGAAAAAGTCTAGAATGACTTCCGGCTTGATGCCCAACACTCCGGTGATCCAGGGAAACAGATTGTAGATAACGGACCAGATCAGAAACGGCCACAGGACGCGCGGAATGCGTTTCTTATAAAAGACAGAGATCTCGCCGCGCACCGGAAGAAGCAGTGCTCCGGTAATCATCACGAACAGGGGGACGCAGGGACGAAGCAAGGCTCCGTAGATGGCACCCCAGAGTTTTATTTCGCCAATATTGGGCGCTGTGCCCGGATAAAAGTTAAAAGGGTCTGTGCAGTGACAACAGACAACGGTAAACATGGCTACGAAGCGGACAACGTCCAGCCAGACAATGTGTTGAGGATTCTTTTGTAGTTCCATCGGTGATTCGTTTTACTGATAATGATCAAGGTATTTATAATGAGAAAGGCATCTGTATAACACAGCATACAGACGCCTCTCACTCGAGTTAAAATGATAAACAACTATTATTAATAGTCACTTACCCATTTCTTATTTGTTGCTGCAAGAACCGCAACGGGGTTTTATCTGCTTAAAGAAGTCGTTACCCTTGTCATCTACAAGAATAAATGCGGGGAAGTCCTCTACTTCGATCTTCCAGATAGCTTCCATACCCAATTCCGGATATTCTACGCATTCGATGCTCTTGATATTGTTCTGGGCAAGGATAGCAGCCGGACCACCGATTGAACCGAGGTAGAAACCGCCATACTTCTTACAAGCATCGGTCACCTGCTGGCTACGGTTACCTTTTGCCAACATAATCATGCTGCCGCCATGGCTCTGGAACAAGTCCACATAGGGGTCCATACGTCCGGCAGTAGTCGGTCCCATCGAACCGCAAGCCATGCCGGCAGGAGTTTTAGCCGGACCGGCATAATAAATCGGATGGTCTTTGATATATTGGGGCAGATCTTCGCCGCGATCCAGACGTTCTTTCAGTTTAGCGTGAGCGATATCACGGCCTACGATGATCGTACCGTTGAGTGACAGACGTGTAGCTACCGGATATTTAGTCAGTTCCTTCAGGATATCCGCCATCGGCTGGTTCAGGTCGATCTTCACTACATCGCCTTCACCTGCGCCACGCAGTTCTGCGGGAATCAGACTGCCCGGATTAGAATCGAGTTTTTCAATCCAGATACCGTCTTTATTGATCTTACATTTGATGTTACGGTCGGCAGAACAAGATACACCCAAGCCCACCGGACAAGAAGCTCCGTGACGGGGCAGACGGATGATACGTACATCGTGTGCCAGATATTTACCGCCAAACTGTGCTCCCAAACCGATCTTTTGGGCTTCGGCAAGTACCTCTTTCTCCAGTTCTACGTCGCGGAAAGCACGACCATACTCATTACCGGTAGTCGGCAACTCGTCGTAATAGTGGGTAGAAGCCAGTTTCACAGTCAGCAGATTCTTCTCAGCCGAAGTACCGCCGATAACGAATGCAATATGATAAGGAGGACAAGCCGCTGTACCTAGTGTCTTCATCTTCTCAACCAGGAACGGAACCAGAGTGCCCGGATTCAGGATCGCTTTTGTCTCCTGATACAGATAAGTCTTATTGGCAGAACCACCACCCTTGGTCACACACAGGAATTTGTACTCCATGCCTTCCGTAGCCTCGATATCGATCTGGGCCGGTAGATTGCACTTCGTGTTCACCTCGTCGTACATGTTGAGCGGAGCATTCTGTGAATAACGCAGGTTTTCTTCCGTATATGTCTTGTAAACACCCAATGACAAAGCTTCTTCATCGCAATAGCCTGTCCATACCTGCTGTCCTTTTTCACCGTGGATGATAGCCGTACCGGTATCCTGGCAGAAAGGAAGTATACCTTTGGCAGCCACTTCAGCGTTGCGCAGGAAAGTCAATGCCACGTATTTGTCGTTTTCACTTGCTTCCGGGTCGCTCAGAATCTTCGCTACCTGCTCGTTGTGCGCACGGCGAAGCATGAAAGATACGTCGCGGAAAGCAGTATTAGCCATCGCTGTCAGACCTTCTTTCTGTACTTTCAGCACAGGTGTTCCTTCGAACTCGCTTACTGACACATAGTCTTTGGTAAGCAGATAATACTCGGTTTTATCTTCCCCATGTTCGAACATAGGTTGATACTTAAACGGAGGTGTTGCCATATCTCTTAATTTTATTACGTAATGTTAGTTAGTGAGGCAAAGGTAAGAATAGTTTTCCAAAGTATGAATAAAGTGGCAGATTTTGTCAAGAGCGGATTTACTTATTATTAACGTTCGGAAGGCGTTTCCACAGAAAAGCGGGAGCCATTCCGGAAGAGAGCCTCTCTTCTGCAAGATGCCGGTGTCTGTTCGGGCAAATGCCAGTGTCTGTTTTGGGCGAAGCAAGGCTCTCCGGAGCACGAAGCAACCGTCTTGAAGGGTTGGAAAGCCACAGGGTTGGAGACACCGAAAGGCAGGGATACGAAAAAAAGAGGAAGCTTTGCAAGCCTCCTCTTCTATCGCATTCTAATTTGGATCTAAAAATGAATCTGTTGACAAAGATACCACATCGGAGTGCCAAAGCCAAGCATTCCGGTGATTATTTTAATTGTTTGCCCGGTACAACGGATAGGCTGCCTGCAATATCTTGTTCTTCAAAAGCGGTGAATAATCGGGACGCTCGTTCAGGAAGCGTACCACTTCTTCGTAAGCCGATGAACTGAGATGATTGCCCAGCAAAGCTGCCGCCCAATTTTTGGGAAAGAAAATATCTCCGGTGCGTTGTACCTCTTCCAGCACCTCCAGTCCCGGACGAATGTACTTCACCGACTGATCCTCACGCAACGGATGGTTCAGGTATCGAATGACAGCAGTCGTCCAAGGCTCTATCCGGCGGTTTTCTGCCGCCAGCAGGCTGTTGAACAGAGTATCGAGCCGCGCAGTATCGGATACGGCTGCCCGTGAGATAAAGTCGAACTGCCGCAAACGATCCGGATCGTCAATACGTGCCCGCTGTGTGCGGAGTATCTGTTCGCTCTCCAAAGGCATGCGAATAGCCAGTTCGTAGGCTAAAGTTGTATAATCCTGTCGGTTCAGATGTTTGTCGGACTGCTGTTGCCACAAAATGTAGAGCTTCTTCACCATCGGTTCGGAAATGGCATTCTGCATGAAAAGGCGTATCAGTTGTATCCGGCACGAAGGCAACGGATGATTCTGTGTCATCGTATAAATGCGGGCTTCTACTTCTGCCCGGTTTGCCGGAGCTATCTCCCGCATGACATTCGCCAGATAACCACTGGCTGTAGAAGCCACCAAAGCGTTCTTCTCGGCCGGAAGCCCTGTTATCAGGCTGTTGACCCAGTCGTCCGCCGAGATGTGTTTGGCCAGATAATTTTCATAGAGCACCATCAGCAGCGATTGGCGGGCCGTATCATCTTCTATCTCCCACCAATGTGCCGCCAGCCAATGCAGAGCAGGCTCGTCGGGCACAAATACCCCATAGCCTCTGCCATCGGTATTGGGCAATACGCGCGAAGGCACAAACGGAAGTTGCATCCGGAACAGGGTATCTGTCATATTCACCCGGATCACCGAATCGCGCTCTCCGCAAAGAGTGACGGCAAAACGTTGCGGCCAGAGCAATCCCCGGTTGTAGGGATCGTGCTGGCGAATTTCCAGTTCTTGCCCGTCTGTCCGGAAAGTTAACGTGGGCATCCCTTTCCGGTTCACCCATACATCACTGAAGGCGGCCAGGTCCTCGGTCGTCTTACTGTCCAGAATACGGATCAGGTCGTCCCAGGTGGCATTACCGTACGAGTAGGTCTTCAGGTACTCCTGTATACCACTCCGGAAATTGGCTTCCCCCATCTTGTCGACCAGTTTTTCCATCATCACGGGAGCCTTGTTATAGATGATCTGCCCATAGATCAATCCGGCATTACGCAAGTTATCAAGCGGTTGGCGGATGGCATTCGTCCCCATAGTACGATCCTCGGAAAGTGAAGCTGCCGTAAAGGTCTTGAGTTTATTCTGGGTGTGATTGATCTCCGGAAATAGGGGTTCGACAATCCGGGCTGCAAAATAGTTGGCAAAAACTTCTTTAGTCCATACGTCGTCAAACCAATCCATGGTAACCAAATCGCCAAACCACATGTGCGACGTTTCATGGGCAATCAGCTCAGCCCGATTCAACTCCTCGTCCGGTGTAGGGTGTTCACTCAGGAAAATCCCGTTATCATTATATAAGGTAGCCCCTGTATGTTCCATCCCGCCAAACTGAAAACCGGGTAGAACAATAAAATCGTACTTGGCAAACGGATATGCAATGCCGGTATACTCTTCAAGCCAATGGAGCGATGCCATCACCTGCCCGAAGACAATATCCAACTGAGCTACTTTCTTAGGATCGGTCTCCCGGTAATAAGCAGCGATGGTACGTCCGTCCCGAGTATACTCCCGACGCTCCAACTTTCCGGCTACAAACGAGAACAGGTACGTACTAAGAGGTTCGGTCGGTGCAAAACAGACGGTCTTACGATCGTCGGTTACCGTCTCACTCCGGATGTATGTATTAGAAACAGCTTTCCAGTCTGCGGGAAGTTCAAGCTGTAAAGTGAACTCCGCCTTCAAATTGGGCTGCTCAAAACAGGGGAATACGGTACGGGCACGGTCGGGAACCAGCAATGTGTAGAGGTATTCGTCGTTCCGGTTCAGTGACTGATTGCCGGCGGTGAAACGAATCCGTATTCCATTCGCTCCTTCCACTGTCGACGAAGCAGGCAGAATGATGTGCTCATTCTCAAAACGCACCTTGTCCACCGGCACTCCGTTGGCTATAACCTCTTTGATCTTCTCACGCTCTTCCCGAAAGTCTATCAGGACTTCCTGTCGGGAAGCCAAATCAAAGCGCAAGGTAATATCGCCCTCAATGGCAACCTCTTTCTGTCGCGGGATATTGAAACTAAGTTCATACTTCAGATTCTTAATCTGGGCCTTGCGGTGCCCGGCTAGTTCCCTGGAAACGCCGGCATCATAAAAACGAGGGTTCTTTTCTGCTGCCCGGTTACAACCGGACAGCAGAATGAACCCGATCATTCCAAATAAGATATGTATTTTCATAGTAAATATTATATAACTCGTACCCTCTCTCACGCCAATTGCCCGATGCGGTTAATCAGTTCTTCTCCCAAAGCGGTCTTATCATCAATATGCTTCAGCACGGCGGTAACAAACGGATTACTCTCAAAATCGCCGCGAACCTGACCGAAGTCGAGCTTCATTTCGTCACGTGAACCATCGGCACCAAAGCCCGTCATAGACGAAAGTGAGAACTCCTTGCGCGCATCATCGTATACCATGCGGTCAAGTCCTACCACCGCTTCACGCCAGGCGCGAACGATGGCGATGATATCTTTTGCTGTAATGGTTTCGGGATTCAAGCCATAAAATTCCTGTATCTTATGGTAAGCCCATGTCCATTCGTAAGTATAGTAATTATCGTGCATGGCGGCAAAACAGGCATTCATACTCTTCAGACGGTTAATCTCACCGCTTTCAATGCCGTCTATCAGCTTCTCCACTTCACTTTTGGGAGCAATCAAACCGGCAATATCCACCCATTCGCCTACCCCGATTTCCGTATCCGGCTTCAGACGCCGGCGTATCTCTTCATTATCTTTAAAGTTGATCCCTTCAAAACGCTTGATGATGGAGTTGCCAAGAAACTTATGGATGGCTATCTCGTAATAGCGTATACCGCTATTCAACGAGGAGTTTTTAATTTTGGCACTCTGATAAGAGTAGATTTCCGAAGTCTCGCCCGACACCCTCTTCAACTCTTTCAGGATAGAGCGTCCCTTAAACATCTTCTGAATGGTATACGGACTGAGAAGGTTATAGTTGATATAATCCAGCCGGTTCGGGTCTGTACGTTTGTCACGTTTCGGCCACTTTTGGGCATCACGGATGGTACCCACACTACGCAGGTTGACTCCCGGAACCAGATACGTGGTATTCTGTTGCTCAATCAGGTAGGAGAAAGGCAGGTTCGATGTATCGGCATGGTTCACATGACGCCCCATCACCAGCGAAAAAGCGCCTACACGGGCCGGCCATAAGATGTATGAATCGGAAGTAGTCTTAGCTCCCCTTTCCAACGTTCCTTGATGAATCGGTCCCAGTTTATACATGTGATTGCTCTGATTCGATCCTGAACCGGCGTTCATAAACGAGAACATACCGGCTATCAGTAAGGTCGATTTATGATGGGTGACGGTGTACGGCCCGGCAAAAATAGCACATGCTTCACCGTTCTCTCCTTGGCAGTTGCTAAAGAACAGCGAGTCGGAAGCGGAATAATTGTGCCCCAACTGACAGGCTTGTCCCACAAAACAACGGGTCAGCATGGCCCCGTCGTCGACATGGGAACCGGAGGAAATTATAAAATCATCGCAAATAACGCCGTGTCCGATATGCACCGGGGCAGACTCGTTACTGTTGATGCTCCCATTGTACAGACGGCACGTCCCGCAGATCCGGCAGAAATCCCCGATACGCACATTCTTGATAGAACCGGTATTGAGAATCATCACATGGTTGCCGATGGTTCCCACCGCGGAAGCGTGTTTATTGGAATAATAGTCTGTAATCTCTTTCATCCGGCTGATCAGTTCCGGACGATGCCGGTAAAGAGCCAGGATATAGGCTTGATGGGCAGAGAGTTTGTCGTTAATCAGCACTTCACGACCTCCCGTCTCGTTCAGTACGGCAGTTTCTACTCCGTTGCCAAACTGAGTCAAGCCGTCCACCAGGATGATATCTACATTCTCAATGAAAGTATTGTTTCCTATCTCATAGTTGGCAATGTAGTTCTGGATGTTCTCGATACAGCAATTATCACCAACAGTCACATTATGCAGGGTGACATGTCTCAGGCCGGAATGTTTTTTGATTCCACCCGGCAGGATAAAATCCGAATGGAACACTCCCAGTTTCACCTCACCCGAGAAACGGGTGTGATGTACAAATTCGGTTGTGAACTCTTCGGCTACTGCAACCTTATTCCAGTCATCGGCCAGACACGACTGGCTCTTCAACTGAAGCACTTCATCTTCAGTCAGTCTACGGTAAGTCTTTCCCATACTCCTCTTGTTACAAACTACAAATTACTCTTCTTCTTCGTAGGTCTGATAAAGAAAGTCATTATAGGGATACTTCTGTACGTGCAATTCTTTCACTCGCTGATAAACCACACTCTTCAGTTCGTCTATATTGATTTTCTCACGGGCGGAGATGAACAGGCAATTGTCCTCCATCTTGGCCATCCACGTTTTCATCAGTTCTTCGAGTGTCAAGTTTTCCTTTGTTTTGGGGGTAAGGTCGTCCGGTGCCTTTTCTACATAAGTATAGGCGTCTATCTTATTGAATATTAAAATCATCGGTTTCCCGCCTCCTCCGATATCGGCCAGCGTTTTGTTCACCACCTCAATCTGTTCTTCAAATCCGGGATGCGAAATATCTACTACATGAACCAACAAGTCGGCCTCACGTACTTCGTCGAGGGTCGACTTAAAGGAATCTACCAAGTCAGTAGGTAACTTACGGATAAACCCGACGGTATCGGAGAGCAAGAAAGGCAGATTATCGATAATCACCTTGCGCACCGTCGTATCGAGTGTGGCAAACAGCTTGTTCTCCGCAAAGACTTCACTCTTGGCCAACAGGTTCATCATGGTCGATTTGCCAACGTTGGTGTAACCCACCAAGGCCACACGGATCATACGCCCGCGGTTCTTGCGCTGGGTAGACTTCTGTTTATCTATTTCAGCAAGGCGTTCTTTAAGCAGCGACATACGGTTCAGGATGATACGGCGGTCCATCTCCAACTGGGTCTCACCCGGACCGCGAAGTCCTACCGAACCGCCTTTACCACTTCCGGAACCACCACCCTGACGCTCAAGATGAGTCCAAAGGCGTTGCAGACGGGGCAACATGTATTTATACTGGGCCAGCTCCACCTGAGTTTTAGCGTTGGCAGTCTGGGCACGCATGGCAAATATATCGAGAATCAGCGAAGTACGGTCCAGTATCTTCACCTTCAGTTCCGCTTCGATGTTACGTATCTGCTTGGCTGAAAGTTCGTCATCAAAAATGACCATTCCCACTTCCCGGTCTTCTTCAGCCTCTATCCTTATATATTCTTTTATTTCTTCCAGTTTTCCTTTCCCTACATAAGTCACTGAGTTAGCCGTCGGCAACTTCTGCGTAAACCTTTTCACTACTTCCGCCCCGGCTGTCTCAGCCAGAAATGCCAGTTCGTCGAGATACTCGTTAGTCTTGCGTTCATCTTGCGTCTGCGTAATGAGACCCACCAGAACAGCTGTTTCGACTTTGGCTTCGGATATTACAAATTCTTTCATTCTACTTTATATCTTATTATAATATGGCGACAAATATAGCTATTTTCGTAACATACTAAAAGAAAAAATCGCCCAAGTGTTTCTACCTGAGCGATTCTTTATTATTTATTGACTATTTATTTATTAATATCTTTATTGAGCAACAACTCAACCTGAGGTATGGGCCAAGTATATTTTTCATCGGACGGACCGACATTGATCGTCTCATTCTCGCCCACTTTAATGAAGTGTTCACCACGTCTCATAATGTCGATACCACGAATACCCTCACCAATGAATTCAAGGCGCTTCTCATTGTAAATTGCCTCTTTCAGTGCATCACCCGACAGATTATCGATGTTCAACGGATCGGTAGCCGCATCCACCGAGCGGCCTCTGACTTGTTTCAACAGGCTTTTGGCTGTAGCTTCGCCCCCGGCTTTGTTTGCATAACACTCGGCAAGATCCAGCAATGTTTCGGCATAACGGAAGATGGGTACCCACTGTAATTTAGTTTTTGCATCCGTAAACTTCATCAACAAGTCTTTCTCTCCCTTAAAGGCTATGATACGCTTATCGGTAGCCAACGAATAATCAGGTTTTGACATAATCCCGCTCTTTGTATCGATCAGCATAATCTTGCCATCATAATAATATTCTGCCAATGACTGCTGAGTGTTCGGGATATTAGTGTCTGCCATTGGCAAAGAGAAGATACTCTCCTGACTGAAGTACGGAGCCTTATAAATCAATGTTACGTCTTCCGGCAAACTATATCCGGTCACCAATTCTCCGGCTGCAATGGCTTTGTCCCATTCGTTCATTGCCATATAAACTCTCATCTTAAGCATGTTGGCAGCAGCCTGAGTAGCATGTGTGACCCCTGTATAAGTATTCACTTCGGTATCCAATGCCGAAATGTTCTCCAAGTCAGACAGAATGTGTTCATAAATCTGCTTTACCGTAGAGCGGGGCATATTGTTGTTTTCAGTTCCGGCTTCGGCAGTAAGACGCAACGGAACAGATTTTGCATCGGGATTCACAGAATACGGAGTCGGATACAAATTATTCAAATAGTAGTATGCCAAAGCCCTGACAAACTTAGCTTCCTGCACATAGCGGTCATAATTCTCACCGGCAACTTCCCTGGCACCTTCAAGAGACTGAAGGAAAGTATTTACTTTATTAATGGCCAGATAAGCGTATGTCCAAGTGTCGGCATTCTCGGCATCCGTAATGCCTACATTCATGTTGTAGGTATTGAACAAAGTCACCAGGTTGTTCGAGATATTAATAACATCATCTCCCCTGTTGTCAAACACCAGATAGGACTTACCTCCCATCAAGGACTTAGTCCCCGTGTTCTTGATTGCAGCATACAAGCCGTTCAGAGTTGCCTCGATTCGGGTAGGACTTGTGAAAATATCGTTCTCGTTTACATATAATGGAGGCTCCTGATCGAGGAAGCTGCTGCTGCAACTACCTAAAAAGAGAGAAGCACATAATGTCGAAAATAAAATTATCTTTTTCATTGTAGTTTCTTTTATCTGTTACTATAAAACCATATTAGAATGTCAGATTCACACCGATTGTATACGTACGTGCCTGAGGCAACGTATTCTTATCCGTACCACCTGACAAAGTCGCACTCTCTACGTTGGTTAGTGTCTCCGGATCCATACCGCTATAACCTGTAATCACGAACAGGTTCTGAGCCTGGACGTAAAGACGAAGTGCAGAGATTCCCACAGCTTTCGACCAGTTCTTTGTATTGAATGTATAGCCCAGTGACACATTCTTCAAACGTAAATAATCTCCTCTTTCCACTAAGTCGCTGATAGGCAATGCCGAACCATTAGAGTAATTATCACCGTATATCGGCATAGGATACTCTGCATGTGTGCGTTCCGGAGTCCAGTACTTCTTATATACATCTTTAGAGTTGTTCCAGTAACGCATATCGCTCACACTGGCTTTAGTTCCGTTATAAATCTTATTACCTCCCGAGAATTGGAAAAACAGAGAAAGGTCGAAACCTTTATACTTGAAGTTATTGGTCCAGCCACCGTACCAGGTAGGAAGTGTATTTCCACAATCAACAGGTTCAAATTCACCGGCATATTCTGTTCCATCTTCATAGAACCATCCCCCTTTTTCGAACATCAGTAAGGTTCTGTCACCTTCTGGAGTAATAAATACCCTACGCCCCGACTTGGGATCTACTCCGGCAGTTGGGTAGAGATACAGACGTCCGATAGATTTTCCCGGTACAGTGATATTCGTAATCTCTAAACCGCCATTATCCCCTTTCAGAATATTCTCTACACCGTCAGCCAGTGAGATCACCTTGTTCTTGTTAGTCGTAATGTTAAAGCTGGTTTCCCATGTAAACTGACTGTTTCTTATCACATCGGCCGAGACGGTCAGTTCAATACCGCTATTCTTCATCTTTCCGGCATTGGTAGTAATGATATTGCCCGGAATACCTTTGGACGGTGATTGAGGTACATCCAGAATCAAATCGGAAGACTTCGTATAATAGTAGTCAAAGTCCACACTGATTCTATCCAGCAATCGTGCATTGAAACCAATACTATATTTTTCCGAAGATTCCCATTTCAGGTTCGGATCGGCAATCTGAGCCAGGCCATAAGTACCGTTTATACCATAGTTGTAGCTTGAATAGAATGATTTCGAAGCATAATCGTAAATATCAGTGTTACCAACCACACCATAGCTTCCCTTTATCTTCAAGTCGTCGACTACATTACGCAGGGGTTTGAAGAACCCTTCCTCGGATACGCGCCATGCAGCGGAAACACCTCCGAAATTACCCCAACGATTCTTCTCACTCAAAGCGGAATAACCATCGCGACGGTAGTTAAGAGATACAATGTATTTAGAAGCATAATCATAGTTGATACGTCCGAAATAAGAGACCATGGTATTGTTGGACAAGCTACCACCGGCAGTTGCCGAACCAAAAGGACCTTGGAATACAACAAATTTATCATCCTGTAAATCTTTACGCTGTGCGGTCCAACGAGAGTTATTTCTTTCAGACGCTTCCGTACCGGCCAGCAAATTAAAGTTATTCTGTCCTAAAGAGAAATTATAAGTTGCCGTATTAGTCCAAGTCCATCTGTTGTTCTTGGTATTATAGGCATTTGCCAGACCTTTGCTATTTACTCCATCACCATGCAGCGGAGACCAGAAACGCTGTTCCTCAATACGTGCATAGTCCACACCATACTGAGTCTTCAATGACAGCCCCTTCAACGGAGTTGCTTCGGCATAAAATACTCCGATGAAACGGGTTACGTCAGAACTCAATCCATTGCCCAAAGACAAAATGGCAGCCGGATTAGAGAATGTACTGAATACCGTATTCCCTCCATAACCCAAACCTTGAGCCAGATAGTAGGGAGTACCATCTTCATTATACATCGGCAAGTTAGGCGCATTGATCAATGCCAGACGCGGAAATCCTCCTACCGCAAAGTTGGAACCTCTACGGGCAGCATCTACGTAAGATGTCGTTCCGGTTGTCACGTTGGTATTCATTCCAACCTTCAACCAGTCGGTTGCCTGCACGTTAATATTAGCCTTTACTCCCAAACGGTCATATTTATCACCTTTCACAATACCTTCTTGCGTTGTATAGTTACCGGACAGATAATACCGCACTTTATCCGATCCGCCACTTACAGCAACAGAGTGACTCTGTGACAATCCGTTTTGGAAGGCAGCATCTTTCCAGTCAGTATCTACATAGTTACCATTGGCATCTTTCATCATGTTAAACGCTTTGTTACCATAAGGAGAAACATAGCCGGTAGTCAGTGACAATTCATCTGTCCCATAACGGTTCTTTACGGCCAAATTCTTGAAGTCGACATATTCCTGTGCATTCATCATTTCATAGAAATCGGTTGCATTTGAGAAACCGACAAAACCATCATAGCTTACTTTGACTTTACCACTTTGCCCTTGCTTAGTGGTAATCAAGATAACTCCATTCGCAGCACGCGAACCATACAACGCAGCTGCCGCCGCATCCTTCAATACATCCATAGATACAATATCGGCCGGATTAATATCAGCCAGTGCGTTGGCATTAGCCAAATAAGAGAGATTACCTGATTCGATAGGAACTCCATCGACAACATACAGAGGAGAAGTACCGGAAGTAATCGAGTTCACACCACGTACCCGCACAATCGGGGCCTGCCCTACACCTGCTGACGGAGTGGTGATACTAACACCTGACGCACGTCCCTGAAGCATCTGATCAAAACTTACACTTGGCACATCTTTCAAAGCATCCGCTCTTACAGTAGATACAGATGCGGTCACCGTACGAGCACTTTGTGTTCCGTAAGCAACTACCACAACCTCGTCAAGTGCTTTTGAGTCTGTTTTTAATATTACTCTAATATTAGGTGCAATTGCTACCTCAGCGGTCTGCATACCAATATATGAAATCTGCAAAGTCTTTGCAGAACTGTAGTATGTGCTAACTATCTTATAATATGATTATTACAAATTCAGATTGAACTTAGTGTAGAAAGAAACTGTATTTAATAAATATCTTATTATCTGCATATTACAGATGATCTGTTTTTCTGAAAACCTCAATTAGTTGCACTTTATATATCTTATAAAAGTTACGTAATAATCTAATTATCAGAAGTAATAAGACCATTTATCCCATTTATTATTCTACTGTTTTTTCCCGCGGCAGCAAGTAACGACTAGCTTTATATAGATATTTTATTCCTTTCCCAATGGTAGAAATTTATGGTAGTATCACAATTACAGATAGTTTATGAGATAAGTATTTTTCAAAACACTTCCCATAGATATCTCAAAACAGATAATAACTTTCGATTGTAAAATGATTAATGACATCCTTGATTAATATACAACAAATATCATAATGGAACCTAATAAGAAATTCAATTCATGTGTAATAAAAAAGGCTGCTTCCTTTTTAGAAAGCAGCCTTTTGATTATGTTATTAAACCACAATTAATATCCGGGATTTTGTTGAGCTCTCAAATTAGGATTCACATTGGTTTCATCAACAGGTATCGGAAGTATAGCTCTGAAGTAGGTACGGTCAAAGCTTTGCGATTCTTTAATCAATGAATAATGATATCCCTTATCACCTTCATCTTTATAGCGAACGATTGTTTCATTATTGCGCAATGCATCAAAGTAACGTTGCCCTTCACCAATCATTTCTTTTCTCCTTTCAAGAATAATTCTTTCTACTGTAGCATCTGCTTCCGAAATGGCTTTGGCCTCCGGATTTGCTCTCTGAACAATTTCATTCAGATATTTGGCTGCTTTATCCTGATGCCCTCCAAGTTTAGCTGCCGCTTCTGCAGCACTCAGATAAACTTCCGAAAGACGAAGTAATGGCAGATTATTTAAACGCATTTCACCTACATCGTCTTTATCCGCCGGAAATTTATTAATGAAGATTTTCGCATCGCCATATTCTTCTTGAAGATCCTTATCATATTGAGCAGGCAGTACCATACCTATACGAACATCTTTAGGATCCTGACTCAACATATTCATAAAGCTCTTTGTCACTATTGCATCCGCATATCCGTTCTCATTCAGCAAATAAGCAATACCATTACGGTCAGTCCAGTCATCATTACTTGCATTTACAACTTCAAAAATCATTTCGTTTGTATGCGCTCCATTGCTTTTATACCATGCATTTACATATTCCTCGTTAGCCCAAAGCTTATATGGAGAATTGGTTATAATATCTTCAGCAACTTTGAGTGCATTCTCATTATCACCTTTAGTCAGATAAACCCTGGTAAGCAAGGCTTTTGCTGCCCATTCATTAATATATCCCGGAGTCTGATCTTTAGCAAGATAACCTGAGTTAATAGCATCAGTCAGGTCTGTGATAACTTGTGTATAAACTTCTGCCACTGTATTTCTGGAGGGCAAATCATTTCTTTCCAAAGGTTTCACGATAACCGGGACCCCCAAAGAAGCTCCGTTGTCAGCCGTATAAGGCATACCATAGATTCTTACCAAGTCAAAATGAACCAATGCCCTGACAACCAATGCTTCTGAATATATTTTACCGATTTGTGCTTCCGTTGCATCGGTTACCTTTTTTTCATTGATCGCTTCGATCAAACGGTTGGCACGACGGATTACATTATAAGGTATATTCCACATGTTAGGAGCGTCATCTACAGTGTAGAGCATCTCATAGCACGATGATGAACGCATACCTTGAGTTCTTGCCTGCATATCGTCAGCACGAACATCGCCGTAATAAAACATACGGGCACCATAATAGCTGGTAGCATTGGAGTTTCCCTGAATGCCATCATACATACCTGTACGTGCAGTCAGAGCGTCATTATAGTTAGTGATAGCATCTTCTGATGGAATCCCGTCGGCAGGTTTTCTATCCAGCCAATCATTCCCGCAGGAAGACAAACTTAAAATAGCAGCAACCAGTGTTATTGATTTATATATCTTTTTCATAAATTCTTTTTTCATAAATTGTTTCTACTTGATTAAAAACCGATTTCAAGACCAAATGTAACAGTCCGGAGAGCCGGAGTTTCGAATGTACACAATCCGTCAACAGGAACTTCCGGATCAACGTACAAGCTCTTTTTCTTCCAAGTCAACAGGTTGTTTCCTGAAACATAAGCTCTTAACTTACTTATACCGGCTTTAGACGACCAACTTTGAGGTAAAGTGAATCCCAAGGTCATATTCTTTACACGTAAATGATCGGTAGACATCAACCAGCGAGAAGAAGCTTTATTGGCATTACCGTATGCAAATTGCGGCAGTTTGGCATTATCACCTGTTTTCTGCCAAGTATCTTCCATTTTATAATAAGCCGGAACATTACCTAAATAATGATAGGTACCTCCATTAGATTGCAGCCAAGTGGCGTAATCATAAGCATGTCCACCCAGTGAATAAGTCAGGGTCAAGTTGAAATCAATAAATTTCCAACTAACATAATTGGTCAATCCGCCTTGTACTTTAGGTTCGATAGAACCAATGATTGTTTTATTAGCGGCAGCAGAATTTGTTGTTGTTTCACGACTGCCATCTTCACCATTTATATAATACAGTTCTTTACCTGTCTGAGGATCGACACCTGCATACTCATACGCATAGATTGAGTAATATGGTTGACCTACACGATGGATAGAAACTCCACTGATAATTTCCTGTTGTTCACCATCCAGTTTGGTCAGTTTATTCTTGTTGTGTCCTATGTTCAAAGAAGTAGTCCAAAGAAGGTCTTTGTTTTGAATGTTAGTGGACTTCAATTCCAATTCAAAACCACGGTTTCTCATTGAACCAACGTTAACGAGCATATTAGCAACACCCGAACTATTGATAACACCTACTGCTGCAGAAATCGGTTTATCCATTAACAAGTCTTTTGTTTCACGATTATACCACTCTGCAGAAACAGTCAATCTATTGAATAATGTAAGGTCAATACCAATGTTTGTAGCATAGTTCTTTTCCCATTTCAGACTGGGATTATAGAAACGTGCCTCTGACGAACCACCATTCCCATTATAATTATATCCAAACTCATATACCCCCATATATCCATAGTAGTCTTTGGGTTGTGTACCATTTACACCGTAAGAAGCACGTATTTTAGCATCAGTAATAACATTAGATAATGACTCCATAAATGCTTCTTGTGAAAGTCTCCACGAACCTGATACTGACCAGAAATTACCCCAACGGCTGTCTCTCGATAAACGTGAGCTACCATCACGACGGAAACTACCACTTACATAATATTTGCCGGCATAATCATAATTTAAACGTCCCAAGTAGGAGGTCATTCGATAACTGTTAATGTTACTGGCACCTCTAGAAACACCTGCATTCGTAATTTCCGGTAAGTAAGATGGATAAGTATTACCATTAGTATAGGTATAATCGTACTTATAATCTTCAGTTTCGAAACCTAACAATACATCGATATTGTGGTGTTCCGCAAATGTCTTGTTATAAGTTAGCTGAGTTTGAGTATTCAATTTGCTTCTGTTCATCATATAGCGCTGAAATACTCCTTTTGAAGAACGTCCATCATTAGAACGCGGATCCCACCACACACGATTATTTGTTTGGTTAAAATCATAACCTAAAGTTTCTTTAATATTCAAGTTATCCCAAATATTCCACGTTGCAGACAGTGTATTCAGGGTACGTACAATTGTACTGCGATCATAATTATATGTTGCAGTTTGAAGGGGATTGGCACCATTCAAAGCAGGGAAACTCGTGCTGAATGTACCGTCTTCGTTATATGGGAATGTAGAAGGAGAAGCTGTCATGGCCAGACACATGATAGGGCTTGAGAAACTTGTTCCTTCCGAGTTTACATTCTGAGTTGAATTCGTAAACATCGTACTTGCCTCGATTGTAACGCGATCCGCCTTATGGCTCATATTTGCACGTCCCGTAATACGCTCGTAACCGGACTGAAGTGTAATACCTTCCTGTTTGGTATATCCGAATGAAGTATAAAATTTAGTCCGCTCATTTCCTCCTTGGGCATTCACTTCATAATTCTGATGAGAACCATTTCTGAAAAGAACATCTTCCCAATCAGTATATCCACTCCAAGGTTTTGCAGCATATTTATCAATATTATTATCTGCATAGTTCACGGCATAAGTTTCATCCTTACCTGAATTTAGAGCATAGTTCTTTAAACCCATATACAAAATGTCACGTCTGTCTTCACCATTCAGAATAGGACGATAATCAATAGCCTTGTTAGAGAATCCCCAGTCAGCCCTTACATTGAGTTTTAATTTTCCTGAAGCCCCTTTTTTCGTAGTAATTACAATAACACCATTTGCAGCACGCGAACCGTAAAGCGAAGCAGCCGCTGCATCTTTAATTACTGTCATTGACTCGATATCATTACTGTTAATAGTAGACAGTAAGCTGTTACCAGACTGAGAGTAAGTAAATTCACTGGCGTCACCGGTCATTACAGGTACTCCGTCAATAACATACAACGGATCATTACCGGCATTGATTGATCCCATTCCACGGATACGCACAGATTCCACAGCACCCGGTTGTCCGGAAGTAGATGTAATCTGTACACCGGCAACCGAACCCGCAAGTTTATCCTGTACACTCAAAGAAGGAACGTCTTGAAGTTTTTCCGTTGTAATACTCGATGCTGCTCCCGTGAAAGATGACTTTTTAAAGTTACCATATCCTGTTACAACTACTTCGTCTAATACTTCAGTATCAGGCTTCAGCGTAATCTTCACAACAGGCTTAATTGCTACTTCAACAGTCTGCATACCAATATATGAAATCTGCAAAGTCTTTGCAGAACTGTAACACGATCTAACTTCTTTATAATGTGATTGTTATCAACGATAATTGAACTTGGTAGAAATATACAAATCTTGCGTTAGTATTCTGATAATCAATTAAATAATATAATCTAAAATTTTAAAAGACTTCATATGATACATTATATAGTACTCACAATACCTTGATAACAGTCTAAAGCTCAATGCTATAATGTTTGTTCATTTCAATAATAAATCTACCATTTTTATTCTTCAGATAATATCTCAATTTTACATGTATATATTTCTGATAAAATTTCTAATTGTAGAGAATTTTACCTTTCTTCAATTTTTGCACAAAATACATGTTGAATATTCTCTTAAATATCTTCTAATTTGAGAGGCTCTGTTCTTACTTTGTCCAGCATAATCATATAGATATAAATAATAAGACTACTATATCTGAAACTGGATATAGTAGTCTTATTATTAAATGGTAAATACAGATTATATTTCCCTTGATTAATATCCTGTATTCTGCTGATCTTTCATTGACGGATTTGCATCAATTTCATCTTGAGGAATTGGTAATAAAGTCTTGTAGAAATCACGATTAAAGCTACGTGCTTCCTCTTTCAATGCTTGTTGCCAGCCTTGGTCTTCTTTCGATGTATAACGAATAACGGTTTCATTATTACGCATTGCATCAAAAAAGCGATGTCCTTCACCTATTAATTCTTTCCTTCTCTCTAATAAAACTCTATCTACTGTAACGGTTGTACCCTTTACTGTTTTATTCGGATTAGCCCGTTTAACAATTGCATCCAAATATTCTACAGCTTTATCATTCTGATTCCCTAGCTTGGCAGCAGCCTCTGCTGCATTTAAATATACCTCAGACAAACGGACTAACGGAACATTATTATAACGTAAATCGCTCAGTCCATCTGCTGGATATTTGTTCAGAAATACAGTATTTGTCCCATATAATTTCTTGAAATCTTTAGTGGTTGGAGCTAAAAACACACCCAAACGTACGTCATCCGGATCTTCATTAAGTAGATCGAGAAATTTTTTAGTGGCAATTATGTCTGCATACCCATCTTCATTATATAAGTAAGCAATACCTTCACGATCTGTCCAGTCTGTGGAACCGGTGATAGCTATTTCAAAAAGCATCTCGTTAGAATGAACTCCACTTATTTTACTCCATGCACCCACATATTCTTCATTCTTCCAAAGTTTATAAGGAGAATTTTTAATGATATCTTCAGCAACATCCAATGATTTTTGATTATCACCTTGAGTTAAGTATACTCTTGATAATAAAGCCTTTGCTGCCCATAAATTAATATATCCCGGGGTAGAAGATTCTGATAGCGCCTTAGAATTTATAGCTTCATTCAAATCTTTAATCACTTGTGTGTAGACCTCAGAAACTGTATTTCTGATTAACTTACTATCTGAACCTAATACTGTGGTAACCAAAGGAATACCCAAAGAGTTGGGAGCATCAGGGGCTGTATATGTTTTACCGTATACACGTACCAAATCAAAATGAGCCATAGCCCGAGCAACTTTTGCTTCTGCTGCATATTGGGCAATAATATCCGCAGCCTCTTCTTTATCAGTCAGTTTTCCACTTTTTGCAGCTTCAATAATTCGGTTTGCGCGTCCAATCACAATATAAGGTGTTTGCCAGATACTGGGTGCATTATCAGCTGTTGAATAGGTCATATCATAACATAGCTGAGAACGGCTGCCGGACTTTTCCGTTTGCATATCTTCACCTCGTACCTCACCGTAATAAAACATACGGGCAGCATAATAGTCCTTAAAGTCGGATGTTCCTTTAATTATCTGATACATACCGGCGCGCACAGAAGAAAGGTCAGCACTTGTAGTGACAGCCTCATCTGCTTCGACTTGATCGCCTGGTTCTACATCCAACCAATTGTTTACACACGAAGATAGGCCGATGATTAAAGTAGCACCTATCAATGCTTTATATATTGTACTCTTCATACTTATTTTCTTTTTAGATTATTAAAAACCAATTTCGAGACCAAATGTATATGTTCTTAATGCAGGCATTTCGAAAGTACATAAACCATCTACCGGCATTTCGGGATCAACCAGCAAATCTTTTGATTTCCAAGTCAGCAGATTGTTAGCAGAGAAGTAAACCCTTGCTTTGGAGATACCCATCTTAGACAATAAGCCTTTGGGGGCAGAGAAACCCAATGACAGGTTTTTCAGACGGAGATAGTCAGTGGGCATCAACCAACGTGACGACAGTACACGTGAATTACCGTATTTAAATTTCGGTAATTTAGCATTGTCACCTTCCTGTTTCCACATATCTTCCAATTTATAGTATGAAGGAACTGCGCCATAAGACGTATAAGTACCGCCATTATCGTGTAGCCAAGTTGCATAATCTACTGCCTTCCCTCCTAATGAATAAGTCAGTGTCAGATTAAGGTCAATAAATTTCCATTTTACGAAATTGGTCAATCCTCCCTCTACTTTCGGATCATGATGCCCGACTATTACTTTCTGCGCTTCAAAAGTCAATGTTGTAGTCTCATTGGTTCCATCATTTTTATAATACATCTCATTACCGGTTTTCGGATCAACTCCTGCATATTCAAACATGTAGTAAGAATAATATGGTTCACCTACTCGATGTATTAATGCGCCATCAATCTCATCTGTCTGAATACCATCCAGTTTGACCAGCTTATTCTTATTATGTCCAATGTTAAAAGTAGTTGTCCAGATCAAGTCCTGAGTCTGCATATTTGTTGATGACAGACTAATTTCAACACCTTTATTCTCTAATGAACCTACATTCTGCAAAGTAGTAGGGGCGAAACTTATTGGATCATAATAGCCCGGAACATACGAAATCCGTTTATTCATTAACAAATCATTTGTTTTACGCGTATAATAATCCAAAGTAAGGCTTAAACGATCCCAAAAGGTTAAATCCAACCCAAGATTAAAAGCTTTATTCTTTTCCCATTTCAAATCAGGACTACCAATACCGATAACTCCCATACCTGACTGGCCGTTATAAATTTGTCCGGCTCTATACATATTGATCATATAACTATAAAAAGTACTTGGTTGTGTCCCATTTACGCCATATGACAAACGGAGTTTACCATCTGTTATTACATTTTTTATAGACTCTAAAAATGATTCTTGCATAAATCTCCAAGATCCGGATATTGACCAAAAATTTCCCCAACGATTATCCCTTGACAAACGAGAACTTCCATCACGGCGATAACTAACGCCTGCATAGTATGTATTATCAAAATTATAATTTACACGTCCTAAGAAAGAAGTTAAACGAGATTTATCACGGTTACTATTAGAAGATGTTTCTCCTGCATTTGCTATTTCATTTTTATAGCCAGGATACTGAGAACCATGAGTATATACCCACGAGTCTGTGAAGTCTTCAGTTTCAAAACCAAGTAAAGCATCTAAATTATGCTTTTGAGCAAATGTTTTAATATAAGTCAACTGGGTTTGGGTTGTCAATGTTTCCAATGTTCGGTTATAACGTTGGAATACGCCATTGGAGGAACGTCCGTCATTACTACGTGGATCCCACCATACAGACTCTATTGAGGAAGTATAATCAAAGGCTATTTTTTCACGTAGTTTCAACTCATCCCAAAGAGTAACAGTGGCTGCCAAAGTATTGAAAGAACGAGTAATTGCATTACGATCATAATTATATGTCCGAGTTTGCACAGGATTTGCACCATTCGTTAAAGGAAAATTAGAACTAAATGTTCCATCCTCATTATAAGGTACAGTGGAAGGTGATGCAGTCCAAAAAGCATTCATGATAGGACTGGCAAAAGAAGTACCTTCATTAGTCATATTTTGAAGAATACGTGAAAATAAAGTAGAAGCTTCCACTTTTACACGTCCTGTTTCGTGAGAAAGATTTGCATTACCTGTCATGCGCTCTAAGCCGGATCGTGCAGTGATTCCTTCTTGCTTTGCATAAGCCAAAGATGTATAGAATTTGGTTTTTTCTGTTCCTCCCTGGGCACTGATTTCGTAATTTTGGTGACTGCCATTCTTGAATAAGATCTCTTTCCAATTAGTCCAACCATTAACTGGTTTTGCAGCAAAAGCATCAATATCATCTTCCAAGGCAATTTCAGCCTGAGCTGCAGTCATGCCTTCTTCATCCATATAATAGTTTTTCAAACCAAACTTAATCAGTTCACGCCGATCATCTCCATTTAAGGTCGGACGGTAATTAACTGCTATATTGGAAAATCCCCAGTCGCTACGGAAGTTGAACTGAGTCTTTCCTGTAGCTCCCCTTTTAGTGGTGATCACAATAACGCCATTAGCAGCACGTGAACCATATAAAGACGCTGCAGCAGCGTCTTTGATAACTGTTATCGATTCTATATCGTTACTGTTTAAAGTTGCCAATACATTGGTACCGGTACTATTATATCCTTCCCCCGTATTCGGAGTATTAAAAGCACTGATATTCCCTGACTGTACTGGAGTACCATCAATCACATATAAAGGATCATTTCCTGCATTCATGGAGCCCATTCCACGAATACGTACAGATGTAGTAGCTCCCGGTGCTCCTGAAAATGAACTGATTTGTACTCCCGGAATAGAACCTGCAAGTTTATCCTCAATGGCCATAGTCGGTATATCTTGTAACTTTTCTGTAGCCATAGTAGATGCCGCACCCGTAAAAGTTGATTTTTTAAAAGTACCATATCCTGTTACTACTACTTCATCAAGGACTTCAGTGTCTGGTTTTAATATAATTTTCACAACAGGCCTAATTGCTACCTCAGCAGTCTGCATTCCGATGTACGAAATCTGCAAAGTCTTTGCAGAACTACAATTATATCATAACTTCTTTATTATAAGAGTTTTATAGCAATACCGAGAACTTTTACCTATAATACAATATTAATGATTATATATCTGAATATCAATCACATATTATAAGAGCGCTAGTAATAAAAATCAAATAATCCCTATATCGATCTCCCACTATTGTAAATGTAATCCGCTTATTGTGAATGAAATATAGATTAAAAAGTATACGACTGAAAAAAGAATGTTATACTTAATAGTTCCAAACGAAAAAGAAGTCATAAAGCAGTCTATTATTATTATCTCACATAAATGGCTTAGAGATGAAAAAAGATAATTACTAATTTGATATTTATATAAAAGACAGAGAATACAAACCTAAATTTCTCCATAATGGGATTAATAAGCTTATGTGTTTAATAAACAGCCAATTAAATCATTTACATTTTGCATGTAGGAAGTTAGTTTTAACATTGAGTTAAAACTAACTTCCTACATGCAAAGAATTAGTGATTTTCAATTAGAAAACAAGTTCTTTCTAGAAGCGATATTTGAGAACTGTGATTCGTGTTAACAATGTTAATAGTCAATACATTTACGTAAGGCTTAAATCTTTGTTACATATAAGATACTTTGTGATTATTTTTAGACTTTTCTAAGTCTCTTACAATAGTTATGTCCATTATATTAGTATAAACCTGTGTTGTTTTCACACTTTTATGTCCCAATAGCTTTTGTACAGTAGTAATATTGACTCCACTGTATATTAATAATGTGGCATTGGTATGGCGAGCGGTATGGAACGAAATACGTTTATTTAGCCCTGATAATTTTGCTATGATCAATAGTTCCTTATTCACATTTGAATTATCTCTAAGCTTAAAAAAATCGGCAAGATCATCTTGATATTTATTCAAGACTTCTATTCCTTTCCCCTCAAATAAAAGATAAAGCGGAAGACGTACTTCCGTGTTCGTTTTCACAGATTTATAAATAAGCCAAGTTTCTTGATGCATTTTCACTATGTTTTCAGGGGATAAGTTGGTGAAGTCAGAATATCGTAATCCCGCATAACAACAAAAGAGGAAAGCATCTTTGGTCTTTTCCAGTTTAGTGAACCGTCCCCCCAATTCCAGACTTTCAATCTTTCCTAATTCCTCCGGAGAGAGGTGAGTATGATTATTCTCA
Organism: Bacteroides sp. 3_2_5; assembly: GCF_000159855.2. Lineage (NCBI taxonomy): Bacteria > Pseudomonadati > Bacteroidota > Bacteroidia > Bacteroidales > Bacteroidaceae > Bacteroides > Bacteroides sp. 3_2_5. Next base: position 789,669 of record NZ_JH636044.1, on the reverse strand, counting down.
ACACTCTTGATCTTATATTTCCGAAAGGCATATTTCTGTATTTCCATATATTCTTTATTTATGGCTACATTAATATGACGCTTTAGATGTTTCATGTGTTTCGCAATTGTGTTAGTATGATATCCTTTTTGCTGAAGATAGTGATCAAATGAGGATATAAATTCAAAAGTCAATTCAGAAAATGACACATCCTTCTTATAACTCCTTAATAATTCTAATGTTGAGAGATGATTGCGTTTTGTACTTTCCTTCAATGACGATTTTGCTATTTCGTTGCGGAAAAATGCAATAAATGAAGTACTGTCGTCTTGATTTTCCATAGAATTCTTTAATGAATCCAATGAAATCTGTTTCCCCTGTTGCCACAATCCCAACTCTTTCTTCTCTATTTCTGCCATAAACTCGTAAAGCATGTGATTGATAGCATCTGCATTAGGATGGTTCTTAACCATTCTCTTCTTAAAATCCCATTGATCGGGACTCAAGTAAACTTTGGTAGAGAAATATTTCTTTTTTCTGTTTAAATAGGCCTCAACCTGTACTAATGCCATACCCTTTTTATTCAGGCTCTTTTTCCTATTATACACCAAACTGTAAATAATTTTATCCATTTCCTTTATTTTTAATTAATACTATGGACAAATAAGACGTGCTTGGGTACTATATTAGAATTGAATAAGATTTAATATCTGCTAAAACCTGCTATTTTTTATATAGAAATAACTAATTCGACTTTTGAAAAAGTGGCTAATTTATATTTATAAAAACTTCCTTAACAGAAAAACAAGCATTATTTTAGCTCTTATTAAGGCTTAAACACACAAAAATATGCAAAAATATATATGAATAGTGCCTGCAACATGTTAGCAATATAAACTCCGTTTACGTTTTTTAAGGCGGAATTCTATGTTATTAGACATAAAATCGAGCTTTTAGATAACGATTTGTTATATTTGCAAGGTTTTTTTATAAAAATGATTGTCCGTTTCATATTTCTTAATATATTTGCATTTTGTTAGAGTAAAGAAACAATTAATGTAAAGTTAAACTTTAAGAGAGAATTTATGAAAAGAAAATTAATGCTGTTATTGACTTGCCTTTTTATGGGTATAGGTCTAGTAACTGCCCAAACTCAGAAGGTAACAGGTGTTGTTATTTCTGAAGAAGACGGGCAACCAGTTGTTGGAGCCTCTGTATTGGCTAAAGGCACCACTGTAGGTGTTATTACTGATGTAGATGGTAAATTTACATTATCTGGTATACCAAGTTCTGCAAAGACTTTGCAGATTTCATATATTGGTATGCAGACTGTTGAAGTAGCAATTAAGCCTGTTGTGAAGATTACGCTGAAGCCTGATACTGAAGTATTAGACGAAGTAGTTGTAACAGGATATGGTAACTTTAAAAAGTCATCTTTCACGGGAGCAGCATCGAGTATTACAACGGAAAAACTTCAAGACGTTCCTTCTTTGAGTGTACAGGATAAACTTGCGGGTTCGG